>NZ_CEEDKW010000003.1:29604-296370 GCF_979255425.1 Staphylococcus sp. AC872
GTTGTGCCACTAGCTGTATGACCATCTGGGAATGTTACCGTTACTGTTGAGTTTGGCTCCGCTTTACCTGTGATTTGCGTATCATCACTTGTCACTGGATTCACTGATGGTACTGTTGGTGCTGTTGTATCTGTTACCACTGTTGATGCTTGTTCAGATGTGTTTCCAGCTTTGTCTGTTGCAGTAACTGGTAATGTTTCGCCGCCTTTTAAGTCTTCGCTTGAAGGGATATTGATAACATAGTTTCCATCTGCATCTGTTGTGCCACTAGCTGTATGACCATCTGGGAATGTTACCGTTACTGTTGAGTTTGGCTCCGCTTTACCTGTGATTTGTGTATCGTCACTTGTTACTGGATTGACTGTTGGCGCTTCTGGTGCCGTTTTGTCTGAAACTGTTGTTGTTGCTTCTTCTGATTTATTGCCGTCTTTGTCTGTCGCTGTAACTGGTAATGTTTCGCCGCCTTTTAAGTCTTCATTCGCTGGAATGTCTATTGTATAGTTTCCATCTGCGTCTGTCGTACCACTAGCTGTCGTACCATCTGGGAATGTTACTGTTACTGTTGAGCCTGGTTCTGCTTTACCTGTAACTGTTTTATCTTCACTAGATACTGGATTCACTGATGGTACTGTTGGTGCTGTTGTATCTGTTACCACTGTTGACGCAGGTTGAGATGTATTGCCAGCTTTATCTGTAGATGTAACTGGTAATGTTTCGCCGCCTTTTAGATCTTCGTTAGATGGAATATCAATCACATAATTACCATCTGCATCTGTATTGCCTGTTGCTGTTGTGCCATCCGGGAATGTCACTGTTACTGTTGAGTTTGGCTCTGCTTTACCTGTGATTGTTGTATCATCACTTGTTACTGGATTGACTGTTGGTGCTTCTGGTGCTGTTGTATCTGTTACTTCAGTTGTCGCAACATCAGATTTATTACCAGCTTTATCTGTAGAAGTCACTGGTAACTCTTCTCCACCTTTTAAGTCCTCATCTGTAGGAATATTGATAACATAATTGCCATCTGCATCCGTTGTACCAGTAGCTGTATTTCCATCTGGGAATGTTACTGTCACTGTTGAGCCTGGTTCCGCATGACCTGTAATTGTTTTATCTTCACTTGTTACCGGATTAATTGTTGGTACTGTCGGTGCCGTTGTATCTGTTACAGTCGTAGTCGCTGCGCCAGATTGGTTACCTGCTCCATCTGTTGATGTCACTGGTAATGCTTCTCCACCTTTTAAATCTTCATTGGCAGGGATATCAATTGTATAATTACCGTCGCCATCTGTTGTCGCATTAGCTGTTGTACCATCTGGGAACGTTACTGTTACTGTTGAATTTGGCTCTGCTTTACCTGTGATTGTTTTGTCTTCACTTGTTACTGGATTAATTGTTGGTACTTCAGGCGGTGTTTTATCTAATACTGTTGTACCAGCATCGACTGACACATTACCTGCAGCATCTGTTGCAACTACACTTAATTCTTCATCACCTTTTAAGTCTTCAGAATCTGGAATACCAATTGTGTAATTACCCGAAGCATCTGCTGTCGCTGAAGCTTTTGTACCATCTGGGAATGTTACTGTTACTGTTGAGTTTGGCTCTGATGTACCAGTAATTGTTTTATCTTCACTTGTTACATCATTAATTACAGGTTCTTTTGGTGCTGTAACATCTACAACTGTTGTATTTGCAGCCGTCGATGTGTTTCCAGCTTTATCAGTTGAAGTAACGCCTAATGTTTCGCCACCTACTAAATCAATATTGGTAGGTACAGCCACTCGATAACTACCATCTGTTGCTGTAATGGCTTGAACTTTAGTCCCATCTGGGAATGTTACTGTTACTGTTGAGTTTGGTTCTGCTTTACCTGTGATTGTTTTATCTTCACTTGTTACTTGATTGACTGTTGGTTGATTTGGTGCTGTTGTATCTGTCACAGTCACGTTTGAATCAACTGATTTATTGCCTGCAGCATCTTTAGCTGAAGCTTTAATTGTTTCTCCACCAGTAAAGTCTTCATTAGCTGGAATATTAACAGTATAATTACCTGATGCATCCGCAGTTGTAACTTGCGTAGTACCGTCTGGGAATGTCACTGTTACTGTTGAGTTCGGTTCTGCTTTACCTGTAACCGTTGTATCATCACTTGTTACCGGGTTAATCACTGGCGCATCTGGTGCTGTTGCATCTGTTACTGTTACTGTTGGTGAAACCGCACTTGTTTTACCATTTTTAGTTGCAGTTGATGTTAATTGAGTTCCAGCAGCTAAAGGTTTTGATAATGTTAACGTACCAGTTGTACTGTTTGCACCTAATGTAACTGTACCAATGACATTGTTATTACTATCTTTTACTGTCACTGTTGAACCAGCAGTACCATGTACGCCAATAGTCGTGTCGTTATCATCGACAGGATCCACTAATGGTGCTGGAACAATAGTATTATCTACAATATTAAATGTATTTGTTTCATCATTATCATAATTTGGTGCATCAATAGCAATTGTGTATTGACCAGCAACTGATTTTGGAATCGTTACAGTAAATGTACCATCACTATTAACAGTAGACGTACCAATAACTTGACCTGTTGAATTAATAACTTTGGCAGTTTGTGTACCTGCATTTGGTTTTAACGTTACTGAACCACTAACTTTAGTGTCATTAATCGTAATATCTGCAGCATTCGGCTGACCTACTAATGGTGACGTATGATATGTTTTCACTTCGTCTCCATCATTTTTAGTATCGCCATCTGTATCTGCATTATTTGGATCAGTTAATGATACTTCTCTTTCATATCGATCTAATAAGCCATCTTTATCATAGTCTTGTAATTCTAATGAAGATGTACCTAATGTATTATTAATTAATTTACCAGCATTATCAGTAAGGTATCCAGCAAATGTAAAGTCTTCAACTTGGTCAGTTGTAGAACTAATTAAATTACCTTTGGCATCATATTGTGCATCTTTAGTTAAAATATTATTTGGACTTTGATTTAATTTAATAACGATTCTCATACCTACTGTTTCAGGTAAACCATTATTAAATTCGATTAATTTATTTAAATCACTTGCTGTAATCGTACCATTACCGTTGGCATCGATAGATAAATCTGCCACTTTGTTAGCAGCATTATAAGTTTTATCAAAACCTTTTAATCCATCATAATCATATTTATCTAATTCAACACTTTGAATAAATGGAATTAAATCTTTATCAATTTGGTAATTATAACTCCATTGTTTATTTTGAGCGCCACCATATCCGAAGATACCATCTTTGATAACTTGTTGGTCAACGATAATTGCGCCATTATTGCCTACTTTAGTGTCTAAACTAGCTGTACCACTACTTGCTTTAAAATCATTTGCGTTTGCTGTTGATTTATTGTTGTTTAAAGAAACTAAATCTTTATCAGCATCTGTAAGGAAGTAACCACTACTTTCAGACGTACGAATAATTGTATTATTAGAAGAATCTCGAACATAAATTTGATAATTTAATTTATTATTAGATAAATCTCCAGCATTATTTAAAATATTTCCTACAGTATCATCTAATTCAATTTTACCGCCTGATGCAGTTTTAGATGCTAAAATTTCTGCACCACCAAATAATCCACCGCTAGCTCTAATAATAATTGACTTCCCAAATATTAGAAGGTGTACCGTCATCGTTTTTTAATCTTGTAAATTGAACCGGCGTATTACTTCCAGCTGGGTTAACTGATATTTTCGTTACATGATCAGCAATTTTAGAGTCTAAGTTTAAGTCGATTTTATATCTTGTTCCTGAGTTAGCACCCGACATATAAGCATCAATATTAAATGGAATTGATGTACTATTTTTAACAGCATCTGAATCTAAAGCCTCCGGGTCAAAAACTAATGACGCAAATGTATAGTTATCTGATGTTGCTAAAGATTTTTGAACATTTTGATCTGTATTCGTAACAGCTGCTGCCAACATTCTAGGTGTAGCCATTGCACGCATAAACGTTCTAGTTCTAGGTGGTGTAGCTAATGTTTCTGTACTCTTCTGTTTGTTTGCCATTTCAGTTAAGGCTGCTTGTAAAACGGCTTGATTAATTTCTTCATCAGTTGCTTTATTGAAATCAACATCTGTATTATTTAAAATTTCTTTCGCTTCTGTTTTAGACACTTGATCATTTAAGAATGATTGAACAGCTTGTTCTTTATTTTTAGATTGAGCTAATTTTTTAGATAGTTCTGTTGTTTCAGCTTTAGTTGATTTCTTAGTTGTTGCTTTTGGTTGAGCCGTCGTCTTTTTGTTAGAAATCGCTTTCTTATTAGCCGATGGTTTATCTGTTGATTTTGTTGTCGCTTTGTCTGTCGATGTTTTGTCAGTTGCTTTTTGAGCAGTCTCTTTATCTGATTTTTTGTCAGTTACTTTTTTCGTAGTAGTTTTGTCAGTTGTTGGTGTTGTTTTGTTAGAAGTTGCTTTTACTGGAGTTTTATCTGTAGAAGTTTTATCTGAAGTTTGTTTATCTTGAGAAACTGAATTAGTTTGATTCTCTTTAGTATTGACTGTCTTATTATTAGTTGGTTGTTTATCTTGAGTCGTTGCTGTCTTATCAGTTGTTGATGGTTTATCATTTGTTTTATTAATTGTGTCTTGTTCTATATTAGAGGAGTCTTTTGTTGTTTGATTTGAAGAAGCTTTTTCTGTGTTTGCTTGTTCGGTACTTTGTGTCTCTTCCGCATTAGATTTTTCTGTTTGACTAGTATCTTGAGTCGTTGCTGTCGTTTGATCAGCATTACTAGCTTCTTCTGACGCATTTGTAGTTGCTTTGTCAGTTGCTTGATCCTCTGTACTAGCTGTTTCGTTAGTATTAGTCAGTTCGGTTATATCGACAGGTTCACTTTTATCTTTGTTTCCGTCGTTATTTTGTGACGATGCATTATCTAATTCATCTGCTCTCGCTACATTTCCTACGCCAAATACTAATGTCGCACCTATTAATAACGATGCAGTACCTACCGTAAATTTTCTGATTGCATATTTGTTTAATTTGTTTGGTAAAAAGCCTTGTTTATTCTTCATTCATGAATCACCTCATATATTTTGCACAACTTTAACATTGTATATACATATAATACTTAATTGATTGAAATTTTACAAATGTTGCAAAACCATATATAACCTTACTTTATATTCAAAGACGAATAGAATTATTTTCTCTTAAAAACGAAAAAATATTTATTATTCATCTTAAATAAAATTGTAAATTCCATCAAATTGATGCGAATAAAATATCTACCGATAAATTCTTTGGAGCTCAACTCAATTCGATCATTCATTTAATAAACGATACATATTTTAAAATATTTAATTTTATTATGTTACATGTATAAAATAATAAAGTTGCGCTTTCGTATATTTATATTAACCGAATTCATTAATGATAAACCCGAATATTCATATTTATTTTTTAATATCATTATTCGTTAATATAATATTCCATGATTTTTTTGTTTGTACACTTTACCGATCAACTCACAATTAAAAAACCCAGGACATTAATCCTGGGTTTCTGTATTAATATTTTCAGTCATTTTATTTTCTAATATCTTGAATATGTGACATTTGTTTCAATCGAGTTTCTGCAAAATGTTGTGACGCTTCTAATGGGGTTTTATGTTGTTCTTTGGCGATATCAAAGATATGTTTCACAATTTTATCTATATCTTCAATACTTTCCTTAGCACGCGTTTCATTATATCCATTCAACTCATCCGCAGTGTTGATTACGCCACCGCTATTCACAATATAATCTGGTGCATATAATATACCTTTTTCTTCTAGCATTTGACTATGTCTGTTTTCATCTTTTAATTGGTTGTTTGCTGAACCACAAATCGCTTTGACTTTTAATTGAGGAATTGTATCGTCATTTAATATACCACCGAGTGCACATGGCGCGAAAATATCCGCTTCTACTGAAAAGATGTCATCTGGTTCGACAAATGTCGCGTTAAACTCATCTACTGCACGTTGTGCATTATCTTTATTAATATCCGTAACAATCAACTTAACACCATCTTCATGTAATAGTCGACAAAGTTCATATGATACATGCCCCACACCTTGAACTGCTACGGTCTTACCTTCAAGAGATTCACCATTAAATTGTTCTAAAGCCGTACGCTTCATAGCAATATATATACCATAGGCTGTCATAGGACTTGGATTACCTGCTGAACCAAATGACTTACTTGTACCACAAACATAAGGCGTTTCTTTGTGGATAAGGTTCATTTCATGTTCTGATGTACCTACATCTTCAGCTGTATAATAACGTCCATTTAATGTATGAACATAACGTCCTAATGCTCTATAGAATGCTTCTTCATCTTCTTTATTAGGTGAGCCCAGCACTACTGTCTTACCTCCACCAAGGTCTAAGCCAGCTGCAGCATTTTTATATGTCATTCCACGTGCTAAATTCATCGCATCCTCAATTGCTTCTTCTTCTGATGCATAATCATTTCGCACACGACAACCACCTAATGCTGGTCCAAGCGTTGTATCATGAATACAAATAATTGCCTTTAAACCTGTTGATTGATCTTGGCAAAATACCATTTGTTCATAATCTTCTTGTTCCATAGTTTCAAAAATCATTAACATAACTCCTCTCTTAAAATTCATCTACATAATTCGCATACCCTGACAATATAGGAATAATCTCGATTTGAAACACGCACAATATTAGCTAAATTATGAATTATAAGAAAATTTTCCGTCTATATTTTTACATAAAAAAACTGAGACAATTCACCATGTCTCAGTTACTATCTATATTTTATATCTTCAAAATGCCAATATTTTACATTCTATTTATTGTAGTCTTCGAAATATGAGTGTACATATGTTTCTGTCTTTTCTTGTACTTCACAATAAACTTCTACTGTAAAATTACCTGGTGCCTTAAAGTAAAAAGTATATGTTGCATGTGCCATTTCAGGATCCCATACTTCATACCCGTCATTTTTTAAAATTTGGTGTATACGATCCACTTCTTCTTTACTTTCTTGCGGGAAACCAATATGGAATGTATCTGGGTAGTTAATATTTTCCCCTTCTATTAAATTGAATAGAAATCCATCTTCGTCATTCATAGCTGCAAACATATTGCCAGCGCTACCAATACAAACTAAATCAAAATACTTTTCAAAAAATGCTCGCGTTGTTTTTACGTCATTGACCGTTATATTAATATGATTAATTTTCATAATAAGACCTTCTTTTTCTTTATTTCTTACTTTCAATTTCATTATCTAAAATAGCTGTTGTTGCTTTTAGAAACGACTGAATGGTTTCCATTTGTTCTGCCGTATATTGATTTGTCATTTCAATCATATGTTGATTCAATGTTTCATAAGCATGTTGTACTTCTGATTTATCTTCATATTGTGGAACAATCATAATACTTCGACGATCTTTAGGATGACGCTCACGTTTAACATAGCCTGCACTTTCTAATCGATCGACCAGTGCTGTAACACTTCCCGTTGTAAGTCCAACTCTTCTACCTAATTCACCAGCAGTGATTGGCCCCGTCTCACTTAACATATCAATCGTAGTCCAATCATGGTTATACACATCTAATTGTTCGGCAATTTTATGTTGGTATAAAACAACTCGCCGTCCTAAATCTCTAAATGAAGTTACAATGTCCTCATGGCTAACATCATTTTGAATGTTATCATCATTCATTTTAAAACCACCTCAATTTATCTTGATAATCAAGATATTTGATTGTCTAACTACTTTAACACAATTCACATCCTAATGAAAGATAATTATCTTTATCAATGTAGTTGTTCATAAAAAAGGTCTAGGGACAACTCCCTAGACCTTAAAAAATAGTGATAGCATTAGTTTAATGTATCAAGTGCTTGTTTTAAATCATTGACTAAATCATCTGTATCTTCAATACCAATTGATAAACGGATTAATCCATCTGTGATACCTTCTTTAGCGCGTACATCTGCTGGAATAGATGCATGTGTCATTAATGCAGGAACTGAGATTAAACTTTCTACTGCCCCTAAACTTTCAGCTAGCGTAAAGTATTGCGTAGCATGAATCACTTGTTTAGCAGCCTCTGTGTCTTTCACTTCAAATGCAATAACGCCTGTATGTCCATCTGCTTGTGCAGCATGAATATCATAGTTTAAGTGACTTTTAATACTTGGATGGAATACTTTTTGTACGCTATCGTGAGACTGTAACATATCAATCACTGCTTCTACATTTCGATTAATTTGTTCCATACGTAAGCCTAACGTCTTGATGCCTCTTACTAATAAATAGCTATCTTGTGGTCCAAGCACACCACCTGTAGAATTAGAGATAAAGCCTATACATTCTCCTAATTCATCATCTGCAGTCACTACTAATCCCGCAACTACATCACTATGTCCACCAATATATTTAGTAGCAGAATGTAAAACTATATCAATACCAAAATCTAATGGATTTTGATAATAAGGTGTCATAAATGTATTATCTACTACAGAAATAAGGTTATGCTTTTTAGCAATCGCTACAGCACCTTTAATATCTGTCACACGTAATAATGGATTAGAAGGCGTTTCGATATATAACATTTTTGTTTCTGGTTTAATATATTTCTCAACATTTTCAATATTAGTTGTATCTACAAAATCTACGTCTAATCCGAAGCGTGTAAATACTTTTGTTAAAGCGCGGTACGTACCACCATATACATCTGAATTTAAAATAAGGTGGTCTCCTTTATCTAATAACATAATCACTGCACTAATAGCTGCCATGCCTGAACCAAATGCGAAACCATGTTTACCATGTTCTAAGTCTGCAATAACACCTTCTAAAGATGCACGTGTTGGATTTGCAGTACGTGAATACTCATATCCTTGGCGTAAATCTCCGATATCGTCTTGTAAATAAGTACTTGTTTGGTAAATTGGAGTGGTTACAGCACCTGTATAATCATCTGTTGTATGTCCACCATGTATCATTTGTGTTTTTTTATTCATTATTCTCATTCTCCTTATAATTAAATATTTGTTTTGACATGTATCGGTCGCTACCATCTGGGAATATCGTCACGATAATACCCTTATTTATTTGGTTTTTTAATTCAAGTGCACCTTGTAGTGCAGCACCGGATGAGCTACCTACTAATAACCCCTCTTGTTTCGCGATGGCTTTTACATTGTCAAAGGCATGTTGATCACTAATTGTAAAAATGCCTTCTACTAATGATTTCTCTAGAAAATCTGGCCATTTTTCAGAACCAATACCTTCTGTGGCATGCGCATGACTTGGACCACCATTTAATATCGATCCCTCCGGTTCGACGATATAATTTTTAACACCCAATGGCTGTAAGTGTCTCGCAACGCCTGTAAATGTACCACCTGAACCAGCACCAGCAACAAAGTAATCAATATGATTCAATTCATCTGTTAACTCTTTACCTAATGTATTAGTATAGGCATCTGGATTATGTGCTGTTTCAAATTGATTCATATAAATTGATTGTGTGTCTTTAGCATATTGTCGAGCAACTTGTTGTGCACCTATCATACCTTCAGCTTTTACAGTTCTTTTAACATCAGCACCTAACGCACGCATAATTGATATTTTTTCTTCGGAAAAGCCTTCTGGTGCAAATATCACGCAATTAAGTTGGTAACGATTGGCAGCTATTGCTAAACCAATCCCTGTATTACCAGCTGTAGCTTCTACAATAGTATCACCACGATGTAGACGCCCCTCTTCAATTGCTTGTTCAACTAAATACTTGCCAAGTCGATCTTTGACACTTCCACCTGGATTGAATTGTTCGAGTTTAGCATAAATTTTTACATTTTCATCACTAAAGCTTTCTAACAACACGAGAGGTGTCTCTCCTATTAAGTCATATGCAATCATATTTTATATATTCAATTATCCTTAATTCATTCGATAATTGAACATTCCCTTCTTTCTCAAATGTAGTCATTAATTCTTATTTAACAGGTATGAATTATAAAGGATTGTGCTCAAATTTGCAATTTCATAGTTTATAAATATTTATATTTTTTACATCACTATTTTCAAATTCAATCAAATGTTCCATCGACTTTATTCTGTTATGATAATGGTAATACCGTTCATACATTTTCATGGATAATACAAGTAAAGGAGTTCGCAATAAGATGTCAAACAAAGACTTATCATTATCTGTATTTACTAAAGAAAACTATAAAAACTTAAACCATACAGCAACTAATTTTAGAAATTCTATGTACGATGAATTAGAAGTTAATAAAGGTCGTTTTAAAAATTGTAATTTTGATGAAGGTATTTTCAAAAATATTAATGCTATTTCTAATAGTAAAGTGGTTAATAGCAGTATGAATGATTGTATTTTTGAACAAGTGAATTTTTATAAAAACCTCTTCAAAAAAATTTCTTTTGAAAATACAACTTTTGATGAAACGACGATCAATAATACGACATTCCAAGATGTTGTATTCGATGGAAATACTTTTAGTGAAGTTAAAATCACAGACACTGTATTTAAAAATGTTGTTTTTAAAAAGACAGAAATTAGCAATTCAACATTTGAAAATATCAAATTAAAACATTGTGTCTTTGATCATGTAACATTTAAAAATTGTAGCCTGCCTAAAAACATTGAAGAAGAATTAAAAAAACAAAATGTTGTTTTCGAAAATATTCAATAAATCATTATAACTGTGTACTTTGACTCAACTATGATGTCTAAGTACACTTTTTTATTGATGATTCAGTATGATTAATGCGTTATTGAATGTTTAAGAAGCTATTTTCATGGATATAAGCATACAAACTTAGGAAAGAAGGAATATAAATGACTCAAGATTCTAGTCAATTAAGTAAAGCACCAACCCCTGACAAAGCGGAGGATAATGCATTTTTCCCTTCCCCATATTCATTAAGTCAATATACTGCGCCTAAAACAGACTTTAATGGTGTTAATCATAAAAATGCTTATACTGGTGGCAAATGGAAAGTATTAATGATTGCCGCTGAAGAACGTTATGTATTATTAGAGAACGGTAAAATGTTCTCAACAGGAAATCATCCAGTTGAAATGCTATTACCGTTACATCATTTAATGGAAGCAGGCTTCGATGTAGATGTTGCTACATTAACTGGTTACCCTGTCAAACTAGAGCACTGGGCAATGCCTACGGAAGATGAAGCTGTACAAGAAACATATAACAAGCTAAAAGAAAAGTTAAAACAACCTAAAGTATTATCTGAAGTTATCAAAAATGAACTTGGTCCTGATTCTGATTATATTTCACTCTTCATCCCTGGTGGACATGCTGCTGTTGTTGGTATTTCTGAAAGTGAAGATGTTCAACAAGCTTTAGATTGGGCATTAGATTATGATAAATTTGTTATCACATTATGTCACGGCCCTGCAGCATTATTATCTGCTGGATTAAATAGAGATAAATCTCCATTTGAAGGGTATTCTGTATGTGTCTTCCCAGATGCATTAGATGAAGGTGCAAATATCGATATCGGTTATTTACCTGGCAAACTCAAATGGTTAGTCGCTGACTTATTGACTAAACAAGGACTTAATGTTGTAAATAAAGAAATGAGTGGCCAAACTCACCAAGATCGTAAATTATTAACTGGTGATAGCCCACTTGCTTCTAATAAACTTGGACTTCTTGCAGCGGATGCATTAGTAGAAGCCGTCCAACAATCATAAGTAATTAATTTATTTTCATGCCCTAGATACATTCGTAATGATGTACCTAGGGCTTTTTTATGACTAAACCATTCAATGTTGAAATTTATATATTGTTTTTGTATAATATTTTTAAATATTCTGACATTTGTTCTTTTACATAACTTCAAGTCAAAAGTGAGAGAGGTATTTTTTATGCAACCGATCATTCACGGTTTCTTATTAGCACTAGGTCTGATTCTACCTTTAGGTGCTCAAAATGTATTTGTATTTAACCAAGGTGCAAATCAAAAGAAATTAACTAAAGCATTACCAGTGATTGTCACAGCTGGCTTATGTGATACTACTTTAATTGTGTTAGCTATTTTAGGCGTGTCCTTAATCTTAATGTCTCTACCTATTTTACAGTTAGTCATTTATATCATTGGTCTCGCCTTTCTATTATATATGGCATGGTCATTATGGAATGAAAAACCTAGTCATTTAGAACATATGGAACCCATGAGCCCCAAAAAACAAATCGGCTTCGCGTTATCCGTATCATTACTTAATCCTCATGCGATAATGGATACAATTGGTGTCATTGGAACAAGTGCTTCTATGTATCATGGCACAGAAAAGATATTATTTGCTGGCGCTACTATTTTAGTCTCTTGGATTTGGTTTATCTTATTAGCGATTCTCGGTAAAATGTTAGGTTCAGTCGATAAAACAGGTAAATATATTATTATTCTAAATAAAGTTTCAAGTGTTATCGTACTCATCGTAAGTTGTATTATTATCAAAAATATCTGGCACATTTTGGCCAATTAATATAAACAGGGCTTATCGAAATTTAAATTTCAATAAGCCCTGCTTCATTTAATTACATTAGAATCATTGTAAATGATTAAAATAATTGAACAATAAACACTAAAATAATCACTACTGGCATTACAAATTTAATTAAATAATACCATGGTAAAAATAATTTGAATTTGTCTCTTCCAAAGTTTTCTTGTAGTAACTTTTTATCTAATAATTGCCCTACAACTAATGTTGTGCCAAGTGCACCTAGAGGCATTAATATATTCGAAACAACAAAATCCATATTATCGAATATTGTTCCTGCGCCAAATTTAACGCCACTCAAACTTCCAAATGATAGTGTAGCTGGAATGCTAATTAAAAAGACAAGTATACTTGCAATCAATGCGACTGGTTGACGTTTTGTATTATCATTTTTTGTAAAATTAGAAACGTTTAATTCCAACAATGAAATGGATGATGTCAACGCTGCAAACAAGAATAAAATTAAAAAGATTAGATAAAAGGCAATACCAAAGTGCATTTTATCAAATACAAGCGGTAGTACTTTGAATAATAGTCCTGGACCTTCTTGTGGTTGATAACCAAATGTTTTCAATGCAGGAAAAATAGCTAATCCCGCTAAAACTGAAACTAAAATATTCATCAATACAATGGAAATCGCTGATGATTTAATGGTCATTGTCTTTGGTGCATAACTTGCGTAAGTAATCATTCCAGTTGTTCCTAGAGATAATGTAAAGAATGATTGTCCTAACGCAAACAAGATACCTTCCATAGAAATATCTTCCACTCTAGGTTGTAACAGGTATCGTACACCTTCTATCGAACCGTCTAAAGTTAATGATTTCACCACTACAATAATTAAAAAGATAAATAACAGTGGCATCATGATTTTGGATGCTTTTTCCAAACCCTTTTCTACACCTAACATAACAATGATCATCGTTAAGAAAATAAAAATACCCTGTCCTAAAACAGTAAGCCATGGATTACTTATCATTGCTTCAAAATTGAGTTGTGTCAGATGAGAAGTATTCAAACTTAATATTTGCCAAATGACATTCCCCATGTAAATAATAATCCATCCGCCAATGACACTATAGAAACCAAATAATATAAAAACTGCTAAATTCCCGTTCCACCCAATCACATTGAGCCATTTTTTACCTGTGAGTTTACTATAAATTTGAGTTGTATACGTTCTCCCCATTTTCCCTACTGTAAATTCCATAATTAATAATGGTAGTCCTACAAAAATAGTAAAAATTAAAAACATTAATAAAAAGGCGCCACCACCATATATACCAGCCATATAAGGAAATTTCCACATTGCCCCTAATCCAATTGCGGAACCGGCACTTGCTAATATAAACCCAGTAGAGGTTTTCCATTCTGATTGCTTACTCATATTCACTCACTTCCTTTAATGCGTTAAAGCGTTTATGTACTTAAGTAACACTTTATCACTAGTTAGTGATAAGTGCAATATTCATGCAAATTGTCAGAATAATAAAAAAAGAATAGTTCATAACGTTGCCTTTCATTTAATACATTGATTAGCATCAGTTATGACTATTCTTTATATTTTAATCTTCGCTACTATAAGTAATCGTTTGGCCATCATTTACTTCTTCAATTTCTAAACTTTCAATATGATCGACATTAATATAATGTATTGAATCACCTTTTTCTAGATAAAGATAAGGTAATTCATCAAACTCATCTATAATTCTTCTAACACATTTGTCCTTATCGATGCCCTTATCAAAAGTCTTAAATTCTGTATATCTGTGGCCCGAAATCGTAATATAGGTTAATAAAAATGTTCTCGTCACAGTTGAACACCACCTTATTGCTAGTATTTATTTTTGAGTGAAAAACTCAACGATATCTTGTTCTAATGCATCTCTTCCTTCACCGTGGGTCATTAAATGTTGATTTAGTGGAAAATCTTGAATTGATTTATTATCGCTACTAATTTGATTAAAAATATAGTGCGCACTTTCCTCATAAGCCGCTTCATCTTGTCCACCATACAAAATTCTAGCAGTCGATTTAATATCATGTAAATTTGACATAATATCATTAATAACACCTTGAAATACTTTAATTTCATCTTGATATTGATTGATTTGGGCTAATGATTCAACACTCTCATCCTCAGACAGTCTCATTATCTGATTCATGCGTTTGCCATATTTTTCTAAGCGCCAAGCAATACCAGCTTCTGTTTTCTCGCTAGGTGCAGACATCACTACGATACGATTTAATTCAACATTTTCAGCTAATCGTAATGTAAATAATCCACCTAACGATACACCGGCTGCATTAATGACTTCGTACCCTTCTTCCTTTAAAAACTGATACGCTTCTTGCACACATGCCCACCAATCGTTAACATCATACTTAATAAACTGTGTAACCGGTAATCCATGACCAGGATAGTTAGGTACATAACACGTGAATCCTTGTTCATGCAGCGTTGTAGCAAGGTGCTTCACGTCTTTAACAGTACCTGTGAATGAATGTAATAATAGTATAGCTTGTTGACTTGTCCCTTTTAAATAAAGTGGACTTGGTGATTTAATATTCATCATAAAATAACTCCCCTAGTTTTAATTATCGTATAGACAACGAAACGTGCCTTTATATCAATTCTCATTTTAAAATTATCAATGTATCGCATCTTTGTTCTTTTTAAACTTGATTCGCTCAAACAGTGGGTAAACCATTAACCATAAAGCTATCCAAGTTAAACCTAATGTCACGCCGCCAACCACATCTGACAGATAATGCGCATGGAAATATAATCGACAAATCAAAACGCTTATCCATAATATTAATGCAAGACCGCTCAAAATAGCTTTCAAACCCGCTCTTTTGATTAAAGGTATCACCACAATCAATAAAGTCACAAAAAATAATGTACTCGCATTAGAGTGGCCACTTGGAAATGAAAACCCTGAATCAATAGGTAAATGATTATACGGTCTCATTCGTTCGATTGTCATTTTAATCAAAATATTAATCAATGTTCCACTTAATATTGTGCAAATGAACCATATAGCTAAACGTGGATATTTAAATAATAATACTATTGTAATGATTACTGACATCACAATAACACCACTAACATCTCCGATTGTGGCACAAAATGTCATATAGTAGTTCAACATGTCTCCTTCAAATTGTCGTTGTGGCGTACCAAATGTAGTAGTAAACCAATCTAATGAATGGCTATCTACAAATTTTAAAAATGGTACATCTTGTATAACGCCGACAGTCATTAAAATAAATATCATAATACTTATGATAAATAAAGGAATAGTAAACATACCTGTTGTTGTCCGTCTATTTTTCATACTTTCTCCTTTATCTCTTTCTCTAGTTCAAATTATTCTTCTCTTCTATTTTATAGAAAATAAAAGGAAATTCGCTCAGTCTCGTGCCCTATTTATATCTTGTAATCGAATACGTTGTTGACCGTCTTCATCAAAATTATTCGGACTTAACCACTGTTCGAAACGTTCGTTTAATACCGGCCACTCCTTATCAATCATTGAGTACCATGTTGTATCCCTATTACGTCCCTTATATATTACCGCCTGTCTAAACATACCTTCATACATAAATCCTAACCTCAATGCTGCCTTTCTAGAAGGTTCGTTTAAACTGTCACATTTCCATTCATATCTACGGTACCCTAATTGTTCAAACACATATTTAGCTAATAAATATTGAACTTCAGTGGCGACTTTCGTCTTTTTTAATTGATTTGAATAATGTACATTTCCAACCTCTATCTTGCCATTAATCGAATCGATATTCATTAGTGATAAGTAACCTAATGCTTTTTGACAGTTATGATCAATAATTGCAAAGTAATACGAGTTTACATTAGACATTAAACCTTTAATATAATCTGCAAAAACATCGTAATCATGGATGGGTTCGCTAAACAAATAAGTCCAATTTGCATCATTATCTTCATTGCATAATACGTTAAACAAATCATTAATGTGTGATTCACTTAATTTAACTAATGAACTATACCGTCCGTCTAATTGTTTAATATCTGGGAAATTTAGCGGTTCAAAATCTGTTACTGACTCACCTATTGGTTGATGATGTATATTCTTTTTCATAAACAACCATCCCTTCATTTTTGAAATCTTAAAATGTATTATAACTGATTCCGTTCTATTACGTGCTTTATAATAATCGATTATATAATATGAAATGAAATACTATAGTATTGTTTATTTCTAATACCTTTTGCATATAAAATATTGTATAATTGAAATAATTATAAATTTCAAATATATGACTATCACACATTAAACCTTGTACTACATACAATAATTCTATGTGCTTGATAGTAGGGAAGGCATTCGTTATGAGCAAAATAATTATGATTTATCTCGCATTATTAATTACATTATTTCGCTTTTTCTTACCTATCCATCCGTCATTCGAAACATTATTATATTGGCTATTTATTCTTTATATGATACCAATCATTTTATGCATCATTGGTTTCAAAGGTGACAAATTAATTGCCACTATGATTATGATTCCAAACTTATTAGGTATTATTTATCGACTGTATGTCTACGTTATGTACTTGATATATTTGAAATAAAAAAACAGTATGACCTCTTTCATTCTCGTAAGATCATACTGCTCTATATAATTTAACCTTGGTTAATCAGCTTCTCAAAATTATCTTCTAATTTAAATACAATTACTCTCTCTCCAGTAACTGTACTCAAATCACTATGAAAGCTACTTACTTTGACACCAGTAATTTCAAATATAAGATCATTGAGATCATCTTGCCCTGACTCCACTAATTCAGATCTTGTTCGTTTGATATTCAACAATCCTTCATTGGTTTCACACACACGATATTCTGCAGGTGTTAATATACCTTGTAAATTGATAATGACCATATCTCTTAATATATCTGTCTTAACCGATAATGAACCTCTACCTAAAAAATCTTTTTCCCATTGCGTGATGGCTTTACTGATTTCAGCTTCATATACACCTTTAGATTTTTTCATATAGACGACTCCTAAACATTGATTAATTATAGTTTAACATCTTATCTTTGATTCGGAAATAACATGATTATCTCTATAATCAACAATTACTTTTTTACATACCGCCTATATTTTACCAATCTTTCCAACTATTATGTTCATCTATACTTGCTAGTCTCACCCATCCATGGTCTACTTTTTGTGCAAATTTCTGATTTTCAGTAAGTAATCTTTGAATATGTGTGTCTGGTGCTTGAATAACCACTAATAAGCGTACTGGGGAATGATAAATCTCATTATCTTGTGCCATCACTGATTGCCATGGTAAACCATACATTAAATCACTAGAGTTACCTTGCATGACACCAAGTCCAGATGTTACAGATTGTGTTCTTTTATTACCACTGCCATAAAAATGAGGTGCCACAGTAGACGCGTAATATTGTAAGTTAATCCATTGTGCAACAAGCGCTGGTCCTGAAATAATTGTATTTAGAATATGGCCATCTTCATCTTGTGTCCAATCATAATTATGCAAGAATGCACGTGCTTCTAAATTACTGTTTTCAGTAATCGAACGTTTCCCAATAATGAATTCTGCGTTTTTAGCTAAGCCCCATTCAGGTCTGATTTCACTCCAGTCACTTGCATATTGATAGGCTTCAGCAACTGGATCTTTATGCACTTTATCTAAGTTAGGTAAATGTGCTAAACGCTCTAAATTAGACTTATAACTCACTTGAGGCATAACCGATTCTAATAAATCAAATGCCTGTTGTGCACTTTGCGTTAATTCTGGTACATAAATCCACTCTAATTCATCTACAGAGGTTTTATGTTCGGCTGCTACAAATACAGTTTCATCTGGTATGATGATACCGTCTTCTTTAAGTGCTGTTTTGACTGATGTTTGATTACATAATATCGCTAATAATTTAGCATTGAATCCGCTAGACGCGCCACCACAAGCACCACATTCTAGAGAAGAATGATATGGATTATTATGCGATTCACTACCGTGTCCACCTAAAACAACAAGCGGTGCAAAATCTTTAGTTAAATCCATTAATTGTAATGCTTGCTTACTAAATTGAATTTGTTCTTCTTCTGTTAATCCAATTGGTAATTCCGAATAAACATGATGTTCACGAGCAATTGATAATTTTGTCTCAGGTTTTTGAAGCCATTTCTTTTTAAATCGATGGACAAACTGCCTAGCTTGAGTAGGTATGAGTGTATTAGCAATCGTATTTATACTTAAGAACGGACCGCTTAATTCTGGTAATAATAAACTAGGCAATACATTATGTTTCATTAATTTAAATGTATAAAACATTGAAGTGATCGTATGTTGTTGTTGCTGATAACGTTCTAGTTGATGTCGTTCTGCATATTCTTGAATTTTATATGCTGGCGGCACCATCACTGGTAATGATTCATGCTCAAATTGTGCGTCAATCACTTCTTTTTTTATAGGTAAACCAAAGAATCCTGCAATACCAATCGTTTCAAATGGTCCTTCACCTTCAAGATGACGACGAAATGGTTCAGAACGGACATCGATACAAAATGCTAACTGTGCTTGTATCTTTTGAGACTCATTTTCAGATTGCGATTCATAAATTGTATTGACTAAGTCACGTTCATGCGTTTCTTCCCAAGCGTTAAGCCATAAATTTTGAAAATATTGGCGCTGAAATTGACGCGCAAAATTTAAATATCTCAACTTTAATTCATCTGACAAATCAATCCATTCTTCTAACGATAATTCCGCATAAAACATAAACGCACTCACTAATTCAATTTCTTTATGATGATGTAGCTCTGATAATTGAAATTGGTCTTTGGTAGTGGTTAATAATATCCATTCAGTAGCTAATCTGATTGCTACATAATCTGTTAACAATTGACGTTCTGATTCATTTTCTTCTGCTCTGTAATACATCATCCCTGCCCATCCAGGCAAAGCCAGTAACTGACCTTCTATATAAGATTGCCAATGATTTTTAGAAATATCTAACTTTGATAATACATGCTTAATTAATTCATGTGACTTTGATGGCAAATGACGAATCAATTGTCTAGCTGCTTTAGTTAAAGCAGGATCATGTTGTGCTAAATGTAACCATGCTGTATAAAAGCCTTCTTCTCGTTTAGGCATCGTCCAACTTGATTGAAATTGATCTAAGTACAATTTAGACCACTTGATGATATGTACATCTACCTCATCAATTAACATTTCATTTTGATGATTTACACGGTCCGCACTCTTAGGTCTATGTAAATTTGTTGGCTTATTCTTTTTAATTTGATTAGGTAATGAATTCAAAATATCATGGCGTATTTGATTTCCTAAAAAGCGATCTGGCACACGCTTAATATATTGGATGTTTTTGATATAGCGTTTTTCAAGGTCTGTTTCAATGTTGATTTCCGACGTTTGAAGCGCATCATTTAATAAAGATTCAAAAATATCTATATCTATTTCCCCATGTGCTTTAGCATCTTCGATAGCATTGTAATTAGGATACATATCAACATCTCTAATATCCTTCAACCATGTTGCCACTTCATTAAAAGTTTGATTTTCTAAACCTTCCCAAGGATTTCTTGCGGCGAAAATTGAAATCGGAGATAACGGTGTAATGACACGTTTCGCTTCTGAGACAATCATTTCTATATCATTCTGTTGTTGTGAATTAACCATAGTTTTCACCCTTTTATAAATACTTTTTCAAATAGTTCGGATGGCTTTCAATGGAAGCAGATTTTGCTTCACCCAATTTAACTAGCCATAAATACAACACAGCAAAGGTATGTGAATTTCGATGACGTGCTACCCAAATACTTAGAATGCTTCCAAATACAATGATACCAATGCTTAATATACTACTTAGTAATGGTGGATGTGTCACACTTATATGCACTGTGTTTAATAAATAATTAAAGAAATGATGTGTCACGATATAAACTAAAGCAACAATAACAATCATGCCGATACCAATCAGTTTGCCCATTGCAGATTTACTAAACGCAACGAGTTGATTCCATGACACCATTAATGACCATGCTAAAATTAATGCACTAATCAATTCATATGCGCTGTGATCGCTATTAAACCAAAAGACAAATGCAATCACTATCGCTAACAATCTGCCAAGTACAATCCAACTATATGATTGCTTAGCTGTAAGTGGTGTAGGAATATTAAACCTACCTACAACTGAACCAGATTGTAAAAATAATGTAGCCTTAAATACACCGTGCAACACTAGATGTATAATAGCTGCTGAATAAGCACCTAATGCACATTGTACTAACATAAAGCCCATTTGACTCATCGTCGATCCAACAAGTTGTCGTTTATAGTCAACATGAACTAGACTTATCCCTGAGCCTAACAATACAGACACACTCGCAATTAATAACAACACTGTAATAGCAATTGGGTTATCAAATACCGGGGAGAATCGAGTTAATATAATGCCACCAGCATTTACTATGCCTGCATGCATAATTGCTGATACAGGTGTAGGTGCCGCAACAGATTCTATCAACCAACTTTGGAAAGGAAACTGAGCTGCTGGGATAATCACTGCAAGCACAATAAATAAATCAATAATCAATTTCATACCAAAAGACAGGTGACTATAATCAACAGCTACTGCGTCGATATACCAATGACCTGTTGAAACAAATAACAATAGTACGGCAATTACTAATGATAACCATCCAACGACAAACAATTTAGCTGAAATTTTCGCTGCCTCATGTGGCACTTTCCAGAATCGATTGACTCTAATTAATAAAGTCAGACACAACAACGTTGCGCCCCAACTTAAAACCATTAGTCTTAGATCCCCACTTAACCAAGCTACAGACGCAAATACAGTAATGAGTGTAAACAGTGGAAAATATTGTCGATAGTTTTTATCACCAAGTAAATAACGCACACAAAACTTTTGAATAATAAAACCTAATATTAAAATAAAACTCCCCATTAACCACGCTAATTTATCCAACGTAAAAGGTCCAATGATCACTGAATTATTTACAGTAAATAATCCAATAAGACCTACTATGATTGGTAAAACAATAATATACATATGTATCTTGATATATTGCGTAGGAACTGAATCAGATAAAAATATTAAGCCACTTAACATCGCTAGCAACAGTGTAATAAGAAACAAAATTAAGAGTACACTCATACTTACTCTAGATACCTCCTTTATAAAGATTCGATCATTTGAATTTATGCATAATAAAAAGCCTACAATAGTCACTTCCCCAACTTTTACAAATGGGAAACTTGCTACTGTAGGCTTCATTTCAACTTGAAATATGATCATTAAGGTTTCAACATTAAACAAATATTAAGGCACACTTTCTAGCTAAAAAGTATGCGTATTAACGTACTGTCTATACATGTTAAACTCTTTCATTTATTAGATTGATTATATTTCCATTTAAAAAGCTACCTGTTTATCAACATATCCGTTCAAACGTCAATTACTCCTTTTCTTTCGATATACACTTAAAAATCATTAGCATATATCGCTAGCTAAGGCTTAATTCTACTTTTGAGCATAACAATATAAATATAGTTGATTATATTTATTATGTCAAACCTCATACAAATTAAATCTCTTTCCCCTAAAAACCCATTATATTACAACTATAAAACAGCTTTGTAAAGCTTGTGTAAACGATTCCAAAACAGTGCACACTTAGGCATGAGAGACTGTACTGTTTTCATATAAATGGGCCACTTATGACCTCTAACATACGAGTTAGGAAATTTCATCATATCTACTGAATATCCTCGTTACAATGTAATTAACAAATCAATCGAGGGAGGTAATTATCATGGGAATCATTTCAGGTATTATTTCTTTAGTTAAAACAATCATCGACCTTGTTAAAGGCAACAAATAATTCGTATTATTACTTGCTATACGAACTTAGATATCACTAAAAATTGAAATTGGAGGGATATAATCATGGGAATCATTTCAGGTATCATTTCTTTAGTTAAAACAATCATCGACCTTGTTAAAGGCAACAAATAATAAGATGACTTAAAAACTTGTACAAACCCAAAATAAACTACAATTGATAGAAATGGAGGACTAAATTATGGAAATCGTAACAAGCATCATTTCAATTATCAAAACAATCCTTGGCTTCTTCAAATAATAAATAATGATACATAAAAGAGGTGGGACCTATCGTCCTACCTCTTTTAGTTTGGCCATTAACATCTATTTCATAGTTAAAATATAAAATCAAACAATGTCTTTATCGTATCGTTTTCGATAATGATAAATATACCTAACCCTATATAAACAACTGCCATAATCCAACGATTAAATTTTTCAACGATTTCTCCAATATCCTTAATATCAGCTAACCGTTGTGCTGTATAAATAAGTACAAAAATAAGAATAACGAATACAATTAGCGTCACAATAAGCTGACTGAAATTTAAAGATACAAAGTAAGGTACAAACAGACCTATATTATCTGCACCACAACTTGCTATCGTTACCAGAGCAACAATTCCCACTAATTTTGACAAACCCTTATCATTTAAAGCGTCTTTTGCTCTTTTTTCTCCTTCACAATCATCAAAAATTGCAACTTTAATGCCTAAATAAATGGGTATTAAACCTAATAATCCTAGCATCCATTTTTCAGGAACATAGTGTAATACAAATGCGAAAAATAAACTAATGATAATTAACGTCATCGATCCTAAAAATTGTCCTATATAAATGTCTCTATATTCCTTTTTAGTATGAGCTCTAGCGAAATATATCAATAAAATGACTAATAAATCAATCGCCGTTGCTGTGTATAAAACTATTGCTGTAAATATAATTGAAAGCACTAATATCACCCTCCATCTATACATAGCTATTGTACATCATCTAATTTCATTTCTTAACATCGGTCATAGATAACATAAAAAAAGAGATTAGAACATCATTAAGCTCCCCCACTTTAAAAGCAAAGTGTGACACCTCGATATCAGGAACTCTCAGATTAGGTTACAATACGTCAAAAATTAAGAAGCATCTGGTTTAAATGTAATATTTAACGCATCGATTAGATCCTAAAGAACTTTGTTCTAACCTCTTATTGGATAAAATGATTTTTCTTTATAATAAAAATTATCATATCTATATAAGAAAAGATATAGATATTTCGTGAAATTATTTGGTAATGCCATATTTTTGATATATAAACATGTTGCTGGTAACTATAGATGAAAGGATTAATATTTGAACCTTTATCCTAAAATTAACAAATGATCATTTTGTTAGTATCATTAAATAATTATAAAAAGATTTAAGTTTTCTATTGTAATGCAACTTATTTCGCATATAATTGGGGGTAACAAAGGTTAAAAAATGATAAACACACATTTCAAATGATTTTATACTAAACAAACACAAAGGGGATTTATATTTTGTCATATTTCAAACCAATTAAAACATTGATTTGTAGCACATTAATCGCTTCACTTGCAATGTCTGCAACAGCCACAATGTCACATCAAGCACATGCAGATACCGATTATTATTATCGTGATGGATTAAATTATCCTTCCGATCAACAAGCATATCAAAAAGCTAAAAAAATTAATAAGCGTTCGATTAGCATTCAACATTACACGAAAGCGAATCAAAATAATTTAAAAGCCATTGGTCGAGTATCGAACATGAACGGTCACAAAGGGAAAGGGAAAGATTCGATGGGGACAGGCACTGTTATTGGTAATCATACTCTAATTACAAATGCACATGTCATTGATGATAAAAATGGAAAAGCCGCTTCCGCTAAATATATTACTTTCGCAATGAATCGTGATGGCAAACATATCCCATATAAGTTCCATGCATCTGATGTAAAAAAATTACCGCATTATGACATTGCTATTGTACACACTAAAGAAAAAATGTCTAAATATGCTAAGCCTATTCGTATCGCATCAGATAAAGAAATTAATAGTTTGAAATTTAATACACCACTATATTCATTAGGCTACCCTTGGCAAAATGGTGATAATACGAAAGCCTATTACAGTCAATTAAGATTTACACAATTTTCAGCCAATGGTACTGAAATTATGACTAAAGATATCTTTAGAGCAGGTGCCTCAGGTTCTCCAATGTTAGATAGCAAATATTCTAAGATTTATGGTCTGCGTACTTACGGTTATAATCTATGGAATAATTCTACTGACAAATACGCCAAACAAGAAATGGCAGGCGGTGAATCATTTAAAGGTAAAGCTGGTCAATTTGTAAAAGATAATATTAAATAATATCAAAAGGTACGCAAATCACTACAATTATCATCTAAAGTAGTGTCATTGCGTACCTTTATTTTTATATGTTTTTTTCACGTGAAACTTTTTTATTCATCAATTGTAATTATTGTTGTGTGATAGTCCAATGATATGGGTCTGAAAATTGTGACCAGTCTGCATCAATTTCACGACTATCTAATAAACACTGATCGAGTGATTTAACTATCTCTTCTTTCTCTATATCTGTTCCAATAATTACAAATTGTGTATGTCTATCTCCATATTCAATATCCCATTCTTTTGCAACATCTGGACGTTCTTCCAAAATACTTTCCTGTTGTGTTCTAGACATACTAGCTACCCAATACGTCACTGGATGAATGGAGCATGATGACCCTGCTTGTGATAACAGGCAAGCAACTTGATTATATTGTGCTAACCAGACAATACCTTTAGCCCTTACAATGTTATCTGGCATTTGTTCTAACCATGCATTAAATCTTTCAGCATGAAATGGAAGTCGACGGCGATACACAAATGAAGAAATCCCATACTCTTCTGTTTCAGGTGTATGTTCAGCATGACCACCTTCTGTTAATTCTTTAATCCATCCTGCAGACTCAGTCGCCTTTTCAAAATCAAAACGTTGTGTATTCAACACTTCTTTTAAATCTACTTCTGAATTAACTGTTTTAATGATCTTAGCATCTGGTTGCAATGTAGTTAAGATTTGTTCTAAACGTCCTAATTCTTTTTCGGAAACTAAATCCGTTTTATTGATAATCATTACATCACAAAATTCTACTTGGTCAATCAATAAATCAGCAATTGTTCTTTCATCTTCATCACTTACACTTTGATCACGATCTATTAATAAATCCTCTGAATTAATATCATTAATAAATCGATTTGCATCAACAACTGTAACCATCGTATCTAATCTACAAATCGCTGTTAAATCAATACCTAATTCTTCATCTATATATGAAAATGTCTGAGCGACGGGTACAGGTTCAGAAATACCAGTAGATTCTATGACAATTTGATCGATGCCACCTTTTTTCACAATACGTTCAACTTCTTTGAGTAAGTCATCTCTTAATGTACAACAGATGCATCCATTAGATAGCTCTACTAATTTTTCATCCGTACGTGACAAGCCCCCGCCTTCTGCCACTAAGTCTTTATCAATATTAACTTCACTCATATCATTTACAATAACTGCGATACGTCGTCCTTCTCTGTTTTGTAAAATATGGTTTAATAATGTCGTCTTACCAGAACCTAAATACCCACTTAAGACAGTTACTGGAATTTTAGCCATAATATACGCCCTCTCTTATTTGCAAATAGTAATTATTACGTTTTACATTCTATAGGATTAATTCCGATTTATCAATAACGATTTTTAACTTAATAGGGCCATTCATCATATTATTTTTACAAATATAAAAAGGCATAGTCTTAAGCATCTAGGATTTTTACCTTCCCTAAATACTTTTAACTATACCTTTCAATACAAAGAATAATATATTAAATCAATTCATCTATGCGTTTAAAAAAGATTTTAATTGTTCATAATCTGTAGCACCTTGTTTAACGGCTGCTTGTGCTATTTCTTCTCTCATATCTGCATTCACAGTATTATATTGATATGCTTGTAAAATTGACACCACTTCGTCACTAGGTTTTACAACATAAACATCTTTCCCGTCAGCTTTCATTTGTTCTACGAGTTGATCAAGCGCATATGGTGTTTCAATTGGTAAGTTAGTAGTTAACACAATCACTTTAACTGCATCATCAACGACATCAGGATTTTCCATTGAATAAGACCCACCATCATAATAGTGGTATCCATTAATTGGAATCGGTTGCCATACACCTTGTAAGGCAGAACTCGCTGCTAGTGCATCTATTAATGCTACACCAGATTGTGCATTAAATACTTTACGTTCAGATGTCTCTAATTCTGTTGCGACAATATTTAGTTTGTCATTCCATTCTAACGGCACACTACCTAATCGATTTCTAATCATATCACGACGTGCGTCTAGTGATACATTGGGTTGAGTATTTTTAGAGATTTCTCCCATACCATCAACCCAAGCCTTAGTTGATTTACTTTCTTTCGCTAATTGATCAAATGCTTGGAATAATTCTCCCATTTCTTTATCAGAAATAGGTGTTGTTTCATTAACCTTTTCAATAATTTGCTCCTGCCAAATTGTATCCCAATCAATCATTGACGATATCGTTGTACTTACTTGAGACCCTGCAGATGTACCAATGATATAATCTACAGTTCTTAAATCGATCCCTTTATCAAACAATCCTTTTAAATATCCAATGTGAAATGCGATGCCATAATGACCGCCACCACTTAGTGCTAATGCTACTTTTGAATTCATATGAATTAACCTCTTTATCTTTTATATTCGTTTACAATTGTAACTGGTAATTACATGTAGGTAAATTTTTAAGCATTGTAGTATAAAAAAGTCCTCTAACCTATACGGTTGAGGACTATATCATAGTATCTTATTCCCATTCTATTGTGCTAGGTGGCTTAGAGGTAATGTCATAGACAACGCGGTTAACATGATCCACTTCATTAACGATTCGACTTGAAATCTTCTGTAAGACTTCCCAATCGATACGCGCAAAGTCACTTGTCATACCATCAATTGATGTTACAGCACGGATACCGACAGTGTGATCATATGTACGGTAGTCTCCCATAACACCTACAGATTGAATGCCTGGTAATACAGTGAAATATTGCCAAATGTCTCTTTCAAGACCTTCTTCTCGCACTACTTCTCTTAAAATCGCATCTGATTCTCGTACGATTTCTAATTTATCTTCCGTAATTTCACCAAGCACTCGGATACCTAAACCAGGGCCTGGGAATGGTTGTCTCCATACTAAATGCTCAGGAATACCTAATTCGATACCTAATGCACGTACTTCATCTTTGAATAACGTATTAATCGGTTCGATAAGTTCAAATTCCATATCTTCTGGTAAACCACCCACATTATGGTGAGATTTAATTGTTTGAGCTGTTTTTGTACCTGATTCAATCACATCTGTATAAAGCGTACCTTGGGCTAAGAAGTCTACACCCTTTAACTTAGATGCTTCGTCATCAAATACATAAACGAATTCATTACCAATAATTTTACGTTTCTGTTCTGGATCTGATACACCAGCTAATTTTTTCATGAAACGATCTTGTGCATTTACACGAATAATATTCATGTTAAAACCTTCACCGAATTGTTCCATAACCATGTCGCCTTCACCTTTACGAAGTAATCCATGGTCAACAAAGATACAAGTCAGTTGATCACCAATTGCTTTGTGTAGTAATACCGCTACTACAGATGAGTCAACGCCACCACTCATCGCACATAATACTTTACGATCTCCTACACGTTCACGAATTTTTTCGATTTCAATTTCGATAAAGTTTTCCATTGTCCATTCGCCTGTACAATTACAGACACGACGTACAAAGTTTCTTAAAAGGTCATTACCGTATTCCGTATGGCGTACTTCTGGATGGAATTGTACGCCATAGATACGACGTGATTTATCTTCAATTGCAGCATAGTTTGTGCTTGGACTATCTGCAATCACTTCAAAGCCTTCAGGAATTTCAATGACTTTATCTGAGTGACTCATCCATACAGTTTGTTCAGATGGTAAACCGAAGAATAACTCGTCAGATTTTGCATTAATAATTGCTTTACCATACTCACGCTCATTAGCACGTTCCACTTTTCCGCCTAATAATTTAGTCGTAAGTTGCATTCCGTAACAAATACCTAATACAGGGATGCCTAAATTATAAATTTCTGGATCAATAGTGAATGAACCTTCTTCATAAACTGAATTAGGCCCCCCAGATAATATAATACCTTTAGGGTTCATTCGTTTAATTTCTTCAATAGAAATTTCATGGTCGTGCAATTCGCTATATACACCCATTTCACGTATACGTCTTGTGATTAATTGGTTGTATTGGCTACCAAAGTCTAGGACAAGAATTAACTCTTGCTCTTTCGCCATTTCCATAATTGTCGTTCTCCTTTAAATCTATAGTTAGAATGAATAGTTTGGTGATTCTTTAGTAATTTGAACATTATGTGGGTGACTTTCTGCTAAACCAGCAGGTCCCATGCGTGTAAATTGCGCTTCTTCACGTAACGTTTCTAAATCTTTAGAACCAGTGTAACCCATACCTGATCTTACACCGCCCATAAGCTGATAAATTGTATCTTGTAAAGGACCTTTGTAAGCTGTACGTCCTTCAATACCTTCTGGTACAAATTTCTTAGGTGTTTTATCTTCTTGGAAGTAACGGTCATTTGAACCTCTTTCCATTGCACCTAATGAGCCCATGCCACGGTATACTTTGTATTGTCTACCTTGGAATACTTCAGTTGCGCCTGGGCTTTCTTCCGTACCTGCTAATAGACTACCTAACATAACAGCATGTCCACCAGCCGCTAATGCTTTAATAATGTCACCTGAGAATTTAATACCACCATCAGCAATAATTGCTTTACCATGTTTACGTGCTTCAGTTGCACAATCGTAAACAGCTGTAATCTGAGGTACACCTACACCTGCAACGACACGTGTTGTACAAATTGAACCTGGACC
Source organism: Staphylococcus sp. AC872 (assembly GCF_979255425.1). Classification (NCBI taxonomy): domain Bacteria; kingdom Bacillati; phylum Bacillota; class Bacilli; order Caryophanales; family Staphylococcaceae; genus Staphylococcus; species Staphylococcus sp. AC872. The sequence goes on from NZ_CEEDKW010000003.1 coordinate 59,213, forward strand.
GATACCAACTTTAACAACATCTGCACCCGCTTCAAATAAATCTTTTGTCGCTTCTGCAGTGGCAACATTACCAGCTACTAAAGTAATTTCAGGGAATTTATTTTTAATATGTTTAACTTGTTCAATAACACCTTTTGAGTGACCATGTGCTGTATCGATAACAAGTGCGTCCACACCTGCTTCAACTAATTTTTCTGCTCTAATGTCAGTATCTTTAGAAATACCGATTGCTGCCGCTGCTAATAATCGGCCATTAGCATCTTTTGCTGCATATGGGAATTCAAGCACTTTTTCAATATCTTTAATAGTAATTAATCCTTCTAAACGACCATTTTCAACTAAAGGAAGTTTTTCAATTTTATGTTCTTGCAAAATTGCTTCTGCTTCGTCTAGAGTCGTACCTACTGGAGCTGTGATTAAATCTTCTTTTGTCATAACATCTGAGATTTTAATAGAAAAATCTTCAATAAAACGTAAGTCACGGTTAGTTAAAATACCTACTAACTCTCTGTCATCTAAATTATTTACGATTGGTACACCTGAAATACGATATTTACCCATTAAAGCTTCTGCTTCATATACACTTTCGTCAGGTGTTAAATAAAATGGATTACTAATAACACCATTCTCTGAACGTTTTACTTTTTGTACTTCGTCAGCTTGTTCTTCGATACCCATATTTTTATGGATAACGCCTAGTCCACCTTGTCTTGCCATCGCAATAGCCATTTTAGATTCTGTAACTGTATCCATACCCGCAGAAATGACTGGGATGTTTAATTTAATTTTATCTGATAAGCGAACACTCAAATCAACATCGCTTGGTAGTACGTCTGATTGAGCTGGAATTAATAATACATCATCGAATGTTAATGACTCTTTAGCAAACTTATTTTCCCACATTTAAAAACAGCCTCCAATATTATATAGTTTGTTCTATTATTTCACATTTTCTTCACTTTGTTTATAGTTTATACCATTAAAAAAGAAATTTAAGATAATTGCAGAGATGGCACCTAACACGATACCATTTTGTGTTAACCAAGCAAATTGTTCCCCTAACCCTTTAAACGCTTGAGGTACAGCACTAATACCGGTACCTAAACCTACAGACACTGCAATAATTAATAAGTTATTTTGGTTAGCAAAATTAATATTACCTAAAATACTAACACCGTATGCCATTACCATACCAAACATCGCTATCATCGCACCACCTAAAACTGGTAATGGAATAATATTAGCTAAGGCACCTAGCTTAGGAATGCAACCACATATAAGTAATAAAATAACCATGCCATAGATAACTTTATTTTTCTTAGCACCTGATAAAGATACTAAACCAACATTCTGTGAATATGCTGTATAAGGGAACGCATTAAATAATGACCCAATCACAATTGCAAGACCTTCCGCAGTGTAACCCTTACGAAAATCTTTTCGTTCTAATTTCTTCCCAGTAATCTCACTTAATGCGTGATAGACACCAGTAGATTCGATTAAACTCACCATAGCGACAATAAAGAACACTAAAGTTGCACCTAAATCAAAGCCAAAGCCTGAAAAACGAAATGGCATAGGAATACCTACCCAATGCGCTTCACCTACTTGCTTAACATCTACAAGACCAAAGATTGCTGCTAACACTGTTCCAATGATTAATCCAATTAAAATTGCAATTGATTTTAAAAATCCTGTCGTAAATCGTTGCAAAATCAGTATCACAATGAGTGTAACCCCACCTAATACTAAATTCTTTGGATCACCATAGTTTTTAGCACCTTCTCCACCAGCTAAATAATTCATTGCCACTGGCATTAAATTGATACCAATAATCGTCACAACACTTCCTGTCACGACAGGTGGGAAGAACTTAACTAAATGAGAGAAGAATGGTGCAATGATAATCACTAAAATACCTGATAAAAATAATGAACCATATAATACGCCTAGTCCTTTTGTCTGTCCAATTAAAATCATGGGTGCTACTGCTGTAAATGTACACCCTAATACAATTGGTAATCCTGTACCTGTGACTTTGTTCACTTGTAAGAATGTCGCTACACCACACATAAAAATATCGACTGTCACTAAATAAGCAATCTCTTCTGGTGTGAATTTCAAACTTGTTCCTACAATAATAGGAACTAAAATCGCGCCGGCATACATCGCTAATAAATGTTGAATACTAAGAATGAAATTTTTCATTAATTTTCACCCAATAACGTCACTTTATTACCTTTTAATGATGCTACTTTACATAAAGATGATACGTTTAGACCTTCTGCTTCAAGTCTTTGTCGTCCATTTTGGAAACTTTTCTCAACAACGATACCAACACCTGCTGTTTTAGCGTTAGCTTGTTTAACAATATCGTTTAATCCAAGAGAAGCATCACCATTTGCTAAGAAATCATCAATAATTAAAACAGTATCGTTTTCCCCAAGGAATTCTTCAGAAACAATAACCGTGCTTGTTTTATTCTTAGTAAAAGAATGAATATCTGTTTGATAAAATCCATCCTTCAAAGTACTTGGTTTAGCTTTTTTAGCAAATAAGCAAGGTACATCAAAATGGAATGCTGCCATTATTGCTGGCGCAATACCTGATGCTTCAATAGTTAATATTTTTGTAATTCCTTCATTCTTGAATTGTTCAAAGAATGTTTGCCCTACTTCATTCATTAACTTTGCATCAATTTGATGATTTAAAAAACCATCTACCTTAAGTATCTTTTCATCGATGACTACACCATCTTCTTTTACTTTACGTCCTAACGACTCCACCCAGAAAACCTCCTCAAAATTATGTAATCCATAGACTTGTTGATACAAAAAAATCCCCAAACTTTCAATAAGTTTCAGGATCTATGAGGGAACGTGCAATACATTGCGTATAATTGCAAATAAAGAAGTAGATACGCCAAATTAATCGATAATTAAAAATGTATACAATAAGATACAGAGGTTCCTTTGTATGCTATTTAAAGAAACTTATATCAACGACACATTACACTAGTCCTTCGTGTTGTTTGAACGATTTAAACTGCTCCTAAGTATTGAATTGTTACCCATAGTCATGTCGTTCAAGGCGACATGGTAGAAACTTCTAAAGCCATATTCTTCAGATTATATGAGTCATATAAATTATTTAATGATGATAGCAAATTTTAGCTACTTTTTCAATATCTATTAAATTACGATCATCGTTGAATTAACAGTATTTTTACTGAAAGCGTTTGATATATAATTCAAAATTAAATTTGGTAGATAAAGTAGTAAAATTATATATTTATATAAACAAAAGTTTTATAATTGAATGGTAAGGGTATAGATTTTGAAAGTAGAGAAAATATAAGGGGCGATAATCATGGCAGAAATTACAGTAGTAAAAGACAAATCAGAATTATACAACGTGATTAACCAAAAGAAATCTGAAGGCTATTTAGAAAGTGAATTAGCGGTTATTAGTCGTTCAAAATTACATTTAGATGATTTACACGACTCTCAAATTAGTTTAATTGCTACAAGCGGCTCATTCAGTGATCGCATGTCTAGATTACTTATCGGTGAAGATGGTGAACAAGCTGTTCTTACAAGATACGATTTAACTGATGAAGAAATCGAAAATCATAAACAAGATATTCTAGACAACAAAATTTTAGTTGTTGCAAGACGCGACCGTTCTTCTCATAACGAAGTAGAAGAAAATAATGCAGCTTACGAAGAACTTGATATCACACATTATGCTGCTGAATCTAAAGGCCCAAAAGCTTAAGACAATCTCGTGAAAATGAAATGGATATAAAAAGGACACCATAACTTGTACGCTAAGCCGTTTAAGTTGTGGTGTTTTACTTTATAAATTTATCCATTAACAGAAATAAACATATGCTATAATTTAAAAAATATATTTTTGGGGGTGCCATGATGGAATTTAAAACGATAACGTCTGTTAAAGATCCATATTTCAAAGAAGCATTACAAATTTACGACGCAAAGTTAGATATTAGCCTCACCGAAGACAGCCATATTTTTAAACAATCATTAGAAAACAATAAAACCGAAAAGGATTATGCCTTTATCGTTGGCATTGAAAATAATGAAGTAATAAGCATGGCAACAGCACATTATGAAGCGACTACTAATTCCGCCTTTCTTATATACCTTATTACCAAAAATAAAGACAATCATGATGAGGTAATGTCTATGACCTTGGATAAAATCGAGGAGCAACTCAATGTCTACGCTAATGAAATTCATGATCGAAACATTAATTTTATTATGATGGAAGTACCTAAAGAACCACTAACAACTGATGAAGAAACAAACAAAGTGCTTGAGCGTCGTCGACAGTTTCTCTATGAACATCAATTTGAAAAACAAAGTGAAATTGATTATATTCATCCCAATTATACAACCGACGAAAATCCGAAAGACATCGACTTATTTATCAAAGCCAATATTGTCTTATCCAAAGATATTTACGGTACAAGTGTGAAGTCTAATTATATTTTGAAATATGTCTTTGCTAATGGCATTTCAAGAGAGATTATATACCCTCTATTAGAAGAGATGAATTTAAGAAGCCCACTTTAACATTACTTGAAATCAACTATAATTAACGGTAAACTATCATATGAGGTAAGACTGACGTTTCACTAACCGAAGACAAACGTCAGTATACATAAACCATATATGAAAGGACTTTATTAATGTTAACTAAAGAATTCGCACAACGCGTCGAGCTAAGTGAAAAACAAGTCCGTAAAATCGTCCAACATTTAGAAGAACGTGGCTATCAACTTAGTAAGACAGAGTACCGTGGACGTGAAGCTACTGATTTTAAAGAAGAAGATATCGAATTATTTAAAGATATCGCAGATAAAGTAAAACAAACGAATAGCTATGACTTAGCATTTGAAGAACTTGAAAAAGAAAAAGACTTCCTTCAAGTATTAGTAAAAGAAGATAATAGTCAATTACCTACTGATCAGAATATTTCACAACTAGTTGAAGACTTACGTAGTGAAATACAAAAAATGCGTGAAGAACGTCAAATGTTAGGTCAAATGATTAGTCAAGTGCACCATCAACAACAGGAACTTAAAGAGTTACAAAATCAAATCACATCTAAAATTGATGCAAATACTGAATCATTAAAAGCTATTCAAACAACTCAAGATGCAATCCAGTCAACACAGCAATCTCACACTAAAAAATTAGATGAACAACAAGCTATTGCTTCTGAATCAAGTGCAAGTCATCAGTCAAGCCAAAGTCATCAACCTAAACAATCTACGTCACTTACATCAAGTGAAAGCAATTCAGTAGCAGCAACTTCCACTTCAACATCTCAACATTCAAATAGTTTGAGCAAAGCTAACGAAGTGACAAAAAGTGAGAGTACTTCATTAAGTACATCTGAGCAATCAACAGCTCAATCAGAATCAACATCATACACTACTTCAGAGTCTCAAGTTTCAAATACAAATAATCATACCGAGTCACAATCATCTCCTCTAGGCCACCCAGAACCTAAAGAAGAGAAAAAAGGCTTTTTCGCAAGATTATTTAACTTATAGTAAATATAAGGTGAAGATAAGTTAAGACAAAAGTGTGTCACTTTATGTCTCAACCAATGCTTCACCTCTTTTTTATGTCAATATCTTACTTATATTCTTATATTGATGTTATAATATATAATACTAAATATATATAAATAATGTTTTACGCTATATCACAACAAAGGACTGACACACTATGAGAAAAGCGACACAATCATTAATCAAAAATCAGTTTAAAAGAAAAACCTCCTTTTTAACTAAACCAATTAAAACATTTAATAAATCCCCATACTTCAAAAAAGTGATGACCTATGCACATTACTATGAAAAGAATAACGTTAATCCTTCCCACATACTTTATCAAGTGACCGATGGCAAAAGCATGACTGATAGTCCATACGCCATTTTTTTATATTTAACGCGTCACAAGGCCTACCAGCACTTACACCATACTTGGGTTGTAGATTCTGAAAGTACAGCTCAACATTACCGTAATCAATTTCAACATTTATCACATGTATCGTTTGTTATTAAAGAATCAAAATCATATTTAAAAGCATTAACCACTTGCAAATATCTTATTAATAACGCTACATTTCCAGCCTATTTTACAAAAAAAGAAAACCAAGTCTATATCAACACGTGGCACGGCACACCATTAAAGCATATGGGATTAGATATTCCTCATTCTTTAATCAAAACGCAAAATACAATGCGTAATTTTTTAATTTCTGATTACATCATATCGCCAAACAAACACACAACTACTATATTAGATCATGCTTTCAAGTTGTCACCAATTTATCAGGGTAATTTTTTAGAAATAGGTTATCCACGTCTTGATTTAACAATCAATTCAACAGAAGCAGATATTAGAAAAGTCTTAAGCTCATTTGTACATTTAAATCAGGAAAAAATAATATTATATTGTCCTACATGGCAAGGTACAGATGTAAATAAACCTATCATTGAAGAAGACAATATCTATAATGAAATTAAAGCATTAGAATCTATAACAGGTTATCAGGTGTTATTAAAAGTACATCCATTTGTATATAAAAAAATAGCTCATTCAGATAATTTAAAACCGTATCTTATACCTAATACTTTTGATACTAATCAATTATTATCAGTCGTTGATTTAATGATTACAGATTACTCTAGTATTTTCTTCGACTTTTTAGTCACTGATAAACCTATTATTTTTTATACAACAAATCATGATGAATACGCACGCACTCGTGGATTATATATTGATACAGAGCAACTTCCTGGTCCAATTTATACAAATATTAATGATGTCATTCAAGGTATTCAAAACGAAACCTATAAGCAATACGATAAAAATTATCAACAATTTAAAGCTCAATTCTGTTCATATGATGACGGTAACGCCTGTCAAAGATTAATTAAAGCAATCTTTAGTACAACATTAAAAACAACACCTTCACATGCAAATAGTGAAAAGCAAAAGACGAAGTTACTATTTTATCCTGGCGGTTTAAAGAACAACGGTATTACTACTTCGATGTTGAACTTACTTGAAAATATTGATTATGAAAAATACGACGTCACATTAATGGTGACAAATAGCAAAAACATTGAATTTAAAAATAATCTCAATCAAATAAACGGTAATGTCAGAGTATTATTTAGAAGTAGCCCTTTCCTTACTTCATTTAAAGACTTATATCGAGTAGAATTTATTAGACAACGTGGTGTATATCATCACTTTGAAGAGGTTATTCATCCAAAGCACCTCTATCGTCGTGAAATGAGAAAAGTATTCGGGGATATACAATTTGATTATGCTATTGATTTTAGTGGGTATGCATTTTTCTGGGGAAATTTGGTATTAGCTGCTAATGCGAAGAAAAAATATATTTATATGCATAGTGACATGCAAGATGATCAAAACAGAACAGTTAATGGAAAACGACCCCACTACCAAAATTTAAAAACATTGTTTAGTATTTATAAACGTTTTGATAAACTAATTAGCGTATCTGAAGCAACAATGAAAGTGAACCAACGCAAATTTTCATCAACAGTACCCAAAAATAAATTCAATGTCTGTCGAAATACAATCAATTACTCAGAAATCAAACGTCTAATGAATGATGATAGTGAAATTTATAATAAAGATGGCAAACAAGTTATCGTCTCTTATTCAGATGGAAACTTGTTTAACACGACATTTGATCAGAGTCACTTTAATATCGTCTTTATTGGTCGATTATCACCGGAAAAAGGTATTGATTTACTCATTAAAGCAGTTCATGAATTAAAGACGAAGCACCCACACATCCGACTTTATATTTTAGGTGATGGACCATTAAAAGAAACATTTGTAAACATGATTACTCATCTAAATCTAGAACACAATGTGTTTTTATTAGGCCATCAACGTAATCCATTTTATTTATTAAAACGTGCTAATTTATTTGCTTTGACTTCACATTATGAAGGACAATCAATGGTTATATTGGAAGCTTTATCTACTGGAACACCAGTATTAGCATCTGACATAATTGCAAATCGTTACGTTTTAGAAGATGGAAAATACGGTATGCTAGTTAAAAATGAGATCCAACATATAGCCAATGGTATTGAAACATTCATTAAAGGTACACAACCTAGCTATAGTAGATTTGATGTAGAATCTTATAACAAAGCAGTTATGGATGAATTTTATAGTTTATTAGATTAACTTAAATCATTACTTACCATCTTATTACTCCGTTACATATAAGTGTTACATTCCAATTCTTTTATTTGGAATGTAACACTTATTTTTATATCTATCTTATGATATCCCACAAATAAAATTATTTTTTCAATCAATTTAATACTTTGCACATTTTTAATTATAAAAAATATACCTTTGAAGTTTATAGCCTTGAATTATAAAAATATGAGTAATATTCTTAATACATAAATTTAGAACATAATAATTAAAAAGGAGTGTTATTCATTGGACTCATTTTTAACTGTGATTAATGTTATTGTGCTCATTGCCTTCATTATTATGCTAAATGTCATGGCTAAAAGACACATTTCATTTCCTAAACGTGTATTTACTGCCTTAGCTATAGGCATTATTTTAGGCATCGCAATGCATTTAATCTATGGAGTCGACTCAAAAGTAATCAAAACAACAAGTGATTGGTTTAGTATCGTAGGCGATGGTTATGTCGCACTATTACAAATGATTGTCATGCCGTTAATTTTTATTTCTATCGTTTCTGCATTCAGTAAAATACAAATTGGGGACAAATTTGCTAAAATCGGTAGTTATATCTTCATGTTTTTAATTGGGACTGTAGCTATAGCTGCCTTGGTTGGTATTGGATATGCGTTACTCTTCGGTTTAGATGCATCTTCCATTGATCTAGGTAGCGCTGAACATTCACGCGGTAGTGAAATCACTAAAGAGGCTAAAAATTTAACTGCGCATACGTTACCACAACAAATCTTAGAATTATTACCTAGCAATCCATTCTTAGACTTTACAGGTGAAAGAACAACATCTACGATTGCGGTCGTTATCTTCGCGTCATTTGTTGGATTTGCATATTTACGCGTTGCACGTAAAGAACCTGAACATGGTGACACACTTAAACGTGGTATTGAAGCGATTTATTCTATTGTCATGGCTATCGTAACCTTCGTATTACGATTAACACCTTATGGCATCTTAGCTATTATGGCTTCAACGATTGCTACCAGTGACTTTGCTGCTATCTGGACTCTAGGTAAATTTATGATAGCGTCTTATGCAGCATTAATCACAATGTATATCATTCACCTCGTCATTTTAACTATCCTTGGTATCAACCCAGTCAAATATATGAAGAAAACATTTGAAGTATTGGCCTTTGCCTTTACATCACGTTCAAGTGCTGGTTCTTTACCGTTAAATATTCAAACACAAACAACACGTCTTGGTGTACCTGAAGGTATCGCTAACTTTTCCGCAACATTCGGTTTATCTATTGGACAAAATGGTTGTGCAGGTATCTATCCTGCGATGCTTGCAATCATGGTTGCACCGGTTGCACATGTAAATATCGATTTACAATTTATCGTGACATTAGTAGCCGTGGTTATTATCAGTTCATTTGGTGTTGCTGGTGTAGGTGGCGGTGCTACATTCGCATCTATATTAGTCTTATCAACACTAAATTTACCGGTTGCATTAGCCGGCGTCTTAATTTCTATCGAACCTCTTATTGACATGGGTCGTACTGCTCTTAATGTTAATGATTCTATGTTAGCAGGCACAGGTACTGCCAAACTCACTAAAAATTGGGACAAAAAAGCATTCGAATCTAATGAATATGGTGAACTGACAACAGATTAAATATTTTAAAATAAAAGGGAGGAGACAATTAAATTGCCTCCTCCCTTTTTTAATACTATTTTATTAAATCTACAATTAAGAAGATGCTATTTCTGACACCAACAATTAACCCTGAAACCATAACATCACTATTGATTAAATAGCGCTATTACCTTTTGATTAATCCTGCATCATTAAGTTGATTTAGCATGTCTAATCTTGTTTTATTTCCTAGGAATGACTCGATTTGTTGTGACCAAGTTTCAGTTCTTTCTCCATCGGTACGCGCTTTATAATAATCACTTACTGTTTGATCATAGGACTGTAATTCACTGATTTGTTTTTCTTTATCTGAATTATATTGGTTTCTATGGAAAACATGTTCTAATGGTAATCGAGGTTTTGCAGAACCATTTTCATTCTCTGCTGGTTCACCAACAGCCATACCAAATAATGGGAAAGTATACTCAGGTAAGTCTAAAATCTCACGTACACGACCAACATCATTACGTAATGAGCCTAAGTAAACAATGCCGTACCCCATATCCTCAGCTGCAACAGCCATATTTTCAGCAACAAGAGCTACATCAATCGATCCCACTAATAGACCTTCAGCAGATTCAAAAGAAACTTCCATGTTTGATTCTACATTCTCATTAATTAAATTATGACGATAATAATCTAAAACAAAAACAAATAAGTAACCATTCTCAACAACATATGGTTGCCCAGATACTTCCTTTAAATCCTCTTTAATTTCAGGGTCATCAATACCGATAATTGAATAAGTTTGTAAATAACTAGATGTTGAAGCACTTTGACCTGCTTCCACTAATTTTTCAATTGTATCTTCACTTAAAGGCGTTGATTTAAAACGACGCACCGAGTGATGTTTTTTCATTAATTCATATACATAATCTGACACTATTCCCACTCCTACTCTCGAAAAGTAATATTTTCGTTAATAATCTTTAAATATTGTATACCCTTTTCAACTGGAAATTAAATTAATTGGATTTACAGGTGAATGATTAATCATATTTTATGTATTTATAATAATTTTGACTTACCCCTATAACAAACCTTCTTTTATGAAAGTTTTGATACAACATGTTAATATCAAAGTATAGTGGAATGTAATAAAATTACACTATATTATCAATAACAAGCCTTTAGTTGAGAATGTAATTGATTATTTAATGTGTGACAGTAGTAAATTATTTTATCAATATCACTTATTTCACTTAAGCGATCAATTTCATTTATAGGCTTATAATACTTGTATCATCAATTTCTCAACGTGCTATTAATTATATAAGTTGATGAAGTTGACTATTTAAATCCTAAATGTAATAATAATTAGTAAGAGATTAGAATTATTATAAACAAACAATGATTGTTATCTAATTCTAATAAAACATTTCAAATATCAGGAGGAATTTACCTATGTCTTTAATTAATAAAGAAATCTTACCATTCACAGCACAAGCTTACGATCCAAAGAAAGATGAATTCAAAGAAGTATCTCAAGAAGATTTAAAAGGTTCTTGGAGTGTAGTTTGCTTCTACCCAGCTGACTTCTCATTCGTTTGCCCAACTGAATTAGAAGATTTACAAAACCAATACGATAAATTACAAGAATTAGGCGTAAATGTATTCTCAGTTTCAACTGATACTCATTTCGTACACAAAGCTTGGCACGATCATTCAGATGCTATTAGCAAAATCCAATACAATATGATTGGTGACCCTTCACAAACTATTACTCGTAACTTCGACGTATTAGATGAAGAACTTGGTTTAGCTCAACGTGGTACTTTCATTATCGATCCTGATGGTGTTGTTCAAGCAGCTGAAATCAATGCTGACGGTATCGGCCGTGACGCAAGCACATTAGTTCACAAAATCAAAGCTGCTCAATATGTGCGTCAACATCCAGGTGAAGTTTGCCCTGCAAAATGGGAAGAAGGTTCTGAAACTTTACAACCAGGATTAGACTTAGTAGGTAAAATTTAAGGAGGCATTAATTGAAAATGCTTAATGCTGATTTAAAACAACAATTAAAACAATTACTTGAGCTTATGGAAGGCGACGTTGAATTCGTCGCTAGCCTTGGCTCTGACGATAAATCAAAAGAATTAAAAGAGTTATTAGATGAAGTAGCTGACATGTCTGCGCACATAACAGTTACTGAAAAATCTTTAAAACGTACACCTAGTTTTTCAGTGAATCGCCCAGGCGAAGAAACAGGTATTACATTCGCAGGTATTCCATTAGGTCATGAGTTCAACTCACTTGTATTAGCTATTTTACAAGTAAGTGGACGTGCACCTAAAGAACAACAATCCGTAATTGATCAAATTAAAGGATTAGAAGGTTCTTTCAATTTCGAAACTTACGTAAGTTTAACTTGTCAAAAATGTCCAGATGTCGTTCAAGCATTGAACTTAATGAGTGTAATTAACCCTAACATTACACATACAATGATTGATGGTGCTGTCTTCCGTGAAGAATCTGAAAATATTATGGCTGTACCAGCTGTTTTCCTAGACGGAGAAGAATTTGGTAATGGTCGCATGACAATTCAAGATATTCTTAACCAATTAGGAAGTACTGCAGATGCATCTGAATTCGAAGGCAAAGATCCTTATGATGTATTAGTTATCGGTGGTGGCCCTGCAAGTGGTAGTGCTGCGATTTACACAGCACGTAAAGGCTTACGCACTGGTATTGTTGCAGACCGTATCGGTGGTCAAGTTAATGATACTGCTGGCATTGAAAACTTCATCACTGTTAAAGAAACAACAGGTACTGAGTTTTCTTCTAATTTAGCAGATCATATCGCTCAATACGATATCGATACAATGACTGGTATTCGTGCAAAAAACATTAAAAAAACAGATAGCGCTATTCGCGTTACTTTAGAAAATGACGCTGTATTGGAAACTAAAACAGCCATCATTTCAACAGGTGCAAGTTGGCGTAAACTTAACATTCCTGGCGAAGATCGTTTAATCAATAAAGGTGTTGCTTTTTGCCCACACTGTGACGGTCCTCTATTCGAAAATAAAGACGTTGCAGTTATCGGTGGCGGTAACTCAGGTGTTGAAGCTGCAATCGATTTAGCTGGAATTGTTAAACATGTTACTGTATTTGAATATTCTGATGAGTTGAAAGCAGATAGTGTTCTACAAGATCGTTTACGTTCATTATCAAATGTTGACATTAAAACTAAAGCCAGAACTACTGAAGTTATTGGTGAAGATCATGTTACTGGTATCAAATATGAAGATATGAACACTGGCGAAGAACAAGTCGTTAATTTAGACGGTATCTTTGTACAAATCGGTTTAGTACCTAACACTTCATGGATTTCTGATGCAGTTGAACTTAACGGACGTGGTGAAGTTGTTATTGATCGTAATAATAGCACTAATGTTCCAGGTATCTTCGCTGCTGGTGATGTAACTGATCAGAAAAACAAACAGATCATTATCTCTATGGGCGCTGGCGCAAATGCCGCATTGAATGCTTTCGATTATATTATTAGAAACTAATTAAATGGATTCAACATTTCATTAATATATCTTCAAAACAGAATTCCCCTACGGAATTCTGTTTTTTTATTATTTAATTCTTTAAACATGTTATGATGGAATTAATGAAAAGTTTTAATCTTTAACATCGTTGGGTTTTTACATTATCAAGACACTGTTTTCTAGTCTAAATCCATCACATATCATAAATTTTAAAGGAGCTATTATGAACACCTTAAATCATATTACCAAAGTGAAAATCTATGAAATCCAATCATTTTTAGACATCCCTAGAAAACTTTCACCACTTGAGACATTACATATTGCTTTTAAATCACATCACATTAACTTCATTTATAACCAAATGAATAAAACCGAACAAGACTGTATTAAATCATTGCTAAACAGTAACGATAATCCCGTCACAGTTAATAAAGAAATTAAACATAAATGTCAATTATCACAACGTTTAGGCTTTATTTATAAGACATCTACAAATACATTTATGCTAGATACGCACTATTTAAATCAAATCAATACGCATGTTTTCGCTAATCATTACCAAAATAAAGTCCAAGACGAAGAAGGACAACTACTTATTCAACAATTAAATCAATTAGATAAAGAACTTTTCAATGCAATTCAACATACATCTTTGAAAGATTATTTATCAACTTTGAAATCGAAAAACTTACAAGACATTTTGAAATTTTATCAAATTAAAAGTCCGTCAAAAATTAAAAAATCAGACGCCGTCAATTTAATTAATGATACCTTTTTCAAAGATTATACATTGTTAGAAAATGTCTTTAATCATTTTAAACCGTCATCTTTGTTCATGTTACATCAAATCATTAAAAGTCATACCAATTATGACAATAGTATTGATTTGGCAGCCATAATAGCTAAACATCCAAAATTACATACTGTATCAGATGTGTTAGATCACTTATTTTTATTTAATTATAATGAGCGCTATAATATCGTATCTATTCCTTATGACGCTTTAGATTTCATCCAAAATTACATTCATGATAATGGTGGTATTGAGACATTCCTTAGCCACCAAGAGCAGCATATAGTTTCTGAGGATAATCAAGTACTCGAAGGTCTACGTCTAAATACTAAAAATACTGCGGGTAATGATGATATCTCTAGTGATTCTGTTAAAGAAGAACTGCAGGATCTAGAAACTGAAGTTCCAGAACTTGAAATCTATATGGATCCCGAAATTCGTCAAAATTTAGCTGAAGAACAACTAAACCAATTGAAAAATAATAAGAAAATGCAACAGTATGTAACACCTTTCAATATCTATTTTGCGATAACGAATTTATATGGATATGCATCATTAGAACGTGTGGTTCATTTAATGAAACACTTATACGACAGAGATATGACAGAAAAGGACATTAAAAATGAAATAGAAGCTATGAATATCAATGAATTAGTCATCGTCCAAAATGATATGTTATTACACCCAGTTATTCCTATGCTCGCAAATATTGATGAGATAGACGATCCACTAAAAGGATTTTATGAACCTAGCCATCTCGATGAATTATTAATATATGCAAATAATGAATTTTATACACGTAATACCAAGTTGAAACAATTCATCAAGTTTCTTAGAAATAACATAAAAGAAGATGATGATATCAAAAAGGAAAAAACCGTAAGATATATCTTATTCCACCTAAGAATAGCACCAGATGAAGCTCATGCAGTCGAGATGATGAATAACTTGATTAAACAAAATAAACTTTTACCAATACCAGATAAAAAGTTATCTAAACAAATTGAAAAAGGTTGGACACATCTACGTTTATGGAGTTTACGCGGTTATACTGTTAATGAAACAAAATCACTTTAATTATTTATACACAAAATGTTCATAGTTCATAAATAACTAAGTGCTTAAACATTCAAATCATTTTTGATAAGTGATACGCTATAATATGTAAGAATTTAAAATAATGAATATTGTATGAATAAAAGGAGTTCCAAACCTGATGAAAAAAAGAGTTCTACTCACGTTAATTTTATCTTTTGCACTTATCTTATCAGCCTGTGCAAATAAAAGTGAAGATGATAATGATCATGATTCACATAGTAGTGCCCATGCACCTAAAAATGCTAAGCAATTAAAGGAAAAAGATATTTTCACATCTAATAAAAACAATGCTACTATCAGTGAAGACGAAATGAATAAAGTATTAAAAAAATATCTACAAGTTAACAGTGATATTTTAGATAATAAGTACGTGATGCAACATAAATTAGACAGACAGAGTGATAGCAGCACTAAGATTACTAAAAAGCAATCCAAACAATTAAGTGAATTGTCTAATCTTGCAGTAAAAAACGACTTACACTTTAAAAAGTTTGTGAATAATAACAAGATTCCAAGTGAATATAAAGATCCAACTAATCGTATTATCAAATATTTTAAAGCACTTAATAGTACAATCGCTAACGTTGATGAAGACATTGAGCAATTGAATTATCAACCACAAAATTCAATCAATGTCGTAGACGTACCAACCAACTATGCAGGCGATGTAAACAAAAAGCAACAAGATAAAATCAAATCTTTCTTAGACAAGAAAAATATCAAAACTGATGTATTTGATAAATAAACTAAAAAGCTTCTAACCGTTATAAAATTTGCGGATTAGAAGCTTTTATTTATATCTTAAGCCAAATTGACATCACCCGACGTCTAAGTCACACTATAGATAGTTAAACTTTTTATTTACTCATTTAAAAAACATTTTGGAGAGTGACAAGATGAAGTTACGTGTATCTTTTGTAGTGCTCGCGATTTTATCAACAGTGTTAACTATTTTAACGTGTGCTAAATATCCCACTGGGTCTAATACAATCAGTTTGGATAAGCCTGTAGAACTTTGGTCTGCAATAGGTACTATGGTGGCAATGGCATTACCTGCACTCATATTATGTTTTTTCAACTATATGACAACCAGAATTATTTCAAGTATTCTTCAAATTATTGCGGTTCCAGTATGGGCATTATTGGCGCTTATCGCATTCTTTATGGAAAACTATTGGGTTGGCGTTACCGCTACTATATCTTCAATTTTAATTATAATAAGTGTTTTTGTAACGCTCATAGTGGATTCATCGAAACAAAAGAAAACGTCCACAAATTAAAATGTATCTATTTAGACTACTGGACGTCTTAAATTAAAAAAAGTGAAATGCCCCTATCATATAGGGGTATTTCACTCTTTTTTACATTTCAATAAGATAAGGTTTACAATTCTCGATTTTAGCAGTTAATGCTTCTTCTTTCGTTATTTGTTCTAAATACACAAAGATACATCTAATGACAACCTGATGGGCGACTATGACAATTTGATCTGCATTACGATCAACAATAGAATTGAAAAAAGTTGCTACTCTATCAAATACGTCTTGATAACTTTCTCCTTCTGGTGCTTTTTGAGTAAAGCTATGACGGAAATCTTTGAAGTTATCATCATTAAAATATTTATAAAAAGTTTCGTCCTGTGACACTTCTTTTTTATATTTCCCTTCAAAGACACCTAGCGATCTTTCTTTTAATAAATCAGTAAATGTTGTCGGTATATTATAAGGAAATATTGCTTCATACGTTTGTTGTGTTCTTAATAAGCTTGAAACGTATACATGATCAATGTTTTTATTCGTAAAATAATTCACCAATGCTTGTGCACTCTCCGTACCTTGTTCCGTTAATGGCACATTAAGTTGACCACAAAAATAAGGCTCCCCATACTTATTATCATAATTGGATTTAGATTCACCATGTCTTACTAAATATATTTTCATTTTGAATCTCCTCACTCATATTAACTTGTTTTACTTAATAATAAATTAATTGATAATCCAATTAAAATAATTCCTACCGCATAATCAAAAATAGCTTTAATTTTAGGATTACTGAACAGTAATTTAATATATTGAAATATAAAGACGCAGAATAGGAACCAACAACATGTTACAAGCACTACCGATAATGCTAAAACTGCAACTTGAGAGGTCATATGTATATTTCCTTGTGATAAGAATTGAGGTAATATACTCATGTAATAAAGTAATGCTTTAGGATTTAATATCGTACTTAAGAAACCTTGTCTATATGATGATAGATATGACACTTGATTTAAGTCTTGTTTTTTATCATTAAATGACATCGATTGACGTGCTGATAAGATAGAGCGTACGCCTAAATAGATTAAATAACATGCACCAAGTACTTTAATCAAAACAAAGACATAATATAAACTTGTTAATATGTATATAATTCCAAAAATAGCTAAACTAGCGTAAACTATATGACCCGTGGTAATACCTAATGCGGACATCATACCGTTTCTTTTTCCTGAATGGACCGTATTTTTCATTACAATTAGAAAATCAGGACCAGGTACAATGATGATTAAGAGTGAAATCAATATAAATGTTAATATACCTTCCAAAATGAATCCCTCCATAAAGCTATCGTATCAATCCATGCATAAACATACAACACTTCGAAAAATATTGAGAATTGACTAACTATTCATGCATATAAGATAAATAAAATTAAAAAATGAATGATATGATTGCATATTTATAATTAAATGTACACAACGAAAAATTTATTTTAGAATTAAGTTGTTTTAATTGGTATTTTAATATAATTCATGATATTATATACATGTAGTTAATAAGTAACTACAAAGTCTTTTATATTCATGAACATAATACTCCTGGATGGCGTTACCCAGCGTCATCCTCTTTTTTTTGTCTAAATTTAAATGATATATATTTTTATAATCACTTTTATCAACATATCTCTTCAATTATGATCAATCGATTAGGGTACGTAACCAATGAGGAGGTATATATGTTATGAAAATAGTGATTATTATTTTAGGTATACTCGTCATTTTGTCATGGTTTTATTTATTTTATACATATAGACAAAATGGTGATAAAAGTAATTCAATTAAAGTACAAAATATCATCCTTCTAGCATGTTTACTAACACTTTTAATGACCATTTTAGGTAGTATTTACGTCGAGTAATTGGGCTGGCTATTAAATAATTTAAAAAAAATAGAGATGTCCTTATCAATTAAGGTCATCTCTATTGCTATGTTACAATTATTTTTTTCGTAAAGCTTTTAAAATAAGTGATACCACGAAAATTAAAATAATTGAACCTAATAATGCTGGGAAGATATAAATTTTACCTAGTTCTGGTCCCCAATGTCCAAAGATCATTGAACCAACCCATGCACCTACGATACCAGCAATAATATTACCTAAAATACCGCCTGGGATATCTTTACCAAGAATTGCACCTGCAATCCAACCGATAAGACCACCTACGATGATCATTCCTATTAATCCGAACATGTGTCTTCACTCCTTTCAATACATAATAATCATTATGTCTACCTATGGTGTATACCCCATAATCACATCCCGAAACCATTTTAGTTAAAAATTTATTAAAACTAGTAAAAAAATAGATATTTATATATTGATAATTATTAACCATTCGTTTAAAATTTCTAATTGCAATTCATTCAATAACGTATGCACAATAAACAAATGGGATGGTACCGACTTATTATTTTCTAAGAATATGAAAGGTTGTATCATCTTGAACGCAAATAAAAATAAATTTTTCATTTTTAAAATAGGTTTCGACTTATTAAGTGCGATATCTATTATTTTAATTCTGACCATTATTACACTCAATTTTTATATTAATGGTCATTTACATGGTCAATTTGAGATGGGCTTTCATGTCGAAAGCAATCAAATTTATCTACTTTCTTTTCTTATTGTATTAATTATTTTAAGTAGTATAACTTCATTTTTATTAGGTCGTTTTAATAACAATAATTAAGAAAAGCTATGGCACTGACATTCAATCAGTTTCAGCCATAGCTTTTCTTTATTCGTGATTTATTTTTCGTTTATAGAGCGCTCAGTTTCATCCTCTTCATCATCCTCTAAAAATAATGTATCAATGACTTCATAAGCTGTTAACAATAGTCCTAGCGTCACTGCAGTATTCGCAGAATGATTGTCAAAGAACTTTACAACGCTAATTTTTTCTAAAAAATGAAAAAAGGCATTATCAATACCGTAATCAAAGTTAAAATAAGTAATTGCAATACCAATTGCAAACGTAAACATTAAATTAATACATACACCTTTAATTGCTTCATTCACCTTAGAATTGATTACCCATCACCCCATAAATATCAATAAATCATTATGTATACTTTAAGCTTAACAAAAATGACTAAGCAACTCCATACATGGAAAATTTCAAAGTCTTCAGATTCACATTGTTTATATATTAAATATCCCTCATGAAGTTTTTGAAAACAAAAAAGAACCTCATAGGCTAAGCCTACAAGGTTCCGACAATAAACTATATATTATTGTTCTTCTTTTATATAGACATATTTTATAACATTCCATCAACAATCAAAACGCCTATAAATCAGTATATATAGCTATGTCATCATTAAAGTAAAGTTCATACTCTTGCTCTTCGTTTCAAAATTATGCCCTTTTTTGCCCTTAAAATTGTTTGATTCCACGTGGAATCATCAGAAAGTTCTTCACTAACTTTTATAAATTTAGTTACTTGAGTTCTGTTTAAATTTACTGACTTTAATCAATTTGATCACTCACCATGCCAAGATCATTTTCTTTAACATGCTTTAATCTTCTGCTATTTCATAATTAGATTTACTAATTATACTGATCTTGCATTTCATGACGCCAAATTCATTTACCATTAACACACATAGTATAGTTACGAAATAATATTTGCCACTGTAACACAGGACGTTTCTCAGAACATAAAAAGAATACCATACCTATTTAAATAGATATGGTATTCTTTAAAGATTGAAAAAATATTGAAGATCTTAAAAACGAGTGACCAGCTCTACAAACATTATAACCGATTTCTAATGATTTAAACATAAAAATACCACACCTTTTAAAAAAGATGTGGCATAGCCTGATTTAGCTAAGTATAAACAATGGAGTATCGAATGAAAAAAAGGGTTAATTAAACTCTAGTATGTTCATAACCGATTTTAAGTGATTTAAACATAAAAAAACACCACTAATTAAAGTGGTGTGGGGGTTTTCATGAATATTATACAAAGGGGTAGAGCCAACTGGCTCCATTGACTCTACCATTGTTTAACCGATTTCTTACATTTTAAACATAGTATTCACTAAATAAATTAAAATATCTGTTAAACTAAAAATATATGAATTTTTAGTGAGGTGATGGTGCATTGACCTTTGTCATAGTATGCCTATATATACTCTGTGTTATTTGTCTTTTGCTGTTCTCTTATTATCTATACATGTTATTTAATTTAATAGACCACCATCATAAGATAATTTACACATTATGGACTATTTTATATGCAATATGTACGACGGTTATTATTATACTATTATTTAAATTCAGTTGATTCGATCATTACAATTCTTATTCAATACAGAAAACCACACTCTTATTTGAGTGTGGCGAAAAGCTATTTAAATGCGTAAGCAATTATGGAGCTGGGGAGCCCCATGTACAATTATAACATTTTTACTAATAAAAAACCACGATCATAATGAACGTGGTTGGAAGAATATAAAAGTTATTTAATGAGTGCTTATTTCATGTGATATTTAAAATATAACATATTATCATACGTAAACACAAATTTTAATATACCGTTTAAATAAAAAAGGCAATCACTATGATTACCTTTTATACAAATAGAAACAAGAGGGAATAATTCAAAGCAAAACCACTACAATTCTTTTGTAGTATTTATATCCCTAATCTCAATGTATCATTTTTTTACTAACGACGGAACCAAATTAATTTACATTTTTTCGACAATCATTTCATAAAAAAACCGTATCATAACTGATACGGTCAATGACTCTTAGTTAAAAAGTATTGCGAATTTACCCAGTGACATGCATAAGTAAACTAGTCAGGGATTTTTTATAGCTTTCTACAAAGGGTTGCATGTATTGTATATAATACCATAAAAATAAGAACAGTTAAATAAACTGTTCTTAAATAGTAACGAATATATGAGGTTATCAATTACTAATATATATAATATAATATTGAACTCTAAAATGCAAAAATTTACTATTTTATTTACGTAACTTTAGTTTCAAACTAAAGTACTCAATTTTGAGTACTTTAGATGTAAAAAGTTTTGGTTTTAGACATAGATTATAACACACTTACAAAGATTTTCACAATACAAAAAGATAGCCACTAGGACTATCTTTCGAAAGAAAACTAATAATGATGATAGAATGCCTCGTGAGAACGTAATTAATATCTCACTAATATTAATCTAACATTAACTTCTTATAAATATAACCCCAAATGAAGCATTTTACAAAAATAAAAAACTACCTTATTAAGATATGGTTAACGAAAGCTTTTCTAATAACAAGAGATTGGGTGAAAATCTAAAGGAAAATAATTATTTAATAAATAGAAGATAAATACCATATCTTAAATAAGTGTAGTAAAAACTATAGTTTTTTGAGTGTTTCAAGTTATACAAATGCATAACTCTTACATTAATGTAGCCATTTTTTTAAGTATTAAACATAGATAAGTAGATATATTCCTTCTTAAATCTCACTATTTAGATATTATTTTCCAATTCTTTTAAATCTCGCTCATTCTTTTCATCGTCTTGACCGATACTATCTATAAAAACTGGTGTCGCCACATTCATATCTACTATATCTATATATATTCGGTATTTATTCCACTTCTTCATCCCATTCGCCTATGTTAATTTCAAAATTACGATTTGTAATTTCTTGTTTATCTGTAAATAATTTATGATATTTACCCAACATATCACGAGCACGTAAGCGATCGCTAGGCTTAATAGGTACTTCTATTAGCTCAACATATTCATTATAAACTAACTGAACCTTACCATTCTGTGGATTCTCTTTATATTCACCACGTTTAACTACAACTTCCTTTGTTTCAGTCTCATCACCAACTGCTGAATTAGTTAATAGATGCAATAGCTCATTAGCGCTTAATACACTTTCATCTATAACTTTTTTCTTTTGCTCTTGGATATAATCATTAATATGTTTCTTCTTTAACAAGCGACACCCAGATACATGTGCCGTTTTAGGCGAATAACCAGCCGTTATAGCGCTCTGCGTAACATTTAATGTTCTAATATACTCATTCACAAAGCGCTCTTGTTTAGGTGTTAATTTGTCCATATACTCACTCCTTAATATAAAGATTGCCTACCCGTGAGGATAGGCGTTTAGTTTAGTTAACAACTCTATTCTTTCGAGCTATTTCTCGTAAGCTCATACCATCAATATTTTGCTGATGAATATTCTTAGATCTTTCAGAATTAGTTACACGATTCAAGCGTGCATATTCTTGAATAGATTGAGTGTCTCTCAATTTCTCTTTTCTATTCTCTTTTTCGACTTGAGCATTAATTTCTTCTCCAATACGGTCAACATTTTCCCAATCTTCATCAGTTATAATTACATTTCCATCTTCATCAGTACCAGCAATTAAACCAGCTATTACCTTTTTATATAATTCATCTTTTCTATCCATGTTGTCGCTCCTTTACAAACTTCATTTTTTGATTTGTACCTATAATTGGCAATTCACTATTAGAGACATAATACATTGGTGCATATTCTCTAAAATGAGGTCTTAGATCACTTCTTATTTGGGCATCTTCGTCGAAATTCTCGCGTCTATAAGGAATCGCATAACGTTCGAACTCCTCTGTGTATCGCTCGTTTAAATCATTAATTTCATCAATAATATCGTTGTATTGCTCAATGATTGGTTCAAATTTAGCTATTAGTTCTTGTTTTTCATCCTCATATAACTTGGGTAATTCAGATTGATGTTTAATCAATTCAATAGCTTTTTCTTTTCTAGTTTCATCAAATACTTCTTGTTTAGTAGTAAGACGTTTGTTAATAGCCTGTAATTGCTTTTCCTCTGTATCAGTTGTTTGATATAACTTATCTGCTTTATCATCTTCACCATTCGCTACTAACTGCTTATATTCCTCTTTATCTGCTTCGATTTTAGCTTGCAAGTCATTACGTTGTTGTTCTAATTCATTAATTGCTTTACGTTGATTAGTAATAAACTGGTTGTACTCTTCAAAATATGCTTCTGTTTTCATTTACACATTCTCCTTATACTAATTTAATTGTTTTTGTTGTCTTTCTCGTTTCAAGCGCTCTTTAATACGTTGCTTACGAGCTTTACCGTCTATCTTACGCTTTTCTTTTTCTAATTTGATTTCTTCTTGCATGGATTGACGTTTGTTATCTTTAGTTGAATTCACTAATTGTAAAATGTCATCACTAATTCGATTTAATAATTCATCATCAATCAAAATACTATCTTTTTGATACTTTTTAATTTGTCGTTGTTCATCATCAGAATATTGAGATAATAATTTATGAAATTGTTTTAAATCATTCCTTGAATGACGTTTATATTTGTGTAGCTTATCTCGTTCTTCAACAATAGATAATGCTAAATCTTCTATGTGATTCGACTCATAGGACAATTGCATAGTGTATGGATCAATAAACATTCTCGGATAGTGCAGTGCGTACATATCTTCTATTCGTTGTTCCCATTCATCAAATGCTTGTTTTAGGTATGCAGCATTATATTTTGTCTTTAGGTGCTTAACTGCAAATTTTTGTACTAATTCCAAATCACTACACCCTTTTATATTTCCATTTCTTCAATAGCATCAATACGTGCTTGACTGCCCTCTATTTGACGTTGAATACTATTGATAGCATTACGTCTATCAAGCTCATTCTCAATCATGTAATAGCCTCTGTGTGTCTTACTGTAGTTATATCCGATTGGATAATGATAGTTCAGTATTAAACTATTGATAGTTAAACGTAACCATCTTTCGTTTGTACGATTAACTGTCATACCTAATTGATTTAAAATATTTGTTTTAGTAATATATTTCTTAGACGTATTTCTTATCACATTGAGTACTTGGCGGTGTTCATCGGGTAAGTTGTACGTCTTTTCTTTTTCTGTTACTTTTTGCATCTTTTCCACCTCACTTTCATAATTACTTTATACCTTAATTATACTAAATTTACACGAAAAACACAAACTAATGTTCGTTATTTATGCCATTGTTACCTTTTCTTAACACACATTATTTTACCGTTAAATAAACTCTTAAAAGCATTTATGTAGTAAAATGTAGTATATCACCTAAAGAACTAATGTTCGTATTTGGAAAGATTCATACCCTAGTGTATTTCTACAACAATTAACATTTATTAGCTATATATAGGAGCCACACAACACATGTGACCCCTTATCAAGTTACTTATTCAAACTGTAATAAGATGACTTCAATTCACTTAACTTACGCTCTAACGCTTTGTAATCGTCTTGTGTAGCGTTCTCGTCTTGTACAAATTCAGTTACTAACTTCAATCCCTCAACTAACTCTGGTGCTGGTTCATTAATCCCTGTTGCTAACTGATACAACATTTCCATATTACCTATCACATCAGCATTACTAGACTGAACACCCTCAAGTTCTTCAACATTTAATCCACCCTCAATATAAGTGAACATATCAATGTTATTACTTTCTGCGAATGTTTGTAGTCCATACATGAAATATTCATTTTCGAATAATTGACTTGCCATCATATCACTTATAGATAGGTGCTTATCATCGTGTATTTCATAACCTGCATAATGCCCCTCAATACTTCTTATAAGCCCTTCAGTGTGCTTAGGAGACGCTAATTCAAACGCTTTTCTAACATTACAATCTTTAATGTAGATATGGCCGTACAAATTACCTTCCATGACCACATACACCATATCAAACGGATCGTTATATATTTTGAATCCAAACGGTGTCTTTCTACTACTTTCTAATAAACCTGTGTAATATCTTAATAACGTGCCTGCTCTTGTTTCAAATTGGGTCGCGATTATTTCTATGTTCATATTATTCCACTCCTTTATTGGTTACTCTTAATAACATAGGTAACCATGATGGTACTTCAGTTTGTTGCTCATATTCTGGATAACTAATTGCTAATGGTAAATTGGGTACTCGACCATCTAACAAATAACGCATTACATAACTACTTCTATACACAAGATCAAGATGTTCTTCCTTAACTAACTCAATCAACGCATACATTGTGAGCTTATTCCAACCACTCCAAAAAACGATATTCTTATCCTGATCATGTGTCACACTCGTTTTACCTTTATAGTCATGATCTAACTCTTTAAATAAATCTTCTAACTGATAAATAGGAATTTCTTTA
Organism: Staphylococcus sp. AC872; assembly: GCF_979255425.1. Classification (NCBI taxonomy): domain Bacteria; kingdom Bacillati; phylum Bacillota; class Bacilli; order Caryophanales; family Staphylococcaceae; genus Staphylococcus; species Staphylococcus sp. AC872. The sequence goes on from NZ_CEEDKW010000003.1 coordinate 85,077, forward strand.
TGTTCTTTTACATAGTCGTACATATACTGTTTAAGTTGCTCTTTATCCATGTGATTCCTCCTTAACCAAATTAAATGTCACTGGTAACCAATGATACGTATTTATACACTCAGATTTCGCAATTGGAAAATTTAAACTTTTACCATCTACTATATAAATAAATGGCTCACACGTGTTCATTTCAATTAATCCTTCGTTAACTAAACTACTAACCACATTAAAAGCTTGTTCATTCCACCCATACCAAAATATAATGTTGTTGTTCTCTGCACTGGTATAAGCTCCGTTCCCTTTGTATTCAAAATGATACTCATCAAATATTTTTTCTATTTCTACAAACGATGTACCAGCATTTTCTGTTATATATTTAATAATCTTATTTTTTACATTGTTCATTTTAAAACCTCACACTATATAGTTTTTTCTCACACTAACCTGTAATCTAACGAATCCCTTTATATCAACATTCACACTACATTCCTTACACCTTACAGATAAAAAGCCTAGTTCATAATTTTATTTTTAAACACTTAATATTCTTATGGATTGTTATTTAAGTGTAAGGTGTAAGGTAGATGCAACAAATCAAGTTATATCAACAGTTTCAAGCCTTACACTACTCTGAGATTTCTTACACTTTACTGTAAGGTTTTTAAAATAGTTCCATTAGTATCGTAGATTTTATTAGTTGTTTCTTTCACATAGAATCTCTTAGTTTTTTCTTGAACTTTTGACCAGTAAGCCACAGATTTATAACCTAACTTTGATAACTCTTTAGAAAAATTCATTTTATTCATATGATGATAGCCGTTATTTGCACACCATATTTGATATATTTCATATGCTTTATCAGTATTACGCCCTTCTACTACTGGCAATTGTCTATAATCCTTGTCTGTCGCATCTTCTATGAACTGAAGAACTGGATTATTATCAAATTGATACTCCTCTTTTGTCTTTCTAGTAATTTTCGGTTCGATAATCTCGTTATTTTCTAATGTTCTTTTTAAACCTTTTAAAGCTAAATTAAGTAAGGCTGACATATTATGTGGCGTTATCAATTTGTTCAATAACATTGGATCTTTTTTCTGCCCACCTTTGCCGAACTTACGCAGCATAGGAATAATTACCATACGTCTATAAAAACCTTCACTCTTATCATTACTCATTGGTAACTCGTTACTTGCGAAGATGAGTTTTACATATGGCTTAAACTCAAAAGCGTCTTGCCCTTTAAATTCAAGTGTGATGTAGTTTCCTGTTACAATGATTTTGAAATTGCCCGTATCTTTAATACGATTAGGATCTATATCATCAGCTATATTTACTAGCTTTCCTTGTAAATTTGCAGGTTTAAATTTATCGTTTAAGTCATTAAAAGATAATGCTGTAGTATTTTCTGGATTATAGAAATGGTGCAATAATTTAAGTAAAGTAGTTTTGCCATTGCCTCCCGGACTATAGTAAAAGAATGCGACCTGTAAAAAGTTATCACGATATAAACCATAACCAATCATTTCGTAGATTAGTTGTTCTACTTCTTCATCGTCATTTGATATATCTTTAATAAACCGTTCTATTAAATCACTTTGTGCTTGTTCATTAAAATCAACATCAATAATATTGGTTATATAGTATTGAGGACTAAACGCCTTTAATTTTTCTTCAACAATATCGTATATGCCGTTTTTTAATCCTATATAGCGTGCTGAACATTGTTCTTGATAATTATTCATGCATAGAGTTTTTAACTTCTGATATACTTCCTTATTTTGTTGTTCTCGTAATGACGGGATATATTTGATAGTCATTTTACGCACAACATCTATATTAAGTGGCTCGTACTTCTTGCCTGTAAAAACATGGGGGCGATTGTCGATATAGCAACCGTGATATTCTTCATATAAAAATAATGCAAATTCATAAAACTTAAATCTATTCCCATCAAAGAAATCTTTTTCATCAAATATTGTTTTATTTTCCAAATAATCTGGAAATTTTGCCATAAAAAGCCTCCTTATCGATGTTCTCGTTTGTATATAGATTCAAATGTGGCGTTAAACTCTCTAGAACTCATTGGAGGGTTACAATTTTCATTCCACATATAGCAATATGCATATACTAATGGATCTGGCACACGTCTGTTTAGCAATACACCAATTAACGATGTTAACGTTTGGTTTCGGTTACCTGTAGATACACCAAAGGCGATAGACTTCCAAAATTCATTATCTCGACGTTTAGGATATTTGAATTTATTTGATTCATTATATTCGGATTTTAATTCTTTTAACCATTCTTCTAACTTTTGAGTCCCCAAAATTGGGGCGTCATTATATTGATGTAAGAACGGATATTTATCTTTTTGATATACGGGCAACGCCATCGCTCTGCTAGGTTGAAAACTCCCCTCGTCTACCCTATGACCTATCTTGCTTACTAACACTTTTGTATACTTGCGGTAATCATCTGCATTGACACGCTCATTTAATGGCACATACAAGCGTATTCTAGGGCTTTCTGTTTGATGATTAAACGTAGTATGCCAAAACCATGCAACGCCTTTTAAAGTGTCTGTAATTGCATCATGCAGTGGTCTCAAATTGGGTATATCATCATAATCCAACACTAGGACATCACGATAAATCACATTGTCATTGTTACGGTACTTTTTGTATTCTTTACCATCTTCATCAATACCATCTTTTATATCACCATATACAGCTACACCACGTGCATACTTATTAGTATTATTTTGTGGTATTGATAACCTATTAACTAACTCACTCCATTTAGGTTGCGAAAAATTTTTAAAGGAACGAGAATCTAGGTTGTTATACCAAATCACAGATATTTGGGTATCGTGTTCTAGCTTTATTTTGTTCAATTTCTTCACCTCTAGTGATTAACAGGACAGAAAATGATATAATATATAAAGAGTATTTTATTAACTGCTCTGTTAATTTATTAAATTTCTATGCGTTACTTTCGCTTTGGTCGGTTGGAAGTAACGCTTTTATTTTGTCTATTTCGTCTAATGCATTATGTCTATTTATTGCAACATCGCTATTTACGTGTTTAACATCATTTAATAATGATTTTATAACGCTAGATAACACATAATCGTGTTGTATTGCCTCTTTAACTATTTCAACTTGTATACGCTCATTATTGTTTAACAAGGATTCTCGAAATTTTTCATTTTTAGTCATATTATCCTCAACTAAATGCATCAAAGCATGTAATTTCATATTTAGATCCGTGTGTATAACATCATTCACCATTTCATTAATATAATATTGTAATTTTTCCATTTTATTCATTATCCCATTCAAAATTATTTACTAATCTCTCAGAAACTACTTCACATATAAACTGAAGTTGCTTTTCTCGATTAATTGTTTCAGTCCATTCTTGGTTACCCTCACTTACTGTATGAGTATATTCAGTACGTTTATCATTTATAGCTGATTCTAAAATTTCATGTAATTCTTTGATTATTGCTAATTGTTCCTTATTCATCTTGGTTATCTCCTTTATATTCAAATTGATTTGCTACCGGTATACTTAAAACTTGTATCAAGAACGTAATCGCTAAACCATGTAAGAAATCTATGTTCATTGCATACAATGTGCCAATAGCAGTTGCTAGTATTGAAAGTAAAATATATAACTTCATTTGTTTCACTCCTTATAAATATTTTTTGTGTTTTTTCTGGAGAAATTGCTCAAATTTTTCTACATTCACCAGTGTTAATGTACTACTGATATCTACGTATAAATTATCAATCCCTAAATTATCTCCATCATATGAGATGAGTAATCTCCGGATAGTTGAATAACTACAATTAAATATTTCTCCTAGTAACTTGGGCTTAGCGTATTTTATAGGAAATACTATTTGTCCTTTCTCTAGAGCGGTATTTTCCTTAGTTGGTAGATCTTGTAATTTTATTCTTGGCATTTATTACCCTCCTAAACATAGCAAAACATAGATATAAATTAAAAAAATATTTCATCAACAGTAATTTTTGGAAACAATTCTTGTCTTAACATATTTCTAAAATGTAGCATTTCTTTTTGATTAAAATTTACCTGTCCTATTTCTTTCATACGATATGCTTGAACAGATATATCAAATTCTTTAGCCATAGCTTTTTGAGATTTGCCTAACATTTTTCTGTAACCAACAATTTTATTCATTCAATCACCTCGCTTATACATAGTAAAACATAACATTATTTTAAAGTCAACATTTAACATAGAAAAACATAACGTTTTATTATATAATTATCATGAGGTGAAATAATGAATAAAAGTGAGATAGGTAAAAGAATTAAGCAAATTAGATTGAGTTTAGGATCTTCTATGATTAAATTCGGTGAACAAATAGACGAAATTTCACCTGTAAAATCTGGCGTAATATCTAACTGGGAGAATGGCAAACAGATTCCTAATAAAAAACGAATAAGTAAAATAGCAAAATTAGGAAATATATCTATAAATGAATTACTTTATGGTAACCCATCAACATTTTTATTTGACAATTTAAATATTTATGATGAATATGGTTTTGGTAATTTAGCAGACTTAAGTTTTCAAGGTCGAATGTATATTGTTCAAATGTGCATTCAAGAATATTTAAAATTCAAAGCAAAAACCACTGAAAAAAATTTAAAATCATTAAAAAATGATGGAATAAAAGATTACGGTGAGTTACTAAGTTTTTCAAATAATAATTTAGAATTAATTATCCAAAATATGATCTCAATATTTGATAACTCTCTTAAAAGTCTTGAGAATATAGATCCAGAAAAAATCAAAAAAGTAAGTGGCAATAACTTTATATATGAAAAATATCTAAATAATGAAGAAATCACTGTTTCAGAAAAATTGAATAACTTCGGTCGTATTAATGTATTTGAATTAAAAAATTTAATTTATAAACATGAGCATTCTGAAAACTATCCAATAATAAATATACTAAACGATTTAATTAAATATAGCATTTATATATCTAACAACAATCAAATTGATCAAGAAATTATAGATGAGATAGAAAATTTTCTAGCCTCAAATATTAGAGTTGATTTAGAAACTGAACTTTTTAAAAACACATTACTTGAAAACTCTTATTTATCTGATTATATAAAGAATCATCTTGTCGTCGACATGGAGGAATTAGAAAAAGGTTTAAATTCCGTTAATCCCGATAACAACTCACAATAATATTTAAGGAAGTTAATTCACATTTCGCATCATGAATTTGCTTGTAATAAGGAGATGTTCAACATAATCTCTTTTAACACATAACATAGACTTCAAAATACAAATAATTAGGAGGACATTATAAAATTTGGTAAATACAAAATTTGAAATGACAATTCAATAATTAAAGATAGTAATGAATAATTTTGTTCCAATTTAAAACAAAATAAAGACACCGTTACGGACCAAGGACCGGAACGGAAAGGAGAAACTCGAGATATTGTCGGTAAGACTTCTGGTTTTGGTAGTTTATACTTATTTGTTTATTGATAATGCTAATTACAGGATTAGAGAAAGAAGAATAATATAAATAAAGGAGAAATGTAGAATGTACTTCAATGATTGGAAAGTTACTATTAACGGAAAAGGATCACATGATGTTGTGACAAATGAAGATACTTTGTTAATTTTGCAAGATTATCAACATGTTGAAATAGCATTAAAATTAGTAAACGATACCATTCAAGTGAAATCATTAGGCTATGGAGAGGATGTAAGCATTAACCCTATAACAAAAGAAATCACAGTTAATGTAACAAACTTACTAGAAGATGATGAATAATTAAACAAAGGGGAAATGTTAGGTGAAAGAAAACTATTTAAAGATTGATATAATTCCTGACAATACAAACTATTGGCTAATACGGACAAATGGGGGAAGTTGGTACAATGATTTTAAATACAATGATCATGTATCTATAACTAACAACATTGTAGATTTAAACACTTTAAAAGAAATTAATAAGTTAGAAGACTACAAAAAAGTAATAACTTCAAAAAATGATAGTAAGCAGAAAGAGTTAAAACAAGCACTTTTAAACTTATCTGAAAATGAAAGAGAAAAAATATTAGAAAAAAGTAATTTAACCAAAAGAAATATCACTGATTTAAGTAAGCGACTATTTGAATTTATACATGAAATTAAAATAGGTGATTACATAGTTATCCCTAATTACAGATCTTTCGAATTCTCTATTGGGATAGTTATTAGCGATGCAATTGAGTATAACGATAAAGAAATCCAACAACTCAAAACAGATAGTAAGAAGCAAGATTATAAATATTCGAATAACAAACTTCATAGAAAGATAAAATGGTTAAAAGAAACGTCTCGTTACCGCATTGATCCTAAAATATTAAACAAGCTTCAAATGCACCAAACAATAATAAATTTATCTGAATATAAAGAAGCAATTAATTACTTAATAAATCCAATCTATATTCAAAACAATCATTTACACATAAATATAGATATAAAAAGAAAAGAAGATATTTCACCCCAACTTTGGTTTGAATTTAATAACTTAATAAAGTTATACACTGAAAGTACTTCGTTTCAATTTAAATCACAGAAAATAGACGTACAAAGTCCTGGCATAATCGAATTCATTTCATTCATTCCATTTGATTTTATTAAAAAGGCTTATTTCGATAATGAAGAAGCGTTTAGTATTACTAGTTGGATAGCCAATTTCATTCTTTTTTACCAAATATTTAAAGGTAAAGAAATAAAATCTATAAGTGGGATAGAGTTTCAAGAAAAGGTTCCAAATGATATTAAAGAATTAAGAAATGACGCTGAAAGAGAGAAACTAAAGACCGATATTGCAAAATATGAACTTGAAAGAATGCAAATAGAGGCATCACTACGTAAACTTGAACAAAAAAATAATGAGACTAATTCTAATATTTTAGAAGTTCCCGAAAAATTTGAAAGCGAAATTAAAAACGAAGATGAAAGCGTATCCCAAAACGATTCTGATAATAATTAATAACCTCTACTTTGATCAAAGTTATAAAAATTATATAAAATACTAAGAAACTTAAAGTAAAATTCAAATCAAATAACATAGAAATTTTAATTGACAAATTAAGAATCACTATAACAATAACAATGTGAGTCATCACAAATTTTATATAATTCAAGCTTTCACCTACTTTTTCTTTTATTATAACATTTTTTGACACCTGGTACTAATTTATAAGGAGGGATAACAAATGTGGCATGAGAAATTCACTAACAAACATGGCGAAGTACAATATCGCTATTATGAGAAGTACAAAGACCCTCTCACAAACAAATGGCGGCGTGTTAGCGTGGTTCTTAATAAGAATGGTAAGCAGTCACAAAAAGAGGCTCAAAAGCGCTTAAATGAGCGTATAGAGGCGAAGTTAAATGATAAGACACCGACAACGTTAAAGTCACTAACTTTCCATGTCGCATGTGATGAGTGGTTAGAACATTATAAAAATCATTCTGGTTCAAAGGCTACAACAATCAAAGAAAAGGTAAGCAATTCAAACACAGTTAAAAATGCTATAGATAAAGAAGTGCTGATAAACAACATTACTCATACTTATCTACAAGATATAATTAACAACTGGGCTAGTATACATAGTAAAGGACACGTTCAGTCTCTTGTTATTATCATTCGTTCTGTTTTCAAATATGCGTTTAAATATTACGATCTACAAGATATAAGTGTACTAGATAAAATAGATATTCCTAAAAAGGCTAAAACTAGAGATGAACTACAAGCTAAACGTAATAACTATTTAGAAGATAGTGAAATTAAAGAGTTACTTAGTTGCTTTGATTACCTAATTAAGCACAAAAAACATTCAACAAGAAAGCGTAATTATAAAATGGTCAAAGCTATAGTACAGTTTCAAATTGCTAATGGTATGCGTATCGGTGAGCTACTTGCAATAAAGAGGGAAAATATAAACTATGAAGATAAAACGCTAGATATCGACGGTACAATTAATTGGGTAACTGATAAAGAGACGGGAGCATTCGGAGTAAAAGAGACGACTAAAACAAGTAAAAGCTATAGAACAATCGGACTCACTACCCAAAGTATTAACTTACTTAAAACACTTATTTTGGATAATAAGAAAGAAAACCAGTGGAATGAAGATTTTATTGATAGAGGATATGTATTCACTAATACAGCTGGTAGTCCTATAGACTTAAACAAAGTGAATAGCATTATTAAAGAGGCTACTGAGATTAGTTCAATAAAGAAACGTGTTACAACGCACACATTACGTCACACGCATATATCCACACTTGCACAATTAGGGATTAACTTAAAAGCTATACAAGAGCGTGTAGGACACTCAGACTATAAAACCACACTAGAGATATACACACATGTTACTGATCAAATGGCTAAAGATATGATGGATAAATTGGAAACTATCAATATTGTTTGAAATACGTCTATATCAAAGGCGTATTTTTTAGGTTTAAAAAGCAAAATCGTCATATAATGCCCTTTTTCTGCCCTTTTTCTATATTTAAAAACACAAAAATAACCCCATAAGCCTATGCTTACGGGGTTTTACAATAAACTATATATTATTGTTCTTCTTTAACATATGGTAATAAAGCCATATGACGTGCACGTTTGATAGCAGCTGTCAACATACGTTGATATTTAGCTGAAGTACCAGTTACACGACGTGGTAAAATTTTACCGCGTTCTGAGATAAAACGTTTTAATAATTCAGTGTCTTTATAATCGATATGTGTAATACCATTTGCTGTGAAATAGCATACTTTTTTACGACGACGTCCGCCTCTTCTTGGTCCACCTGCCATGATTAACTGCCTCCTTTTAATTGTATTTTTAAATTAGTTATTTTTTAGAATGGTAAATCATCATCACTAATATCAATAGGTCCGTTCGCATTCGCAAATGGATTATCTGATTGATTTGAATTAGGTTTTGATGAATTGTTGTTATACGAAGTATTTTGTCCTGATTGTTGACCACCGAATCCTTGACCATAGTCTTGGAATTCGTTGTTTTGTGAACGTTGGCCACCGCCATTTTGTGAATTCTTAGGTTCAAGGAATTGAACACTGTCACAAACGACTTCAGTAACAAAGATACGACGACCTTCTTGATTTTCATAACTACGTGACTGTATGCGACCATCAACGCCAGCTAAACTACCTTTAGATAAGTAGTTATTTACATTTTCTGCTTGTCTTCTGAAAACAACACAGTTAATGAAATCTGCTTCGCGTTCCCCTTGAGCATTCGTGAAAGTACGATTAACTGCTAGAGTAAATGTCGCTACACTTACGCCTGAGGGAGTGGTTCTGTATTCTGGATCTTTCGTTAAACGACCTACTAATACAACTCTATTTAACATTTAAACGCCCCCGTCAAATTATTACTTATCTTGGTCTTCACGGATAACGATGTAACGAATGATATCGTCATTGATTTTAGCTAAACGTTGGAATTCGTCAGTAGCTTTGTTGTTATCTGATTTGATACGTACGATGTTATAGAAACCTTCTTTGAAATCATTGATTTCATAAGCTAGGCGACGTTTACCCCAGTCTTTTTCTTCTAAAACTTCTGATCCTTCTGAAGCTAAGATACCGTTAAAGCGTTCAACAACTGCTTTTTTCGCATCTTCTTCAATGTTTGGACGTACGATGTACATAATTTCATATGTTCTCATTGTATATTTGCACCTCCTTGTGGTCTATACGGCTTATCATCATTTTGTGATAAGCAAGGAATAATTTTCATTACTCACAATCAAGAATTATAGCACAGAGTATTACTTTTTACAATCATATTTGAAATTATAATAAACGAAATGACAAACATATAGGCACTATATCCTCTTTTTGATATTCACTCGATATAGTAACTGATTTTAATATAATTTTTTCAACCAATTTTTATAACAATCAATATGAATATACATAATAAAATCATTCTTTATATTGTGTAAGTCGTATCATTGTAAATAAAAATTAATTGTAATAACATCATCATTGCGTTTTCAATTCAATTGCATTTAATTTTTTATAAATAAAGGAGAACTTTTATGTTAAAGAAACTATCTTACTCGATGTTTGCTGCAACAATGTTTACTACAATTTCAGGCATTAATTTATCATATGCAGATGAAAATTCAAATAATACAAACGATACTCAAAGTAAAAAAGGTACAATGGGCTACGGCTATCAACAATATATGAAAAAGCACCCAGAAAAAGCTAAAAACGATACACAAAATCGATCTACTTTTTCAACTAAATCGCGCGCTGCAACAACTAATAGTGGTGAACGTGTACTTGATATTTCCGAATGGCAAGGTAACTTAACCGATGCTCAAGTAAAACAATTGAAGAAAAATTATGATTTTATCATTATTCGTGGACAATATGGTTCTGAATATGTAGATAAATGTTTAGAACACAATTCTGCCTTGTTAGATAAAAACAATATGAAATTCGGTGTTTATTCATATAGTATGTACGAAAATGCTGACGATGCTCGTTATGAAGCGAGAATGTTATACAATCGTGCGCCAAAAGCAGAATTTTATATCAACGACTATGAACAACAAACGGTTACTTCTGGCGATGCGAACACTGCTACAGTAGCATGGGCTGATCAAATGAAAAAACTAGCTGGTAATAAGAAAGTATTATTCTATTCATACGAAAACTTTATGGTTAATAATGTGGCTAATGCAGTGAGTTCATATGACGGTTATTGGTTAGCTTCATATCAGGCTCAAGAGCCAACTCGAGAAAAAGTGTTATGGCAATATACAGATAGTTTCTATTCATCAGAACTAAATCAAAATGTAGATGCTAACTATGTTGATTCAAATGTAAGCACAAACTGGTTTACATCATAAATGTGTAAAAACACTTCACAAATACGAACGTTTGTTCTATAATGGGTGTGAGGTGTTTAACATGAACTTAAATTTAGATTGGAATAAAGACTTTCAAGAATTTCAAGATATTTTAAATTGTGGTTTGCACCCTGAATGGTTATACAATGCCAAAGCTAATATGATTTTAGTACCTGCTTATACTGGTGAAGGCAAACAATTTTTTAGAACTACAGATATTCTTAAAGCAAGTGAGGTTATTCCTTTCTTTTAATATAATAATGTTGTATTTAAGCAATGTAGTCTTGTCACTTAGTAACTCCGACCATGTACTACATTGCTTTTTCTATCTTAATCTGCAATTTCTCCCATAAAAAAACTACCCTAGTTACTCTAGAGTAGTTAAAATCTAATCAATTTTTGATAATCTTTATTATAATTAAACATTAAATCTGAAATGAACAATATCTCCATCTTGCATGATGTAATCTTTACCTTCTAAACGTTGTCTACCTGCTTCTTTAGCACCATTTTCGCCACCATGTTCAACATAATCACTATAACTTGTAACCTCAGCACGGATAAAGCCACGTTCAAAGTCTGTGTGGATAATTCCAGCACATTGTGGCGCTGTCATACCTTGTACGAATGTCCAAGCACGTACCTCTTGTACACCAGCAGTGAAATATGTTGATAAACCTAACAAGTCATATGTGGTACGAATTAAGCGATCTAAACCTGGTTCTTCAATTCCCAAGTCTTCTAAGAACATCTCTTTATCTTCATCGTCTAATGTTGCAATTTCTTCTTCAATTTTTGCACTGATGACAATAACTTCAGAGTCTTCTTGAGCAGCATAGTCACGAATTGCTTTCACTTTATCGTTTTCTTCATCACCAATTTCGTCTTCACCAACATTAGCAATATATAACATTTTTTTAGATGTTAATAATTGTGCTTGGTTAACCCATTTTTGATCTTCATCATTAAATTCGATACTACGTACTGGTTTACCTTCTTCTAATGTTTCTTTAATTTTAGATAAAATACGTAGTTCCATTTCAGCAGTTTTATCTTTTTGACGAGCCATTTTTTCAATCTTAGGTAAACGTTTTTCTACTGATTCTAAATCGGCTAATACTAATTCCATATTGATAACTTCAATATCGTCTAGAGGATTAACTCGACCAGACACATGCGTCACATTTTCATCGTCAAATGCACGGACAACTTGGCAAATAGCATCAACTTCTCGAATATGTGATAAGAATTTATTACCTAAACCTTCACCTTTTGATGCACCTTTAACAATACCTGCAATATCAGTAAATTCGAATGTTGTTGGAATCGTCTTTTTTGGTTGAACCATTTCTTCTAGTTTTAACAAACGTGAATCCGGTACTTCTACGATTCCTACGTTTGGATCGATTGTTGCGAATGGGTAGTTAGCTGCTAAAGCCCCCGCTTTAGTAATTGCATTAAAAAGTGTAGACTTCCCTACGTTTGGTAAACCTACAATACCTGCTGTTAAAGCCATTAATCATTCTCCTAACTTTCTGTATCTTCATTGGATACTAAAATTTTCTTTAATTTTTTATTAAACGTCTGACGTGGAATCATAATACTACGTTGACAATTTTCACATTTAATCCTAATGTCAGCGCCCATTCTTATGATTTTAAAACGATTTGTTCCACATGCATGTTGTTTTTTCATTTCTACTATATCATTTATTCCGTAATTTGACGTCATGAAATTACCTCCAATGATAATTAGCCACGTTTTTGCTCGTCATATGGAGCAAAAATGGGTTTAGGCATTTTAATATTTTCTCTAACAAATAATCGCTGTACTTCTTTTCTAATAATTCTACCACCAGCTGCACCTTCTCCAGGTATTGTTTCTGCAGAGATTCTGATAGTCACCTTATTATTATCAATAGAATCAATACCTTCTACAACAGGGTCACTCACAACAGGGTCACTCACAAATAAGTAGTATTTACTTCTAAGTGATGTGAATAATTTATTCAATTCTTTCTCAACATGATCTAAATTCTCTTCTATTGAGACTGGTATCGCAACAATCGAAGTTCCGTTAGTAATTGAGAAGTTAGTAATTTCACCCATACTACCGTTTGGAAGAATCGTTAATTCCCCTGAGATAGTATTAATACGTGTTGATCTAAGTCCAATTGATTTAACTGTTCCTTCAGCAACCGTCGTACCACCGCTATTGATTTTAACATAGTCGCCTACATCAAATTGATTTTCAAATATGATAAAGAAGCCAGTAATGATATCTTTAACAATTGTTTGTGCACCGAAACCTACGGCTAAACCAACTACGCCGGCACTCGCTATAATGCCTTCTACACTAATTCCAAATTTACTTAAGATGGTTGTGATAACGATAAACCAGACAATATACTTAACTACATTTTGTACAAGTGAAATTAATGTTTTTGAACGTTTTTTATTACCTTTTCTGCTCTTATTTTGAATTTTGAATGCTTGTTCAATCACTTTGTTTAAAATACTTATTACTATAATTGCTGCAATTATATAAATCAAAATCATGATAATCTTAATAGCCAACGTTTCGTACGTTTCAACTTTTGTAAGTGGCTCTATTAAGGAAGAAAGGATATGTTTGACTTGATTCATTATGCATTTACCTCCTCACTTTAAACTTTTCATAATTAAATCATTATAACTTAAAACCACTTATATTAAATCAGTCTTCAGATTTAAAAACTGATTAATATAGCAAACAACGCTTATTTTCAATATATTTCTATATGCCTTCTACACTTACATCTCATAATTTTGATTCAGTTTTTTTATTAATGACTTAAATTCTTCTTCTGATTTGAATTCAAAAGCAATTTTACCAATATTTTTATGTGTTGATATATCAACTTTAGAACCATATTGTTCTTTAAGTTGTCTTTCTTGCTTTTGAATAAATTTGGGTTTATTTAAAGTTTGTTCATTAACCGAAGTCTTTGGAGCATTTTTTTCTAAATAATCATTGATATAGCTCTCTAAATATCTTACACTCCACGATTCTTTCACAGCTTTTTTCGCTATTGATTTCATTTTCTGTGGAGATTTTAGACCTAGTAATGTGCGACCATGTGCACCTGAAAGCTCACCATCACGTACCATTTTAGCAACGTCTGATGGTAATTTTAATAAACGCAACATATTAGCAATATAAGGACGTGATTTAGAAAGTCTTTCTGCAACCTCTTGTTGTGTTATATTCAAATCTTCCATTAGCTTTTTATAGCTTTCTGCTTCTTCTATAGCATTCAAATCTTCACGTTGTAAATTCTCTATAATGGCTAATTCCATCATATCTTCATCAGACAATTCTTTGATGATTGCAGGAATTTCGGTTAAACCTGCTTTTTTGGATGCTCTAAAGCGTCGCTCTCCTACAACAATATAGTAACCTTGAACAGTTTTTCTTACTACAATCGGTTGCAAAATGCCATGTTGTTTAATTGATTGTGCCAAGTCATTTAGTCTATATTCATCAAATGTTTTTCTCGGTTGATAAGGATTTGCTTTAATTAAGTCTAACGAAACGGAATGTACTTGTTCATCTTTGTTTAATTGCAATCTTTGATCTTCTCGATGAGCCATTTTTTCACATCTTTCTCTATAAATTAATACCGTGATATTAATATAATTTGTATCTCTATTTTATTTTAAAAATTTGCCCCTTTTTTCACAAGTAGAAATCACAAGTTACGACAATTTCTTCAAAAAATTTTATTTTAAAATAACGCTATGATATCAACGATTCTATAAATCTGAATTGCAAGTTTAATCTAAATTTTCAGAAAAATTGTTGACAAATGATTCTTCTATCTGTAAGCTATGTATTAACAATTACAAAACGAAACATTTTACACACTGTAAAAAGGAAAGTAAAACTTACACTGCTTATACAGAGAATCTTCGTAGCTGAGAGAAGATATTGTAAGAAAGTTTGAAAATGGCCTTGGAGTGTTGATGCCAATATGAGGTGTCAACGGGTTCGCCCGTTATAGCGATACAGTATTAACATTTTGTTAAATGGCGTACTGGAATTAAAGACGCACATTTTATCGTTAATACTCATTTCTTCAATTTCTGAATGAATGAGTTTTTTTATGAACGATAATTTTGTGATTTCTTCATTTTATCAGTGCCTTTTACCAAAATGGTGTACTGATAGAGGTTACTTTAGTAATAAAGTAACAAACAAAGGTGGTACCACGAAATCAAAGCTTTCGTCCTTTACATCCGAAAGAATCGGGTTTAAAGGACGGAAGCTTTTTTTAATTTTAAGGAGGGTCTAGTAATGAAGGATACAGAATTAGCACAAATTTCTTTGACTAAAGATCATACAGGAGCTATTGCCAATCCAATATATTTATCAACTGCATATCAACATCCTCAACTAGGTCAGTCAACAGGTTATGACTATACAAGAACGAAGAATCCAACAAGGACAGCTTTTGAAGAATCATTCGCCAAACTAGAGAAAGGTGTAGCATCATTTGCAACTTCAAGTGGCATGGCTGCAATTCAACTTGTATGTAACCTTTTTAAACCTGGTGATGAAGTATTAGTTGCATTTGATTTATATGGTGGCACATTTAGACTATTTGATTTTTACGAACAGCAATACGGAGTGAAATTTAAGTACGTAGATTTCCTAAACTATGAAGAAGTTGAAAATCAAATTACATCACAAACAAAAGCACTGTTCATTGAACCCATTTCTAATCCGCAAATGATTGATATCGATGTGACACCTTATTACGTGCTCAGTAAAAAACATGATTTATTAACTATCATTGATAACACCTTTTTAACACCTTATCTTTCAACACCATTAGAAGAAGGTGCCGATATTGTTTTACATTCGGCTACAAAATATATCGGTGGTCATAATGATGTGCTAGCAGGTGTTGTTACAGTAAAAGACGACAAGTTAGCTGAACAATTGGGACAATTCCACAATATGATAGGCGCTACGCTATCACCGTTGGATAGCTATTTACTACAAAGAGGGCTAAAAACTTTGCATTTACGAATCGATCGTTCACAAGAAAATGCGCAAAAATTAGCAGTTAAATGCCAAGATTTAGAAGCAATTGATGAGGTTTTATATAGCGGTAGAACTGGCATGTTAAGTTTACGACTCAACAAGGCATATAGTGTTCCTAAATTTTTGGAAAATTTAGAAACTTGTATATTTGCTGAGAGTTTAGGTGGTACAGAAACGTTTATTACATTTCCTTACACACAGACTCATGTGGATATGCCCGATGAAGAGAAAGATAAACGAGGTATCGATGAGTTTTTAATTCGCTTATCAATAGGAATCGAAAACTATTCTGATATTGAAGCAGACATTATTCAAGCATTAACGCATTCAAAAGTAGGAGTGATTTCATGAATTTATCAATAGATACTGAAGTAATTTTCGATGAACGTCGAGGAAAGGATTATATCTCAGCCAATCCACCTTTTTATGATTCATCAACATTTCATCAAGACCAACTTGGTGGTAGTCCACTTTACGATTATGCACGTAGTGGTAATCCAAACAGAACAATTTTAGAAGAAAAATTAGCTCATCTAGAAAAAGGTAAATATGGTTTTGCATTTGCATCAGGAATTGCAGCTATTTCTGCAGTTTTACTTACATTGAAATCTGGCGATCATGTCATATTACCTGATGATGTTTATGGAGGCACATTCCGATTAACTGAAGATATTTTAAAAAGATTCAACATTGAATTTACAACTGTAGATGCGACTCAAGCAGAAAATATTAAAAATGCAATTCAATCTAATACGAAATTAATATATGTAGAGACACCTTCTAATCCGTGTTTTAAAGTGACAGATATTCAAGCAGTTGCAAGGATTGCCCAAGCTAACCAATTGTTATTAGCTGTAGATAATACTTTTATGACACCTTTAGGACAATCACCTTTAGCACTTGGTGCAGATATTGTTATTCACAGTGCCACTAAATTTTTAGGTGGGCATAGTGACCTACTAGCAGGTGCAGTTATTACAAATCGTGAAGATGTGGCAGATGCATTATATCTAATTCAAAACGGCACTGGTAACGCCCTATCTACCTATGATAGCTGGGCATTAGCTAAACATCTTAAGACTTTCCCTATTAGATTCAAACAATCTGTAGCGAATGCTGAAAAGCTTGTTTCATTCTTAAGTCAAAGAGATGAAATCGCAGAAGTGTATTACCCAGGAAATAACAAAACACACCTTAAACAAGCTAAAACAGGTGGTGCTGTCATTGGTTTCAGACTAAAAGATGAGACAAAGGCACAAGCGTTTGTAGATGCGTTAACTATTCCGTTGGTTTCAGTAAGTTTAGGTGGTGTAGAGACAATTTTATCTCATCCGGCAACGATGTCACATGCAGCGATACCAGAAGACATTAGAAATGCACGTGGTATTACCTTTGGATTATTCCGATTAAGTGTGGGATTAGAAAATCCAGACGAACTTATTGCAGACATTAACTACGCTTTAAAGGAGGCATTTAATGAGTCAATTCCTGAACAAATTACAGAACAACGTTTTAGTAGCTGATGGCGCAATTGGAACCATTTTTTATTCAGAAGGCTTAGATACATGCCCAGAAGCTTATAACTTAACTCACCCGGAAAAGGTCGAACATATTCATCGTTCATATATTGAAGCTGGTGCTGATGTTATACAAACAAATACGTACGGTGCCAATTTTGAAAAGTTAAAAGCCTTTGGTCTAGAACATAAAGTCAAAGAAATTCATAAAGTAGCTGTTCAAATTGCTAAAAAAGCTGCCAATGAAGATACTTTTATTTTAGGAACAGTTGGCGGCTTTAGAGGTGTAAAACAAGATGACCTAAGTCTTTCCTCCATCCAATATCATACTGAACATCAAATAGATACTTTAGTTGATGAAGGTGTAGATGCTTTATTGTTTGAAACCTATTATGACTTAGAAGAATTAAAAGGTATCGTCATTTCAACTAAAAGGAAACATCACATTCCAATAATCGCTCAGTTAACCGCTTCTAACACAAATTATCTTGTAGACGGTACACCAATCAATGATGCATTAAAACAATTAGTTGAATGTGGAGCAGATATTGTAGGACTTAATTGCCATCATGGCCCACATCATATGCAACGCTCATTTTCACATATCGAGTTACCAGATAAAGCATTTCTATCCTGTTATCCGAATGCAAGTTTGTTAGATATTGAAAATAGCGAATTCAAATATAGTGATAACGCACAATATTTTGGTGATGTGGCACAAGAGTTAATCAATGAAGGTGTCAGACTGATTGGTGGTTGTTGTGGTACTACACCTGAACATATTCGATACATTAAAACATCTGTAAAGAATTTAAGACCTGTTACCCATAAAAATGTCATACCAATTAATAAAAAAGTAAATCGCAAAAAAGACTTAAATTTCAAACAATCACTGACTTCCAAAGTCAAACAAGGTCCTACTGTCATTGTAGAACTAGATACACCTAAACATTTAGATACCGATCAGTTCTTCAACAATATTGGCAAGCTTGATGACGCAGATATTGATGCAGTGACATTAGCAGATAATTCCTTAGCAACTGTTCGCGTAAGTAACATTGCTGCAGCAAGTATTATCAAACAACGATTTAATATTGAACCCCTCGTTCATATTACCTGTCGTGATAGAAATCTCATAGGTCTACAATCTCACCTATTAGGTCTCTCACTCATTGGTGTTAATGAAATTTTAGCCATTACAGGTGACCCATCAAAAGTAGGTCATTTGCCTGGCGCAACCAATGTTTATGATGTTAATTCTAAAGGATTAACCGAAATCGCACTTCGCTTTAATCAAGGTATCAACACAGACGGTGATGCGCTGAAGAAACATACGAACTTTAACATCGCTGGTGCATTTGATCCAAATGTAAGAAAACTCGATGGAGCAGTCAAACGTCTTGAGAAGAAAGTAGCAAGTGGCATGAGTTATTTCATCACTCAACCTGTATATAGTAAAGAAAAAATTAAACAAGTGTATGAAGCGACAAAGCACTTAAACACACCTTTCTTCATAGGTATTATGCCCATCGCAAGTTATAACAATGCACTATTTTTACACAATGAAGTACCTGGCATCAAAATGTCAGAAGACGTACTTAATCAATTCAAAGCAGTTAAAGATGATAAAGAAAAAACTAAAGAACTTAGTCTTAGACTTTCAAAGGAACTCATCGATACGGTGCATGAATACTTTAATGGATTATACATTATTACACCTTTCCAAAAAGTCGATTATTCACTAGAACTTGCAGCGTATTCAAAATCTATTACCACTCATAAGGAGGCAATATTATGACAACAATTAAAACTTCAAACTTAGGATTCCCAAGATTAGGTAGAAAAAGAGAATGGAAAAAGGCTATCGAGAGCTATTGGGCTCAAAAAATTGATAAAAATGAACTAGATCAAACACTTACTGACTTACACAAAGAAAACCTATTACTACAAAAGAATTATAATCTAGACAGCGTTCCTGTAGGTGACTTCTCTTTATACGACCATATCTTAGATACATCACTACTATTCAATATTATTCCTGAACGTTTCCAAGGACGAGAAGTGAATGATGACTTGTTATTTGATATTGCACGTGGTAATAAACAACACGTCGCAAGTGCATTAATCAAATGGTTTAATACAAATTATCACTATATCGTGCCAGAATGGGATAATGTAGAACCTAAACTAAATCGTAATGTGTTATTAGACCGCTTTAAATATGCACAATCTATTAATGTCAATGCACACCCAGTCATTGTAGGCCCAATTACCTTTGTTAAATTATCAAAAGGTGGTAGCCAATCTTTCGAAGAAAAAGTAAAAACATTATTGCCATTATATAAAGAAGTATTACAATCACTTGTTGATGCAGGTGCAGAATATATTCAAATTGACGAGCCTGTATTAGTTACTGATGAAAGTGAAAGTTATGAAAATATTACTAAAGAAGCTTATGAAGAATTAACTGATACAGGATTAGGCAAACATTTAGTGATTCAAACTTATTTCGAACGTGTGAATCTTAAATTCTTAAGCTCATTACCAGTCGGCGGCTTAGGATTAGACTTCGTTCATGATCATGGATACAACTTAGAGCAAGTTAAAGCTGGTGATTTTGATTCAAGTAAAACATTATACGCAGGTATTATCGATGGACGTAATGTGTGGGCTGCTGATATTGAAGCTAAAAAGTCATTGATTGAAACATTACAACAATATGCTCAAAATATTGTCATTCAACCTTCGTCATCTTTACTACACGTGCCTGTATCATTAGATGATGAAACGTTAGATGAATCTATCGCTGAAGGTTTAAGCTTTGCCACTGAAAAATTAGACGAATTAGATGCTTTACGTCGTCTTTTCAATGATAACGATAGTGCGAAATATGACGACTTAAAATCTCGCTATGAGCGATTCCAAAGTCAATCATTCAAAAACTTAGACTATGATTTTGATAGTGTCCGTACACAACGTCAATCACCATTCTCTGAGCGCAAACAAGCACAATACCAAAGATTAAATTTACCGGATTTACCAACGACAACGATTGGCTCATTCCCTCAAACTAGAGAAGTTAGAAAATATCGTGCAGATTGGAAGAACCAACGTATTTCTGATGAAGCTTATAAAGAATTCTTAGAAAACGAAATTGCACGTTGGATTAAAATTCAAGAAGAAATTGGACTTGATGTGCTCGTACACGGTGAATTCGAACGAAATGACATGGTTGAATTCTTTGGAGAAAAACTACAAGGATTCCTAGTTACTAAGTTTGGTTGGGTTCAATCATATGGTTCTCGTGCTGTTAAACCACCAGTTATATACGGTGATGTTAAATGGACTGAACCATTAACAGTTAAGGAAACTGTCTACGCACAAAGTTTAACTGACAAACCAGTTAAAGGTATGCTAACTGGTCCAGTCACAATTCTTAACTGGTCATTTGAACGCGTTGATATTCCACGTACAACTGTACAAGATCAAATCGCGTTAGCAATTAATGCAGAAGTACTAGCATTAGAAGAAAATGGTATTAAAGTCATTCAAGTAGATGAGCCAGCACTTCGTGAAGGTTTACCATTACGTTCTGAGTACCATGAACAATATCTAAAAGATGCAGTGCATTCATTTAAACTAGCAACATCATCAGTCAAAGATGAAACACAAATTCATACGCATATGTGTTATTCTCAATTTGGTCAAATCATCCATGCGATTCACGATTTAGATGCAGATGTTATTTCAATTGAAACATCTCGTAGCCATGGTGACTTGATTAAAGACTTTGAAGATATTAACTATGACTTAGGTATTGGATTAGGGGTATATGATATCCATAGCCCTCGTATCCCTACAGAAGATGAAATTACTACTGCAATTAATCGTTCTTTACAACAAATTGATCGTTCATTATTCTGGGTAAATCCAGACTGCGGATTAAAAACTCGTAAAGAAGATGAAGTTAAAGAAGCATTAACTGTATTAGTTAACGCTGTTAGAAAGAAACGTGAAGAAAATAATGCTACAACAGCATAAAATAAATTGAGGATGATGCTTATGTCAAACTATCCTTTATGGGATCAATTAAATCAGTTAAAAGAGTCTAAATGGGTCGATTTAACACACACTTTCGACCCTGATATTCCAAGATTCAGTGATTTTGAAAAAGGCGAAGTTTCTACGTTATTCACAGTTCAAGAACATGGTTTTTATGTTCAACGATGGAATATCGTCACACAATATGGTACGCATATCGATGCCCCTATTCATTTCGTTGAAAATCAGAGATACCTTGAAGAATTAGATTTAAAGGAATTAGTATTACCACTGATTGTTTTAGACTTTTCACAAGAAGTCGCTCAAAACGCTGACTTTATTGTTACACGTGAACATTTAGAACAGTGGGAATCTAATAATGGAACTATCGAACCTGGCACATTTGTAGCTTTACGTACGGATTGGTCAAAACGTTGGCCGGACATTGAATCATTTGAAAACAAAGACGCTGAAGGTCAACAACACCTACCTGGTTGGGGATTAGATGCATTAAAGTTTTTAATTGAAGAACGTCATATCAAATCTATCGGTCATGAAACATTTGATACTGACGCATCTGTAGACATTGCAAAAAATGGTGATATCGTTGGTGAACGTTATGTCTTAGGCCAAGATACATTCCAAGTCGAACTGTTAACGAACCTAGATCAACTACCTACCCGAGGTGCGGTTATCTATGCGATAAGTCCTAAGCCTAAAGATGCCCCTGGTTTCCCAGTTCGAGCATTTGCAATTAAACCTTAATTTATTAAAAGGACATATGCATAGTGTTGATATTGAAATAAATACAACATGACTTAATCATCTTAATATAGACGAAAACTCTCTAATATATAAATAACTGCAACGGCAGCAACTTGTTTTGAATTACAAGCTTGCCGTTGCAGTTTTTATTTCTCATTTTCTTTAAAAAATTTACTTATACTAAATAGAATAAAAATGGTTACGAAGCCGCTTATAACCATAAGTACCAAAGTAATACCTCCTATAAAAAATTACTATGTAAATTAATCATTTTTCAATGAAGTAGTATCCACTTTGGTTATATTTCCATTTTCATCTAATAATGGTGTAATACCACCACCTGTACTCACCCAAGTAGCAAGATATTGGATGCCTGTTTCTTTATCAGTTAATACATAACAACGCATAGTAGAATCTTTTGAGACCTTTTCTACATCAAAGCGATCATCTGCTTTCTTGTTATTAAACATGTGCAAAGCCCTCCTCAAACATTCTCTAATTATATATTTCACTTAACTATTATCTAAAACATCTTATTACTCAATCATTATTTTATTGTGAATATTAATAATGATTGAGTGGTAAATTTATTGTATGGGGGTGGAGGATATGAGTTCTAACAATATCAATGACAAAAAGACAAATAGTACAAAAATATCCCGTTACTTAAAATTGGTTAGTATAGCGCTGATCATAATTGGCGTGCTCATTTTTATTCTTCGTATTATATTAGATAGTATTTATGGAGGAGCCCACTTAAAATCAGTAGATAATATTTTTATCCTTATTGGTCTATTACTCTCCGTGGGGGCATATACCATTGAGAAAAATTGGAAAGAAGTTACTTTCACTAGCATTTTTTCATCATCTTCATACTACTCACATTCTTTTAAATCAAACGGCACTCTTTAATGAGTGCTTTTTTACTTTTCAAATCAGAATATCGGCTCATTATCGTGTTTTTATAATAAATCGTCCTCCTACATTTATTACAATCATTTGTAACGTTCAAGCTAATTCAATAATTACAAAACATAAAATTAACATAGCAAACATCACAACTTCACGTTTTATTACACTAAGTAATATTGCCAACTCTATTATTACGGTGTTGTTCAGGTGAATTGAATTTCAATTACGAAATCGTAACATTGACCATCATTATCAATTGTTCTGTTAGAGTGTAGCTTATCGTTGTTCGCAACGAAATTTTTAAATAAAAAACGGTGATGTATGCTGCCTTTCGCTACTTCAATCTATGGTAGACATACAACTTTTGGGAGGACGTTTTATTATGAAAAAAATCGCTACAATTTCAACCCTAACTGCTGGTATTGGCGTGTCATTATTTGGGATAAATGACAATCATGCAGATGCTACAGAATATAATCATCATCAAGCACCTCAACAACAAGGGCCATTTCACCAACAAAGCCCCAGAGGATTTAATGGACAATTTAGCCATCAAGACAACCAAAATTATAATCAAATGAATGGGCAATGGCATCCACAATTTAATCATCAATCTAGTGGTTATAAACAGCCACAATTTAAACAACAATCATTCAAACAAAATAACAATACAACTACAAGTAATAGTTCAAGTAGCTTAAATTCTTCAAGTTCATCATCAAGTCATTCATCTACTACGCAATCTACGTCTAAAAAAACGACATCATCTACATCTGGTAACTTATACACTGCTGGGCAATGTACATGGTACGTTTACGATAGAGTCGGAGGCAAAATCAGTACTACGTGGGGTAATGCAAACAATTGGGCAAGTGCAGCACAATCAGATGGCTATACTGTGAATCATACGCCTGAAAAAGGTGCTATTTTACAAACATCTGAAGGTAGTTATGGTCATGTGGCATGTGTAGAAAGCGTCAGTAGTGATGGTTCAGTAACTGTTTCAGAAATGAACTATTCGGGAGGACCATTTGTAACAGACACTCGTACCATTTCAGCAAGCCAAGCTAAATCTTATAACTATATTCATTTATCATAATTGAGAGATGAAAAGATGTAATAAACACACCCTACTATCTAGTGGGGTGTGTATTTATGTTGTTATTCAACATAATACACATAAAAAAACCTATGTATACTGAACAGGTATACATAGGCTAAAAAAACAAGATTTTTTACCAAACAAACTATGGTGAGTATAACATTAAAATTATAAAATGTATATACGAATTCATTTTATTCTTAAAATAATTTCAATTTTAAATTTAGTGTTCTAAAATTGAAATTTTGCAAACAATGTTGTAAAAGTATAACTTACTGAACAATGATTGTCCAATTTCTAAATCGATATTCATTTTTTATAAGTACTTATTCCAATATAAGTATCTATTTATTTTTTATTTAAACTGGATTTTAAACATTATATTCATATCATTACTTTCATATTTTATTATTTACTTCTACCTTCCAAAAGATGTATGATTTCGAAAAAAACAACGTACAATTTGAAATTGTACGTTGTGATGCATATAAAAAATAATACTTTAATGATTTGCTATGATGCAATTCTAAAAACAATATTCATAATTTGTAACCTCAATCTATTGTTTATACTTTTTTACTAGAATACATAGCATGAACTTCTACTCTCATTGGCATATCCGCTAACAATTCGATGACTTTGTCATGTCCTTCGTCTATAACTGGATTATCAAAATGACGTTTAAATGAAGCATCGTCTTTATAAAATTCAAATGCCCATAATACATCTGGATCATCAACGGCTCTACACAATACCCAATCTATTGGGCCGTCTGGATCTCCGTTGTAGTGCATCTTATTTGTTAAATTAAATAACTCTTCACCTTTTCCTTCTTTGGCTGTCATCTTTAAAACTGTTCCAGGTTGTAGGGAATCAATCAATAAATCTGAATTTTTTTCGCTTTGCTTACCTGAATATTCTGGATATACTACAACTCTTGTTGGCACATCATCTAAAAGCTCAATAACTTTATCATGACCTTCATCTATAACTGGATTATCGAAATGACGTTTGAATGAGGCATCGTCTCTATAAAATTCGAATGCCCACAAAATATTGGGGTTATGATCATCTTTACACAATATCCAATCTATTGGGCCATCTGGATCTCCGTCGTAGTGCATCTTATTTGTTAGATTAAATAACTCTTCACCTTTACCTTCTTTGGCTGTCATCTTTAAAACTGTTCCAGGTTGTTGAGAATCGATTAATTTATTTATTTGTGTCATCTTATATCCTCCACTATTCGTTTTATTAATTGACAATTTCTAGGTCTCTTTTTCCCCCTTACTCTTGATAACGTGTCACCGCTGTCGCAATACCTTGTCCGCCACCAATGCATAATGAGGCAATACCTGATTGCTTTTCTTCGTTTAATTGATGTAAAAGTGTCACTAATATACGTGCACCTGAGGCACCTATAGGATGACCTAAAGCAATGGCACCACCTTTAGTATTAACCTTTTCAGCAGGTAATTGTAATTCTTGATTTACTGCTAAAGCCTGTGATGCAAATGCTTCATTAAGTTCGAAGACATCGATATCTTCAATAGATTGGTTTGTACGTTGTAGTGCTTTTTTCACTGCGTCAACCGGACCAATCCCCATAATAGAAGGATCCACACCACTAGTACCAAAGCCGTCTAAAATAGCGATAGGTTTAATATTTAATTCTTTTGCCTTTTCTTCAGTCATTACTAACATCATTGATGCACCGTCATTAATACCTGACGCATTACCAGCTGTTACTGATCCGTCCTTTTTAAAGGCAGGTCTCAAGTGACTCAATTTATCAGCTGTTGTACCTTTTCTAATACCTTCGTCTTCTAATACGACAATAGGTTCTCCTTTGCGTTGTGGTACCTCGACTGGAACGATTTCCGCATCAAAAGCACCACTATTTTGAGCGGCTTCTGCTTTTTGTTGTGATTGTGCAGCAAATTCATCTTGTGCTTCACGGCTAATACTATATTTTTCAACTAAGTTTTCAGCCGTAATCCCCATATGATAATCATTAAATACATCTGTTAATCCATCTGCTACCATACTATCAACTAACGCTTGGTTACCCATTTTAAACCCGAAGCGTGCATTTTTCATAAGCATCGGTGATTGTGACATACTTTCCATGCCACCTGCTAATACGACGTCATTGTCACCTGCTAAAATAGATTGATACGCTAATTGAATAGATTTTAATCCTG
Source organism: Staphylococcus sp. AC872 (assembly GCF_979255425.1). Lineage (NCBI taxonomy): Bacteria > Bacillati > Bacillota > Bacilli > Caryophanales > Staphylococcaceae > Staphylococcus > Staphylococcus sp. AC872. The sequence continues at coordinate 111,656 of NZ_CEEDKW010000003.1, forward strand.
AACCACAGACTTTATTTACTGTAAATGCTGGAACAGATTCAGGTAAACCACCCTTAATTGATGCTATGCGAGCTGGGTTTTGTCCTTGACCTGCTTGTAAAACGTTACCTAATATCACTTCATTAATTTCTTTTGGATCAATTTGAGTTGTTTTTAAAATGTGTTTAATTAAAGTAGCACCTAAATCATAGGCAGGAATATCTTTAAAAGCGCCTCCAAACACGCCAATTGGTGTACGATATGCTTCAGCTAATACGATACGAGACATAAGTTAGCTCATCTCCTTTTAATTTATATAAAGATATACTATGTCAATTTCATTAATGAATAACGCAACTTTTTTCATCACAAACATGCCTAGATGATTAATAAATGGTGATGAAATATAGTTATTAACACGCTTGTTCACTCATTATTCATATTTTACCAAAATTCTATTCAAATTTACCACAAAGACCATAACGAGAAACAGTCATAACTTATTTAAATATGTATATATATAAAACGAAGAGGTTAAGACATAAATTTTTGTGCTCTCGGAAACCGATTAACGGCGTCCGAAAAGCAGGTTTCTGTCCCGACCTCTTCCATACGTTATCTGATATTTACTTTTAGCTTACATTATAAACTATCTCAATATTAAGATTTATAACCAAAATGAGGTATATGTTGCCAACGTTCTTTAAAGTAATGGGCAATCGCTTTTGGCTTACGATCTCGTGTGAAGATACCTTTTTTATTACCTTGAACACGGATAATACCATTTGATGTTTCAAAGTCAGCAAAGTTCCATGTTTGCTCACCGATGAATTGTGGATATTTATCCATAATTTCATGATTGGCTTTATAATAATTCAGTTGATACTCTTCTGTAAACATTTGATCATCAATCGCATGTAGACCTGCAAGCGTATCCGCACCATACTCTGTAAACATGATAGGCTTATTTGGTTGTCGTTTCGACCATTCTGCCAACTCATTATCTAATGATTGTTTAGCGCTTTCTAAATCACCTGATTGTGTATACCAACCATAGTATCTATTGAGACAAAGCACATCGACTAAATCTTGAACTTCACATACATCTGGTTGTGCCGTTAAAATAGTCACGATAGTCACTGGGCGATGTTGTGGATCTTTTTCACGTGCTAAATTTACAAATGGCTCAAAGTACGCTTTAGCACCCGCTTCATTAGACGCTGGCTCATTGGCAATTGACCACATGACTACGCATGCATGATTCTTGTCTCTTGCAATCAAGTCTTCGATGACTTCTTGATGAGCTTGATGAGTATCAATTTCTTTCCATGTATCATGTGTCATTGCGCCACCTAAGGTAACCATAAAATTAAGATGTATACCGACACCTGTTGTCTCATCTATCACTACAATACCTTGTTCATCTGCTAAACGCATCATTTCTTCTGAATATGGGTAATGAGAGGTTCTAAATGAATTAGCACCTATCCATTTCATTAAGTTGATGTCCATGACGTTAGCTGATTCGTTTAAGCCTCGACCATTATAATACGTATCTTCATGTTTACCGAAACCTTTGAAATAAAATGGTTTGTCATTAATTAAAAACTGTCCATCCTTCACTTCAACAGATCGAATACCGAAACGTTCTGTATAAACATCTACACACTCATTATCGTTGAGTAATTCTACTTTCATATTGTATAAATAGGCATCTAAAGGTTGCCACAATTTAGGATTTTGAATAGTTACATCGCCTTTAGCGCCTTCGCTTTCGGCTACTGCATGATCATTTTCATCCAGAATCGTGATTTTAACGCTGTCTACTTTTTCGCCACCGTTCACCATCGATACTTCATAATGAACTATACTCTCATCAACCCCTTTTAATTCTGGGTTAATGGCTATATCACTAATAAATGTGTGAGGTGTCGTATAAATTTTCACAGGACGGTGAATACCTGCATAATTAAAGAAGTCAAAATTAGGCTCGTTGATAGGTATGACTGTCCCGTCTTCTCGTGTTTGCTCACTGTAATTACCCACTGGCAATGTGCTATGTGTTAATACATTGTTTACTTTCACAGTTAATCGATGGGTTCCTACTGTTGCAATATCGGAAATATCGGCTTCAAAAGGTAGAAAACCTCCAGAATGGGTAACGACTTCTTGGCCATCGATATACACTGTGGCATGATGTGTTACAGAACCAAATCGTAAGACAATACGTTCCCCGTTAAGATGTTTAGGAATGACAATTGTTCTTTCGTAGACGACCTCACCTACATGACGTCTAATGCTCTGAATCACACCTTGATCATTATACGAACCTGGAACCGCCATCACGTCCTCTGTGTCCAACGGATGACTAACATCTATTGCTTCTTGATGTTGGATTAATTTAAACTTCCATGTTCCTGACAAATCAACTAGCTGTCTTGTTTCAGTTAATATTGGATATAACAAAATGTTTCCCTCCTATCATTAGACACCGGAATATGCGTTAAATCCTCCATCGATTGGTAATACCACACCATTTACAAAACTAGATGCCTGTTCATTTACTAAGAATAATAATGCTCCAATTAATTCTTCCGGTTTACCGAAGCGCTCCATAGGGGTAGCATTGATGATTTTTCTAGAGCGTTCCGTGTAACTTCCGTCTTCGTTCAATAGTAATGCTTCATTCTGTTTTGTTAGTAGAAATCCTGGTGCAATGGCATTAACTCTAATATTTGTTTTAGAGAAATATACACTTAACCATTGTGTAAAGTTACTGATTGCCGCTTTAGCACCACTGTATCCTGGAATTTTAGTTAACGGTGTGAATGCATTCATAGATGAAATATTAATAATTGTAGCTTCATCTTTGTCTAACATATCTGTCGCAAACACTTGAGAAGGAATAAACGTACCTAAGAAGTTTAAATCCATCACAAAACCAACACTCTTTTCATCTAAATCAAAGAATGTCTTACCATCTTGCTCAAGTTCACCTTCAAAACGTTCATCATCTGTTGTGCCTTTAGGAGAGTTTCCACCAGCACCATTGATTAAAATATCTACACTGCCAAATGCATCATTAACTTCTTTTTTAACTCTTTCCATTTCGGCTTTTTTAGTTACATCGCCTAAAAACACACGTGCAGTGCCACCTGCTTTTTCTATTTTATCTACTAGACCATCTGCGTCTTCACTGATTCCAATCATTGCGACTTTAGCACCACTTTGTGCTAAAGCCATAGACATTGCACTACCAAGTACACCAGTACCTCCAGTAATCACAACGACTTTATTTGATAAATCGACATTGAAAGGCAATTCCATAAATTCCATCTCCCTTTAAAACTATTGTCTACTTTTACTTACTGCTTCATATAAGCCATTTAAATATGTTGCACCTAATGCACGATCATATAATCCATACCCTGGTTTACCAGTTTCGCCCCAAATCATTCGACCATGGTCAGGTCTAATTGGGCCTTCGTATCCAAAGTCATACATAGCTTTTACTACTTCATACATATCGATTGAACCTTTTTCTGATAAATGGGCAGATTCTTGGAATGACTTGTCACCTATTAATTTAACATTACGTGCATGTACAAAATGTACTCGTCCTTTTTCACCAAAGTAACGTAACATTTCAACAAAGTCATTTCGACGATCAGCGCCTAATGATCCAGAACACATTGTTAATCCATTATGCTTGGAATCATATAAGTTAATAAATCGTTCTAAATTATCTTTATTAGTAATGATACGTGGCAGACCAAAGATATTCCAAGGTGGATCGTCCGGATGGATTGCCATCAGAACATCTTCCTCTTCGGCTACTGGAATGACTTTTTGAATAAAGTAGTTTAAGTTTTCCCATAGTTTTTCTTCGTCTACTTGTTTATAATCTTCGAATAATTGATTTAAGTCTTCTTTCGTGTAGCTTGAATCCCAACCTGGAAGTGATAATTCACCACTTAATGGATTCATTTTTTCGACATCATTTTCATCGTAAATTAAACAAGTTGAACCGTCATCTAATCGATAATCTAACTGAGAACGCGTCCAGTCAAACACAGGCATAAAGTTATAACAAACAGTTTTAATACCCGCTTCACCTAAATTACGTAATGTTTGGCAATAGTTTTCAATGTATTGATCCCTTGTTGGTTTACCTAATTTAATATCTTCATGTACAGGTACACTTTCGATTACTGATATTTCCATACCTGCATCTTCAACTTCTTGTTTTAATGCTTTAATTTTATCTAATGGCCAAACTTCACCCACTGGCACATCATAAATCGCAGTAACAATCCCTTTCATCCCTGGGATTTGTTTAATATATTCTAAGCTAATGGGATCATCTTTCCCATACCATCTAAATGACATTTTCATCGTTTAGTCCTCCTTAATGAGCTTGAAATAGTGATATGCATTGTTGTAGCAAATGTTCTCAATCATTTTTTGTAATAAGCGGTCATCGTTCGGAATTTCACCTTTTTCTACTAAATCACCTATAAATGTAGATAAAATGCGTCTAAAGTAATCATGTCTTGAATATGAAATGAAACTTCTTGAATCTGTTAGCATACCTACAAAATGCATAAGTAAACCTTGATCTGCCAATGATGACATTTGTCTTAACATGCCCCGTTTCGTATCGTTAAACCACCAACCAGCACCGTGTTGGACTTTACTTTGAATACCTGGTTCAGTTTGGAAATTGGCAATTGTAGATCCAACAATATCGTTATAGATTGGATTTAAATTATATAAAATCGTTTTCGGTAAATGATTTTCTTTTTCCATCATATCTAATGTAGCATTTAAGTGATAAGCAAGATTATTTTGATCTCGAATAGAATCAAATCCTGCATCTCTACCTACTTGTTCAAACATTTTAGTATTATTGTTACGAATCGCCCCGAAATGAATTTGCATTACCCAACCACGCTCATAATAAGCTTTACTTAACGCGTTCAACATAAATGTCTGGAATTGGAATTGTTCATGTGTAGATATGTCTTCTTTATTGAGCGCCTTAGTAAATATTGTTTCAATCTCTTGGGTTGTATAGTTTTCAAAATGGATTTCCTCTAAACCATGGTCAGCTAAACGGCCACCCTTGTCATGAAAATATTGAATACGTTGATTAAGCGCTTCTACAAATTGCGTTGCATTTTCAATATTGTGCGTTGTTCGTTCTAACTTTTGTACGAATTCAAGAAAAGCAGGTTCGCCTACTTTAAAAACATCGTCAGGTCGGAATGCTGGTAAAACCACCGTTTTGAAATCATCTTGTGCTTTAATCGCATCATGATAAGCTAAATCATCTGTTGGATTGTCAGTAGTACAAATCAAATTGACATTTGAATTACTAATAAGAGATTGAGTTGTAACCTGATGTTCTTTCAAATAATCATTCGCACGATGATATATTTCTTCTGCGTTATCACTAGTAAGTAAATCATCAATATTGAAATACATTTTTAATTCTAATTGTGACCAATGATATAAAGGATTCCCAATAGAATTTTCTAATGCTTCAGCCCATTTTTTGAATTTTTCAAGTGGCTCTGCATCACCAGTAATGTATTTTTCTTCTATACCTTGCGCTCGCATGGCACGCCACTTGTAATGGTCACCACTCAACCATAGTTCAGCGATATTATCGCATTTAACATTATCACTAATTTGTTTAGGATCTAGATGACAGTGATAATCGTAAATTGGCATATCTTTCGCAAAATCGTGATATAAATGTTTAGCTATTTCATTTTCCAACATAAAGTTTTCATTGATAAAAGCCATGTTATCTCCACTCCTCTATAGTTCTTCTCTTAGTGCAAGTTCTTTAACAATTTGTTTGTGTCGTTTGTCTGTTAATGGATACCAAATGAAGAAGACAATCAGTGCGATTAAGCTTGCTACTGCTGGTACAACAAAGAATAAAATTTTAAGTCCTGCAATCGTTCCTGGTGTTTGCTCTACATTTGGCGTGTAACCAATTAATGTTAACGCTAAACCAGGTACAAATCCTGCAAGTGCTTGAGATACTTTTCTTGTAAAGCTGTAGCTTGAATACGTAATACCTTCAGAACGTAAACCAAATTTCCATTGACCATATTCCACAACGTCGGCAATAAATGCCCAAATAACTGTATTAGGAATAACTAAGAAAAATTGTGCAATTGTATTGATAACTAAAAACATAATGTAGTTTTCACTAAAGAATAAGAAGTTTACACTTTCAAACACGATAAATCCTGCTACACCAATCATTGCAGTTGCTTTTTTGCCCATTTTTTTACTAATTAATGTCGTTGCATATAGAGATGGTAGTAAGACAACAAAGTTTAATGTACTTACGAGACCTACTAAATTAGGTTTATCTAAAACATATTTAAAATAATACAACTGACAAGATTGAATTAAGAACATAGACATAATTGTTAATAATGTAAAAATAGCCAATGTTGCAAATGCTTCATTCTTCACTAAATTAAAGAATGCTTTTTGGTTCACACCTTTTTCTTTTGGACGTTCAATAACGTGACGTTCTTTAACACCTTTGTAGCAAACTAAGTGGAAGATGACACCAAGTATCGCCATACCAGCAACGACTACTGGATATCCAATAGCATGATTATCAAATTGAGATACCATTGGCACAACCACAATACCTGCTATAAATAATGCACTTTGTGACCCTAAGTTTCTAAATACTGATAATTGTGTTCTATCATCCGCATTCAAAGTCATAGCTGCAGATAATGAACCATACGGAATATTAACTACAGAATACGCTGCGTTAAATAATAAATATGTTGCAAATGCCCAAATGACTTTACCTGTATAACTAAAATCAGGTGCTGTAAATGATAAAACCGTTACAATTGCTAAAGGAACTGTACCGTATAAGATAAACGGTTTAAACTTCCCTTTAGGACCGATATTTCGTCTTGAATCGACGATTGTCCCTACACCTGTATCTACAAAGGCATCAAATATCTTTGCCACTAAAAATACAAGACCACCGTAAAAAGCTGAAATACCAAGAATATCTGTAAAGAACATCATTAAATAAATCTGACCCATATCGAACATCATACCGTTACCTAAGTCACCAAATCCGTATGATAACTTTTCTTTAAAACTTAATGTAGCGTCTTCGATATGATTAAATTTATGCATTTTTCGTTTTTCTCTTTTTTCAACTGTATCTCCCATAATCCCGCCTTCTTTCTATCTATTGATATCTCGATTACTTTGAATAGATGCGTAAATATTTTCTAGACTTGCATAACTAAAATCACCAAATATATTGTGTTTATAGCTCATGTTATAAATACCGAATTCAACAATTTTTTCTAAATTCCATTTCTGCATAATCCCATAAATGACACCTACGCTAAATGCATCCCCAGTTCCTAATCTATCCAAAATATCAACATCCAAAGGCTCAGTTTTTGCTAATTGATCCTTTGTAGATAGAAATCCTTGTAAGCGGTTTCTTTTATGGTTAAAAATTTTTCTTTGTACAAACGCAATATATTGAACATTGTACTTCTTATGGATTTGAGTTAAATATGGTCGTATGACATCAATATCTGCCATTCTATCTAATCCATCTTTTTGGTCGTGACCTTTGTCATCTGGCAATGCTATCGGTTCATAACCAAAAACTAAATCCACATCATATAATATGTCTGACATTTCTTTTCTGGCCGTATCAAAGTCCCATAGTGCTGCTCTAAAATTCAAGTCACAACTTACAAATAGACCTAATTCTTTCGCAACTTTGACTGCTTTTTTCAAAAATAATAATAATTCTTGATTCAATCCTGCTGTGATACCAGTAATATGAAACCAATCATGACCTTTTAAAATTGATTTGATATCATCATCTCGATGATAAAATTGACTAAATGTACTCATTTGACGATCATAAATAAGTCGATTTGCACGCTGAGCATAACCGCTTTCGATATAATATAGGCCCAATCTGCCTTCCTTTTGACTCATATGCTCAGTATTGACATTATATCGCTTTAAATTTTGAATAATTTGATTACCTAAATCATTATCAGGTACAGCACTAATCATCGACGTTTTGACACCTAATCCTGATAATCCTATCGCCACATTCATCTCTGCGCCACCGTAATTAATATTAAAGGATTGTGCTTGATTAAACGTTTGGTGATTAGGTGTACTTAAACGCATTAGAATTTCGCCAAATGTGATGAATGACATACCATCACCCTCTTATTGTTTTGAATTTTCCGACAAATTTTTCTGTGTTCTCTTTAATTACTGAATCATTTCCATCTTTTGCATTTTTCATTAATGCACTACCGATACCGACCGCAAATGCACCTTTACGATACCAATCCTCTAAATTATCTAATGACACACCACCTGATGGCATGAGTTCAATTTGAGGAATAGGTCCATGCACATTTTTAATAAAGTTAGCACCTAATAAATCACCAGGGAATAACTTCACTAAATCTACACCTGTTTCCATGGCTTGAACAATTTCTGTTACCGAACCACATCCAGGTAAATAAGGTACGGCGTAACGATTACACATTTTTGCAATCTCTGGATCAAAATGAGGACTTACCACATATTCTGCGCCATTTAAAATAGCTAATCGGGCAGTCGTACTATCTAACACCGTTCCTGCACCAATGACCACGTTTTCGTCTATTACATATTGACTTAAATGTTGAATCACTTCTTCTGCTTGTGGTGTCGTAAAGGTAATTTCAATGTTATATATGCCGCCATCAATCATATGTTCTACAGCTGCAATTGCATCTGCTTTACTTTTGCCTCTGACAACAGCAACGAGATAATTATCATGTAAACGATTTAATGTCTGCATTTTTTTCATTTACTCAGCTCCTCGCTATTTTTAATTGTTTTCTTCGCCAACCCAACTTCATTATATTTCCAATTAAAAAAACGTCAATTCAGTGTAAAAAGGTCTGAATTGACAAAAAAATAAAACCCTTTCATACAATCTTTAATAAGAGTTGGTATCAAAGGGTTTCTAAAATCTATTCAATTTTGCAGTGTATCGCAGTAATACGTAAGTTATCATGTACCAAATTACACTTAAAAAGTATCATTTAACATGATTTTTTGTAATTTTTTAAACTCTTTTATAAAATTTTGACATCAATTTTCAAAATCAGGGCCATTTTCAAAATTTTCTATGACTTGAGCTAGTGAAATCTAAAAATGAGTGATAATTTTAAAATGTAATGTAAAGGTCATAGTAAATCGTAATCCATTATTTTAAGTCACCTTTTCATTACTATAAGATTTCTTATATTCTAAGGGCGACTGTTGGTACTGTATTTTAAAACATTTTGAAAAGTAACTTTGCTGCTTGAAACCTACATAACTGGATATTTCTTCTACAGTCATGGGCGTATTAAGTAGTAAATCTCGTCCCTTTTCAACACGTAGTTGCATAATATATTGAGATAAAGACTTTCCTGTTTCTTGTTTAAATAATCTTGAAAGATAGGATGGTCCAAATTAATCTTAATATGTTGAATGACTGTGTTGATATTAGAACTATAATTTAATGATTTAACTTTTAATGCCGTTTGCGCATAATCAAATATCATCCGTTTCGTAATAATTTCTAAAGTTTCAACATCAGTAGCGTCATCAATTTCAGCTGCATAATTAGCAGATATTTCATTGATGATGAGTAAATTCACATCTGCTTTTTCAATACTTTTACGACACAGTGTGTTAAGTAGATATGCTTTATATTTATGGTTTAATAAATCATCTTTAACACGCCTAATTCCTGCAACTGAAACATTCATTACAGAAAATAAGTTGAGTGCTTCATCGACATTGCCATTTTGAATAGCAGTTAACATTTTATTCTCATTGTCATAACACATTTTAATCTTGTTAAATGTATACTCATATTGCTCTTTATCTTGCGCATGAGATTCTGTATTACGATGAAAGCTAAAATCAAGTGTCTCAACTTTATAATGTACGTTTCGATTTTTTAAATATCGTACAGTTAAATGTGCCATTTTCAATGCTTGACTGTACGGGCAAACAGGTATTTGTAATAAATATTGTTTTAATATCGATAATTTAGAATATTTAATTTGTACTTGTTGTAACATTTCGTGGCATCTTTTTTCATTTGGTCGTTGATGTAGAAATGGACCAAGTATGACTACCCGATTATATTTTCTGTATTTAAACAACAAAAAATTAACATCAAATTGATTCACATAATGATAAATACGATCGCTATTCATATTTTCTAAAAGTTTCTTTAACTCTACTTTGTATTTTTTACTTTTAGTATTTGTAAATGGCGACTTTAAGTGATTACTAATATTTTTTATATCTGATAAATCGTAATGATTTAAATCAATCATTAATAATTCAAAAGCATGTACTTTTAATACATCAAAGATTTGTTGATTTAACATAATGATCACCTTCACTTAAGACTATAAACCGAACAGAAAGGATTGAAAAACTTGAATTATTCATTAGAAAATTTTCAACCTCAACATGACTACCTTATTTGCGTAGATTCAGATGGTTGTGGCATGGATACAATGACAATCAAACATGAACGCGCATTTGGACCTGCCTTATTAGATATTTGGAATTTAGATGATATGAAAGAACAAGTTTTAGAGCGTTGGAACCAATTTAACCTATATGAAATCACACGTGGGATTAATCGATTTCAAGGTCTGGAAAAAATGCTCACAGAACTACATGAGCAAGGTCGCACTGTTGATGGCTATCATGATATTAAAGAGTGGGTCGATCATACTTCAACATTCTCAAATCCACAATTAGAACAAGATATGAAAGCGCATCCACAAAAGAAAGGACTTCGCTTAGCTTTAGACTGGTCAAACCGAGTTAACGAATTAATCGGTCGATTACCTAGTTTAGGCGCATTTGAGAATGTGCATTCAACTTTAAAACATGCACATCACGATGCTGATATTGTTATTGTATCATCTGCAAATTTAAAAGCGGTGGAAACTGAATGGACTGAACACCATCTAACACCATTTTTAACTAGTATCTTCGCACAAGAGGTAGGTACTAAAAAACATTGTATTCAACAACTTAAACAACACTATAAACCAGATCATATATTAGTTCTTGGAGATGCAAGAGGCGATTTACAAGCTGCCCAAGACAACCAAGTTTATTTCTATCCTATTTTGGCTGGAAATGAAGCAACATCTTGGTCTAACTTAGATCAAACCTACCTTAAACTATTTATCAATAATCAGTTTGATAATACTATTCAGGACCGAGTAATTCAACAATTTTATAATAATTTTGACTAAAGGAGCGTTGTTATAATGGTAAATGTAGACTTAAAAGCTAAACCCTATTATCTTGATGATCAACAAATTGAATGGGTAGAAAATACGTTATCTCAGCTCACTGACGAAGAAAAAATAGGACAATTATTTTTCAACTTATTTTCTCTAGAAGAAGATGGAGATTTTAATAATAATGACCTTACAAATAAAGATATTTTAAATCAGTATCATATAGGTGGTGCACGATACCAAGGCGGTAATAAGCATCAAGTTCAAAACCTTCTCAACGACTTACAACACAATAGTAAAGTACCGTTATTAATAGCAGCAAATTGTGATTCTGGTGGTAATGGTGCATGTAAAGATGGGACTTATATTGCCTCTGCAGCACAATGCGAAGCAGCTCAAGATACGAAAGTTGCTTATCATGCAGGCTATGTATCAGGTCGAGAATCACAAGCTTTAGGTGTTAATATCAACTTCGATCCTTGTGTAGACATTCTTCAAAACTGGCGTAATACTATCGTTAATACTCGCGCATACGGAACAACAGCTGACACTGTAATTAAATATACTAATGCTTTCATCGAAGGTTTTAATGAAACTAAAGATATGATTACTTGTATTAAACATTTCCCGGGTGATGGTACTGAAGAACGCGATCAACACCTTGTATTAGGTGTTAATGAAATGACACCTGAAGAATGGGATCAAAGTTTCCGTAAAGTGTATACCAACCATATCGATAATGGTGTAGAAATGATTATGTCTGGACATATTGCTTTGCCACATTATTCTAAAAAATTAAATCCAAAATTGCATGACGAAGATATTTTACCTGCATCATTATCTAAAGAACTTATCACAGATTTATTAAAACAAGATTTAAACTTTAATGGATTAGTTGTAACAGATGCAAGTCATATGTTAGGAATGACAGCTTCAATGAAACGTGAGGACTATGTACCGTTAGCTATCGCAGCTGGTTGTGATATGTTCTTATTCTTTAATGATATAGAAGAAGACTTCAATTTCATGCTTCAAGGTTACCGTAAAGGCGTCATTACAGAAGAACGACTTAACGATGCGGTTAAACGTATTTTAGGCCTCAAAGCTAAAATTCATTTACATGATAAACAAGCACAAAACACGTTAGAAAAAGAAGAGGCTGCATTAGATGTCATCGGTTGTGATGAACATATAGACATGCAAAAAGAAGCTGCCGATTTAGGTATTACATTAGTTAAAAACACGCTCAACCAGTTACCTATTCGTCCAGAAACACATAAAAACATCCAACTTTATGTCATTGAAGGCGAAAAAAATGGTATTTATAAATCTGATGACTCAGTGACTGATCATCTTGTAAGTATATTAGAAAATAAAGGCTTTAACGTTACAGTAAATGATGGTTCAACACGAATTAAAGGTAAAACATTAGATTACCGTGAAAGGGTAGATGCAGCATTAGTATTCGCTAATATCGTTGGATATGCTGCAGAAAATAATTACCGCATCCGTTGGTCAACTGCAATGAGTAATGAAATTCCATGGTATGTTCACGAAGTACCTACTGTTTTCACATCACTCAACTTCACTACGCATTTACACGATGCAACAATGGTAAAAGCGTATATTAATGCATATCATTCAAACAAAACAAGTTTAGAAACTGTTATAGACAAAATCATGGGTAACTCTGACTTCAAGGGTAAACCTAATGATTTAGTTTGGACTAATAAATGGCAAGCTAAGTTATAATAGCATATGATGAACCCCCATATAGCACATGTTATCTTCATGTCTATATGGGGATTTATACTTTAATAACTTACTTCAACGTTGTTACTATTACATAATTGACGATAATCGTCATATTGTATGTTTTTTCCAATTAACACGAGATAATTGGGGACTTCTTTTTCAAATGCTATTGGTGTTAATTCAAACTGATCTTGCATATATTGAACTAAATAAGTATGCGGTTCGTCTATAAATTGAATAAATCCTTTCATACGATAAATATTTGACGGTAAGGCGTCTAAATAATCTATAAACTGTAGTTTGTTACATTTCACTGGTACATCTATGTACTGATGATGAATGCCTTGATGTAGCGATTGGTGATTTGCTTTACTTTTTCTCGTCTGAATATTGTCATCGGTAGTTTGTGTAAACTTAGGCAAAGTGATTCGACCATACATCCCCACTTGAATATCCGCTTCAGGATTGATGATTTCTAATTCTTTTAATAATTGGCTCGTTACATTCACATGTGTTAAATCTATTTTATTCACAAATAAGTGAGAGCAATGGCTCAATTGTTCATAAAATAAGCCTTGGATATCTTTTGGATAAGATTTTAACGATTGATACATATGTGCATCTACAATGCCAACCATGTATGTAATCCTAGTAAATGGTGCTAAGATGGGGGTTAAACATGCATCTACAACTGCCAATGGTTCTGCTATCCCACTGCATTCAATAAAGACAATATCAGGTTGATAATCTAAATAGAGTTGATGCAATTGATCTGAAACATCTGCTTTCATTGCACAACAAATACAGCCTTCAGTGAGCTCATTTAAAGGGATCTCTTGATCGATTAATTGACCATCCACACTTTGTTTACCAAACTCATTCATAATTACTGCTGGTTGTAACCCTTGTGTCATCGCTTCGGACACGAGATGGTTCAATAATGTAGTTTTGCCACCGCCTAAAAACCCTCCTATGATTATAATCTCCATCCTAGCCACTCCTTTTAATTCATAACTGTTATAAGCTTAACAATCGTTGCAATAATGATAACCATACTTAGTGATGTCACCATTTGTTTTACTATCATTTTAAATCCTTCATTCAATCCAAGTTGTTTAAATACCATGGTCATTGTGACAGAGCATGCTGTATATGTGGAGCTCAAAAAGACTAATAACAATAGTTGTATGACAGATAATTGTTGAATGTAAGCACCTTGATGCATATTAAATAACAACATGCCATCTTTTCTAATCATGGAAAATAAGATACCTGGAGATAATTCATTTGGAATACCTAAATACATCAATATTGGCATAAATATATGTGAAATGAGCGATAAAACGGGTGTTAAGGAAATGATACTAACAATAAAACAGATTGTGATAAAGATAGGCATAGCTTGAATGACAAACATGCATATATTATTCCAAATTTGTTGACTCAATTGTCGCCCTGACGGTAAGTGAATGGTGGACTTTTTAACAGTTTGAATTGCAAAAGGGTGATGATTTGTCCTCATCCATAATCGATTATGTATGATGCCGCCCACCAATACTAATATTAAATAAGGTATAAAAAGCCAAGAATGCCCTGCTACGCTAAATATAGATAGCGTCGCTCCTATTTGGTAACTGCATGAACTTCCAAAACTAATCAAACTCATGCACTGTGTTTTGGTACAAGCATGACATTGATGGCCTGCTTGTGTAATAGCCGCAGCATTACATCCAAATCCTTCTAATAAAGGAATGATATCTTCTCCATTTAATCCAATGCGTATCATCGTCGGTTCAATTGCCCAAGTAATCCAATCCTTTAAATGGCTTTGTTCAACGATGGCTGAAGACAAACTGATTAACACCACTACAGGTAATGCCCATACAAATGAATATGTTCCTAGCGATAACACACCATAATCTCCAAAGAAAATGTGCTGCATGATACCATTTTGGAAATATTCGAATGAACCTAAAAAAGTAATGCAATGTTCGACATAATGACTTTGTAGCCAATCTGAAAAGTGATACGCCATGCCAATAGGCAATGCGAACATGAGTAATATAATCAACCAGCCAAGTACCATTTGTAAGATATTAGGTGTTTGATTTTTGCGCTCTTTCTGAAATTGCTCAAGTTGTTGAATAACGTAGTGACTATATTGAGAACTAGACACTACACTTTCCATTAAAGATATATCCAATTTATTCCTGATAATCGTTGATTTCAATAATGCCTTTTCTGCAGATGTCAGTCTTGATATATGCTGAAGTGTTAAAAGATGTGTGTCTTCTGGAATTGGATCATAATAACCCCGTTTTAAATCATATTTCACTTCTAACATGAACATGCCACATCACAACAAGTATAATCATCTAAGTACATTTGATTCATTTGATATGATTCTATCATTTGATGATTGACCGGTAAGCCTTCCCTCTGTGCAAGCTCATGTGCTAATACAGCAAATCGTGCTCTGAATTTATAGATATAACATAACTTGGCATGATTATTTTCAACTGTAGCACCTATTAAGAAAATATTAGGATAGCGTGTCGACTCATCTTGAAGCGTTAATTTCACATCTTGCTTTGTCGTTTCGAATAATTCTTGAACGATAGGGTTTTGTGTTACATCAAATCCGGTAGCAAGAATAGGTTCATTCACAGTTTGTACTTCATGACCATTTTCAAAATAAATAATGTACCTACCGTCTTGAAAGTTAATATCTGAAACACTATAATGCACATTCATTTCTATCAACGCACCTTGTTGAATTGCTTGGCTTAGGCGTTGGTGTGTATAAGGTGACAACCTTACACTAGGATCAGCGTCCTCATCATTAAGGCTCGTCGTACGTGTATACAACGAAATGGTAGATTGATTTTTAGCTAATTGAATCGCAGCATCAAATCCACTTTCATTACCACCAATCACAACATAGTCTCCCTTATCGAATTCGTTGAAGTCAGTCACCTCACTATAATGAATACCATACTTAAATGGTTTGTTAGGAAATTGAAAATCACCAGTCGCTACAAAAATATAATCTGCCGTGTAATCACCTTGAGTTGTCTTGATGAAATATAGACCCTCTTCCATAGAGACTTGCGTTACAGCAGTGTGAGTTTGAATACTGATACCATAGTGATAAGCCACAACTTCTAAATATTTCGCATACGTTTCCCCAGATACATGTTCCTGGTTAAAAGTGAACGCAGGTGACGTCTCTTTAGAAATAGCATTCATATCTGGCATACCAAATCCATTAGATGTAAACGATGGCGTAATGGTACGAGTTGACTTAGGCCATTGTTTAAATGATGAACCTATCTCTTCTTTTTCTAATATTAAACAATCATCTATACCAAAATCTTTCAATGTGATAGCCATGCCGATACCCGCAGCACCTGCGCCAATAATGACTACCTTTCGATGTTGTTGCATTATTAAACACTTCCTTGAGATATTTATCTTTAGGTTTTAAATCGAAATAATTACGATTTATAAATTATAGACCTATTCTATTAAAAATTCAATACGTCTCTCAATTCTTTTATGATTAATGAACATAAATAACCCAATACTAAATCCACTAGTAAAGTAAATTTAGTATTGGGTGATATTATTTGTAGACGTTTTTCAGTTATTTAATTCAAATGAATCATCGTATTAATATGAGATAATTGATTCTCCGTGTCACTATGACTTAAATTGATAAAATACATTTGTTGCCATTGTTGTGTTTTTAGAGCAGTTACATTTAAATCCGTTTCCCAATCTGGATAAACACGAAATGCCATTTTCCCTTTGTGATGATTATCAGTTAAAATGCCATGATTTAACAGTGTTTCTTTATCGAAAATAAATATGCCTTTACGTGTTTGATCGTTTACATAAATCATTAAATAATCACTCATTTTGTCAAAATGTAATGGGGTATTTTGATGATTAGCATCTTTTTCCCACAAAGTGACAAAGTAACCCTTTTTCTTTGGGGTCTTTTTAGCCAAACGGCTCTTGAAACGATATTCAAATAATTTAAATTCCAATGCTTCATATTCGTGGTTCCACGGTTCTCGTTCAACTGTATCCAAAATGGCGGTCTGATATATTCGTTCTAATTCATTTAATATCACTACAGATTGAAGTGATTTAAGATTTTTTACCATGTGATTGACCCTCATTCTGTTTATTCATTTCATTGCTTTTATAAAGTAAATACCCTGCGTTTATTATTGCCACAATAGCAAATGCAATAGCTAAAATTAAATGATTATCAATCACACCTAAAGCAACAAAAAACATTAACAATATATTTAATAGATTAGAAATCATAAACCCTTTATTTTCCATTTTTAAAACCCCTTTGTTCTATTAATCATTCATAAATAATAATGCCCTTGTCAGTAGTTTCAATTTCTGAGTTTTTTGGAGTTTGAATCATTTTAAGAACCCAATAAAAGTCTCCAACACAACTACCAGCATGTAATGTAGCCAAAATAAAAAAGAAAAACTTTGGTAATATACCTAAATAAAGCGTAGTAATTAATATCACTGTTATAATTATAAATCGTGCGATAGCACTAATTAGAAAAGTCATAGGTGTAAATTGTCCACCAGGTATAGCACAATAAATCATTCCACTAGAATATCCAAAATGAACTTTGTGTCTAGGTGAAAATATTTTGAAAAAAACACCGTGAATACATTCGTGAATTGTAAAAATTAAGAAATATAAAATAATAAAAAGTACAATATTACCTATAATTGATTGAAATATATATACAGTATTAGTACTTCTCTCTATAATCCAAAAAATAATACCAAAACCAATAAATAATAAAATCATGTATTGAGAAAACTGTTTCATTAATTTAGGATTATCTAAAATATCAATGCGTTGCATGAAACCACCTCTTTTGAATATATTTATATTTCGTTGATATATGTAATATACAATATATATGTCATTTTGACAAATATACTTGTCAAAATGACGTTTATCATATACATTAATGTTAAGGAGTTGATCAACTTGAGAAATCGACTTAAAGAATTACGAGCAAGAGATGGATATAATCAAACTCAATTAGCTAAGAAAGCTGGTATATCAAGACAAACCGTCTCTTTGATAGAACGTAATGACTTCACACCTTCTATACTTACAGCTATGAAAATCGCTCGTATATTTAATGAACCCGTAGAAAGTATCTTTATCATCGAGGAGGAAGATTTATGAAAGTAGGACGCTATCTATTACTTATGATTATAGGTGGAATTATAGGTGGATTAATCGTTGAACTTTTTGACATTATTAATCAATACAACTTATTCTCTAAGTTTCATTTTAAAAGTAGCATGTTAATTATTAGTATTACCTTAATAACAACATTTTTTAATATCTTTCTTACGTTATTATTATTAAAATACCAAAAAGATTCACTTCGTTTGAAATCAAAATCGATAGAATTTGAGGATGAAGACATTGCTGATACATATGAGCGTAAAGCAAATTTAAAATATCTATCTGTCAGTTTTATATTCTATCTAGAAATACTAATAAGTTTTTTAACAATCTTTATACTAGCACTAGGCAATATTTCAGATAAATACTTATTTCTATCTATTCTTCCATTTATAGTTACAGCCATTCCTGCTATTATGATAGGATTATTTGTTAGAAAATTTGATGATCGTTACCCAAAAATGGGGGAAGAAAAATATACAGAAAAAATAATTGAAATTATGGACGAAGGTGAACGCCATATCAACTTTCTTACCATTTACAAACAATTTTTTATGAATATCGGACTACTCCTTATTAGTGTGATGTTTTTAGGTATATACTCAATCATTTCTAAATCAAATCAATCTGTAGGAATAATTATTCTTATCATTTTATTTATCTATAATGCCTTTGGTTATCTATCAAAAGTTCGTAAATTTTATAAATCTTAAATCCATAATTTTATACCTATCATATATAGAAAGAGAGGATGTAAAATGACTTCACTTTTAAATGTTCAATCACTTAATAAATCTTATAAAGACTCAGATTTCCATCTACACGATATTAACTTTTCAATTTATTCTAATGAGGTAGTGGGCTTAATCGGAAAAAATGGGTCTGGAAAATCTACACTGATTAACACCTTAGTAGGTAACCGTCATTTAGACTCTGGAGAAGTAACATTCTTCAATAAAGCAAGTTCAAATGAAGAAGAATACAAAGAGCATATTGGCGTAGTCTTTGATGATTTACGTGTACCTAATAAATTATCTTTAAAAGAAATTGATAAAATATTTTCAAATATCTATCAATCTTGGGATAGTAAGACATTTCATTCAATCATAAATTATTTTGAATTACCTTTTACTAATGCAATTAAAACATTTTCAAGAGGAATGAGAATGAAAACTGCATTATCTATTGCATTAGCTCATGACACTCGATTATTAATTCTAGATGAAGCAACAGCAGGTATGGATGCATCAGGACGTGAAGAAGTGATAGAATTACTTGAAGATTTTACAGCTAAAGGGAATGCTATTTTACTAGCCTCACATATATCTGATGATATGGAAAAGCTTGCTTCAAAGCTTATATTTATGAAAGATGGCAAAATTATACTAGAAGAAAACAAAGATAATTTACTTAATAATTACGGCATTGTTGAAGTTCCTCAAGTTGATTTTAATGTTCCCACAGAGATGATTATAGCTTCACGTGTTCGTCAAAATAAAATCATTGCTTTAATCAACAATTATCATCAAATTAAAGACGCTCACCCCTTAACAAATATAGACGATGCAACAAAAATTATTATGCGAGGTGAACAGTAATGAAGGGATTTTTATTAAGTATATTTTATACTTCAAAAAAGACACTTATTAGCTATTTTATAGTATCTATTGTAGTAACTGTCATTTTTTCATTTCTTAATCCTTTAATGACTTGTTTTATGCCAATGGTATTTTTGCTTTCTCCAATCACTGACAATATTAAACACGAAAAAGATTCTAAATGGATGTACTATGTTTCTGTTTTCCCAAAAGGAAGAAATATATATGTTAATAGCTATTATGTTGCTTTCTTATCTTTAATACTTACCGGATTATTGGTAGGCCTTATATTTACAGCAATTTTCACACAAAATATAAGTATGATGTTATTATCTGCCTGTATAGGCATAGGCGCAGTAGGAACCTATTCTATTGTTTTTCCACTAACATTTAAATTTGGATCTGAAAATTCTAATGTCATTTTAACAACATCATCAATTATATTAATATTAAGCTTTTTTGTTGTATTGTATGGCCTTTTAATGCCAAACATGATGGATTCTGACTCATTCGCAACTGCCATTGCAACTTTTCATAACGTGATAGTTGGCATTGGTTATGCGCTATTTGGATTAATTATTCTGGCTATAACCTACTTTCTTTCTATGAAAACATTTAAAAAGCAAGATTTATAATTCATATTATTTCCCCGGTGATTAATTTAAAATCGCCGGGAATTTTATTTCCATAATATCGTCTGTCATTTGATAAACAAGTTGATTTATCCCTCTTATTATTAATACTTTTTAGATTATTTATACCTGTAGATTCATTAGTTAAATAATTTTATATTTAATGAAATAACTTTTAATTGTTAAAACTTAAATATTTTTGAAAATGAAGAATAATTTTAAGGAAAATAATTATTTTTTATTAGGTATGGTGTATAATGGAATTGTACATGTAAAATAACTATTATATAGGAATAATAAAATTTGGGGGCTTCAAATGAAAAATCATTTATTTAAGGTAAATCAACGTCAGCGCTATGCTATTCGAAAATTCTCTGTAGGAATTGGGTCAACACTTATTGGCGTCACTCTATTTTTAGGTATGCAAAATCACGCACACGCTGCTGAGAATTCAGAATCAAAAACACAACAAAATACTGAAGAAAACAATGCATCTTCTACACCTAATCAACAAGCTACATCGCCCGATGCTAAATTAAACACAAACAAAACTTCAACGGTATTGAAACACGACCAAAATCAAAGTCAGACTAAACCTGCTCAAACTAATGATTCACATATCACATCTGATATGCAAAACCAACAAACAAGTCAGATGACTAAATCAACACAACAGTTGAATTCAACTCAAGATCAAAATCAAAACAATCAAACAATTAATAAAAAGCAAACACAAAATGAAGCTAAATTTAACGCCACAGAAGCACTTTCTAAACCAACTTCACAACAAGCCAACACTCATGTAGAACCATCACAAGCTCAACCTTCTGTACCTCAGTCAAAGACATTCAATACTCAATCAACACAATCACAAACACAACATCATATCGTTCAACGTCAATTTGTTAAACCTGTTTCTAGAGCTTATGTAGCAAATAATGGCATTGTAAATGTTGATGATGACTCATTTACATTTACTGATTTAAAAAATGCTTTTAATGATGCTAATGTGAGCCAAATTAATTTTAATTCTGATCATCAATTTGAGTTTACTGAAGGTTTAAAATTGAATCGCGGTCTCATCATTAATGTCGCAAACGGTAAAAAAGTAGATTTTAATGCTGCACCTGGACAAGCACAGAAACTTATCGGTATTGATGCATCTCTTGGTAATGGTCAAGCGCTAACAATTAACAACGATGGTCAGTTAAATTTCAATAACTTCAATAAAGGTATCGCTGTTCATGGCGGAGATTCAACTACTCAACTTAACATTAACGGTGGCGAAACAAACTTTAATAACTTTAATCAGTCTGGTATTGATGCTAGTAAGAAATTTGCTGGTGAGATTTCAATCCAAGATGCTCATATTAATACCAATTCCACAAGAGATTCTACGGGATCAACTTTACTATTAGGAGATAGTTTTGATTCAAAATTAAATGTAAATCATTCAACTCTCAATTTGGTTAACAATGGCGATAGCCCTACGAGTAATGCGATTGAATCTAATGCTGGTATAGTGAATTTTAATGATAGTAACATTTACTCTTCTTCTCGAGCACATTACAATTTCAATATTTTTAATCCAGATCATCGACGTGGGGATCAACAAGTTAATTTCTCAAATACTGATTTAAAAGTGAATACCCCTACAGATGCTAATCCATACAAATCTATATGGATATTCAAAGTGCCAGTAGACGCAGTAGGTATTAACTCTGAATTTACACATTTTAATGTAACGAATAATAGTACCATTTCACAAAATATAAATGGATTCACAGGTGATGAAAAAGGTATCGAATTAGAACATTCAACGTTAACTGTTGAAAACGGTACACTTGATTTACGTAGTGTTGGATTTGATAAAGGCTCATCGTTAAATAGCAGTCTAGCATGGCCTTCATTAATCGATATCAAAGATGATTCTAAAGTCACAATTGATAAATTTCATGATTTACCAAGTAATTCAAATGTTTCTACTGATTTCCCTAAAATAATAATTAGCGGTGGATCTGTTAGCCTACCTTTAGATGAAAAAGGTAATGCTCAAGTTCCTACTGGGACTCAAATTGTTAATGAAAATGGTGAAGTTTTAACTCATTTCGCAATTGATAAATCGAATTTAGACAAAAATGTAAACAATAAATATGATTTAACCATTACGAGTGACCCTAATGATCCAATCAATCACCCTGAATATAACTATGGATTAAATGAAAATAAATTACATGATCAAACGGCACATGTATGGGCACCAGCTGTGACAGTTGATTTCTTTAAAGATAAAAATGATGCACAAAATAATCAAAATAGTATAACTGAAGACCACGTCATTACACCTAGAGGGAATACAATTGGTTTAGTAGATAAATCAGCTCCAACTACATTGGATGGTAATCCGGTCAAATGGTTCTATTCAGATAATGATCAACCATATAGCGATGGTGATAAAATTTTAAAAGATACAAAATTATATCCAGTCATTCAAATGATGCCATTAAACGAGGCCCCAACCATTACAACATCTCCACAAGTCATTCATGAAGGTGATCATAATTTTGAAGTGATAAAAGTAGTTACAAGTGCTACTGATAAAGAAGACGGAGATTTAACTAACAAAGTTGAAATTATTGATAACGGTGGTTTTAATGCTGATGTACCAGGACAATATACGATCACAGTTAAAGTAACAGATAGCGAAGGGGCTTCATATATTACTACTGAAACAGTAACCGTGATTCCAGTCGATAGTGATTCTGACAGTGACTCGGATTCTGACAGTGACTCTGACAGCGATTCTGACTCTGACAGTGACTCGGATTCTGACAGTGACTCGGACTCTGATAGCGACTCGGATTCCGATAGTGACTCGGATTCGGACAGCGATTCCGATTCTGACAGCGATTCTGATTCTGACAGTGACTCGGACTCTGATAGCGACTCGGATTCGGATAGTGACTCGGATTCCGATAGTGACTCGGATTCTGACAGCGATTCCGATTCTGACAGCGATTCTGATTCTGACAGTGACTCTGATTCCGATAGTGACTCGGATTCCGATAGTGACTCGGACTCCGACAGTGACTCGGACTCCGACAGTGACTCGGATTCTGACAGTGACTCTGACTCTGATAGCGACTCTGATTCTGATAGCGACTCGGATTCCGATAGTGACTCAGACTCTGACAGCGATTCTGACTCTGACAGTGACTCGGATTCCGATAGTGACTCTGATTCTGACAGTGACTCGGACTCCGACAGTGACTCGGATTCGGATAGCGACTCCGAAACTCATAACGATATAGAACATCATTCTGCATTACATGTCGATTCACATCATCACACAGATAAACTACCTGAAACTGGTCAACAAAATGAATCTTCAAATACGACCTTATTGGGAGGTATCTTGGGAGGTATCTTGGCAGGTATTGCAAGTTTACTCTTATTAGGTAGAAGACGAAAAAATCAAAAATAGTCATCGCGTACTAACTAAATAAAAATAAGACTAGGTAATTATTTATGGCTTATGCATATATATTCACAAACTAACACTGAATATATAATGTATAACCAATAATTATCTAGTCTTTTTCTATTTATGATTGCCATTCTGATTTTAATAAACTATAAACAAAACTATCTTTAAATTGACCTTGTACTTTTTCTTCGCTTCTCAGTCGACCTTCTCTTGTAAAACCTAATCGTTCTGGTATCGCTTGGCTTTTTTTATTTTCAACTGATGCTCTAATTTCCACACGATTTAACTTTAATTCATTGAACGCGTAATCAATCAATGCTTTAGTACACTGTGTCATGATTCCTTTTTTCTGATGATTTTCACCTAAATAATACCCAATTGATGTTTTCTTGTTTACATTGTCAATATAGTGTAATCCAATCACACCAACCAATTGGTCTTCTATCCATATGCCGCAATGAAAACCATTACCGGAGGCAAATTGGCGTAACGCTGCTTGAATAAATTTTCGACTATCTTCAACTTGGTTAGTATAAGCTACAAATGGTAACCATTCTGCTAAATATGACCTCGATTGATCAACAAGATTAAATAATGTATCCGCTTCTCTCTCTTCTAATATCTTTAAAGTTACGTATTCATTTACTTTAAATCCAAACATACTTTACACCCCATTTACATTATTGTCACACAATTCTGTTAATTATCAACATAATAACACACGTTGTGGATAACTTACAATCAATCTCCAACCCTTGATATGCATCGTTTTATCAAATTGTTAATTCAAAATTATCCACAACATCTAAACTTATCCACGAAAAAAGTCTCTATCATTGACTCACCTTTTTTACAAAGTTTTAATCAACGATAGAGACCCTTTATTGATACTTAATTGGGAAATGTCCCTGGATTAAATCCACTTTCCCATTTATCGAAAGGCCAATACCTAAACATCACTTTACCGACAATTTGCTTTTTATCAATCAGACCAACATCTTTATATCGGCTATCATTACTATTTTGTCTATTATCACCTAATACAAGATATTTATCTTCAGGTATTTTAGCTTTCCCATTCGCACCATTAAGTGTTTTGGAATTAAAATCTTCTGTTAAATACTTACCATTTTTATACTTTTTATTTTCACTCAAATAGGGTTCTTTAACTTTTTTATCATTAATATACAATTGATCTTTCTTATATTTAACCGTATCTCCTGGTTTACCAATCAATCGTTTAATATAATCGCTTTTAGAATTAGCATGAAAAATAATGACATCACCGGAATCAATATGATTCAATGTCTTAGATATTTTACTAACTATCACTTTATCTTTATCTTCAAAAGTAGGATGCATCGATTCTCCTGAAACAGTATAAGAAGTACCGATAAATACTGTGAGAATGATAGCGATAATAATACCCATTGCTAATGCAACAATCCACTCGATCATTTCTTTTCCCATAGAAACTCCTTAACTACAAATGATTATTTATTGAACAACACCATTTTTAATTTTGACGTGTTGCCCTTTTTGAATTTTGTCGTATTGCTTTTTGGGTACAACTACAACACGTTTACCTTGTTTCGTATCAAGTGTTACTGTGTATAATTTTTCATGGTCTTTCATTTGATGTTTCAACATGTTCATTTGATATTGAACATTATTTTTCTTTTCCTGACTGGCTTGAGATGCCGAAGAAAAGAGATACAAATATAGCCAGTTATTATAAAATGACGTCGACATAAATTGAGTTTGATATGCTGCACTTGAACTATAAGGACGTCTTGGACTTACTAATGATTTGGTACTCGAGTTAGTTTTATATTGTTTGCTTTGTGCTGACTTAGATTGGCTTGATTTAGCTGCTTGTTGAGACGCTCGTTGACTTGATTGTTGAGCTGCTCGTGATACATTAGCTGCACTTGAACGGCTCATAGAGGAACTTGATGATGTTGATGAAGCACCTCTTGATGAAGCTGATGACGAACTAGATGATGAGCTACTAGAACTACTAGAGCTAGAACCACCTGAAGTACTTGCCGCATCTAGTTGAGTAGACAAAGCAATTGTTGTGATAGTTACAAACGTAATGGTTATTAAACTAAATTTACATAATAAACGCTTCATAAACTCACCTCTATTTATTTAGATACTTCATCCTTAGACACTGCTTTACCTTCTGTTTCATCATCGCCGTACATCATATATGGTGGACGATAAACATGAATCTTTTTACCATCTTTAATAATATATGGTTTCTTATTGCCATCACTTAAGATATGTTCGTAAACATGATCTAAAGTTGTTTTTTCCAAATGGGATTTCCCTTTACTATCTTTATATTTGATTTCAACATTTGGCGTATCTTCATCACCATCATTTAATACTTCGTAGTATTCGTATTCATATTTATCAGATTTTTTACTTTCTTTGGAAGGCTCTTTTTGTTCACCATTACCTCCACACGCAGCTAAAGTTAAACATAATAAACATGTGCTCAATAATAACAAAATCTTTTTCATGAACAGATACTCCTTTTAAATTATAAATATGTAAAACCAATTAATTATATGATTACATAACTTAATTAAATATTTCAATTACATTTACAAAAATTAAATGATTAATTCTAATTTTTTATACGTATTTTTGAATATCACAAATGATTCCCATCAACCACTTTAACCTTTCAAAGCTGTAAGTTTAGGGCGATGATTTGTAAGATTAGATAAAGGCTAGAATGACAGATCACTTCTAAAATAAAGATATAAGCAAATAAGGAGTGATAACATGTCAATCTTACAGGTCAATCAATTATCAAAAATTTATGGCAAGAAGAAGCAATATCAAGCACTTAAAGATATTAATTTTTCAGTTGAAAAGGGTGAATTTATTGCCATTATGGGGCCATCAGGATCCGGTAAAACAACCCTTCTAAATGTCTTAAGTTCAATTGATACTATTTCGAGTGGTTCTGTGATTGTTGACGGTTACAATATAACTCAATTAAAAAATAAACAACTTGCACAATTTCGCAAGACGTCATTAGGCTTTATCTTTCAAGATTATAGTGTTCTACCAACGTTAACAGTTAAGGAAAATATTATGTTGCCTTTATCTGTTCAACAACATAATAAGAAGGAAATGGAGCAACATTATAAAGAGGTTACTGATGCTTTAGGCATTTATGATTTAAGCCAAAAATATCCAAATGAAATATCTGGTGGTCAACAACAACGTACTGCAGGTGCACGTGCATTCGTACATCAACCTAAAATCATTTTCGCCGATGAACCTACTGGTGCGCTAGACTCTAAAAGCGCACAAGATTTATTAAATCGTCTTGAAGAAATGAATCGAAAATTTCAATCCACTATCATAATGGTCACACATGATCCAGTCGCAGCTAGCTTTGCAAAGCGTGTCATTATGTTAAAAGATGGCAATATTCATTCTGAAATTAACCAAGGAGAAGATAGTAAACAAGCCTTTTATGAAAATATCATTCAACTTCAATCTTCTTTAGGTGGTGTGACTCATGTCATTTAATCAAATCACACTTAAAAATTTGCGAATGAATATCAAACATTATGGTATTTATTTATTTTCATTGCTTTTAAGTATCATCTTGTATTTTAGCTTTACCACTTTGCAATTCACACACAGTATTAATAATAACAATGCTTTGGCAATTATTAAAAAAGGCGCCTCTGTGGGATCAGTATTTCTATTTATCATTATCGTGATTTTCTTGATGTACGCGAATCATTTATTTATTAAAAGGCGTACACAAGAGTTTGCCTTATTTCAACTTATAGGCTTAACACGTAGTAATATTTTAAGAATGCTATGTATTGAACAACTAACAATATTTCTAATCACTGGTGTACTAGGTGTGATGATAGGCATATTTGGTTCTCAACTTTTATTGTATATCGCATCAAAATTAATGCATTTAACAATCAAATTGACTATTAGTTTCGAACCTATGGCTTTATCTTTAACATTATTGCTATTAATCATTGCTTTTACACTTATCTTATTCCAAAGCTATATATTCTTAAAAAAGCGTAGTATTTTAGCTTTAATGAAAGACCGCCGTCAGACTGAGGCCACTAAAGTTAAAATTACCTTTTTAGAAGTAATTAGCGGATTGTTAGGTATTGCGATGATTGTTTTAGGTTATTACATGGCTACAGAAATGTTCGGTACTTTTAAACAATTAACATTATCTATGACATCACCGTTTATTATATTATTTCTAACTGTCGTAGGTGCTTATTTATTTTTCCGAAGTACTGTATCACTGATTTTTAAATCAATTAAACATTTTAAACATGGCCATGTCACTATTACAGATGTCGTATTCACCGCTTCAATTATGCATAGAATGAAGAAAAATGCGATGTCTCTAACTATTATTGCAGTTATTTCTGCTGTTACCGTTTCTGTACTTTGTTTCGCTACAATTACACAAGAAAATAGTAACAATACTTTTAAATCTATAGCACCTCAAGATTTTAACTTATCAACTGAAAAGCAAGCTCAATTATTTAAAAAACAATTGGAGAAAAATCATATCAACTATCATACCAAAACGTATGAATCCATATCTCCTAAATCAGTAAAAGATAAGGTTTTGACATTAAAAAATGATAGTAAAAGTATGGCAATACACAACGTGCTTGTACCAAACGACAATCTGAAGGGTACTGACGCAATTATTACAAATACGAAAAATACACCTGGTATTATGGAGATTCATATTAATCAAACGGTAACTGTAAAAGGTAAGCAACAACAAACTTTTAAAGTGACTAAAGAGGATAAAAATAAAATACTGCCACTTGATCTCACATCTAATATGCCAGCTATTGAAGTCAGTCGTGCCGAATTTAATAAATTAAAGACAGCTGATATCACACACAATATATACGGTATTAGTCTTGACCATCATCAAGACATGAAACAAGCCACACACATTGCAAGATCAATTGATCCTAATATTCAATCACAAAATGAAATTAAAAAGGACTTAGATGCGACCAATGGTATTTTAGTATTTGTTACATCATTCCTCGGTTTATCATTTTTAATTGCTGCGGGTTGTATTATTTATATTAAACAGATAGATGAAACTGAAGATGAAATTGATCATTTCCGTATATTAAATCGCATAGGCTTTACTCATCGTGACATGTTAAAAGGGCTAACTTTAAAAATCATTTTCAACTTTGGCCTACCACTCATTATCGCATTATTACATGCTTTATTTGCTGCAATTGCTTTTATGAAATTAATGGGAAACGTGTCATACACTACCATCATTATCGTGATGATTGTGTACACGATTGTCTACTTTGCATTCGCACTAATAGGATTCTTACATTCTAGTCGAGTTATTAAAAAAGCAATTTAGTCATTATTTAAATAAAAAACATAAGGAGAGATTTATCATGAAATTTAAAGATTTAATTAAACAATCATACGAGGATTTGAAAAATTTAAACGTCAATGTATTCAACGTTATTATGTTAACGTTAATCGTTATTGTATTAAGTAGCGCTTTAACACCGATAGCCGGTATCCCAATTGGATTACTAGGTGGCGCCTATGTCTTAAAACGTCGTGATGAAAAACAATAAATAAAGTAGAACAGTGTGTGCCCAATATTGAGCACACACTGTTTTTTTAATGTTTTATACCATCTATGTCTTCAATTCTAATTAAATTATTGATAATTCCTAAATAAAATTGACTTAATTCTTCACCTATACGTTTATAATCTGTTGCATCTAATCCCACAAAATCTAAATGATCCCAACCATTCATCACTGGTTTGACCTGCCAAATACCTTTATCTGTAGTTGGGGAAGTCATCCCTACCGTCTTAGCGGCTTGATTTGTAGGGAATAATGAAGATGACACTGGCACAATACCGTCATTTTTTCTTACATTTACATTATCATCTCTACCAATTAACCTACTTGTTAAATCAAATAAGAAAAATTGTCTAATATTAGGATTTTCATTACCTAATGGTCCCGTATGTGTATCTAATCCCGTATAAGATGTATATACAATATTAGGATTAAGTGACGTCATCTGATTTAGCTTCTCTGAACCTTCAGTCGTTAAATCATAGACTGCACTATCTTGAGTCTTCCAAATCTTACTATTCGCAACGCGTTTCACATAATCAATATAACTTTCATCTGGACGTTGTTTGAATCCCCATTGTGAAAATCCGAGATCAATATGAGAATATTTATTTCCACTTAAGCGACCTATTCTATTAAATACACCTTTTACAAAATCAGTATTACCAAGTTTATCTGCAGCTGGTGTGCCATTATGTGGTGTCGCTAAAGTTGTGATTGATGAAATCATATTATCTTTCCCACCTGTAAATAAAGGAGAAATCTCACCACCATGTGCTTTTTGATAATCTATTTCTTCTTGATTACCATGTCTTAAAAAATGCTCAAGCAGACGTATCGTTTGACCGCCCATACTATGACCTATTAAATGAATCTTTTTACCTGGCTCCCAATCTGGCATAATCCCTTGATAAAATTTACCATATCTATCATGTCCTGTTTTAGCAGCATGTGCTGCACCATAATCTACTTTTCCACCTTTAATATAATGATACAGTTCTACAGCGCGGTCATAGTTACTACTAAAAGCACCGACACTCGCTTCATGCACGTCATAACCTAGTTTCTCTAATCGTTTCTTAACTGGGAATTTCGTACCACTCCAATAATTAGGATACAAAGCTGGTGCATTGTCACCCACTAACCCTAAAAATCCATGTACTAGCACTACCGGATATTTGTTTTTATATTGATTACTTTTGATAGTAGCTTCATCTGTATTTTTAGGTTTAATATTCTGATTTGTAGTTTGTTGTTGTGTTGGTTTAGTAGAAATATTTGTGTTAACTTTTTGACCTGGAGTTGAATGGGATTGGGTCTTTAATGAATGCGGTTTATGTTGTTGGCTGTGTGACTTTACAGAAGTTGTGTTGTCTTTGCTTTTATTGTTACTTTGCTGCTTGGTATCTTTTTGCTCAATTGGCTGGTTATCTAATTTTTCTTTTACATCATTTCGAGATTGTAATTGTTGGTTATCTTTTTGTGGTTTAACATCTAGACGTTGCTTTTGTTGTTTATTATTTGATGAATTAGGATGTTCTTTTTGGTTTAATTGCGAATTGTTAGATTGTTTATTATCAACCTTCTTGTTTTTATCTTGATACTGATCTTGAATACGCTTATGATTATCTACTTTTTCAATTTTTTCTGGTTCGGTATTAGGTGTTTTGTCATCACTAGGTTGCTGTTTGTTATGACTTTCCTGATTATTAATGGAGGGCCCTTTTGAAGAGTGATTAGCCGTCTGATTAGAAGCAGGTTGTTCCTGTTTTTCAACTTGCTCTGCTTGTGTTAATTTCTGTATTTCCTTATTTTCGGCTTTTGAGGATTGTTGCTCATTTTGTTGAGAATAAGACTGCGCGTCGTCTACTTTATTAATATTTTTGTCGATTTCCGATTCTTTTGAAGACACATTAGCATCTTGGTCGGAAGGCTTTGAGTGAGAAAGAACTGATTCTTGTGATAAGTGGGAGGATTGTTGCTCAGCAGCTTGAACGTCATGTTCTGAAACAAAAAATGTAATACCAGCTACAATTGATACAACACCTATTGTAAATTTTCGAATACTAAACTGTCTTTTAGAATTATTATTTTTCAAAAAAATCACCTCTATAAGTATTTCACTCACTTATAGATTCAAAAAAATAACTGTTAATTAATTTCATCATATAATCCTTAAACATCTTTAATTTTTTATTTACATTTTGGTAAAGTTTTTTATTAATTTTATACTATATAGATTGATAAATTAGATAACTAATGGTTATGTTTGTTATATTGAAAATATCTTTCTAATTTAAGGAGTTCCTTTCATGGATCAATATCAAGAGTTATTCAATAATCCAAGTGGTTTTATATTTATACTTTTTATCTTCTATTTAATAGCAAGTTTATTTTTCTTTACCTTAACTGTATTTATTGGATTGAAACCTGTATCGTTTAAAGAAAAAATCTTAACAATCGTTATTTTAACTACTGTATTGACCCTTACTTTAACAGGTCTTTCATATGTCATTATTAATTAATAAAAAGGGGCACCGATATGATGGTGTCCCTTTATTTGAATATTTTAAATGGCATCAATCTTAATAAAATTTTACCATTATGATTATGTTTGTCTGTTAATACTTTCACTATGGATTGCGCGCCTTCATTTACTGAACGCATTAAAAATCCTTTTTGATGATTATTCAGGTCTGTCGTAATACCTCCGGGCATTACACCAAATATTTCAACCGGTATTTTATTTTTCTTAAAATGTCTACCGAATAATTTAATCATCGAATTTAATGGAGATTTAGTTGCAATATAACTAAATGGATGGAAAAAGCTATTAGGATTCAAAGGTATCGTTAAATTTAATATTCTTCCGTGATTTTTAGCTAAAATAGGTGTAAATGTCTTAATCATTTCGAAATTACCAAAGAAATTGACCTCTGCCAGTTCCCTTAATTCATCAAGTTCAACATCCAGTGGTGATGCGTTCATATTGCCTGAAATACCCGCATTATTAATCAATGCTTTCAAATCAGAATGTTGTGTTGCTATATAATCAGCGGCTGCATGTATGGTATCAATATTATTTAAATCAATTTGTATCCATTCAGCTGTTATACCTTTATTTTCGAGTGTCTTAACGGCAGCACGACCTCTTTCTTCATTACGTGCACCTAATAATATCGTCCAACCTTTGTCACCTAGTTGTTTTACCGTTTCAAAACCAATCCCCTTATTTGCGCCAGTTATTAATACTTTTTGTCTCATATATATACTCCTATTAATATGTCTTATTGTTAATCCCACTATACAATATTGATACTTTTAAATCACATTATTTCCTTTTATTCATAAATTTACAATTGGTGATTAAAGTAATTAATTGAAATAAATCAATTTATTAGGTTCTCTCATTAGTAATTGCTAAAATGCTAAAAAAGGAGGTAATAAATATGGAAGATAAAAGACTATTTTATAACCAACCTGGTGTTGTTATTAAAATGAAAGCTAAGGAAGGTAGAGGTCAAGAATTGTTCGATTTATGTTTAAAAGCTAAACATTTAGAAGAATTGGGCATCGATGATCCTACTGATTGGGTTTTATGTCGTTCAGATGAAGATAATGATGTTTTATTAGCCTTTGAATTTTTCAGAAGTGATGAAGCTAAAGACAATCACTACTCTAAACCTAGTACTGAAGACGAAACAAATGAGATTATGGAATTATTAGCAGATATTCCTCAACGTATAGACACACACATTGTATATTCTAGCGAAACTGAAAAATAACTCATTTTAACAATAAAATTTTCTAACTGACATAAAAAGGTGATTTCTATGGATTTAATATAGAGGTCGCCTTTTTGTCTAATTTTTTCTTTTAATAGTAATATCAATAAATTAATCTCATCATTTTTCAGATAAGGTATAAACTATCAATACACTCTATACGTTTGCCCTGTTTGTGCACCTTCTACACTTTTAACAAATGCATTAGCTACCTTATCGACAGGTACTGCTGTGAAACCTTTAAAGAATTCTCCATACTTATCTAATGCTTCTTCAACTACATTAGGACTAACATTATTAATTCTTAAACCATGTTTTAATTCTACAGCAGCTGAAGTCACAAAACCTGCGATACCGCCATTAGCCATTGCTGCTGAAGATCCTAGTTTTATAGGATCGTCCATCATAATACCTGATGTTAACGTAAAACTGCCATTTTCATTTAAATAATGTTGACCAATTAATACTAAATTGATTTGGCCCAATAACTTACTTTGAATCGCTACATTATTTTCTTCTAAGCTAATCTCAGACAACGCTTTGAATGTAGCACCGCCTGTTGCACTGACAATTGCATCAATATTATCAATATCTTTATACATTTTTTCGATTTGTTCTGGAGACGTAATATCCAACTGATAGTCACCAGATTGACTTCCTACTTCAATCACTTCATGATGATTTTCTTTTAGTTTTTCTGCTACTTTACTACCAATAGTTCCACTTGCGCCAATAACAATAACCTTCATGAGATACCTCCTGTATATTTTAACGTTTTCATGAATCACAGTATCACACGCAATATTTAATTAAAGTAAGACGCTCAATTA
This sequence comes from Staphylococcus sp. AC872, assembly GCF_979255425.1. Taxonomy (NCBI): domain Bacteria; kingdom Bacillati; phylum Bacillota; class Bacilli; order Caryophanales; family Staphylococcaceae; genus Staphylococcus; species Staphylococcus sp. AC872. Next base: position 146,002 of record NZ_CEEDKW010000003.1, read on the forward strand.
TAAGGTCTGAAAAAGCAAATAATCCACCATTTATTCATCATCTGCTTCGATCATATTATTTATTAATTTTTTGTCCTTCTAATTTCGAAGAGACAAATCCCATTTTAGCGTTACCTTTCATTTTGGTACTATCTAGAGAAACATTAAATTTTAAGTTGAGTTTCATTGTTTTTTTTACACTTTGTTGCCAAGTGACATTATTTTGATTGATTTGAATATTGTTAAGTTCAGAAATATTATCTTTATCACTTTGATCAATAGCAATTCCATATATTTGTTGGTCTTTTTCATAGAAATGATATTCAATATTTAATTCTGCGATTGGCGTCTTAATAGTTACATTCCAATAGCCAAGTAAATGATGATAATCCGCTTCTTCTCCATCAATTTGTTGAGCTTGACCACTAACATCTTCTTCTGTTGCCGTAGATTGATCTACAGATAACTTAGGTGCCTGCCCGACATTTTTCCACACCGTGCCACGTTTTTCATATTGAAACAAACGTTCAATTTCGTAAGCGATTTGTGGTCCTAATTCTCTTTCAACTAAATAAAATGCTAAATCTAATCCTGACGTTACACCTGCACCTGAAACAATGTCGCCATCATCTACTACACGTGCATTAACTACATGTGCACCAGCCCCTTCAAGCAAATCTAGTCCCATAAAGTGTGCTGTAACATGTCTGTCCTTAATAATATCTGCCATGGCTAATAATACGCCACCACCACATACACTAGCAATTGTCATATTCGGGTTACGATGGACCTCTTTAATTTTATCTGTCACACCTTGATTTGCTATTTTATTCAATTTAAATGGTATAGAGGTCTCACTTTTCATATTTATTGAACCAGAAGCCCCTGGTATTAAGACTAATCCAGTTGTTTGAGTATCAAGTGTTGTTTCAGCTTGTAATTCATAATTACTAATACCGTTTTTAAATGTTCGTCTTTCATCGATACTCACAAATCTCACATCTATCGTTTCATCCGTATATTCAGTGGCAGCTAATAATACCTCATATGGTGCCATTACATCTAAAATATCTACCTCATCAAATAATAAAATCTGAACTTTCATCTCTATCTCTCCTCAAATCTATTTATCAATGCATATTTCATACTAACCGATATTAATTTGCATTTACTATTATAATGACCTCAATTAAACAAATCTTAAAAAGTTAAAAGCCATCAAATGGCTTTAACTAATACCATTTGATGGCCTATATCATTCAAATTTCTATTTTTTATAACATTTATTATTTAAAATCCAATACCACTATGTGTAATATTTATATTTGTCACTTTATTATTTTTTATACTAAATATCACGCCGGGTCCTTGATTTGTTGGTTTATAACTTAATACTGATTTCTCCTTAGATGACGTTTGATAAGGATCCATTCTTTTTTAATTCATTACTCTTTTTTTAATATCATTTGAACATTATATATAAATATCCTACTAAAATGGCTATTCCAATAATACTATTATGAATCATATGAACCATCATACTATCTTTGATATTACCTCTACGTGAGTAGGCAAGATAAAACACCATACCCATTGATGTATACATAATAAATGAAATAATATTATTAATACCGTGTTGTGAACCAAAAACGATTGAAGAAATAATGAACGGTAACCAAAATGAAGTCTTTTTAAATAAAGTCTCTTTGAATATACCTCGATATATAAGTTCTTCAAGATATGGTGTAATAAAACTGATGGTAATTACAAAAATGATAAAAGGAAATACTTGTGCAAGTTGGCTTGCATTTGTTGCTTGTTGATTCATATCACCAAACAATAGCTTATCGTTACTTGTTTGAGCAGACCCTGTGACTTTGTATAAAAGGAACAAAAATGCATAGACAATAATACGAAGTAAGACTGCCCACCCTATATTAATACCAATATCTTTCGTCGTAAATTTGCCCGTATGTTCATAAGTATGCCGTCTATAGTACCGTCTAATTAACCAAACCACTACTGATACAACAATAAGATATAAGACGGTGGACATTGTAGCTTTCAAAGTGTCCATTTTAACCGATAAATTTGTAATCGTAAGTATGATAATAATAGGTAATTGCGCTAGAATCATCCAACCTATAAAAATGAGGATATTTAATGCTATATTTCCTTTCGGTAAAACATCGCTTTGATTTTTTGATAAATCTTCATTCTGATTTTCCTTATGTTGTTCATTCATTTCATCATGATTAGTCATATTAAATACCACCTTTTTTCATCATATTATTCATTTAACAATCGGAAAACTTTATACAATAATGGGTGGATAGGCTTAATGAAATCTCCAATTAATTCTTCAATGTGGGTTCCGAATCCTTTTTTAAACTGTTGTACGCCTAAATCATCTGCTGTCTTGCTAAAATCTCCAGTAATACCATAAAAATTATATTTAGGAATCTCATGTTTTATAGCAAACTTAATCATATGCCATTGCAAAGCATACGCACCTTTATATTGATAGTAATGTGGATTTGAACCACTGGATAAATAATAAACTTCATCTTTTGTAGCTATATATAAGGCTGCTGCTAAATCAATTACATGTCCATCTGTTTGAATGATGTCTTGTGTTTCTGTAATTTTCTTTTCGTTACTATTCCATTGCTGTTCTAACTGTTTTAACTTGTTCTTACTCTTTTTAGAATTAGGATGCCCACTTAACTTATCTTTTGTGTTTTCTATATCTTTAGCTATTTCAGATGATTTTTTAATTAATTGATTTTTATAATCATCTAAATTAATATATGAAAGCTTAATCATTGCCTCATTCGAATACATTAACAGTACTTCTTTAAAAAATTGATATGGATTTGCCCTATATTTAAAATGATGTCGTTCTTCAGCCATTTTAAATAATTGATAAAAGCGATCAATTTCTGATATGTCTAACGTTATTGTCTTAACACCCATTTCAATCGCATGTTGAACATGACGCCTGGTTTTATATTCCATATTTTTTAAGACATCTTCTTTTTGTCCTTCCATATCTAGTACAGATAGCCATCTAATTTGACTCTTTTGAGAATAGCCAATCGTTAAGCCTTGGTGCTGATAACCTAATTGATGTAATGTGTGAATTAATTCTTTATTATTAATCGGTGTCACAATATCTCCTGCAGTATTCCGAACATTTTCTAAAATATACGGATCTATAGAAGCAAATAGTGCTCGTTTTTTTTGTAGATATGTTGTTAAGCCTTTAAAGAAGCATTTTACTAATTCAAGATGATTAAAATCTAATATCGGGCCTTTTTGAGAATAAAAATACTTAAAAAATTTTAACGCTCTAGATTCCGTTAATAAACAAGCTGCTATGACCTCATTTTCATTATTTTTGACACCAACTAAGTGTGCTTCTTCGCCATTTGTTTTTCTATATTTAAATTGATCAATACATTGAGTAAAATGGACCTTATTATTTTGAATAAAATTGTCATATTCTGTCTCTGTTAGTTGCGTAAAATACATAATTTAATCCCCTTATTCACTTTATATAAAATAAACGGCTGATGACCTGTCTCACCAACCGTTTGCGATTACTCAATTTTTCTCAACTTTGCTATAAATAGGCTAGTAAAATTGTAAAAAATGAATTCCATATAAAATTTTTATTTTATCACTTAACTTTTTCCGTTATGGATACCGACTTCAGTAATATAACCATTATTCTCTAAAAAGCGTAATTGTTTTTCATTAAATTGATATAAATATTCATTTCCATGGGCTGTTCCAGATGGCTTATTTAAGGGCTTACCATAAGTTTTCACTAATTCAGCTTTAGAAACTACACCCGGTTTTAATTGGAACCACACACCATCCGCTTTCCCTTTGCTAGGTAAATAAAATTGTTGATCAAATTTTTCAATTGTATCATTATCATTACCTTTACTGTTTTCAGTAATTTTATATCCATTAATTGTGAAATTGTCATTTTTAATGGCATTAATAAAATTTTTATCTAAAATAAAATCACTTTGTGATGATGTATAACCACGATAGTTATAATATGGTTGCGTAGCCGCATGAGCTTCATTGATGTGAAAGATCCTCAACGCCAACACCCAAAGCCACCCCAACTGCTAAAGTACCTGTTAACAAACTCTTTGATAAAGTATTCATTATTAACACTCCTTTAATAGTTAAATGTCTTTCTAAAGTAATATTACAATATATTACAGAATATTACAAATTATTACAAATTTTATTATTTGTATAATCTTGTTTATTGTAAAGTCGCTTTAAATCTTATTATTATAAACAAAATAATGAAATTATATTCATAACAGTAAATAATCATGAACCGAAAGTAATTAAGTTAGTTATTTATACAATACATATTAATTTTAAAGATGTTTCAAAAATGATATGGAAGAGCCCTAGCATAACCTACAACCATTGATTTTCACCTCTAAATTAATATTTATTCAATTAACAAACATAATATTTAATAATGAAAATGATATAGTTAAAACTAATAATTATAAAAAAACTAGTAGAAGGAGAATCTCTAATTTGAAGATTCTCCTTCTACTAGTTTTATAGTCTATATTATAATTTAACTAAAATTTTTGCTTGAGATTTATCATTTACAAGTTGTTCAAATCCTGATTCTACGATATTTTCTAACTCAATTTCATCAGTAACTACATCTTTAACGTTTAAATTACCTTCGTTGATTAAGTCAATTGTTTGTTGGAATGTAGTAGGTGTGTATGCAATTGTAGAAGTAAGTTTTACTCCTGTATTAGTTAATTGCATTGGATTCCACTCGATAGGATGACCAAAAATAGAAACGATAACAACTGTACCGCTTGCTTTTGTAACATCTATAGAAGATTTAAGTGTTGGTGCTACACCAGCCACTTCAAAAGATACATCTACACCATTTTCTGTATACTTATTAATAACATCAACTGGATCTGTCTTACCAGAGTTTATAGCATGAGTTGCGCCTAGTGCTTTAGCTTTACTTAGTCTTTCTTCTGATAAATCGAAAACAAATATTTTACTTGCACCAGCTGCTTTGGCTGCTACGACTGTTAATAATCCAATTGGTCCTGCACCAAAAATAGCTACAGTATCACCAAATAGAACTTCACCTTCTTTAATTGCTTGAACTGCAACGGCTGTTGGTTCGACAAGCGCACCTTCTTTATCAGAAACATTATCTGGTAGTTTATAAACATTTTCTTCCGGCGCATTTGTAAACTCTGCAAATCCACCATCAGAACCTAAGCCTATAAATGAATAACCATCATAAAGGTCAATATTTTCTTCTTTTTCACGTTTTGAAACTGTAGGGTTAACTACAACTCGATCGCCTTTATTAAATTTTGTAACTTTGGAACCAGTTTCTTCTACCACACCTGCAAATTCATGACCCAATGTAACTGGCGCTTTTTGACCTAAGAATGGATCTGGCTTTTCTGTTGAAATAAATATAGGACCTTCTAAGTATTCATGTAAATCTGTACCACAAATGCCAGCCCAAGATACTTTAATCTTAACTTCATTGTCCTGTAATTCTTTAGGTTCACGTTCTTCAACTCTTACATCTTTTTGACCATACCAAACTGCTGCTTTCATAGCTAACACTCCTTAGTTTAGTTACTTCTAAATCAACTAACCTTTTAATACAATGTTCTAAATTACTTTACAATTAGAGTTTACTCTAAAAGTTCATTTATTTATAGTCTTTCAAATTAAAAAACTAATATTTGTAATTTTTCACTATATGTTTCTTCTAAATACAAAACCTTCATATTTAAATAGGACTATAGTTATTTATAAAAAAAGATTATTGTTCGAAGTTCTATAATATACCCTCTTTTGGTTAAATCTTAGTTTTGTATTCCTCTATTAACGAGTGTTATAATGAATGTAATAAGAGCTTCGTGTATTGTATGCACCATTCCCCTCACTATTGCGTGTAGTGAGGGGATTTTTAGTACTGGCTATTATCGTCTAGTTTGCCTTATTGTTTCGTGTATGTAGCCACTACGTATATAGCGCAACAATACAACCACTAATAATTGTGATTATGATGTGAACAAGAGCTTCGATCATATGATATGCACTTCCTCTCTACGTCTGATTTGACGCCTGAGAGTTAGACGACTTTTATATTATAGTACCTATATTATATGAACTACAGACAACTTCTGATTAATAAAATTGTATTAATATCTTAATAATGATAAAAAGCACTCGTACTTCAATAGGTACGAGTGCTTTATGATGTTAACTATTTAATAATATCAATCAATTCTTTTTTAGAAGCTGCTCTAGCTGGGATCCAACCGAAGACAATACCAATTAATGTGGATACGCCCACTGCTAAGATGACTGACCCGAGACTGACGGAACTCTTAACCATATCTGGTGTTGCTAAGTCGACAAGTGTGGCAATAATAATACCGAGTATCAGTCCGATAATACCACCGAGTAGACACAACACAACACTTTCTACTAAGAATTGGATTTCGATATCTCGACCTTTGGCACCAAAGGCACGTCGTATCGCAATTTCCTCTGTCCGTTCGGTTACAGAAATATACATCACATTCATAACACCGATTCCGGCAATAAATAATGAGATACCCGCCACAGCTGCAACGAAGTAGGTGATCATATCTAATACTTTGCCAATACCTTTCATCATATCTTCATTATCCGCGAAACTATATTGGCCATCAGATACGCCTGTCCCTTTTTTATTCAGCTCTTTTTCAACTTTTTTACCCACATCTTTCTTATTTTCACCATCATTAACAGTTACTAATAGTTGTGGCGTACCTTGAGATAAGTTGCTCATATAGTGATTCGCTGTTTTAGTTGGCATTTGGACCACGGATTCAAGTGGCATACCACTCGCGTCTTGACCACTTGCATCACCAACACCAACCACTTTAAATCCTTCTCCATTAATATAAATGGATTTGCCAACAGCTGCTTTCGCATTGTGGAATACCTTTTTCGCCACTTTACTATCAATCACGACGACTTTCTCCTGTGTATCATTATCATCTTTCGTAAAACCATGGCCTTCATCGACCCCTGACACATGAGAAGCCTTTTTTAAACTGATTTCACCACTACCATGTGTATTCGTTACTTTGGCAGAGTATGTACTATCTTCGCTTTCTTTGATTTTTGCGCTTTTAACACCCTTAACTTGTTCTACAACACTAATATCTTCATGTTTAAATGGATTGTCTTTCGGTGCGCTCATGTCTTGTGTCATATACGATATCGATGCCTGATTTTTACCTGCACCGGCATCGTCAAACTGTTCTGTTGTTGTTTTTTTAAAACCATTACCTAAGGCCATAATCGTGATCACGGCCGCTATACCGATAATAATACCAATCATCGTAAAGATATTACGACGCTTATTTTTTAAAATAGAGCGAAAGGCGACGGATAAAATATTAGAAAAATTATTCATGCGTCAGCACCTCTTCCTCTTTCACACGACCATCTAAAATATGAATAATACGATCAGCTTTATTCGCTACCTCACGATCGTGCGTTACCATGATCATAGTTGTTCCTTTTTCTTTATTTAACGACACAAACAAATCCATAATATCTTTTGATGTTTTCGAATCTAATGCCCCTGTTGGCTCATCGGCAATGATAAATTTAGGTTCGTTAATAATGGCTCTCGCAATCGCGACACGTTGTTGTTGTCCACCTGATAATTTATTAGGAAGTAAGTCTTCCTTCTGATGTAGACCAACATCTTCCAATCCTTTTAACACTTTGGCTTTACGGTCTTTACTACTCATTCCATTATAAATAAGTGGAATACTGACATTTTCAAGAATGGTATTATTTTGAATTAATTTAAAGTTTTGAAACACAAATCCTACCGTATGATTTCGTATCGTTGCGAGACGATTATCTGATGCTTTTTTATAATTGTCACCGTTAAAAAGGTAATCGCCTTCATAACCACGGTCAATAAATCCTAGAATATTAATTAATGTACTTTTACCTGACCCTGATGGCCCCATAATGGCGATAAATTCACCTTCATCAATATGAATATCAATATCTTTTAAAATATGATTCGTTTCGTCTCCATTTTTGAAATGTCGATTGATTTTTTTCAATTCAATCATGATGACACCTCAACTTTTTCTCCATCATTTAAATTACCTTTAGGATTTTTGATGACTTTATCACCAGCTTTAAGTCCTTTTTTCACAATAATTTGGCCATTGTTGCGGTCGATTTTAATATCACGTTTGTGAACTTTATTATTTTTATCTAATACAAAAACATCATTATCTTTTGTTAAAACATCGTTAGGTAGTTTTAAAGATTTTAATGGAATTTTCGCGTCCATTGAGAACCCTGAACGTACTGGAATATCTAAATCACCAATAATGACATTGTATTTAGATGTATCGCCTTCTTTGCCACCAGACGGATTATTTACCGTTGGATTTGAAGCTTGTGCGGCACTACCACCATCTTGACCTTCGTCACCTTGGCTACCTGCACTTGCTTGTGCACCACTTGCTTCACCACTAGCGCTATCATCATAACTAGTTGGTAATTCATCTATTTTAAGGATCTTACCTTTACCTTTTTTGCCATTACTATTAACTGTAACATCAACTTTGTCACCTTCTTTGATTTTCTCAACATCAAACTCCGTGACAGTTGATTTAATTTGTGGATTGTCTGAAATAAGCTGTAAGACAGGTTGACCGTCGCCAGCATCTTCGCCATTTTTAATATTGACCTTACCATCAAATGCCGCATAAATACTATCATTCATTTGTTTGTCATGTTGTGCCAGTTGTTGTTGTGCTTCGTTAAGTGAACTTTGATCTTGTGTCAGTTTAGATTGAAGCTCATTATTGTTAGGACTTTGGTTGATTTTTTGATAATCATCATTCACTTTGTTTTGCGCTTGATCCACTTTGTTTGCGAGCTGTTGACGCTTACTATTGTTCGTATCATAACTTAGGAGACGATCCCCCTGTTTGACTTTTTGACCGTCATCAACGGCTGGACTCTGGAATGTGCCAATTTGACTATTGTTGTTATATGTTTTGACCGATTTCGGAGATGCCTTACCCTCTAGACTAATCGGTGTTTCTTTCTTAACTGTATATGTATCGTAACCTTTACTATCTTTATTACCAGAGCCTGTTGCCTGTTTCACGATGAACGCTGCAATAACTAGAAGTAGAATGATTGCCACGCCGATAATACTCCATAATATGTTTTTCTTCATGTCCTATGCTCCTTAAAATGTATTATATTTTGCATGATAACATACTTTAATTATTATATATATTTAATTTAAGGAGATTTAAGCTTATTTTAAGTTTGATAATAATGAAAAAGTTTTTGTATTTCTTTTACTTACTCTATTTTTTATACTTATTTAAAATAAAAATTGATATTTTAAAAATTATTTAACAATGTTATTCTGTTATTAAAATAACAATAAGGGGAGATACATATATGGAACAAACGAATACAACACAACCTGAAGCATCACAATCTAACTTACCTTTTGTAGACCATTTTAGAAAGATACGACAAAATCCAAAATGGCTTGTAAAGTTAATCATATTTATTGTTTTAGCAATTATTATGAGTTTCATGTTAAGTAAACTCCAATTGACACCTGATACTATGAAGGAGAATGGTATCAATGACTCGAATAAAACAACCGTAATGACTATTACAATAATATCTGGTATATTTGGAATTTTATTTAGTTCAGTGATTGCATTCTTAATTTTCTTAGTCATTTCAAAAATATTTAAATCTGATGTTAAAACAAGTAGCCTTATTTCTGCTACTTTATCCTATTCAATCATTATTAATATTTGGACTTTAATTGTATCCGCTATCCATTTATTATTTGGCATTGATTTCTTTGATTATAAATTAGACAGTTTAAATATATTTAATAAAGGTAATGCCTATTTAGCAAATTTCAATTTAACTAACTTATTAAAAGCATTCTTAACCGGTGTACTTTATTACGCTACTAGCCATCTCTCAAAGAAAGCATCTATTATTCTTGCAGTAGTTGCCTTAGTATTAATTATTGGCTCTGGCTTAATTGGTGCAGGTATGCAGGATTCTATGCAAAGTTTATCTGGCATGTAATCAATATTAAAAATTCCCAGAACCGCTTCGGAACTGGGAATTTTATTGATTATATTGAATTACTTTTCAAATGCTTTTGTTTCAATATCTTTATCTTTTAAGAACTTCTCTACTTTCTTCTGTTGTTTACCATTCACTTTATCTTTATATTTTGAATTTAATTTATCGATTTCTTTTGTATCTTTTTTATCTAACTTTTGTAATTTTGAAGTTAATTGATTTAAATATTCATTGGTTTCTTTAGTATATTTTCCTGTTAATTCCGTGCCCTTTTTATATCCCTTTGGTAACTCATTTTTTCTAATATAATCTTCAAAGTTTTGGTCATTTTCTTTAGACATATGTTGTAATTTATTTAGTTTCTTTTTATCTTTTTTATTGAGTTTAGTTTCTGAGCCTAAATCAGTAATATTGTCTGCTAAATCCTTATTCGTATTTAAGTATGTCTTAATACTATTCTTTAATTCCTTTTCAGATAATTGCTTATTCGATTGTTGATCTACAAACACTTTCTTAGGAATAGGTGGTAACTTTTCATCGTCATTTTTATTTATCTTTTCATGATCATCGTGTCCGGAACATGCTCCTAATATCAAAAATGACGTAAGTAATATCGCTGTTAGCTTTTTATAACACATGCAACCATCCTTTATATTATATTTATTATTAAAATATATGCTATCAAAGGGTTTTTAAAATGTAAAAATATTTTCTATTTCACTTATAAAAATTTAAAAGCTAAATAAATACTTAGCATTCCTATTACTCCATAGCCACCACTTACCAAAATAAAAATGATAATATCAGTTATGACTGCTCTTCGTTTACTAACATTTACTTCATTAGGATCTTTTCCATTCATAAAAGCAACAATTCTATCATAATTATCCATGCCATTTTTATATTTAATTTTATCAACATTTCCACCTGCAAATATCCCGACCAAATACAATAATAAAAATATAGCAAAGCCCCACCAACTAAAAAAAACAATTAAGGGTCCTAATAATATAAGTGAACCTATCAGAAGTATTAACATTATATACGTCCAAAAATCAAACTTCTTTTTTACTAACTCTCTTTGCTCCATATGAATTTCTCCTTGAACTAGATCATCCAGTGACACATTGAATAACTCACACATCATTATTAAATTATGGACATCAGGATAACTACGTTCATTTTCCCAATTCGAAATAGTTTGTCTAGATATATATAGTTTCTCAGCTAAATATTCTTGAGAATATCCTTTATTTTCACGGCATAATTTAATTTGATGGCTTATATTCATGCTTCTATCTCCTTAATTTTCTAGTTAAAAAGTATTTCACTTTTCTTTAAAGTGATACTCATATAGAAACGTTTTCTTTAAAATAAAACTACCAAATTTGATTTACATTTTCATTAATTGTTCTGTCAAAATGTTTTTACACCTTGTCATAACAGTATTTGAAATACTTACCTTAGACTACCTTTATATATTATTTCAAAATAAAAACGCTCCTTCTTCAGGAACGCTATCGAACTTTAACTATACTTCATATGCTTTTAATATCATTTTTAACATTTTCTCAATATATGCTTCTGTCAGAGACTGCGGTTTGATTAATATATTGAAGTAGATAGGAGAGAATATGATATCGATGAATAAATCTTGATTGTCTTCTTCGATATGTTGACTAATGATGGATTTTAAAATCGTTCTATTATGTTCAAAGTAATCTCTCATAAATTTTTCTCGTGCTTCTGCCTGTTGATTACTTATCAATATTTCAATAACAGCACTTCCTAATGGTGTCTTATAGATTTTCATAACTTTAATTAGGAAATCATATAGATTATCAAACAGATTATCATATTCTGGTTCAATGATTCGTGATTGATCTACAAACATATCTACAATCATTGACTCTTTGTCTTTCCAACGACGATATATCGTTGCCTTAGAAACACTTGTATTCTCTGCAATTTGATCTATCGTCATATTTTTAAAATGTGTTGTTTCTAATAAACGATTAATTTCTTCATAAATTTTTTTATTTACTGTTGGGTCTTTCGGTCTTCCAGCCATATTTTTCCCTTCTTTTACGTGCTACGTACTCCACGATTTCAAATATTATAAATGCACTTACAAACCATACTATAAATCCAACAATAATGCTAAGCAACCACATATGCGTTACGTTGAGCATTGCCCATGTTGCTAATATACTAAACAGAACGCCAGTCATACCAAAGACTGCTCCTCGACTCACATGCATTGCCACTTTGTTACCATATTGCATTCCAGAAATGCACATAGATACTAAAAATACTGCCGGGAAAGTAGCAAATATTCCTCCGAATTCTTTCCAAGGAAGTACCACTGAGACGATATAACTAATTAATACTGCTAATCCACCAACTAAAAATTTAATAATTGTTAATTTCATTAAAATGTACCTCCTTTTATATATGTCTTACTACAAAAATCGCCACAGAAATCACAAGCCAACACAATATGGCAAATACTGTACCACTTTTATAGTCTTTCTTATAAATAAAAATTGAGGTAAAAAATACAGTTAAAATACACGATATAATGCCTACTATCGCTCCTGTACTTAAATGCATAGACATTTTAATGAGTTCATCGCCCTCATGATCTATGGTTAATGCTATCACTGCTGCTAAGTAGACTGCGGGCATTGTAGCTATAATACCACCTAGTTTACCGCCAACTTTCTCTGCCATAATTGATGCTAAAGCAACCGCAAATCCACCGATTACAAAATGAAGTATCGCACTTGATATAGATATTCCGAACACAATAATCCTTCTTTTCTAATTATTAAACGAAACGTTTCGTTTACTTTTAGTGTAAAACGCACTTTATCAATTGTAAACAATAAAATCAATAGACCTAATTTTCTAATTATTACTTAGCTAGTTTGAACTCTCTATAAATATTAAATCATAATAAAAACTCCCTTCATCTCAATGACAAAAGGAGTGCTACTTACTTCTTATAAATTCTGATTTTAATTTCATAATAATCATCGTGATCTCTATCTTTTTGTTCAACGTGTAAGCCAGATTGTTGTATTGCTTCGATACTTTTACCTACTTCATCTCTTGCTTGCGTTACATCTTGTGAGAATTGGAATGACTGTGCTTTAATTTTTTCAGGTCCTGTCTTTTGACGTACTTTATCTTCTGTTTGTTTCACATTAAGCTTTTGAGCTATGACCTGTTCAATTAATGCTTCTTGATCCTCCTCGGATAATACGAGTACAGCACGTGCATGTCGTTCAGTAATCTTACCTTCTCTTAATCTTGTAATGACTTTAGGTGCTAATTTTAGTAAACGTAGCTTGTTAGCAATGAAACTTTGGCTTTTACCTAAACTTTTCGCCAACTCACTCTGTGTCACATCACCAAGTTCAAGTAGCTTTTTATATGCTTCCGCTTCTTCTACTACAGATAAGTTTTCACGTTGAATATTTTCAATTAATGCAACCACTGCAGTTTCTTCATCATCCATATCTCTGATAATGACATCTGCTTGAGACATATTTAAAGATTGCATTGCTCTAAACCTGCGTTCACCTGCAATGATTTCAAACATATCTTCTTCAATAGGTCTTACTACAATAGGTTGTAATAATCCATGCTCTTTAATTGATTCTGCAAGCTCATGTATTTTACTTGGTTCAAATACTTGTCTAGGTTGATAACGATTAGGTACGATACGTTCAATATGAATGGACTCAACATTATTATTTCGGTCTTCTTCAATAGAACCCATGATGTCATCTTTGTTTTTTAAACCAAATAATTTTGAAAAAGGTTTCTTCATAATCCATTCGCTCCCTCTCAATCATTTCTATATCATCATATCTTACTTCTCAAGTAAAGGAGATTTATTGGGTGTACCTGGTTTTCTTGGGTATTTCTTAGATGTTTGTCGTCGTTTATCAATGACAATCATTTGTCTTTCTCCCGCTTCTTCTGGCAATTCAAAGTTAAAGGTTTCTTTAACATTACCACCTAATACATTAATTGCAAATTGAGCTTCGTCTAACTCTTCTTCACCTTTAGATGATTTTAAAGCTATGAATTGGCCACCTTTTTTAACTAAAGGTAGACACAATTCACTTAGTACAGTTAGACGCGCAACAGCGCGGGCAGTAACGATATCGTAAGACTCCCTGTAGTCTCCCTTACCAAAGGTTTCTGCACGATCATGCACAAAACTCACATCTTGGAGACCTAAAGCGTCCGCTAAATGATTTAAAAATTGGATACGCTTATTTAATGAATCGACTATTGTCACTTTCAACTCAGGGAAGATGATTTTCAATGGAATACTTGGGAAACCTGCACCTGCACCCACATCACATATTGATAATGAACCCTTAAAGTCATAATAGAAACTTGGTGTGATTGAATCATAAAAATGCTTTAAATACACTTCATGTTCATCCGTAATACTTGTCAAATTCATCTTTTCATTCCATTCAACAAGTAGCTGATAGTACGTTTGAAATTGTTCTTTTTGAGTGTTCGATAATTCGATGTTGTGTTCTTTTAATTTCTCAGATAGCCATTCTATACTCATTATTGATTCACCCTTTGAAGTTTTCCTTGTTCCAAATATACAAGTAAAATTGAAATATCAGCTGGGTTAACACCAGAAATTCTTGAAGCTTGCGCAATATTTAGTGGTTTAACTTCTGCTAGTTTTTCTCTAGCTTCTGAAGCTAAACTATCAACTTTACTATAGTCTAAGTCTTCAGGAATTTTCTTTTGTTCCATACGTTTTACTTTTTCAACTTGTTGTAATGATTTATTGATATAACCTTCATATTTTGTTTGAATTTCAACTTGTTCTTCAACTTCTGAAGGTAATTGATGATCTTCTTCCAAGATTTCTAATATCGTATCATATGTCATTTCAGGTCTACGTAATAAATCGATAGCTAATATACCATCTTTAAGTTTAGAACCACCATTTGCTTCGATCACTGATTGAGTATGGTCATTGGGTTTGATACGGATATCTGTTAATCTTTGGATTTCATCTTTAATTTGTTGACGCTTATGATTAAACTGCGCATAACGTTCATCTGAAATTAAACCTAGCTCATGTCCTAAATCTGTAAGACGTAAGTCAGCATTATCATGACGTAATAATAAACGGTATTCTGCACGTGATGTTAATAAACGATATGGTTCATTTGTACCTTTTGTCACTAAATCATCGATTAGTACACCAATATATGCATCGGAACGACTTAAGATTTTCTCTTCTTTACCTAATACTTTACCTGCTGCATTAATACCAGCCATAATACCTT
The DNA here is from genome assembly GCF_979255425.1 of Staphylococcus sp. AC872. Taxonomy (NCBI): domain Bacteria; kingdom Bacillati; phylum Bacillota; class Bacilli; order Caryophanales; family Staphylococcaceae; genus Staphylococcus; species Staphylococcus sp. AC872. Next base: position 161,529 of record NZ_CEEDKW010000003.1, read on the forward strand.
GGCCAGCCGCTTCTTCATAACCTGACGTACCGTTAATTTGGCCAGCAGTATATAAATTCTTAATCATTTTAGTTTCTAGCGTCGGCCATAATTGAGTTGGAACAATTGCATCATATTCAATGGCATAACCTGCACGCATCATGTCCGCTTTTTCTAATCCAGGTATCGTCTCTAACATTTGTCTTTGAACGTGTTCAGGTAGACTTGTTGATAATCCTTGAACGTATACTTCATTAGTATTACGTCCTTCTGGTTCTAAGAATAATTGATGACGTGGTTTATCATTGAAACGTACAAATTTGTCTTCGATTGATGGACAATATCTTGGCCCTGTACCTTTAATCATTCCAGAGTACATTGCAGATAAATGTAAGTTGTCGTCAATTACTTGATGTGTTTTGTCGTTAGTATAAGTTAACCAACATGGTAATTGGTCTAAAATGTATTCTGTTGTTTCATAACTGAAAGCACGTCCTACATCATCGCCAGGTTGGATTTCAGTTTTTGAGTAATCGATTGTTTTAGAGTTAACACGTGGTGGTGTTCCTGTTTTAAAACGTACCACCTCGAAACCTAATCCTCTTAAATTATCTGCTAATGTGACAGATGGTAATTGGTGGTTTGGACCACTTGAGTACTTCATGTTACCTAAGATGATTTCACCACGTAAAAATGTACCAGTCGTAATAACCACTGCTTTAGATCGATACTCTGTACCGATATTTGTACGTACGCCTTTAACTTCGTCATCTTCAATAATTAATTCATCTACCATACCTTGCATAATATCTAAGTTATCTTCATCCTCGATAACATTCTTCATCTCTTGTTGGTATAGCACTTTATCAGCTTGTGCACGTAATGCTCTAACAGCTGGTCCTTTACCTGTATTTAACATACGCATTTGGATATGCGTTTTATCTATTGTCTTAGCCATTTGGCCACCTAATGCATCAATTTCACGTACAACAATCCCTTTAGCCGGGCCACCTACTGATGGATTACATGGCATAAAAGCAATATTATCCAAATTGATTGTTAACATTAATGTTTTAGCGCCACGTCTTGCTGATGCTAAACCTGCTTCTATTCCAGCATGGCCTGCACCAATTACAATTACATCATATTCTTGAACCAATTGTTGAACCTCCTTATTAAACATTCATCTATTTGTCTGAGAAATATACCCCTACTGGATTAACTTCCCTATTTATATTCGCTATTTACCTAAACAGAATTGACTAAATAACTGATCAATTAATTCATCACTTGCAGATTCGCCAATAATTTCACCTAAAATCTCCCAAGTGCGTGTTAAATCGATTTGTACCATATCCATTGGTATACCTGATTCGGCTGCATCAATCGCATCTTGGATTGATTGTCTCGCTTGTTTAAGTAATGAAATATGGCGTGAGTTAGATACATAAGTCATGTCTTGGTTTTGAACATCTCCACCAAAGAATAAATCTCTGATTTGTATTTCTAATTCATCGATACCTTCTTGTTTTAACATAGAAGTTTGGATTAGTGGTGTGTCACCAATCATTTCTTTAACTTCATTAATGTCTAGATGTGTTTCTAAATCTGTTTTATTGATAATTACAATTACATCTTCATTTTTAACAACATCATATAACGTTTGGTCATCTTCCGTGAGTGCTTCATTATTATTCAACACAAATAAGATTAAGTCAGCTTGACTCAGTGCTTTACGTGAACGTTCAACACCTATTTTCTCTACTATGTCTTCAGTATCTCGAATACCTGCTGTATCTACTAAACGAAGTGGTACACCTCTGACATTAACATATTCTTCTAATACATCTCTTGTAGTACCGGCTACTTCCGTTACAATCGCTTTATTATCTTGAATAAGGTTATTTAGCATTGAAGACTTACCTACGTTTGGTCGGCCTACAATAACAGTGGAGAGACCTTCTCTCATTATTTTACCCTGTGCACCTGTTTCTAATAGTTGATTAATTTCTTGTTTGATATTTTTAGATTGTTGTAATAAGAACTCTGTGGTCGCATCTTCTACATCGTCATACTCTGGATAATCGATATTTACCTCAACCTGAGCAAGTATCTCCAATATTGACTGACGTTGACGTTTAATTAAATCACTTAAACGCCCCTCTATTTGATTCATCGCTACTTTTGAAGCACGATCTGTCTTAGAACGAATAAAGTCCATTACTGCTTCTGCTTGAGATAAATCAATTCTTCCATTTAAGAATGCACGTTTTGTATATTCACCTGGTTCAGCCATTCGAGCGCCATGCGTCATTGTTAATTCTAATATGCGATTGATAGTTAAAATACCGCCATGACAATTGATTTCAATGATATCTTCTCTAGTAAATGTTTTAGGTGCTCTTAAGACGGAAATCATGACCTCTTCAACTGTCTCATTTGTTTCTGGGTCAATAATATGACCGTAATTTATTGTATGTGAATCAACTTCTGCTAATGGTTTCTTACCTTTATATAGTTTATCTCCAATTTCAACTGCTTGTGGACCAGAAAGTCTCACAATACCAATCGCACCTTCGCCCATTGGCGTTGAAATACTAGTAATTGTATCAAAGTCCATTGTTAGGCTGGCCTCCTTATTCAAGTAAATTTTCAATATTATATTGTAAATTGTTTCATTTCAAAAAGCTATTATCTTGTTCGAAATATATAGGTTAGACTTCGGGTTGTCTGAAGTTAGACTTACGTACGTCTAAAACTAGCTCCCCTACCCTATTGAATTTTCTTATTAAATACTTTAGCTATTTTAAGTACATGTTCTAAACTACCTTGAATTTCTAAAGTGGACATTTTTTTAGCTGGTTGTCTTGCAATCACAATAATATCTTTCGTTATAATATCTTGTTTATGAACTTTAAAGTTTTCTCTTATCGCTCTCTTAATTTTATTTCTAGTAACAGCGTTACCTAATTTTTTTGAAACGCTAATTCCTAAGCGAAAATGTTCTTGTTCTTTATTATCATAGGTATATACTACGAATTGTCTATTTGCGACAGACTTTCCACTTTTATATATTTTTTGAAAATCTGCATTCTTCTTTATACGGTACGCTTTTTCCACCAAACATCACTCGCTTATCAAATTCTCTTACCTTAGTATTATAAACCATCTAAAATTTAACTAAAAATAAACCAGCATTTATATTGAAAACGCTGATTTCAGTCAAAAGTTTTTCTCTATCATCTATCAATTAACACAATCAATACTACATTTGATTGTTAATGTTTGAATAAAATTACCGTATTCAAAACGAAAAAAAGACCACTGATGAGTCAGTGATCTTATGCAGATAAAACTTTACGGCTTTTACGACGACGGCGCGCTAAGACTTTACGGCCATTTTTAGTGCTCATGCGTTTTCTGAAACCATGAACTTTACTATGTTTACGTTTATTTGGTTGATAAGTACGTTTTACCATGTAAAAACACCTCCATCTTTATTAAGTTATCTAACATCTCCAGGATCAAAGCCCTGTTAAATTTATAGATAGATAATTGTTAAAGTGAGTAACTATTAATATAATAGCAACAAACTTATACATAAGAGATTCCTCTTATTAACTGACTGCTATAAGAAATTCTTGGTTTAATATACTTATTATCTAGTCATATTTCAAACAACTACTACAATATAACAAATTACCACTTATAAAGCAACCTCATTTTAAATTGATTCTTCTATATTAATTATCAAACTAACCACTCCCAAATTTATTTAGCTTTTATTGGATATTCATTTTTCATACAGCTTTATAAATTATTTCCCAAACTGTTATAATCTCCATTTTTTAACGATTATGAATATTGTGCGAAGTTATCCACTTATCAACATAGCATTATTGTAAATTTGTGGACAATTCGGTTGATATTCACAAGTTTTCACATCTTTTACGAACATATTCACAGTCATTTGACATCTATATTACTGAAAAAGTATAATTGTGTGGATAAGTCGTTTAATCATTGATTTTATAAGGATTTATTTATTAGATTTATATACAAATTAGCTGTGCATAAATCATAGTGTGCTTTAAGTTATCCACTGTCTGTGATTAACTTGTGGATAATTATTAACATGCTGTGCTTATTTTTATCCACGGGTGTTATTTTTGTGTATAACTAAAAAATTTTGAGAAAGATGGAGTTATTTATGTCTGAAAAAGAAATTTGGGAAAAAGTATTAGACCTCGCCAAAGAACGAATTTCAAAAATTAGTTTTGATACTTTCGTAAAAGATACGCAACTCTATTCACTCCAAAATGATAAAGCCATCGTATTAGTCAGTGAATCTTTCAATGCGAATTGGCTCAATCAAAAATATAGTGAGATTATGCAAAGCATCATATATGAAGTGATCGGTTATGAAGTCGAACCTCGTTTTATAACTGAAGAAGAACTATCAAAATATATGAACGCCGATCAAAAACAACCTGAAGAACCTGCAGCTCAAGAAATTAAACAACATCAAAATGTCGATAACCCGCGTGGTATTGAACAATTTAATACACACAATACGTTTGACACATTTGTAATCGGACCAGGCAACCGTTTTCCACATGCTGCGAGTTTAGCAGTAGCAGAAGCACCAGCCGAAGCATACAATCCATTATTCATTTATGGTGGAGTTGGATTAGGAAAGACTCATCTAATGCATGCCATTGGACATCATGTTTTGAGTAATAATCCTAATGCTAATGTGATTTATACATCTAGTGAAAAGTTTACAAACGAATTTATTAAGTCAATTCGTGATAACCAAGGTGATGCTTTTAGAGAGAAATACCGTAATATCGACGTTTTACTAATCGATGATATACAGTTCATTCAAAATAAGGAGCAAACACAAGAGGAATTCTTCCATACTTTCAATGAATTGCATAACAATAATAAACAAATTGTTATTTCTAGTGACCGTCCACCAAAAGAGATCTCAAAATTATCAGATCGACTTCGTTCTCGCTTTGAATGGGGCTTAATTGTGGATATTACACCACCAGATTATGAAACAAGAATGGCTATTCTACAGAAAAAGATTGAAGAAGAGAATTTAGATATACCAATGGAATCTTTAAACTACATTGCTAATCAAATTCAATCCAATATTCGTGAACTTGAAGGTGCTTTAACACGTTTACTAGCATATTCACAATTACAAGGTAAACCTATCACGACTGAATTAGCTGCGGAAGCTTTAAAAGATATTATACAAGCACCTAAATCTAAAAAGATTACCATTCAAGATATACAAAAAGTCGTTGGACAATACTATAACGTTCGCATAGAGGACTTTAGTGCCAAAAAGCGTACGAAATCTATTGCCTATCCACGACAAATAGCGATGTATCTTTCACGTGAACTTACAGATTTTTCATTACCTAAGATTGGTGAAGAGTTTGGCGGGCGTGATCATACAACCGTGATTCATGCTCACGAAAAAATTGTAAACGATATTAAAGCAGATCCTACATTTAAACAAGAAGTGGAAAATTTAGAAAAAGAAATCAGAAATCAATAGTTGGGAAATAATTAAAAAAACTTGAGCTGTTATAGTACAGTTCGAATTGAAGATTAAAATTGATTATAAAAGGGAATAATTACATCGAAAAAACATTCATCATTTTGTTGGCGTTGTATGATTCTAAAAAATAATCAACTTGTGGATTGTGGACAATGTTGAAAAGGTGTACACAGTATGCACACTTTATCCACATGTGTATAACTTTGCTATTTCAGACTTATTGTCACTTATCCACTAATTCACAGGCCCTACTACTATTACTATGAATTTAAAACCTATATAATTATATATAAACGACTGGAAGGAGTTTAAATTTTAATGATGGAATTCACTATTAAAAGAGATTATTTTATTAATCAACTAAACGATACATTAAAAGCTATTTCACCTAGAACAACTTTACCAATTCTTACTGGTATTAAAATTGACGCTAAGGAAAATGAAGTCATTTTAACTGGATCAGATTCTGAGATCTCAATTGAAATCTCAATACCAAAACAAATAGATGGTGAAGATATTGTTGATATTTCAGAAACAGGATCAGTTGTACTTCCTGGTCGTTTCTTCGTTGATATTATTAAAAAATTACCAGGTAAAGATGTCAAATTATCTACTAATGAGCAATTCCAAACACTCATTACATCTGGTCATTCTGAATTCAACTTAAGTGGTTTAGATCCAGATCAATATCCACTATTACCAGAAGTATCAAGAGATGACGCTATTCAATTATCTGTAAAAGTACTAAAAAATATCATCGCACAAACTAATTTTGCAGTGTCCACCTCAGAAACACGCCCAGTATTAACTGGTGTGAATTGGCTTATACAAGATAATGAATTAATATGCACAGCAACTGACTCACACCGCTTGGCTGTAAGAAAGTTAAAATTAGAATATACATCTGAAAATAAAAATGTCATCATTCCTGGTAAAGCTTTATCTGAATTGAATAAAATTATGAGCGATAGTGATGAAGATATTGATATTTTCTTCGCATCTAACCAAGTATTATTTAGAGTAGGTCATGTTAATTTCATTTCTCGTTTATTAGAAGGTCATTATCCAGATACAACGCGTTTATTCCCTGAAAACTATGAAATTAAATTAGGAATTAACAACGGTGAGTTTTACCATGCGATTGATCGTGCATCATTATTAGCTAGAGAAGGCGGTAATAATGTCATCAAATTAAGCACTGGTAATGAAGTTGTTGAACTATCATCAACGTCTCCAGAAATTGGTACTGTAAAAGAAGAAGTAACAGCAACTGATGTAGAAGGTGGCAATCTTAAAATTTCGTTCAACTCAAAATATATGATGGATGCATTAAAAGCGATTGATAATGACGAAGTCGAAGTCGAATTCTTTGGTACGATGAAACCATTCATCTTAAAACCTAAAGACGATGACTCAGTCACTCAATTGATCTTACCAATCCGTACTTACTAATCAATATTTAAAAGCGAAAATAAATAATAGCTGAGACATGATTAAATGTCTCGGCTATTTTTAATTTAAAATTCATTTTAAAGTGTGTGAGCCTTTCTTTAAGCGTAAGAAAATATTTTTAGGAGGAATTTATCGATTTATAGAAAAATGAGCTAATATGCCCTTTAAAATTAAAATGACGTTAATACATAACTAAAAAAAGTAATGGAAATAGCCATTAAATTTAAAATAGAGACATTATCACAATAAGTAAACGTTTACATTCTTTGTTTCACATGAAATTTGAGCGCAAAACAGGTATAATATATTAATGACATAAAAAGAAATGGAGTGATGAATTTGATTCAAGAAGTTGTTGTAGAAGGTGACATTACTTTAGGTCAATTTCTGAAAACAGAAGGTATTATTGAATCAGGTGGCCAAGCAAAATGGTTCCTACAAGATTTCGAGGTTTTAATTAATGGTCAACGTGAAGTTAGACGTGGCAAAAAATTAGAACATCATGATCGAATTGATATACCTGAATTACCTGAAGATACGGGTGCTTTTTTAATCATTCACCAAGGTGAACAATGAAACTAAATACACTCCAATTGGAAAACTATCGTAACTATGAACAGGTTACAATCGATTGTCATCCTGAAGTGAATATTCTCATAGGTGAGAATGCACAAGGAAAGACGAATCTCCTTGAATCAATTTACACTTTAGCTTTGGCAAAAAGCCATAGAACTTCTAATGACAAGGAACTCATACGTTTTGATTCTGAGTATGCTAAAATAGAAGGTGAGCTAAATTATAGACATGGCACAATGCCACTGACGATGTTCATTACTAAAAGAGGTAAGCAAGTGAAGGTCAACCACTTAGAGCAAAGTAGACTAACACAATATATCGGGCATCTAAATGTGGTTCTTTTTGCGCCGGAAGATTTGAATATCGTCAAAGGATCACCTCTAATACGCCGTCGTTTTATAGACATGGAATTAGGACAAATATCAGCAGTCTATTTAAACGATCTTTCTCAATATCAACGTATTTTAAAACAAAAGAACAATTACCTAAAGCAACTACAAATTGGTAATAAGACTGACACAACTATGCTGGAAGTCTTAAATCAACAATTTGCTGAATATGCGTTAAAGGTGACGTTGCGTCGTGAACATTTTATTAAAGAACTAGAACAATTAGCTCAACCCATTCATGCAGGTATTACGAATGAGCGTGAAAAATTGGCGCTTAAATATTTACCAAGTTTGAAATTAAGTCATCAGGACCAAACGGAATCAGAAATGTTAGAAGAGATTCTGACATTACTTAATGACAATCTTCAAAGAGAGAAAGACCGTGGTGTGTGTCTTTTTGGACCACATCGTGACGATTTAGGTTTTAATGTTAACGGCATGGATGCGCAAACGTATGGTTCACAAGGTCAACAGAGAACAACCGCATTGTCAATTAAGTTAGCTGAAATTGAACTAATGAATATAGAAGTTGGAGAATATCCAATTTTATTACTAGATGATGTGTTGAGTGAATTAGATGACTCACGTCAAACGCACTTATTGAGTACAATTCAACATAAAGTACAGACATTTGTAACTACGACATCCGTAGACGGTATTGATCATGAAATCATGAATAATGCTAAGTTATACCGTATAAATCAAGGTGAAATTATAAAGTAACAGAAAGTGATGGTGAATACATTGTCAGATGTAAACAACACAGATAATTATGGTGCTGGGCAGATACAAGTATTAGAAGGACTAGAAGCGGTCCGTAAACGACCTGGTATGTATATCGGTTCAACTTCAGAAAGAGGCTTGCACCATTTAGTATGGGAAATTGTTGATAATAGTATTGACGAAGCATTAGCAGGCTATGCTGATGAAATTAACGTAACAATTGAAAAAGATAATTGGATTAAAGTTACTGACAATGGTCGTGGTATCCCAGTAGATATTCAAGAAAAAATGGGACGTCCAGCAGTTGAGGTTATTTTAACTGTACTTCATGCCGGAGGTAAATTCGGTGGTGGCGGATACAAAGTATCAGGTGGTCTACATGGTGTAGGTTCATCCGTTGTTAATGCCCTATCAGAGGATTTAGAAGTATACGTACATCGTAACGATACGATTTATCACCAAGCCTATAAAAAAGGTGTACCTCAATTTGATTTAAAAGAAATTGGTAGCACAGATAAAACAGGTACAGCAATTCGTTTTAAAGCGGATAGTAGTATCTTTACCGAAACAACTGTTTACAACTATGAAACATTACAACAACGTATTCGTGAGTTAGCATTCTTGAACAAAGGTATTCAAATCATTTTAACGGATGAGCGAGACGAAGACGATATCAGACAAGACTCTTATCACTATGAGGGTGGGATTAAGTCTTATGTAGAAATGTTGAATGAAAATAAAGAACCTATCCATGGCGAACCTATTTACATTCACCAATCTAAAGATGATATCGAAGTTGAAATTGCGATCCAATATAATAAAGGCTATTCAACGAATTTATTAACATATGCCAACAATATCCACACGTATGAAGGTGGTACGCATGAAGATGGCTTTAAACGTGCGTTAACACGTGTATTAAATAGTTATGGTATGAATAGTAAAATTATCAAAGAAGATAAAGATAGACTTTCAGGTGAAGACACACGTGAGGGTTTAACAGCTATTATTTCTATCAAACATGGTGATCCTCAATTCGAAGGTCAAACGAAAACAAAATTAGGAAACTCTGAAGTGCGACAAGTTGTAGATAAATTATTCTCTGAGCACTTTGAACGTTTCTTATATGAAAATCCTAGTGTTGGTAGAATTATTGTTGAAAAAGGTATTATGGCATCTCGTGCACGTGTTGCTGCAAAGAAAGCACGTGAAGTGACACGTCGTAAATCAGCATTAGAGATTTCAAGTTTACCTGGTAAACTTGCTGACTGCTCTAGTAAAAACCCTGAAGAAAGTGAAATTTTCTTAGTCGAAGGGGACTCCGCCGGTGGGTCTACTAAATCAGGCCGTGACTCAAGCACGCAGGCGATTTTACCATTGAGAGGTAAGATTCTTAATGTTGAAAAAGCACGTCTAGATCGTATTTTAAATAACAATGAAATTCGTTCTATGATTACAGCATTTGGTACGGGTATCGGTGGAGAATTTGATATTAGTAAAGCACGTTATCATAAAATTGTGATTATGACAGATGCTGATGTTGATGGTGCCCATATCAGAACATTGTTATTAACATTCTTCTATCGTTTTATGAGACCGTTAATTGAAGCGGGATACGTTTATATTGCACAACCACCGTTATACAAATTAACGCAAGGTAAGCAAAAATATTATGTCTTCAACGATAGAGAACTAGATAAATTAAAAGCAGAATTAAATCCAACACCTAAATGGTCTATTGCCCGTTATAAAGGTCTTGGTGAAATGAATGCCGACCAATTATGGGAAACTACGATGAATCCAGAACATCGTTCAATGTTACAAGTAACATTAGAAGATGCAATTGATGCCGACCAAACATTTGAAATGTTAATGGGTGACATTGTTGAAAACCGTAGACAATTTATTGAAGATAACGCAGTCTATGCCAACCTAGATTTCTAAGCACTATGAACTGAACTTTTGAAGGAGGATCTCTTGATGGCTGAATTACCTCAATCAAGAATTAATGAACGAAATATAACCAATGAAATGCGCGAATCATTCCTAGACTATGCAATGAGTGTTATCGTTTCTCGTGCATTACCAGACGTCAGAGATGGATTAAAACCAGTACATCGTCGTATACTGTACGGATTAAACGAACAAGGTATGACTCCAGACAAGCCATATAAAAAATCCGCACGTATCGTTGGGGATGTTATGGGTAAATATCACCCACATGGTGACTCATCTATTTACGAGGCTATGGTAAGAATGGCACAAGAATTCAGTTATCGTTATCCACTTGTGGATGGACAAGGTAACTTTGGTTCCATGGATGGTGATGGCGCAGCTGCCATGCGTTATACCGAAGCACGTATGACTAAAATTACGCTAGAATTACTACGTGATATTAATAAAGATACAATTGATTTTATTGATAACTATGATGGTAACGAAAGAGAGCCGTCAGTCTTACCTGCACGTTTCCCTAACTTATTAGTCAATGGTGCGGCAGGTATCGCCGTAGGTATGGCGACTAATATACCACCTCATAATTTGACAGAGGTGATTGATGGCGTACTTAGTTTAAGTAAGAAACCAGACATCTCAATCAGTGAATTAATGGAAGATATTCAAGGTCCAGATTTTCCAACTGCTGGTCTTATCTTAGGTAAAAGTGGTATTAGACGTGCTTATGAAACAGGTAGAGGTTCTATACAAATGCGCTCACGTGCTGAAATTGAAGAACGTGGTGGCGGACGTCAACGTATTGTTGTTACAGAAACTCCATTCCAAGTTAACAAGGCACGAATGATCGAAAAAATTGCTGAACTTGTACGTGATAAAAAAATTGATGGTATTACGGACTTACGTGATGAAACAAGTTTACGTACAGGTGTAAGAGTTGTTATTGATATTCGTAAAGACTCTAACGCAAGTGTTATCTTAAATAACTTATATAAACAAACACCGTTACAAACATCATTTGGTGTAAATATGATTGCCCTAGTTAATGGCAGACCTAAGTTGATTAATCTTAAAGAAGCATTAGTCCATTACTTAGAACATCAAAAAACGGTTGTACGAAGACGTACAGAGTACAATTTAAGAAAAGCAAAAGACCGTGCCCATATCTTAGAAGGTTTAAGAATTGCACTTGATCATATTGATGAAATTATTAGTACGATTCGTGAATCTGAAACAGATAAAGTGGCAATGGAAAGCTTACAAGAACGCTTCAAATTATCTGAAAGACAAGCACAAGCTATCTTAGATATGCGTTTAAGACGTTTAACTGGTTTAGAAAGAGACAAAATTGAATCAGAATATAACGAATTATTAGCTTATATTGATGAATTAGAAGCGATTTTAGCGGATGAAGAAGTATTACTACAATTAGTTCGTGACGAATTAACAGAAATTAAAGAACGTTATGGTGACGAACGTCGTACAGAAATTCAACTTGGCGGATTAGATGATTTAGAAGATGAAGATTTAATCCCAGAAGAACAAATTGTAATTACATTAAGTCATAACAATTATATTAAACGTCTTCCAGTATCTACATATCGTGCCCAAAACCGTGGTGGTCGTGGTGTACAAGGTATGAATACATTAGAAGAAGACTTTGTGAGTCAATTAGTTACTTTAAGTACTCATGACAATGTCTTATTCTTTACGAATAAAGGCCGCGTATACAAACTTAAAGGTTACGAAGTACCAGAATTATCTCGTCAATCCAAAGGTATCCCAATTGTTAATGCGATTGAACTTGAAAATGATGAAAGTATTAGCACAATGATTGCTGTTAAAGACCTTGAAAGTGAAGACGATTACCTAGTATTTGCAACACGTAAAGGTATCGTTAAACGATCATCATTAAGTAACTTCTCTCGTATTAATAAGAACGGTAAAATTGCGATTAACTTTAAAGAAGATGATGAGTTAATTGCAGTTAGACTAACAGACGGTGAAGAAGATATCCTTATTGGTACTGCACATGCTTCATTGATTAGATTCTCTGAAAAAGCATTACGTCCACTTGGCCGTACAGCAGCAGGTGTGAAAGGTATCACATTACGTGAAGGTGATGAAGTAGTCGGTTTAGATGTCGCACATGCGAATAGTGAAGATGAAGTATTAGTTGTTACTGAAAATGGATACGGTAAACGTACACCAGTTGCTGATTACCGATTATCAAATCGTGGCGGTAAAGGTATTAAGACGGCAACAATTACAGAACGTAATGGTAATATCGTGTGTATTACAACTGTTACAGGTGAAGAAGACTTAATGGTTGTAACGAATGCAGGTGTGATTATACGTCTAGATGTACATGACATCTCACAAAATGGTCGTTCTGCACAAGGTGTTCGACTTATGCGTTTAGGTGATGACCAATTTGTTTCAACAGTAGCTAAAGTAAAACAAGAAGATGACGCTGATGAAGCAGAATCAGATATTGAAAGTGATAATGCTCAAGGTGAGTCTAGTAACGAAGAAGTTATCGAAGGTGGCGCACCAGGCAAAGCGATTCAAACTGAAGTTACTGATGAAGAACAAGGTTCAGAAGACACTCAAGATGGTGATGAACGAATCGAAGTAAGACAAGACTTTATGGATCGTGTAAATGAAGATATCGAAAACGATTCAGAAGATAATGAAGATGAATAAACCATAATATAAAGTAGAAAATAAGACTCCCCTATCATCAGGGGAGTCTTATTTTTATGTAATAAAAAGGGATATGGCGACTGTTAAATGTGACCATATTCCCTATATAAGCTATTCTTCTAATTGTTTCATTGCGAATGGAATTTCATTGATTAAACGTGATGGTGGTACGACATACATTGTTTCAGAAAGCTTTTCTCCGATATAACTATGTGTATATGTGGCACTCATCACCGCTTCTTTTATACTGTCAAATTGGCCTACGAAGCTAGTAATCATTCCTGCTAAAGTATCTCCCATACCACCAGTTGCCATAGCTGGGCTACCGATAGATAGTTTATAATCTTCATTTCTAAAGTAAATCTCAGTACCATGTTTTTTTAGAACAACTGTCGCGCCAATACGATCAACCGCTTCACGATTACGTTCATAAGTTTGTTCTTCAATTGGGATACCACTTAAACGTTCCCACTCTTTTTGATGTGGCGTAAAAATTACTCGACATGAAGGTAGTTGAGGTTTAAGTTTACTAAAAATAGTAATAGCATCACCGTCTACTATTAAATTCTGATGAGGTTGGATGTTTTGTAATAGGAAAGTAATGGCATTATTTCCTTTAAAGTCTACACCAAGTCCAGGTCCAATTAAGATACTGTCTGTCATTTCAATCATTTTAGTAAGCATCTTTGTATCGTTAATATCGATAACCATTGCTTCAGGGCATCGAGAATGTAATGCAGCATGATTAGTTGGGTGTGTTGCTACAGTAATTAAACCACTACCACTAAATACACATGCACGTGCTGCTAACATGATTGCACCACCTAAATTAGCAGATCCACCAATTAATAGGATTTTACCGTAATCACCTTTATGAGACTCTTCTTTTCTTTTAGGAATATTAATAGTATCTAAAGTTTCCATCTACCTAAACCTCCTTTTACCGGATTATCTATTTCTATTATACAAACCGGTTTATGTTCATTGATTCATTTGATATTGAATATAAGTCACAACGATGTGTGTGCTTTTAAATACAATAAAAAATACTATACCTGTAATACACTTTCGTCAATAGGAATTTAAGAAATGTAACGATATATATACCAAGTATAACAATGACAATATTTTAGCGTATTAAATAATTAAATTGTTAATGTATTATAAAAATTGTAAAAGGTATTGTTTATATAAAAATGAAAACGTATACTTTTTGATAATGGAAGTTTTAATTCTACATAAAGGGGAGCTGTTTCTATGACTTTATTTTTAAATGGAGATGCTTTAACGATTGAAGATATTAAACAATTATTACACCAAGATTTAAAAATTGAAATCACAGAGGAAGCATTAGAAAGAGTTAAAAAAAGTAGAAGTGTAGTAGAACGAATCATTAATGATAAAGAAACCATTTATGGGATTACTACAGGATTTGGTTTATTTAGCGATGTGCGTATTGATTCGACTCAATATAATGACTTACAAGTTAATTTAATACGTTCACACGCTTGTGGGATGGGCGAACCATTTTCTGAAGAAGTATCACTTGTGATGATGATTTTACGTCTTAATACATTATTAAAAGGAAATTCAGGGGTAACGTTAGAATTGGTCGACCAGCTCAAATATTTCATCAATGAGCGTATTATACCTGTGATTCCTCAACAAGGTTCACTTGGTGCATCAGGTGATTTGGCACCATTATCTCATTTAGCTTTAGCACTTATTGGTGAAGGGCTTGTTTATTTTAAAAATGAAGAAGTTGATAGTCGTTATGTTTTAAATGAATTAGGAAGAGCACCATTACATCTACAAGCTAAAGAAGGATTAGCACTAATTAATGGCACACAGGCTATGACTGCACAAGGGGTCATTAATTATATTGAAGCGGAAGACTTAGGTTACCAAGCAGAGTGGATTGCGGCGCTCACACATCAAGCGTTAAATGGTATTGTTGATGCATATGATCATAGAGTACATGCAGTTAGAAATAGTCAAGAACAAGTAGATGTCGCGGCACGTATGCGTGATTGGTTAGCAGACTCAAAGTTAACAACAAGACAAGCTGAGATTCGTGTTCAAGATGCTTATTCTTTACGTTGTATTCCACAAATTCATGGCGCAAGTTATCAAGTGTTTAACTACGTAAAAGAAAAGTTAGAGTTTGAAATGAATGCTTCAAATGATAATCCGCTTATCTTTGATGAAGACGGTGAAACAACAGTCATATCTGGTGGTAACTTCCATGGACAACCTATCGCCTTTGCGCTTGATCATTTGAAATTAGGTGTCAGTGAATTAGCGAATGTTTCAGAACGACGTGTGGAACGACTAGTGAATCCGCAATTGAATAACGGTCTACCTGCATTCTTAAGTCCAGAACCTGGTTTACAAAGTGGTGCGATGATTATGCAATATGCGGCTGCGAGCCTAGTTTCTGAGAATAAAACACTTGCACATCCAGCGAGTGTAGATTCTATACCATCTTCAGCTAACCAAGAAGATCATGTGTCTATGGGAACAATTGCTTCAAGACATGGTTATCAAATGATTGAAAATGCACGACGAGTTATTGCGATTGAATGTATTATTGCGTTACAAGCAGTTGAGTTAAAAGGTGTCAATCAACTATCACCTAAAACACGAGACAAATATGACGAATTTAGAAACATTGTGCCATCTATCAAACAGGATAGACAATTCCATAAGGACATAGAAGCCGTAGCACAGTACTTAAAGGATAGTGCATATCATTAATACATTCATAAAATGAAAATGATTGAATTTTAAAATAACTTGAAAATTACAAAAAACTTTGCTATATTGTGAGTAAGTTAATAAAACATTGTTCGTAGGCCAAGTAGTATTATTGATGGATTTCAGAGAGCTTGTGGTTAGTGAGAACAAGTAATCCACTTTAATATGAATCTACCTACATTTAGTGAGCAATCGGCGAATAACCGTTATTTTAGTTAAGTGCAAACGAAGTTACATTTCATTGAGATGTTTGCTTTGTTTGTTAAATAGGGTGGCAACGCGTAGACCACGTCCCTTGTCGGGGCGTGGTCTTTTTGTATGCTTTTATATACATAGTTGGCATGCTAAATATATATTTTTTATGGGAAAGGATGAAGGTTTCATGTTAGATATTAAACTTTTTAGAACAGAGCCAGACAAAGTTAAGAGCAAAATTGAATTAAGAGGAGACGACCCTAAAGTAGTCGATGAGGTATTAGAATTAGATGAAAAGCGTCGTACATTAATAAGCAAGACAGAAGAGATGAAAGCGAAACGTAATAAAGTAAGTGAAGAAATCGCTCAGAAAAAACGTAATAAAGAAAATGCTGATGATGTTATCGCTGAAATGCGTCAATTAGGTGATGACATTAAAGAATATGATACACAATTAAATGAAATTGATAATAAAATGTCTGATATTCTATGTCGTATTCCAAACCTTATCAATGATGATGTACCACAAGGCGCTTCAGATGAAGAAAATATCGAAGTTAAAAAATGGGGTACACCTCGTGAATTTGATTTCGAAGCGAAAGCACACTGGGATATCGTAGAAGATCTTAAAATGGCTGACTTCGATCGTGCCGCTAAAATTTCTGGCGCACGTTTCGTTTATCTAACAAGAGACGGTGCACAATTAGAACGTGCATTAATGAACTACATGATTACTAAACATACAACACAACATGGTTACACTGAAATGATGGTACCTCAATTAGTTAACGCTGATACAATGTATGGTACTGGTCAATTACCTAAATTCGAAGAAGATTTATTTAAAGTAGAAAAAGAAGGACTATATACAATTCCAACTGCTGAAGTACCTTTAACAAACTTCTATCGTGATGAAATCATCCAACCAGGTGTCTTACCTGAAAAATTCACTGGACAATCTGCATGTTTCCGTAGTGAAGCGGGTTCAGCTGGTAGAGATACAAGAGGTTTAATTCGTTTACACCAATTCGACAAAGTTGAAATGGTACGCTTTGAAAAACCTGAAGATTCTTGGGATGCTTTAGAAGAAATGACTACAAACGCTGAAGCAATCTTAGAAGAATTAGGATTACCATATCGTCGTGTTATCTTATGTACTGGAGACATTGGTTTCAGTGCTAGTAAAACATACGACTTAGAAGTATGGTTACCAAGCTATAACGACTACAAAGAAATCAGTTCATGTTCAAACTGTACTGACTTCCAAGCACGACGTGCCAATATCCGTTTCAAACGTGATAATGCAGCTAAACCTGAATTAGCGCATACGTTAAATGGTAGTGGTTTAGCTGTAGGTCGTACATTCGCAGCAATTGTTGAGAACTACCAAAATGAAGATGGTACTGTAACTATCCCTGAAGCCTTAGTACCATTCATGGGTGGTAAAACTCATATTCAAAAGCCAACTAAATAATTTAGATTGTTAGCGAATGACTAGCTATACAATGCGCGGTAATGAAGAGCCATCATTGCCGCGTATTTTTTTATGTCAATAACCTAAAGTATGAGGGTAGGGGAGGGACATTAAGTAAAATTTAGATGCAAAATAGTGGGGGGGGAGTCTAACTATTTATAGAAAATTCTGTCATATTTAAAATATTGTGATGACGGAATTTTAAAAGTGAGGGTTGTCTGACGTAACACATACCGACGTCTAAAGTGATTGCCGTTTTCATCATTGTATATTAGACTTGAGTTTATTATTTAAACGTAAATGCGTTTGTAACTAGAAAGGGGGAGACAAGATGACCCATCTCACATTTATACAAGGTGTTAAAGAATGCATTCCAACATTATTAGGGTATGCAGGTGTTGGTATTTCATTTGGCATCGTTGCTGCATCTCAAAAGTTTAGTTTATTAGAAATTATATTACTTTGTTTGATTATTTATGCTGGTGCGGCGCAATTTATTATATGTGCGTTAGTTATAGCTGGAACACCCATAACAGCGATAGTGTTAACAACATTTATTGTTAATTCACGTATGTTTTTATTAAGTATGACGTTAGCACCCAATTTTAAGTCTTATGGTTTATGGAATCGAATTGGACTTGGTTCTTTAGTAACCGATGAAACATTTGGTGTAGCCATCACGCCTTATTTAAAAGGTGAGCCAATTAACGATCGTTGGTTGCATGGTTTAAACATCACAGCATATTTGTTTTGGACCTTTTCTTGTGTAGTTGGTGCTATATTCGGCAAATATATTTCGAATCCAGAGATGTTAGGATTAGATTTTGCGATTACAGCTATGTTTGTATTTTTAGGTATTGCTCAATTTGAATCTGTTAAAAAGTCTAAGATCAACATTTATCTTGTGCTGATTCTATGCGTCATTGTGATGATGTTAACGTTAAGCTTTGTTATGCCCTCGTATGTAGCGATTATAATATCTGCGGTTGTCGCATCTACATTAGGGGTGGTGATGGACAGATGATGACAGATCAACATATGTTAATCATTATTATTCTATGTGGTATTGTTACGATTTTAGTCAGAGTGATTCCATTTATGATGATTTCACGAGTAAATCTACCAGATGTTATTATTCAATGGTTATCCTTTATACCTATCACACTTTTTACAGCACTTGTCTTGGACGGTATTATTCAACAACATGAAGGTAGTGTAGGCTATACACTCAATGTGCCATTCATTATTGCATTAATACCAACTGTATTATTAGCCATATATACGAGAAGCCTAACCTGGACCATTTTAGGCGGTATTGCATTTATCGCTCTATTGAGATTCTTTCTATAGAAATCAAGGTCTACATATTGAATTTCGTGATAGAGTTAGTTAAAATTTAAGTAGTTAGAAAATTTAGATAATTAATATATTTATTCAAAACTTAATCATAAAATCTTATTCAGAGAAGTTGAGGGACTTGGCCCATAGACGCTTCAGTAACCGGCTATAAAGAATACGAGTACGGTGCTAAAACCAACGAGCACTCGAATGATAAGTACTGAACCGCTTCTTACTTCTCATAGAGTAAGAAGCTTTTTTATTTAAAGGAGGATGGATTCATATATGTCGAATTATACAGTTGATACATTAGAATTAGGCCAATTCACGACAGAGTCTGGAGAAACGATACAAAACTTAAAATTAAAATATGAACATGTAGGTTATCCTGGACAACCATTAGCATTAGTTTGCCATGCATTAACTGGCAATCATCTTACATATGGTACAGATGAACATCCAGGTTGGTGGCGTGAAATTATTGATGGTGGTTATATGCCTATCAATGATTATCAATTTTTAACATTCAACGTCATAGGGAGTCCATTTGGTTCAAGTTCAAAGCATAATGATCCACATTTTCCAGATCATTTAACATTAAGAGATATCGTACGTGCACTTGAGAAGGGGATAGAAGCATTAGGGTTTAATAAAATAGATATTTTAATCGGTGGGAGTTTAGGTGGTATGCAAGCGCTCGAATTACTTTATAATCGACGATTCCAAGTAGATAAAGCGGTTATACTTGCTGCTACAGATAAAACCTCATCGTACAGTTGTGCCTTTAATGAGATTGCTAGACAAGCGATTCATATCGGAGGTAAAGAAGGTTTAAGTATTGCTCGACAATTAGGATTTTTAACCTATCGATCTTCTAAAAGTTATGATCAACGCTTCACACCTGAAGAGGTAGTTAGTTATCAACAACATCAAGGGAACAAGTTCAAAGAATCCTTTGATTTATCATGTTATTTAACACTGCTGGACGTCTTAGATAGTCATAATATTGATAGAGGCAGAGATGATGTTGATAAAGTGTTTAAATCATTAGACACAAAGGTATTAACGATGGGATTCATAGATGATTTGTTATATCCAGATGATCAAGTATTAGCGGCAGGACAACGTTTTAAATATCATCGACACTTTTTTGTACCAGATAATGTGGGGCACGATGGTTTCTTACTTAACTTTGAAGATTGGGCACCTAATTTATATCACTTTTTAAATGCGAAACATATTCGACGATAATGACTATTTTTATAATCATAAAATAAGTTGTATTTCACTCTAAAGTACTGCTAGAATTGACCGACATAAATACCAGTAGTACTTTATTGTTTATTTTTTTCAAAGAGGTTAAAATGGTAATTATAGTCAAAAAAAGTATGGGAGTGGCGTGTGTGTTTTCAAAAATACAACCTAAAGCAACTATTATAGGTACATTAGCATTAGTGATAGTCGCTTTAGTAACACATGTATTACCTATTCTCGGCTTAATTTTATGTTTATTTGCAACAATCCCAGGTGTCGTATTATGGAACAAATCTATTCAGTCATTTGGAATTAGTGCCTTAGTAACAGTTATAATTACAACATTATTAGGTAATACATTCGTCTTAAGTATGATGGTTTTAGTGATTTTAACGAGTTTAATCATTGGACAATTACTTAAGGAAAGAGCAACAAAAGAAAGAATTTTATATGTAACAACGGTATCTCTAAGTTTAATGACATTGATAGGATTCATGTTATTACAAGTATTTGAAAAAATCCCAAGAGCAGCCGCATTAGTTAACCCAGTTAAAGAAACCGTTCATAACATGTTATTAACAAGTGGAGCAGATGCTGATTACAGACAGATGCTTGAAGAAAGTATCCGCCAAATGACGGTCCAACTCCCTAGTTATCTCATTATTATCGTTTTTCTTTTCGTTTTAATTAATCTGATCATAACATTTCCAATCTTGCGCAAATTCAAAGTAGCTACGCCAATATTCAAACCATTATTCGCTTGGCAAATGAATCGTACGCTATTAACAATCTATATTATTGATTTACTTTGTGTCATGTTTGCAACCCAACCAAGTACGTTCCAGAGTATCGTATTAAACTTTGAAGTTGTGTTATCATTAGTGATGTACATTCAAGGTATGAGCGTGATACATTTCTTCGGAAAAGCGAAGCGACTACCGAATGTAGTAACTATCATATTAATGGTTATAGGGACATTATTAACACCAATGACTCATATTGTAGGGTTATTAGGTGTCATCGATTTATGTATCAATTTAAAACAACTAATGAACAATAATAATAAAAAGTGATGAGAGGTGGAAGAATGAACCGTCAATCCACTAAAAAAGCTTTGCTCATACCATTTATCATAATGGTACTGACTGCTATAGCATTAGTCGTCGTTTGGTTTATATTTAACCAAATCGTGGCAGGCATAGCTGCAGGAATATTACTAGTAATGATTATTGCTAGTGGGTTCTTGCTAAGACAAGCTTTTATGAAAATGGACAGTTATGTGGATGGTTTAAGTGGTCATATTACAACAAGTAGTAATAAGGCGATTAAACACTTACCGATCGGGATGATTGTGTTAGATGAGAACGACCATATTGAATGGGTTAACCAATTTATGTCTGAACATTTAACAACTAATGTTATTTCAGAATCGGTAAACGAAATATTTCCTAATATCTTAAAGCAATTGGAGAAAGTTCAAGAAGTAGAAATTGAACATGAAAATTATCATTATAGAGTACGTTATTCAAGCAATGAACATTGCTTATACTTCTTCGATATTACAGATGAAGTACAAACGAACCAACTATATGAAGATTCAAAACCCATTATTGCAACATTATTCTTAGATAACTACGATGAAATCACGCAAAACATGAACGATACACAGCGTTCTGAAATTAACTCAATGGTTACACGTGTAATTAGTCGTTGGGCATCAGAATATAATATTTATTTCAAACGTTATAATTCAGATCAATTCGTAGCCTATTTAAATCAAAAGATTTTAGCAGAAATCGAAGATTCAAATTTCAACATTTTAAGTCAATTACGTGAGAAAAGTGTTGGTTACCGAGCACAATTGACATTAAGTATTGGTGTCGGTGAAGGTACTGAAAATCTTATTGACTTAGGTGAATTATCGCAATCAGGTCTAGACTTAGCGCTAGGTCGTGGTGGTGACCAAGTTGCAATTAAAAACATGAACGGCAACGTACGCTTCTATGGTGGTAAGACTGACCCGATGGAAAAACGTACACGTGTAAGAGCGCGTGTTATCTCACACGCATTAAAAGATATCTTAACTGAAGGCGATAAAGTCATCGTGATGGGACATAAACGACCTGACTTAGATGCCATTGGTGCAGCTATTGGTGTGTCTAGATTCGCATTAATGAATAATCTAGAAGCATATGTTGTCTTAAATGAATCTGATATCGATCCAACATTGCGTCGTGTCATGGATGAAATTGATAAGAAACCAGAACTTAAAGAACGATTTATTACATCAGACGATGCATGGGATATGATGACATCGAAAACAACGGTTGTTGTCGTTGATACGCATAAACCAGAAATGGTTCTAGATGAAAATGTCTTAAATAAAGCAAATCGTAAGGTAGTGATTGACCACCATAGACGTGGTGAAAGCTTTATCTCCAATCCACTACTGGTTTATATGGAACCTTATGCAAGTTCAACAGCAGAACTTGTCACAGAGTTGCTAGAATATCAACCAACTGAACAGCGTTTAACACGTCTTGAATCTACTGTTATGTATGCAGGTATTATTGTTGATACAAGAAACTTCACATTACGTACGGGTTCAAGAACGTTCGATGCCGCAAGTTATTTACGAGCACATGGTGCCGATACTATTCTTACACAACACTTCTTAAAAGATGATGTGGATACGTACATTAACCGTTCTGAATTAATTAGAACAGTCGAAGTACAAGATAACGGTGTTGCGATTGCACATGGCTCAGACGATAAAATTTATCATCCTGTTACAGTTGCACAAGCAGCCGATGAGTTGTTAAGTTTAGAAGGTATAGAAGCTTCATATGTCGTTGCCAAACGTGAAGATAATTTAGTCGGTATCTCAGCCCGTTCATTAGGCTCAGTTAATGTTCAATTAACAATGGAAGCCCTTGGTGGCGGGGGTCACTTGACGAATGCAGCGACACAATTAAAAGGTGTCTCAGTCGAAGACGCCATTGTACAATTACAACAAGCAATAACAGAACAAATGAGTAGGAGTGAAGACGCATGAAAGTAATTTTCACACAAGATGTTAAAGGTAAAGGTAAAAAAGGCGAAGTTAAAGACGTACCAGTAGGTTATGCAAATAACTTCTTATTAAAAAATAATTATGCTGTAGAAGCAACACATGGTAACTTAAAACAATTAGAACAACAAAATAAACGTGCTGAAGCAGATAGACAACAAGAAATTGATGATGCAAAAGCATTAAAAGAAAAATTAGCTAACATCGAAGTTGAAGTATCTGCTAAAACAGGTGAAGGCGGTAAATTATTTGGTTCAGTAAGTACGAAACAAATTGCCCAAGCCCTTAAAGATCAACATGACATTAAATTAGATAAACGTAAAATGGATTTACCACAAGGTATCCACACATTAGGTTATACAAACGTACCTGTTAAATTAGATAAAGAAGTTGAAGGTACTATTCGTGTGCATACAGTAGAACAATAAAGATGGATTGAAAATAGAGGTGTAATCAATAATGGATAGTATGTACGAGCAAAATCAAATGCCACATAGCAATGAAGCCGAACAATCTGTCTTAGGTGCCATTATTATTGATCCGGAATTAATTAATACAACTCAGGAAGTGTTACTTCCTGAGTCATTTTATAGAGGCGCCCATCAACATATTTTCCGTGCGATGATGCACTTAAATGAAGATAATAAAGAAATTGATGTAGTGACGTTAATGGATCAATTAACGACTGAAGGAAGCTTGAGTGAAGCGGGTGGCCCGCAATATCTTGCAGAATTATCTACCAATGTCCCTACAACAAGAAACGTTCAATATTATACTGATATCGTATTTAAACATGCAATTAAACGTAAACTGATTCAGACTGCAGATAGTATCGCCAATGACGGATACAATGATGAGTTAGAATTAGATACGATTTTGAGCGATGCAGAGCGACGTATTTTAGAACTATCATCTACACGTGAGAGTGATGGTTTTAAAGATATTCGAGATGTATTAGGACAAGTGTATGAAACTGCTGAGGAACTCGATCAAAATAGTGGTCAAACACCGGGTATTCCAACAGGTTATAGAGATTTAGACCAAATGACAGCAGGTTTTAACCGAAACGACTTAATCATTTTAGCTGCACGACCATCTGTTGGTAAGACTGCCTTCGCACTTAATATTGCCCAAAAGGTAGCAACACATGAAGATTTATATACAGTAGGTATCTTTTCTCTTGAGATGGGTGCAGACCAATTAGCAACACGTATGATATGTAGTTCAGGTAACGTTGACTCAAACCGATTAAGAACCGGTACAATGACCGAAGAGGATTGGAACCGATTCACGATTGCAGTTGGTAAACTATCTCGAACAAAAATATTTATTGATGATACGCCAGGTATTCGAATCAATGATTTACGTTCTAAATGTCGTCGACTTAAACAAGAGCATGGTTTAGATATGATTGTGATTGACTATCTACAATTAATTCAAGGTAGTGGTTCACGTTTCTCAGATAACCGTCAACAAGAAGTATCTGAAATTTCACGTACGCTAAAAGCTATTGCACGTGAACTAGAATGTCCTGTTATCGCACTGAGTCAGTTATCTCGTGGTGTTGAACAACGACAAGATAAACGTCCGATGATGAGTGACATTCGTGAATCAGGGTCTATCGAGCAAGATGCTGATATTGTTGCTTTCTTATATCGTGATGATTATTATAATCGTGGCGAAGATGAGGATGACGATGATGATTCAAGCTTTGAACCACAAACTAATGATGATAATGGTGAAATTGAAATTATCATCGCTAAGCAACGTAACGGCCCGACAGGTACCGTGAAATTACACTTCATGAAACAATACAACAAATTTACTGATATAGATTATGCTCATGCAGAAATGTCATAAAATATTTTAAATATAAAAAACGTACAATAAATAACTTTACAGTTTTATTGTACGGTTTTTGTTTTGTATAAAGGCATTTAAAAATCACTAAGTATGTGTCTTGAATTTTTGAATAAATATGTTAAATACCGTCATGATAGCTTTTATATACTTTTTGACTTTCATTATAAAGAAAAATAGATGAATTTGATTGTATGAAATCAATGTTCGATTTTTATTTGCATTATAGTATCTATATTGGTAAAATACTTCATGGTTAAATGAGAAAAATTTGGAGGTGCTCTTATGTCATCAATCGTAGTAGTTGGGACACAATGGGGAGACGAAGGTAAAGGTAAAATTACAGATTTCTTAGCAGAACAAGCAGACGTGATTGCACGTTTTTCAGGTGGTAATAATGCAGGACATACCATCCAATTTGGTGGAGAAACATATAAATTACATTTAGTACCATCAGGTATCTTCTATAAAGACAAATTAGCAGTTATTGGTAATGGTGTGGTAGTTGATCCAGTTGCATTACTTAAAGAATTAGACGGTTTAAATGAACGTGGTATTTCAACAGATAACTTACGTATTTCTAACCGTGCTCAAGTGATTTTACCTTATCATATTGCACAAGACGAGTATGAAGAGCGTCTTCGCGGTGATAATAAAATCGGTACAACTAAAAAAGGTATCGGCCCAGCATACGTAGATAAAGCACAACGAATTGGTATCCGTATGGGAGACTTAGTCGAAAAAGAAACATTCGAAAGACTATTAAAACAAAATATTGAACATAAAAATGCATATTTCAAAGGTATGTTTAACGAAACATGCCCAAGCTTTGATGATATATTTGAAGAATATTATGCTGCAGGTCAACGTTTAAGAGAATTTGTTACAGATACACCTAAAATCTTAGACGACGCAATTGTTGCAGATGAAAAAGTACTATTCGAAGGTGCCCAAGGTGTGATGTTAGACATCGACCACGGTACATATCCATTCGTCACTTCAAGTAACCCAGTAGCAGGTAACGTTACTGTAGGTACTGGTGTAGGTCCAACATACGTATCAAAAGTCATTGGTGTATGTAAAGCTTATACATCACGTGTTGGTGATGGTCCATTCCCTACAGAATTATTTGATGAAGATGGTCATCACATTAGAGAAGTTGGTCGTGAATACGGTACAACAACTGGTCGTCCACGTCGTGTAGGTTGGTTCGACTCAGTAGTATTACGTCATTCACGCCGTGTAAGTGGTATTACAGACTTATCAATCAACTCAATTGATGTGTTAACTGGCTTAGATACAGTTAAAATCTGTACAGCATATGAATTAGATGGTAAAGAAATTACTGAATATCCAGCTAACCTAGATCAATTACAACGTTGTAAACCAATCTTCGAAGAGTTACCAGGTTGGACAGAAGATATTACAGGTTGCCGCACTTTAGAAGAACTTCCTGAAAATGCACGCAAATATTTAGAACGTATTTCTGAATTATGTGGCGTACGCATTTCAATCTTCTCAGTAGGTCCAGATCGTGAACAAACAAACTTATTAGAAAAATTATGGTAATTAATACCGATAAGCCGTTAAATGATATAACAATTATTTAACGGCTTTTTTTATATTTAATATGATGATAAAAATGCTTGAATATACTACAAAATAACTAATCAGTTGTTCTTTATTATTACTGTCTCAGGCCTAATTAAAAATAATGTTAAAATTATGTAAAAAATATCTTGTCATTCAAATATTGGCTGTGCTATAATCTATCTTGTGCTTAAGAACGGCTCCTTGGTCAAGCGGTTAAGACACCGCCCTTTCACGGCGGTAACACGGGTTCGAGTCCCGTAGGAGTCACCATTTTTTAGGTCTCGTAGTGTAGCGGTTAACACGCCTGCCTGTCACGCAGGAGATCGCGGGTTCGATTCCCGTCGAGACCGTATTGCCTACCCAAGAGGGTAGGCATTTTTTTATGTCCTTTTATTATCAATGAAAGCAATGCCATTTTATTTAATAATTATTCCTCATTTTACAAGTCGATGACATTCGGCAATCGAAACTTAACATTTCCCTAATTATCGTAAGAAGCAAATGAAAAACATTGAATTAATCGGTTTTATACTAAATTTTAATATTACAAAATTATGAAATTAATATCTTTTGAATTTTCAGCTTACTGAAAGCATTCAACTTATTTTGTGATATAGAATTTTGGTGGTAAACTTATATATAATATTATTCTATAATTTTTTATACAAAAATAGAATTAACCGTTCATAAATGGTAAATTAGATAGTAGTAACTGTGTTGAATAAGCACATGCGTTTGAGCTTCGTGAAAGGTCTCAAGCGATACGAATTAAGATAAGCCGAACGGTAGAATTATACTTTGAGAAATGAGGTTTATATATATGGCTAGAAAAGTTGTGGTAGTCGACGATGAAAAACCAATTGCTGATATTTTAGAATTTAATCTTAAAAAAGAAGGATACGATGTATTCTGCGCGTACGATGGTAACGACGCTGTAGATTTAATATATGAGGAAGAACCAGACATCGTATTATTAGACATTATGTTACCTGGTAGAGACGGCATGGAAGTATGCCGTGAAGTACGTAAAAAATTCGAAATGCCTATCATCATGTTAACTGCGAAAGATTCTGAAATTGATAAAGTTTTAGGATTAGAATTAGGTGCAGATGACTATGTGACGAAACCATTTAGTACACGCGAATTAATTGCACGTGTAAAAGCAAACTTACGTCGTCATTATTCTCAACCAGCGCAAGAAGTCAATGACGCAACAAATGAAATTTCTATTAAAGATATCGTCATTTATCCAGATGCGTATTCAATTAAAAAACGTGGTGATGACATCGAGTTAACACACCGTGAATTTGAGTTGTTCCATTATCTTTCTAAACATATGGGCCAAGTAATGACACGTGAACATTTATTACAAACTGTGTGGGGTTATGATTACTTTGGAGATGTACGTACAGTAGACGTAACGATTCGCCGTTTACGTGAAAAAATCGAAGACGATCCATCACACCCAGAATACATTGTGACACGTAGAGGCGTTGGATACTTCCTCCAACAACATGATTAGAGGTTTAGTTGAATGAAGTGGCTAAAACAACTCCAATCCCTTCACACGAAACTGGTCATTGTCTATGTCTTACTGATTATTATTGGTATGCAAATTATTGGTCTCTATTTTACTAATAGTTTGGAAAAGGAATTACTCGATAATTTTAAAAAGAACATTACACAATATGCAAAACAATTAGATGTAAGCATTGAAAAAGTATATAACGAAAAAGGTTCGGTCAACGCTCAAAAGGATATACAAAATCTTTTGAGCGAGTATGCCAACCGTCAAGAAATTGGTGAAATCCGCTTTATAGACAAAGACCAAATTATTATGGCAACAACCAAGCAGTCTAACCGCGATTTAATCAATCAAAAAGCCAACGATAGTTCTGTTCAAAAGGCATTATCACTTGGTCAAAGTAACAACCATATGGTGTTAAAAGACTATGGTAATGGTAAGGAACGGGTTTGGGTTTATAACATACCAGTTAAAGTTGATAAACAAACGATAGGTAATATTTACATAGAATCGAAAATCAATGATGTATATAACCAACTTAACAATATTAACCAAATCTTTATCGTAGGTACCGCTATTTCATTATTTATTACTGTGATACTCGGATTCTTCATTGCGCGAACCATTACCAAACCTATTACCGACATGCGTAACCAGACGGTCGAGATGTCTAAAGGTAACTATACGCAGCGTGTTAAGATTTATGGTAATGACGAAATCGGTGAACTCGCACTTGCATTCAATAATTTATCCAAGAGGGTACAAGAAGCACAAGCGAATACTGAAAGTGAGAAACGTCGTTTAGACTCTGTTATCACACATATGAGTGATGGTATCTTAGCGACAGATAGACGTGGACGTGTCCGTATTGCTAACGATATGGCACTTAAAATGCTAGGCATGGCTAAAGAAGACCTTATCGGTTATTACATGCTAAGTGTATTGAATTTAGAAGAAGAATTTTCATTAGATGAAATTCAAGAAAATAATGACAGCTTCTTATTAGATATTAATGAAGAAGAAGGCATCATTGCGCGTGTAAACTTCAGTACGATTGTTCAAGAAACAGGCTTTGTGACAGGTTACATTGCCGTATTACATGATGTAACAGAACAACAACAAGTAGAACGTGAACGTCGTGAATTCGTAGCTAATGTATCACATGAATTACGTACACCATTAACTTCTATGAACAGTTATATTGAGGCACTTGAAGAAGGTGCTTGGAAAGATGATAACTTAGCACCACAATTCTTATCCGTAACACGTGAAGAAACAGAACGAATGATTAGACTTGTTAACGACTTACTTCAATTATCTAAAATGGATAATGAATCAGATCAAATTACCAAAGAAATCGTCGACTTTAATATGTTTATTAATAAGATTATTAACCGACATGAAATGGCTGCTAAAGATACAATATTTGTCCGTGAAATTCCACAACAAACGATTTTCGCTGAAATAGACCCTGATAAGATGACGCAAGTATTTGATAATGTCATTACTAATGCAATGAAGTATTCTCGTGGTGATAAACGCGTCGAGTTCCACGTGAAACAAAATGCACTTTACAATAGAATGACAATTCGTATTAAAGATAATGGTATCGGTATCCCTATTAATAAAGTAGATAAAATCTTCGATAGATTCTACCGTGTCGATAAAGCACGTACACGTAAAATGGGCGGTACAGGTCTTGGACTAGCCATCTCAAAAGAAATTGTTGAGGCACATAACGGTCGTATTTGGGCCAATAGTGTGGAAGGCCAAGGTACATCTATCTTCATAACACTACCATGCGAAATCATTGAAGACGGTGATTGGGATGAATAGTAAAGAGCACATCAAAACGATTATCCTCGTCTTACTCGTACTAATGAGTATCGTCTTAACCTATATGGTTTGGAATTTCTCGCCCGACTTATCTAATGCAGATAGTACGCCGGAGAATAAGAGAGACAACACTAAACCCATTAGTAAACCAGGAACGGCTAAAATGGATAGTACCATCACACCGTTTCAAATTATTCATTCTAATGGTGAGAAAACAGAAGGTATGCCAGCAACAGGACATGCAATTTCAAAAATAATTAGTCCTTTAAAAGATAAAGATATTGTTTCAGTACAACATTTAAAACGAAATCACAATTTAATTATTCCAGAATTGAGTGATAATTTTATCGTTCTTGATTTTACGTATGATCTACCGTTATCAACATATTTAAGCCAAGTTTTAGATATTGATGCTAAGACACCGCGTCATTTTAACTTTAATCGACTACTAATAGATCAAGACCACGAAGGACGCGTCGTATTATATGCAATTAGTAAAGATAGACATCAAGTCGTTAAAATGAAGACATCCGTTAAAGGTCAAGACGTCAATCAATCATTAACTAGTCTGAAATCAGATATGGAGAAATATACTGAAATCATTACTAATAAAGAAACAATTGATAAAGCCACACACATTTTTGCACCTAAAAAGCCAAAAGATATTAAGACATATCGTATGGTATTCAATATTATTAACGTTGAAAAAATGAATTCCGTATTATTCAATGATTCAACGATTGTCCGTAGTGCTCAAAGTGGCGTGACAACTTACAACAATAATACAGGTGTAGCCAATTACAATGATAAGAGTGAGAAATACCATTATAGAAACTTATCAGAAGATGAGAAGAGTTCAACTAATATGGAAGATACTATTGGTGGTACATTCGAATTCCTCAATGGTCATGGAGGCTTCTTAGGCGAAGACTACCGTCTGTTTAGCACAGATAATATGAGTGGTGAATTAACATATCAACGCTTCTTAAATGGTTATCCTACGTTTAACAAACAAGATTTAAATGAGATTCAAGTTACTTGGGGTGAAAAAGGTGTCTTTGATTACCGACGCTCATTACTAAGAACAGATGTTATCTTGAATAGTGGCGATAAAAAGTCACTTGAAAGTGCAGAATCTGTTCGTTCAGGACTTGCAAACAATAGTAATATCGACTTCGAGCGTGTGACTAACATCGCGGTAGGTTATGATATGGATGATCGACCTAACAACGATGATATCGAAGTACAACGCAATAGTGAGTTTACACCTCGTTGGTATGTCGAATATGACGGTAAGTGGTATGCGTATAAAGATGGGGGGCTAGAATAAATGAACTGGAAATTGACTAAGACCTTATTCATTTTCGTATTTATTCTTGTGAATATTTTTCTCGTCGTGATTTATATTGATAAAGTAAATAAATCACAAATTAATGAAGCGGAAAGTAATAATCGCGTAAACTTCCAACAAGAAGAAATTAAAGTCCCTGACGACGTCTTGAACAAAGATGTGAAAGATACGCATATGCAACAAATCACAGCAGAATCTAAAGATTTCTCAAGTTATGCCAAAGAACGTTCAAGCTTGAGCGCATCGGAATCAGGAAAGTTACTTGATGGCGATATCGGTAGTACCGTTAACGTCAGTGATAAAAACCTTAAAGATATTAAGAATTACATGAAAGACAATGTTTATAAAGGTAAATATTATCAATTAAGTAAACTCGGTTCAGATACAATGACCTTCGTGCAAACCTATCAAGGTTATCCAATTATGAATAACAGTAGAGCTAGACTTAGCTTCAATATAGATAACGGCAAAGCAACAAGCTACAAACAAACAATGATGGACAACATCGAAGCGGCTAAAGGATCAAACAGTAGTAAAAACCAAGTCATAGGCCCGAGAAAGGCTATAGAAGCTTTATATTACAACCGTTACCTCAAACGTCATGATGAAGTGATGGACGCACGTTTAGGCTACTATTCAGTCGTTAAAGAAACAAACGTGCAACTACTACAACCTAACTGGGAAATCAAAGTCAAACACAACGGCAAAGACAGCACACAAACCTATTACGTCGAAGCCACAAGCACTAATCCAAAAGTAATAGACAAGTAGGGAGCAAGACTGAATATTAAACTGTCGACAACGTTTTTAACATTGTCGGCAGTTTTTTTATGTATATTTTTAAGTTATGAATAAGATTGTGCTTTTTTGAAATATTAAATAGTGAAGATAAAAAATAAAATTATCATTATGCGAGTAGTTTAAAAAACGGAGTATTGGCAGATTAATATAAGAATTGGTATAGTATAATATAAGCTATTTTAAGAACGGGTGGAAGTGGGACAGAAATAACATTTTATTAAAATTGATTTCGTTGTTCCACCACGGCAAGGTTGACTAGAATTGAAAAACTTGAGTTAAGTGAAAATCAATTCAGCCAACTACTGCCAATACAAAATGATAGCCTGAAACATTTGTTTATGTCTCCGGCTCAAAAAGTTAATTACTAACTAAAAGAATAATAGAAAAATGATACGGAAGGCACTCTTACGTCACTAAGAGGGATGAGTGCTTAAATTAGAAAGGATGAGCCGCTTGATACGCATGAGTGTATTAGCAAGTGGTAGTACTGGTAATGCCACATTTGTTGAAAATGAAAAAGGAAGTATCCTTGTCGATGTAGGTCTAACCGGTAAGAAGATGGAAGAACTCTTTGGCCAAATCGACCGAAATATTAAAGATTTAAACGGTATATTAGTGACTCATGAGCACATTGATCATATTAAAGGTCTAGGAGTCTTAGCACGTAAATATAACTTGCCTATATATGCGAATGAAAAGACATGGCAAGCAATTGAGAAGAAAGATAGCCGTATTCCAATGGATCAGAAATTTATTTTTAATCCGTATGAAACGCAGTCAATTGCTGGGTTTGATATTGAGTCATTTAACGTCTCTCATGATGCGATAGATCCACAATTTTATATTTTCCATAATGATCATAAGAAATTTACGATTTTAACTGATACGGGTTATGTTTCAGATAGAATGAAAGGTATGATTCGTGGTAGTGATGCTTTTATCTTTGAGAGTAATCATGATGTGGATATGTTACGTATGTGTCGTTACCCTTGGAAGACGAAACAACGTATTTTAGGAGATATGGGACACGTATCTAATGAAGATGCAGGTTTAGCAATGACTGATGTGATTACCGGTAATACCAAACGTATATATCTCTCACATTTATCTCAAGATAATAATATGAAAGATTTAGCGCGTATGAGTGTAGGACAAGTGTTAAATCAACATGATATAGATACTGAAAAAGAAGTATTGTTATGTGATACGGATAAAGCACAAGCGACACCTATTTATACTATATAATGAAATTTTAGACGGGAGTGAGACAGAAAATCCCGCTCTTTTTTAATGCTATTTCTGTGGAAGAGTGGTAGAAGTAAGTCTTAAAAGTCATATTTATAGGGGATAACTTGATAAAAATAATTAAGACTATCGGGAAGTTATCCACTGAATTGTTCATAATTATCCAGAATTGTGTACAATACACACAGAAATACCCACATTGTACACATACTTATCCACAAAATAACAGGTTATTCCACAGATTTTGTGCATAAATCATAAAAATTTATAAAAATTGTGAGGATAAACTGATACAATAAGAGAGAATAGTGTGAACAAGTTGATAACTTGTGGATAAATCTAACAAGTACATCTCGGAGGATATTATGAAAATTACAATTCTGTCAGTTGGAAAACTTAAAGAAAAATACTGGAAACAAGCAATCGCAGAATATGAAAAGCGATTAGGTGCATATACTAAAATTGAAATAATAGAAGTGCCAGATGAAAAAGCACCAGAAAACATGAGTGATAAAGAAATTGAACAAGTTAAAGAAAAAGAAGGACAACGTCTATTAGCTAAAATCAAAACACAAGCAACTGTGATTACTTTAGAAATTGAAGGTAAAATGTTGTCCTCAGAAGGCCTTGCTAAAGAACTAAATCAACGCATGACACAAGGCCAAAGCGACTTTGTATTTGTGATAGGCGGATCTAACGGCCTACATCAAGATGTCTTACAACGCAGCAATTACGCCCTATCATTCAGCAAGATGACCTTCCCACACCAAATGATGCGCGTTGTATTGATAGAACAAGTATATCGAGCATTTAAGATAATGAGAGGCGAGGCTTATCATAAATAAAACTAAAAATTAGATTGTGTATAATTTAAAAATTTAATGAGATGTGGAGGAATTACATATATGAAATATTGGAGTATACCTTGCAATATCATACGATGTTTATAGAGTGTTTAATAAACCATTTTTCAACTATTGATGATCTAGAATATATAATAACTGTACAAATTATATTGATTATGGAACTACAATTCAATTAAGAAATTGATGATGAAATTTTAAATTTAAACTAATGGAATCAAGAAAGAATGAAAGGAAATATACAATGCCCACGATTAATAAAAGGAAGTTTATTAGATTTTGTGTTAGAAACAGTAGATGTTTTTGTAAATGGAAGTAAAAATGATTGCGAATTAGTAAATTTTAATTATAAAGAAGGAAAAGTAGTTTCACGTTATAGTACAAAATTTGAAAGCAATCCTAAATTAAGAAAAAAGCAATTGATATCGACGGTAAAAGTTGTAAGGTATGTTATTTTTGATTTTGAGAAAATTTTATGGGGCATAGGGAAAGTTTTATTGAAGTTCATCATATTAAGGCAATGTTTACTATAAGAAAGTTGAAATACACTCAGAAACAGACTGGATTCCCGTTTTTTCAAATTGGCACAAAATGATACATAGGCCCACCTATATATTGAAGATTTAAGTTAAACGATAAATAATATTTTTCTCTTTTGTATAGAAATTTTTTTGGGAATGATATTAATTAGTATAAAAATGAATATGTCTACAAAGAAGGAGAGATTTTATTGAAACACATTAATCAATTTTCTGAATCGACACTAGCACAACTAGAAAAAGATCAACAACACGTATTTTATGTATACTGTTTGATGGACCCAAGAAATGATGAATGCTTTTATGTTGGTAAAGGTAAGGGGAATAGAATATTTAAACATAAACAAGATGCGCAGAAAAAAGTATTGTACGAAGATATATTTATAGAAGAAAATAAAGATAACTTGAAATTTAATAGAATTAACGAAATTTGTAGCAATGATTTGAATGTTTTAGGATATATAGTCAGTTATGGATTAACCGAATCCTAAGCATTTTCCGCAGAAAATGTTCTTATAAACTTTCTTAACCTAACAAATAAAACGAAACTAACAAATATGATTAACGGTCATGGATCTAAGGCATACTTAGTTGAAGATTTAGAAAATGAATTTGGCTACGATTCAATTAATCTTGAAAACATAAATACGAATGAATTAATTTTAGCAGTGAAAATCAGAGATGCATTTCTATTAGATAAGGATGAAAGTAAAGAGTATCCTATTAATGAAAGTAAACGTGATAGAAATAACCTTAAATCGCGTACATTAGGTAGTTGGATAATAGGAAAAGATAAAATACATAAAATAAAATATATTATTGGTATCAATACAGGTGCTAATAATGCAGTTGTCTCAGCTTATGAAGTATCATTTGAACAAGCGGAGAGTATCGAAACAAATAATGGTAGAATGAGATATGCGTTTATTGGGCTTTCAGAAAGAGATGCTACTCTAAAAAAATTGAATTTATACAAAAAAGCACTACCAGATTTAAGATTTGGTAGTGGTAGCGCTACAGCATATATAAATAATGGGACAATGAAAGTTGATTAAATGAATAAAAACATCCAATTCCTTGAATTAGCCTTTGAAAATTTTATACTCGTATATATAGATGTTAATTAAAGGAGAGAATGCTATGCCATCAGATGATATTGTAAAAAAACTATACTCAAAAGAGGATATTCGATTAGAATTAGGACTTACTCCGCATAAGTTTAATAAAAAAATGGAAACTATTGCTAAGCTTTTTAAAATTGATATGAAAATTTTTCACAATT
The DNA here is from genome assembly GCF_979255425.1 of Staphylococcus sp. AC872. NCBI lineage: Bacteria > Bacillati > Bacillota > Bacilli > Caryophanales > Staphylococcaceae > Staphylococcus > Staphylococcus sp. AC872. The sequence continues at coordinate 197,868 of NZ_CEEDKW010000003.1, forward strand.
ACAAAGGCCAAGATAAAAATAATCAATATACATTTAATGGCGTCGCAAAAGAATTAATAAAGGTGCTACTAAAAAGTATTGACTATTACCCAGTGGATATAAATTCCAAAGCTTTTAAACAAAACGGAAAATCTAAAAAAGAGATGATTGAAAATATAGATAACTCTAGTTACATGAAATATATTTATCAGTTAATGAAATCTATCAATGAAATTCAATACAAAAGGTTAATTGCTGATATACTTATGAAAGATGTGTACCAGAATACAAAAGCATTGTTAAATATTGGTGAATCAATTAATAAAAAAGAACAAGAGCTATACCAATATATGACAACCTTACCATTACATAAAAGAGTTGAACTGCAAAATGAGGTATTAAAATCTATAGACGAAACAATTTTTCAATTTCTCGCAAAAGAACATAGAAATAATCAAATTGAAGAAAATAATGAATTAGAAGCATATACAAAAGCAATAATAGAAGGTAGAAATCCTAAAAATGATTATGAATTAAATCATCTCCTATATAAAAAAAATCAATTACCCTTAGATAGTCTAATAAAAGATATATGGGACTATGAGGAAACAGAGTATACTGAGCTTGATTGGTTAATTGCAGATATGCTAAAACGTTCACAAAGAGCTGATAGTAATTTTATCGAAAGTTTAGAGAAGAAAAACAAATTGAGAAAAAATATTCATAAAGATTCCATTAAAAATATATCTAAGCTGATTGATCATGAATTAGTTAAAAATAATAGAAAGTGGGACGTAGCAGAATTTTATAAAAATCAACAATTTTGGAATAATAGTACATTAAGACGTAGCTCTCAAAATTTTGGAATTTTATATTACAAAAAGAATAGGTTACATACAATGAATCAAAGTAATATTATTAAGAAAATAAAAATTATCGAAGCTAATTTAGAGAGTGCAAATAAACAGCCGAGCTATTTAGATTTCTTTTTACAAGCTAAGTTTGATTTAGAGAGGTTAGAAAGTGAATTAATGAAATATAGCATTAATCCGAAATATTTTAATAAGATAAATAGTGATTACGTAAGATATGCTATTGAAGATGTACATAATGCAATTATTAAAATTGACAGATATATAAGTAACGATAAAGTGAAGTTAAACTATTCAAATGCCAAAATGGTAGTGAGAAACGAAATAACAGAACAAGGAAGCTACTTTGTAACCCAGGCATTGAATACACTGTCAAAGGTAGAAGAGTCTGGCTACAGCTTTGATAATTTCATGGTAGGACCTTTCGTAGAAGACTTTAAAAAAGCGATTAAAAATCGTAGATTTGGTTCTAAAAAAGATTAAGATTGTTTTTTAGAGTTAAACATAAGAATAAATTTAAATAAAAAAATAAACCCAACAAACATTGATATAACAAGGTTTGTTGGGTTTATTTTTTTTTGGTGATTTTTTAATAACTCAATTACATCTTAGGATAATATTGCTAAATTATACATTGTCGAGGCCAAGACAAATAAAAAATTAAAGCAAAAGTTAGCGCGCAACTTTCTGCTATAAAGGAGCAGATTTATATGGAGACAAGAGACAAACTGATGTCATTGACTCAAAGTGACAAAACACAGCAATGGTTAATGAACAAATTTTCAAATCAAGATGAAGTTCAGCAGCTGCAACAACAATTCAGCCAACTGCTAGATCAAAAATATAATGCACTTTTAGCTGACGAACAAGCTAAGTTAGACCAATATGTGGAAGTACATCAAGGATTGGAAGCATTAAAGGAAGAGATTGAATCAGAATCCATTAAATTTAATATTGAAAAATTACCTGATATCAAAGCAACAATGCTTGAAAGAGCCAAGACTGATGAACATTCTGATAAGATCGAAAACCTATTTGATAGGTTAGAACAGGCATTAAATGGTTCGAATCGATTATATACGCAATTATCGTTGATTGGTACACGGACACATCGAATCACAACTAAAAATTTTAATATCCAAGGCTTACCAAAATCAGTCCAACGTATGATTTTACCTTCACAATTCAAAAAGGTATATACAATCGATTTCAAGTCATTTGACCCTTCGGTTGTTGGATACATGACGCAAGATTCTAAACTGATTGACTATTTGAATCATAAAGAAGGTTTATATGACGCATTACTAGAAGATTTATCATTGTCCAAAAAGGAGAAAAAGTTCGTTAAACGTGCATTTATTGGTTCGTTTCTATTTGGCGGCAACTTCGATAGTCCTAAATTTAAGTTGAAACAATATGTAAGTGAAGTGCAATGGTTGGATGCGATCAGCCAATTTACAAAAGTCATTGAACTTAAGAAACAAATCGAAGAGCATAAAACCATGGCTATGCCCTACGGCATTGAACATGATATGAGCGCATTTCAAGGTAGTAGTATTATGGCAATTTACGTACAAACGGTAGCGAGCTATATTTTCAAGCACATTTTGTTGGAAGTGTACAAAGCACAGTGCGAACAAAAAACGTTCAAGATTATAGTGCCGATACACGATGCGATTATGATTGAATGTAATGATAAGGAGATTGCACAAAGTGTAGCACAGCTCATGAAAGATACAGCTAATCAACTGTTTAATGGTGAATTTGCACATGTGACAGTGGAAGCTTTAGGAGGTATAGACAATGAATAATGATAGAGGAAAAAGTCTTCAAATTCCCCAAAGTACATTGTTAAAAGAAGGATCTATATACGTTGCTACATTACATTCTGTGACTGAGACAGATTACTCAGGCGACATAAAACATCAATTTACGTATGAAATAGAGATAGATCAACAAATATACTATGTGAACCGTAGTGTTGTGGTCAATGCGACACATCAACAATTATCAATTAATGACTGGCTCGAACGTCATAGTAACTATAGCGCAAGTCATGAAAACTATGAGCCTTATATTGATCAGAAACATTTAATTCTATTAGGTCAATATAGCGGTAACTATTATGTACAAGATGTAGCATCGTTAGATGCGTTTGGAGGCGTATTATCATGAATCATATATTACAAATGTTATCTAAGCTATTAAGTGTGGCCAAGGAGGCAATCGACCGTCAAGGTCTGATTGCTATCCTAACTATTCCTGTTAATAATAACGATGAAATAGAAGAAACAGCTCAAGGTGAAACCGTGTATAACGAACTTATCGATCAGTTACGACTTAATATCCCAAAAGATACGGATTATCGACCTACCATCTATAGTTATTTTGGTATTAAGAAGAATCCTAATGACACCGTACTCATGGAAATGATGATAAAAGTTTTTCATATCAAACGCTTTAATTCAGAACTGTTTATTTTCAAAGCTAACGGGTGGCAAAAGATAAGTGGAGATGAATTACAAGGGTTGATATCTAAAATGATACAAGTATTGCTTGTAGATTATAAGCCTTCACTAAGCACTCTAAAAAATGTCGTAGATGGATTGCAAAAATCAACAGATGTAGAAGAACTTGTTGAGAATGAGCACTATATTGGTTGTGGTGAAAATATGTTCGATCTTAATACATTTCAAGTCGTTAAAAATTCAATCGATATCTTTCCAAAAACACGATTGAATTTATCATTAAGTACAAATGATGTAATTACTGATAAGATACCGCCTTATTTTAAGCAATATATGTTACAACTTGCGAATTATGACGATGATTTACAATACTTTCTTTTCCAACATACAGCAGTATTACTTACAGCTGATACTAAATACCGTAGGGGTCTCATATTATATGGCGGAGCTAAGAATGGTAAATCTGTATATATTGAACTAGTTAAATCATTTTTCTATAGTAAAGATATTGTGTCTAAGCCACTTAATGAGCTTGAAGGTCGTTTTGACAAAGAAAGTTTAATTGACAAAAGTCTAATGGCAAGTCATGAAATTGGGCAATCTAGGATTCAAGAAAAGATTGTAAATGACTTCAAAAAGTTATTATCTGTAGAATCAATGCATGTTGATCGTAAAGGAAAAACTCAAGTGGAAGTCATTTTGGATTTGAAACTTATTTTTAGTACAAATGCGATACTTAATTTTCCTCCTGAACATGCGAAAGCTTTGGAGCGTCGAATTAATATTATTCCATGTGAGTATTATGTTGAAAAAGCGGACACTTCATTAATTGATAAGCTCCAGAGTGAGAAGAAAGAAATCTTTCTTTACTTGATGTATGTGTATCAACAGATTGTAAAAGCAGATATCGAGTACCTTGAAAATAGCCGTGTCACTGAAATTACTCACGATTGGTTAAATTTTGGATATGAATTTGTTTCTAGCAGGTCCGTAAGTATTGCAAATCAGAAAGCATGTATTAATTTACTCAGAAAACTTATAGAAATCAAATCAGGATCACGAATCAAAGTATCCGAGTTAAATAAAGTTATTAATGAAGAAATAAAGGTGAGTTCTCAGGTTATTAATCAGTTAATTCAAGCAAACTTTAATACTCAAACCAAACTATACAATGGCTACGATTATTGGATTGATTTAGGTTGGAAAGAAGCCAATAAAAAAGAGATTCATGATATTTCGGAAAAAGATAATATTATTTCATTAGATAAAAATGAAAATATAACAGACGATGAGGCATTAGATGAAGAGAATTTGGATTTTGATTGGGAGGACTTTGACGATGAATAATGAACAAATTGAAGCATTTGTAGAAGTGCTTGTGCCTATCATAGAAGAACGTATCAATAAAGGTAAGTAATCTAATTACGTACTACAGGCAACTGCCTGTAGTACTCATATAATTAAGTGGTAAAAGTGATAAAAATGAAACGAAATTATAAATATATATTATCTATATGTTGTTACAAGACCGATAGTCTGTAGCAATAATCTAATAAAAGGAGAACGGTATGATATGAAGGGTAAAATTGCACTTTATTCACGTGTTAGTACGTCTGAGCAGTCAGAACATGGTTATTCTGTAAAGGAGCAGGAACAAGTACTCATCAAAGAAGTTGTGAAAAATTTCCCAGGTTATGACTATGAGACATATACTGACTCAGGCATTTCAGGTAAAAATATTGAAGGTCGTCCGGCAATGAAACGTCTATTACAAGATGTTAAGGATAATAAAATAGAAATGGTATTAAGTTGGAAATTGAATCGTATCTCACGATCAATGAGAGACGTGTTTAATATTATTCATGAATTCAAAGAACATGACGTAGGGTATAAATCGATTTCTGAGAATATTGATACATCCAATGCTTCTGGAGAAGTACTCGTTACAATGTTTGGGTTAATAGGATCTATAGAACGCCAGACTTTGATTTCCAATGTGAAACTTTCTATGAATGCTAAGGCAAGGAGCGGAGAGGCAATCACCGGTCGTGTTTTAGGCTACAAATTATCACTTAATCCACTTACACAGAAAAATGATTTGGTTATCGATGAAAATGAAGCTAATATTGTACGTGAAATTTTCGATTTATATTTGAATCATAATAAAGGCCTCAAAGCCATTACAACCGTACTTAATCAAAAGGGGTATCGTACTATTAATCAAAAGCCATTTTCAGTGTATGGTGTTAAATACATTTTGAATAATCCAGTCTATAAAGGCTATGTCAGATTCAATAACCATCAAAACTGGGCTGTACAGCGAAGAAGTGGCAAAAGTGATAAAAATGATGTGATATTGGTCAAAGGTAAACATGAAGCCATTATAAGTGAAGAGGTATTTGACAAAGTTCATGAAAAATTAGCTTCTAAAAGTTTTAAACCGGGCAGACCTATTGGTGGAGATTTCTACTTACGTGGTCTTATTAAATGCCCAGAATGCGGAAATAATATGGTATGTCGACGGACGTATTATAAAACGAAAAAGTCCAAAGAACGGACAATCAAGCGTTATTACATTTGTTCCTTATTCAATCGTTCAGGGAGTTCTGCATGTCACAGTAATTCCATCAATGCTGAAGTCGTCGAGCGTGTAATTAATGTTCATTTGAATCGTATTCTGTCTCAACCAGATATTATCAAGCAGATTGCGTCAAATGTGATAGAAGAACTGAAACAAAAGCATAGTAACCAAACAGAAATTAAATATGACATTGATAGTTTAGAAAAACAAAAAGCTAAGCTTAAAACACAACAAGAACGATTGTTAGAATTGTTCTTAGATGATCAGATGGATAGCGAAATGTTAAAAGCTAAACAAAGTCAAATGAATCAACAGTTAGAAGTATTAGATCAACAAATTAAAGAAGCGCAACAAGCAAATCAATCACAGGATGAAATACCTAATTTTGATAAATTAAAAGGACGACTCATTTTGATGATAACACGATTCAGCGTGTACTTAAGAAAGGCTACACCCGAAGCTAAAAATCAACTTATGAAAATGTTAATTGATTCAATTGAAATTACGACAGATAAACAAGTAAAACTGGTTAAATATAAAATAGATGAATCTCTTCTCCCACAATCCATTAAAAAGGATTGTGGGGATTTTTTTATGCCTAAATTTAACTTTGTGATAAATGTCACAAATGAAAATAGGGTCGAAAATTTATCACTTTTACCACTTTTTTAGAGTGACAAAAGTGGAGGGATTTTGAAACATTTTATAAATATATATTTTATTTATGGAGTACACATTATTAATTAAGGAGGTCATTATAATGACGCTAAGCAAACAACTTAAAACGTATATTACTGAACGATTTAAATTAAATTATCAAGAAACTTGGGCTTGTGAAACCGTAGATGCGGTGGCTGAAGATGTATTACCTGAAAAATATATTAAAAATAGTCCACTTGAACATAAAATTTTAAATACTTTTACCTATTACAATGATGAATTACATGAAATCAGCATTTACCCTTTTTTATGTTATCTAGATAAGGAATTAGTAGCAATAGGTTATTTAGATAATTTTGATTTAGACTTTATATTTTTAAATGATACTCATCAAATTATTATTGATGAACGCTACTTATTACCAAAAGGAGGGAAGTAATATGAACTGGATCAAGGTTGCCCAATTATCCGTCACAGTCATCAACGAAGTCATCGACATCATGAAAGAAAAACAAAACGGAGGAAAATAGTATGAAAATCAATCGATATATTACAAGAGGTGTTAGTGAACATTTATCTCTAGACCTTCAAATCTTACTTTGGAATATGGTAAAAGAACGGGACAATCAATTTCAGACAGATTACCTACACATTTTTAGACTGCAAGAAAATAAGAATATACTGTCAATCATACATGAGCAAGAACAACCCGTATACAAATTGGAATATCACTATACAAACTATGTAAAAAATCAAAATGCATTACCTAAGAAAGTCTATGTCATTCGTGAAGATGACGTAGACGCTTTTTATTATGTAATGCTTTTGTCAGAAGAATATTAAAAGGAGTGACCTGTATGAATACGATTAAAAGTACAATATACACAGAAGCGATATTTAGCAATGATGAACAACATCGCTACTTACTGAAGAAAACATGGGATGAAAAGAAACCCGCTTGTACAGTGATAACGATGTATCCTCATTTAGATGGTGTATTATCACTCGATCTCACAACTGTTCTTATCCTCAATCAATTAGCGAATTCAGAACGATATGGTGCTGTATATCTTGTAAATCTATTCTCTAATATTAAAACACCTGAAAACCTTAAACATATCAAAGAACCTTATGATAAACACACAGACATCCACTTGATGAAAGCGATTAGTGAAAGTGAAACAGTGATTTTAGCCTATGGTGCTTATGCAAAGCGACCGGTTGTCGTCGAACGTGTTGAGCAAGTGATGGAAATGTTAAAACCTCATAAAAAGAAAGTCAAAAGACTCATGAATCCAGTAACGAACGAAATCATGCATCCACTCAATCCTAAAGCACGTCAAAAATGGACACTAAAATAAAGGAGGATTATCTATGAACGATGACACTACACAGTCAGATTGGAAAACGATTGCTAGTTGTTTAGCATCACAAAATTATGTATCAATAGTAAAAGGTTTAGTACATCATTTCACAGCGATCGATGACGAGGAAATACTTGATAAAATCTATGATGATTTTATGAATGATGACTCTATAACAACGGTACTTAACAATGATTTTCAAAATATTATTAATCGCTATTTAACAAAATGAAATGTATATTTCAATAAAAATAGAGCATCCTTCACTTTGTGGTGAGGGATGCTCTTATATTTTTTTCTAAAAAATTATTATTAGCTAGTTCTAAAATATATTCTATTTTGGAAGATATGCTTATATCTGCTAATATATAGGTGTGAAATGTAAAAACACAATTGGGTTGGTAGTCCCAATGCAAATGTAGTATTTGTCAGTAACCTTCCTCCTCAGGTCGTCCTTCATTTCATAGAAATTAAGAGGAGGGACAACATGAAACTCACGATTTTTCATGACGGTCAATTTTTTGTAGGGTTAATTGAATATAAGCAGCAACAAAAATCATTTTTTGTAAAGTATGTATTCGGAACAGAACCAGATAGTAAAACTATTTTTAAGTTTATTAACCAACGCCTATTAAAATTGATTGACAATAGTAAAGCTTCAACCAAAACTAAGAAATCTAAGAATAAAATTAATCCTAAAAAATTACAGCGTAAAGTTGCAAAAGAGCAAAAAAAACATCCGATAACAACACAATCTCAACAGGCTTTAAAAAAAGAACAAGAGCTTAAAAGGAAGTTGTCTAAAAAGAAAAACAAGCTCCAAAAAGAAGCAGACAAAAAAAGAAAGCGAAAAATTAAAGTGATAAAGGCTAAAGAAAAACATAAAGGTCATTAATATAAGAGCATCCTTCACTTTGCAGTTAGGGATGCTCTTTTAGTTTATTTTTTTATTGATTACTTGCCATAAGTTCTGCTTGTTCTAAGACCTGCTCTACAGCCATTTTTTGTAAATCTGGTGGATAGCCATATTTCTTAAGCAATCGTCTAACAGCTACGCGCATTTTAGCTTTGGCGCTATCACGTTTAGACCAATCAACCCCCATATTTTCTTTCACTGTTTTAGTTAATTCATGAGCAATCGCACATAATTCTTTATCTTCCATCGCTTTTTTCGCTGTTTCATGTGAAACTAAAGCATCGTAAAACGCAATCTCATACGAATTTAGGCCTAATTCATTTCCTCGTTGTTGTTCTTGTTTAATATCTTTGGCAAGTTGAATGAGTTCTTCAATCACTTTTGATGTTTCAATAGAACGGCTATTATATTTATTAATCGAATTTCCTAACATCTCAGAGAAGCGCTTAGATACTGTCACACTCGTTTTCATTAATGATTTAACTTGCCCTATGAGTAATCGATTTAATAATTCTACAGCTACATTTTTTTGTTTCAATCCTTCGACATCTTTTAAGAAATCATCTGATAGGATTGATAAATCGGGTTGTTCAAGACCTAGTGTTTGATAAACGTCAATGACATCTTCAGTCACAACAGATTGTGACACAAGTTGATTAATCTCTGCTTCAACTTCTGCAGGCGTTTTACGTTTTTTTCCTTCTTTTGACGGTTGTAACAATTTAACAAGTCCTGCTTTAACCGCTTTAAAGAAAGCAATTTCATCATTGAGTTCTTGGGATGTAGATTCAGTCGCACAAAGAGCAAAGGCTTTCCCTAACTCTGTGACCGTTTTAATAAAACGTTGGTGTTCATCTTCGCCTAAACCAATCACATAATCCATCGTATCTGAAATAGTATAATAACGTTCAGAATTTTTCTCTGAATTAAATTTAGAATAATCAAGATTATATAACATATCTTGAATCACATCATACTTCAATAACATCAATTCAACCGCTTTATCTGTATCTATTGCCGTTTGAGCTTGGTCAGATTCTGTATATTCTTTAAGTGCCTCTTTCAAACTTTCGGCAATACCCACATAATCGACAATCAATCCACCTGGTTTATCTTTAAACACTCTATTAACTCGGGCAATTGCTTGCATCAAATTATGGCCTTTCATCGGTTTATCAATATACATCGTATGCATAGAAGGGACATCAAATCCTGTCAGCCACATATCTCGAACAATCACGAGTTGTAATTCATCATTCACATCTTTCATACGTTTTTCTAATAAATTACGACGTTTTTTAGGACCAATATGTCTTTGGAAAGAAGCAGGATCACTAGATGAGCCTGTCATTACCACTTTAATAACACCTTTATCATCATCATTCGAATGCCATTCCGGTTTTAGACGAATGATTTCATCGTATAAATCAACAGCAATTCGACGACTCATCGTTACGATCATTCTTTTACCTTTCATCGCTTGCTGACGTGTTTCAAAATGTTGGATGATGTCTTTGGCTAGGGCTTCTACACGAGGTTTTGCACCTGCTAAGGCCTCAATACGGGACCATTTTGATTTTAAACGCTGTTTTACATCCTCTTCTTGATTTTCTGTAATGTCATTATATGCTTCATCTAAATCTAAATTTTGAGGTAAATTTAATGGAATTACGCGACTATCATAGTAAATTTTAACTGTACTTCCATCAGCTACGGCTTGTGTCATATCATAAACATCGATATAGTTCCCAAAGACCATTTGCGTATTTTTATCCGTTGAAGCTACGGGTGTACCCGTAAAACCTACAAACGTCGCATTCGGTAAAGCATCTCTTAAATACTTCGCATAACCATATTTAATGCCTTCGCCTTTATCATCGTATTTTGCATTAAAGCCATATTGTGTACGATGCGCTTCATCTGCCATAACAATCACATTTTTACGTTCTGTTAGAGCAGCCATGGTCGTTTCGTTTTGTTCAGGTTCAAATTTTTGCATCGTTGTAAATACAATACCGCCCGATTCAACAGATAATAACGATTTTAATTCTTTACTTGTTTCAGCTTGTTTTGGCGTTTGTCTTAATAAACCTTTACCAGACCGTCCTTTCGATTTAACAAACGTACTGTACAGTTGGTTATCTAAGTCATTACGATCTGTTACAACGACTAAGGTAGGGTTATTCAGTATTTGAATTAATTTTCCAGAGAAAAAGACCATTGTTAAACTTTTACCAGACCCTTGGGTATGCCAAATAACGCCACCTTTACCATCACCTTGCCCAGATGAGGCTAATAAAGCTCTATCAACAGCTTTATTAACGGCATAGTATTGATGATACACTGCCAGAATTTTACTGATATGTCCTTTACCATCATCTTGGAATATTACAAAATATCGAATTAAATCAAGTAAGGTTTCTGGATTTAACATCCCATGAATCAGCACATCTAAACTAGCTAAACTTGAGGGCGATTCGGTTTCTCCATCCTTAGAACGCCAAGTCATAAAACGATCATAGTTCGCAGTTAGTGAACCAGCTTTTGTATTAATACCATCACTTGTAATAAGCACTTCGTTAAATGTAAATAATTGTGGAACACGCATTTTATAAGTTTCTAATTGATGATAACCGTCTTCGACGCCCACAAGTCAGACTAGTGAGTCCTCAAGCATTAACCGATAAATTCATAGAATATTTAGAAAATATAGTAAGTGTATATTTAAGACAATCAATAAAGTAAGGAGATAAAAAGATGAAAGAAATTTTAAAAAAAGTTGGTATAGGTGCTGGTAAAGTAGCTGCTGTACCATTAATAGTAGCTGGAGCAGCAATAAGTGCTTTATATGAAACAACAGGAGATCGACAAACCATGAGACAATTGTTGGAGGATCGTTCAGATAAAGATTTAATGGAATATTATGCGATTCATAAAGATGGAGGAGACCATGATACTTACATTGCAGCAGGAACTTTGTTAATTGAAAGAGGATATTCTTACAATGAAGAAACTGAAAAATGGGAGAAATAGGTGACAAACATGAAATTCACATTTTATAATAATCAAAATTCACAAACATTTGAAGATAAATTAAAACAATTAGCACTTGATAAAGATCATAAGTTTAGTAAAAAAGAAGAGGTTTTAAAAGAAAAGGATATTTTAAAGCACTCTAGTAAGACTGATAGAGAGTTATTAAAAATATTTAAGGACAATGCTAAAATTATTTATTACTACTTTAACGGTAGAAATAGTAATTATGAAATAATAATTGGTGAAACTAAGTTTGAAAATGTTATTGGGTTAGAAGTTAAGTTTAGTCGTAAACCATTTAGACAAATAGGTAAAGTATTACTAGCTGGAGCAGTATTCTCTATTCCTGTAGGTGGGTTATTAATGGGATCAATATTTATAGCGGGCTCTAGTTTAATCATTTCCAGTGGTGTAAGATCATTGCAAATCAAAGGACCATTAGGAAAAGAATTAGAAAAAGTTGTAACAGAAACATTAGGAGAACCAGTAACTGTAAAAGAATAAGATAAATAATAATAGCATCCTTTCACCGTAGAGTGGAGGGATGCTATATTAATTTATTTTTTTACTCATTATTAGCCATTGTAGTTCTATTTAGTTCAAGTTTGAATTTTTGTATTGTTGTTAATATATAATAGCTACTTCTCCTCTAGTATTTTTTTTACATATTCATACTCATGTATATTATCCAATTTGAAATTATAACTTTTCATTTCATTTAAAACTATTTCTAGGTCTGATTTACCTCTCCATCGGCTGATTATTTGGCCATTATCATTAAAAGCTTTTATAATTTTTTGAAATTGAGATTTGTTAAAGTGCCTAAAAAAAGGTTTTATGAAATGGTTGAAATTAGAATTAGCAGTATCAAAACTATCACTCTCACTAAATATTTCAATAACTTGATTCAAATAACTTTGGATAAAACCTTCTTTTTCATAAACTTGGAATAAAATTTCACTAAAATCCTCACTAATATAATTAAAAATCCAATTATTGACGTTATTATTTATAAATTTTAACTGATCTTCTAAGTCTTCTCTTAAAAAACAAGATAAAAACTGATATTTTCCTGTCATTTCCTTTTCAATATTAATTTTTAGAAATGTCTGGGTAGAGGCATTAAAATTTTTATATAAATTATGTCTTGATATAAATTTTATCAATAGACTAAAGTTTTCAGAGTTAATATCACTTGGCAAAAATTTGTGAAAATGGTCTTCCTTTAATATAAGATTTATTTTATTTTTATATTTATTATAAATAATATTTATAGTTCGATAGTTTATATTTCTGTTTTTATTACACTTTTCATTTTCAAGGTAAAAAGTAATTTTCCAAAGAGATTTGAATGTTTTTTCTATTAAAATGTCATCATTATTATAGTGAAATAAATACTGGGGGATACAATTTCTTAATAAGTTTACTATTATTATTAACTAATATAAAAATCAGTGTAAAGTTTTCTGAATTTTCTGAATTTTATTTTTGTTTTAATCTATATAAACCCTAAATATAAAATTTTATTAAAAATTATATTATATCATTTGATTGGTTATCTAAAAAGTCTGTTTTTTCATATTAAAATTTGATAAGCTTATAAACGAACGAAATGAAATAATATATAATTTTCGTTCGTTATTTAAACGCTTTTATAAAGGAGGGTAATGGATATGCCTGTCATTAAGTTATTAGATAGTAATTCGTTATATCAACATGAAGAAATAGAATCTGAAAGATATTATAAATTAAAAGAAAAAATCAAAAATGATGCCGTTCAGAAAAACCCTGTAATTGTAACTCCTTTAACAGAAGATAAATATTTAGTATTAGATGGAGCTCACAGGTCTAGTGTTATTAAGGACTTAGGTTATGATAATGTATTATGTCAAGTAGTTAATGAGAATGATTTTATCATTGATTCATGGACACATAACTTGGATATAAATGATTATTCAAGCATTGAATTTTTTAAAGATACGAAGATTTTTAAAAGTGAACCAACTCTTATTGTAAATGACGTACATAAGCAATATGCTTATGGTTTAGGAGATATATTAAATAATAATCAGTGTCTAGGAAACTACAAAACGCTTGTTAATGAGATAAACAAAAAAAGATCTTTTGAGAGAGGAGTTTCTGACAAAGATGGGGTGTTAAACATAAAATATCCGACCCTCGATTTTCAGAAAATTAAGATTTTAGTGAAAAAAAAAGAAGTTTTACCTGCCGGGGTAACTCAAGTATCTATAAAAACAGGTAGAGTTATGTGTGTAAACTTACCTCTTTATAAATTGGAAAACAAATACAAAGATTTAGGTTATATTAGAAAAATAGAAGAGAACTTACGACTTTATAATGAGCCAATTTATTTATATGAAGAAAGGTGAAAACTATGAATTTAAAAGATGGTAGAAAGATATTTATCAATGGTAAAAGGGTTAGCAATATTTTAGAGGAGCACAAAGTTTTTGAAAACACATACAAATATATCAATAGATATTACCAACTCCAGGAGGAAAGAAATTATCATACTATTTATGGAAGCAGTTTATCTACAACTTTTTTAAAACCTCAAACCAAGGAAGATTTAAAGTTAAAAAGAGATGTTTATTATGACATCGCTAAAGAGTCTTATGGTATGTTAGGCAGAACGCCTGATTTTATGAACCCTGGAATAATGAGTCTAAAATATCATAATGATTTTTTAGGGAGAAATGAATACGCTGATTTCAAACAAAATGCAATAAATTATTACAATTATATTAGTGAAAAAGATTTATTTGTATCTCATGCCTCTATTAATCCCCAAATTGATAGATCTAAGAAAATTAGCGAAATAGAAAACGACTATAGTGGAGTTCATGTTAAAGATTTTGATGAAAATGGAATTTTAGTTCAAGGTGCTAAAATGATTGTTACATTAGCTCCATTGGCAGATGAACTATTAATTTTCAATATGCCGGGATTAAAAGAAGGAGATGAAAATTATGCTATTGCATTTTCAACTCCGGTAAACACAAAAGGGGTAAAAGTAATAACAAGAAAAACATATGATAAACCTGGATATTCATTAGCAGATTACCCTCTTTCTAACTCTTTAGAAGAAATAGATGCATATGTGATTTTCGATAATGTAAGTATACCCTGGGATAATGTTTTTGTATTCAAAGATATTGAAGCATCAAATAGCTTCTTTGATAAGTCTAAAATACGTCACCATACTGGTCATCAAGATATTACAAGAGGATTAGCTAAATTAGAATTTATATCAGGAATCGCTATAGAATTAGCAGAAAAGTTAGGCTTGAGTAAATTTGTTAATATCCAAGAAGAATTGGGATATCTAACTACATCGATAGAGTTAGTAAAAGGTGGCATATTACTTTGTGAAGAGAATGCTCAATTAACAAACGAAGGAGTTTTAACGCCGGATATTGATGCAATTCAAGCCGTTAGATATCATCTTCCACAAATTTATAAAAAAGCTGTTGACTTAATTCAAAAATTAGCTGCTGGCTCAATGTTATCTGTTCCATCTATGTCAGATTATCATAATGAAAATAGAGATGTTTTAATTGAGAGTCTCAAATCACCGTTAGTTGAATCTGAATATCGTTCGAAATTACTAAATTTAAGTTGGGATGTTACAGGAGAAACGTTTGGTCAACGTCAAAAAGTTTATGAATACTACCATGCTGGAGACCCAATGAGATTATCTGCTATGCATTATCTAGCATACCCTAAAGAAAAGCTAACAAAAATAGTGAGGGATTTACTTGAAAGTATATAATTGTGCGAATTTATTATATGTAAAAAATAATTACATTCTTTTAGTAAAAGTACGTAATAACGAAAAATATTATTTACCTGGAGGCAAAATTGAGAAAAATGAAAATAGCTTAGATGCATTAATTAGAGAACTTAATGAAGAGTTGAATATAAGGATGTCAAAAGAAACCTTTAATTTTGTTTGTAGTATAGAAGATGTTGCTTATCCAGACAATCAGAATTCCGTAATTTTGAATTGCTATCATTCCGATGTCAGCAGCTACAATTTAATTAAGAGTAATGAAATTACTGATATTAAGATGATTGCTTTAGAAGATAAGCATTTAATGGCGCCAGCAGTGGTTAAAATTGTAAAACTTATAGAAAAAGGTGTAGTAAATGTATAACGTATGTGAATTGGAAAATATGTTTAAAGAACTGGATTATGATACTTATATAGCAACAACAAAAGAAAATATTCAATATCTAAGTGGCTTTTCCCCTGTCTGTAAAGTACTAAGACCTTATACAAGCGATGTATTTATAATTGTTCATCGAAGTGTACCAAATAAAATTCATATAGTCCATTCTAAAGGCGAGATAGATCAAGTGTTAGATAGCTATAGCGATGTAGGGTTTGTTAATACTTATGGCGAATTTTATAGAGAAGATGAAAATAAATATAGAAAGACTATAGATGATGTCAAATTAGAAGAATTTTCAAGTGAGGAAAACAATTATCCTAATGCAATTGAAGGATTGAAAAACATTTTAGAAAAATTACATTCTAAAAAAATCCTTATAGATGAGGAAGGACTTACTCACGCTAAGTACAAAATAATAGCTGAGAAGTTGAATGTGTATGAAATGAAAGATGCTTCTTATTATTTGAAAAAAGTTAGAAGTATTAAGACTGATGATGAAATAAAGTTGTTGCAAAAGAGCTCTAATATACTGGAACAGGCTATATTAGATGTTACTGAATTAAAACTTCCAACTAATGAAGAAGAAATTGTGAAAACGTTTAATACTTCAATTGCGAAGAATGGTGGTATATCTAATTTGCCAATGATAAAAATTGGGGAACATTCAGTTGGAGGACAAAGACAACCTAAAGAAAATATTATATTCAATGAACATAACTTTGTTTGGTTTGATTGTGATATTAGCTATAAAGGATATTGGGCTGACGTTGCCAGAATATTAACAACAAATAAAAATGCGTATGTTAATAAAGAGTATTATAGTATTTTATTGAATGCACAAAAAAAAGCGATAGATTTTATAAAGCCAGGTATGAAAGCTAAAGATGTGTATAAATTCGTCATGAATTATGTTCGGAAAAATGGTATACCGCATTATAAAAGACAACATGTTGGTCATGGGATAGGATTAGAGCCTTATGAACTCCCCGTATTATCTCCATATAATGAAGAGACGATTGAAGAAAATATGGTTTTATGTATTGAAACGCCTTATTATGAATATGGTGTTGGTGCTATCCATGTAGAAGATTTAGTGCTAATCCAAAAAAATAAGAATATTGTATTAAACAAAACTAATGGTAATGTTATCGAAAAGGATGATGATTAAATTGGAATATAGAAACAATTTAAGTTTAATAGGTAATACCCCTATTATCACTGTAGAAAATAATTTAATTCCAGAAGATAAGGTTTTAAAATTAAAATTAGAATATTACAATCCTAATTTTAGTATAAAGGATAGAACCGCTATAGGCTTGATTGAAAAGGCTGAAGAAAAAGGATTATTACATCCTGGGATGCATATAATAGAATCTACCTCTGGTAATTTAGGGAAATCATTAGCTATGATAGGTGCTATTAAGAAGTATAAAGTTACTTTAGTGGTTGATCCTAAAATAGAAAATTCAATGCTAAATATATATAAAGCATATGGAGCTAATGTAGTGTCTGTAAGCACGCCTGATGAAAACGGGAGTTATCAAAAAGTTAGAATTAAGAAAGTTAAAGAAATTATAAGCTCTGATAAAGAAAATAATTATTACTGGCCGAATCAATATGAAAATACCGATAATTGCGAATATCATTACAAGTATACAGGTAATGAATTCTTGAACATTGAGACAGATTGTATTATATCAGCAGTTAGCACTGGCGGTCATATTTGTGGAATAGGAAAAAAAATTAAGGAAAATAGAGACGTAAAAATTATTGGAGTTGATGTGGAAGGATCAAAAATATTTGGCGGTGAATCAAAGCCATATCTTATTAATGGAGCTGGATTGTCTTGGACTAGTCAAAATTTAAATTTTAATAGCTTAGATTATTGTGTTAAAGTCACAGATTCATTAGCTATATCTTTGTGTAGATATTTTGCTAAGAACAATGGTTTAATGTTGGGAGGATCTTCTGGACTATCACTAGCTGGTGCAATTTATATGCTGAACCACACCGATGTTAAAGTTGCTACTGCAATTATTCCAGATACTGGGATTAATTACTTGAATCAAATCTATGATGATAATTGGGTGTTAAAAAATACAAAAATTCTAGAAGATAAAGAGAAAATTTTAAATGAAATAGATAATATAAAAGTATGGGAGACACAACATGAAGAATTTATTCAGTAAGTATGTCATAGATAAAGAAATTATAACATTTGGTGAATTTCAGCTGAAGTCAGGAAGAAAAAGTCCTTACTTTTTTAATTTTGGTAGTTTTAATAATTCCACTATGTTACAAGAACTAGGAGAATTTTATGCGGATTATATTTACAAAAATAACATCCAATGTGATTTAATATTTGGCTCAGCATATAAAGGGATTCCAATAGCTTTAGCTACATCTTTAATGTTGAAAAATAAATATAACATTAATAAAGAGTTTGCTTTTAATAGAAAAGAAGCAAAAAGTCATGGAGATGGAGGAAATATGGTCGGGGCATTAATGACAGGGAAAAAAGTTTTAGCTGTAGATGACGTTTTGACTTCAGGGAAAACCGTGTTAGAAACAATTAAAATTATTAAGGATAATAAAGCAGAATTAAGTGGTTTTCTTGTTGCTCTGGATAGAGAAGAAAACTACATTGAAAGTACTATAAAAGCATCTACATATATTAAAACTGAATTAGGCTTGCCATTTTATTGTATGAGTAAAATAGAAGATGTTTTAGAAGTATTAAGAGAAAAAAATAGAGTAGACATAATCAATAAAATAAAGGTGTACTTAGAAAAATAGGGAGAGGGAGTGAGGAAAACGCTACTTTTTCTCAGATATATAGTAATAAAAAAACTTATTAAGCCTTAATAATGAGTTGGAGGATCTAACTCTATTTGTTTCATCTTGTTATAGATTCATGTAAACTCTAACTATATGAAGAGTTCAGAAATACTTTTAAGTAAACAAAACTCTCATGATTTATATAGTATGATACAGGTTGCATTCGACAAGTTAAAGTAGAAAATATATAGTAATAGGAGAAATATTATATAATGAAAAATGTTTATTTTGATTTAGATGATACTTTAATACAAACACAAGAAGCGTACATGGACGTTAATAACAAATTATCGAAACTAATAGAACAAAATACTAACTATAAAAAATCAGAGATTCTTAGTTATATGAATAAGATAGACATTTCAAAAATAGAAAGTATGTCTTTTTCGCCCAGTAGATTTTGTAGTAGTTGGGTAGAGACATTTGAAAAATTAATGCCTAAAAATTCTTTCTCAAAAACTCATGTTTTTGATTTAGCTAATGATGTTTTTCAAAGGGAAATACCATTACACGCTGATGCTAAAAGTATTTTAGACATAATAAAATCTGAAAAACCTGAAAAAACAAAATTTGTAATATTGACTCATGGTGATAAACATATACAAACAAAACGAATTGAAGATTTGGGGCTACATACTATCTTTGACGATATTAGTATAGTTGATCATAAAAATGAAAAAGTTTATAGGAGCATGAATTCATCAAATGAAGACATTATGATTGGAAATTCTTTAAATCACGATATTTTACCAGCATTAAATGCTAGTTGGCAAGCATTTCATATAGAAAGACCGTTAAGTTGGGAATATGATGGACAATTTACAGAAAAAAAGTTTTTTTCATCAAAAGATTTAACAATAATATGGGATTATATTTTTAAAGGAGATGTATTATATGGAATTAAAGCCAAAAACTAAGTCTAAGATTATAGGAAAACGGAAGTTTTCTAACAGAGAAGATTTTATTAATACATATGGAGAATCAGTGTTTAAAAATGAAGAATTAGTAAAGAAAATACACCAGTATTGGCATTCTAAAGGTCAAAATGGCTGTGTTTTTGCTCAAAAATTGTCTAAATTAGACGAGGAAAAAAATGGATGGTACAAAAAGGTTTTTTATACAATTCATACTAGTGAAATAGATACAATAATTAAAGAATCTATATCTAGAGAAGAAGTAGAAGTGATTAGTCTGCTTTTCCCTAATATAACAACAGAAGTAGAAGTTATAAAATTAGTGAAAAAATTAATTTCACAATCACAATATGTTTTTATGCAAAAACCAGTATTATATAATGAAAGCGAAATTTGTATACCACTAAGAATTAATATAGCAAAAAAAGATAAACCTCAAGTATTATCGTGGGTTATGACTTTTGCTCCACTAGATAGTTATCCTAACACAAGACAATCACCAATATTTGAAATAGCAATAAGAGTTAAAGAAAAGAACGAGAATATCTACAAAAATTTAAATCAAAGTCGTAGTGATGCTCATTTAGCTGATACTCCTTTTTATTTACCGGAAAGTATTGTAGATTCCACATGGAACGCTACTTTTAAAAATACACAATACTTGTTGGGGCAAAAACCAGATTTAAAATCTGCTGCCAAAACAACATTAACAGTAAATTTGAATAAGTGGGAAGGTATTGAAAATGATTAGTAATCGACCTAAAGTTCAAGTGAGCTGCTTATTGCAGAGTGATGAAAAGTATTTAATGATTAGAAGGGTAAAAAAGAAAGCTCACACATTAATGAAGCTTATTCCGGCTGGGGGGCATGTAGAAATAGGAGAATCTTTAGAAGAAGCAATTGTTAGGGAAATGAGAGAAGAAACAGGCGTAACTATTCTTAATCCATGTATTATTGGAGTGATTTCTTTTATTTCACAAATTGATAATAGTCACAATGTTTGTTTTATGTTCAAAGCTCTAGAATATAGTGGAAAAACTGAAACTAGGGAACCCGAAAAAGTAGTCCCAGAATGGATAAATACTAATGAATTATTAATAAATACAGATGTACCCTCATATTACGCAAAATTTTTTAAAAAACATTTTGAGAATCCTCAAAAATTTATCAACTGTACTATTAACTTTAAAGCTAATGAAGATATAGTATTGACGTTCAACTAAACCAAAACACAAGCAGAGTTTTAGAAAGGGGAGGGATTATTGAATAAGGTTGATTCAAAACTACCATTAATTAAATTATTAGCTTTTAGTTTAATAAGTTTTATTTGTGTAATGACAGAAACACTCCCATCTGGATTGCTTCCTGAGATCAGCGAGGACCTTAATGTACCTAATTCATATGCAGGTCAACTTGTTACGTTTTATGCATTAGGTTCATTTATTTCACCGGTACCTATAGTTTTAAAAACACAATCTTGGAATCGAAAACCTCTTTTTTTATTTGGATTATTGTTATTTTTTTTGATGAATACGATCACAGTATTTTCACTGAGTTACATATTAACTTTAGCTTGTCGTTTTGTAGCAGGAATAGGATCAGGCTTAATATGGAGTTTGTTAGCTGGTTATATTAGCAGAATGGTTACGCCTGATGTGAGAGGCAGAGCATTGACAATTGCTATGTTAGGTACGCCAATTGCACTTAGCATTGGCATGCCTGTTGGGAGTTATTTAGGTGTACTATTGAATTGGAGAATAATTTTTTTGATTTTGTCTATATTAATAATACTACTTATATTTTTCTTTATAGTGCAAATTCCTAACTTTAAAGGTAATGAATCTAGACAAAAAACTAATTTAGTAAATGTGGTAAAAATTCCTGGTGTGATTTCAATTTTAATAATTTCAACCTCTTGGATAGTAGCTCACAGTATTTTATACACATACATAACAACTTATATAAAAGCATTAGATATAAGTGTATCGATAAGTATGACTTTATTCATATTCGGTCTTTTTTCTATAGTAAGTATTTTACTAACAGGGGTGTTTATAGATTCTTATTTGATTAAGCTAATTATAATAAGTTTAGTTTTATTCTTTTTTGCCTCATTAATACTAACCTTTTTTCAAACTGATTTTTTGGTTATCATAGCTATAATTTTTTGGGGGTTAAGTTTTGGAGGGGCGGCAACTTTAGTACAATCAATTTTATCTAAGATAGTGGAACGTTCTAAAATAGATACTGCTATGGCTATTAGTGCAACGTCATGGAATCTGTCTATAGCTAGCGGAGGCTTCATAGGAGGTATGCTATTAAAAACGTTGGGCACTGAGTCTTTTACTATAGTTATGTTAGTGCTTATAGTAATTGCTTTGCTAACTATAAATCTTAAGTTTAAACAATTAACAAAAGAATGTAATTAATTTAAATTGTATTTTTACTTTCACTTTAAATATCTTAGTTTTAGTATATAGTGCAGCGAGTATTCTCGCTGCTTTTTATTTATAACTACGTATTGTAGGTTTTTCATAATTTATAATGAAGTCCTCTATACTGTCTAGAGAGTTACTAAAAAGTATTTTTTCTCTATCAGTTGAAGTTAAAAAATCATTTTTCACCATAGCGTCATACATATTTTCAATTGGTTTATAATAGTTATTGACATTATAAAATATACAGGGGCTATCATTTTGGCCAACACGTGCCCAAGATACTACTTCGGTTATCTCTTCTAACGTCCCTGGACCGCCAGGTAGCGCTATACAAGCTTGCCCCAATTCAACCATTTTTGATTTTCTTTCAGACATAGTATTAACAATAAGTAGTTCTGTTAGATTAGGATGAGAGAGCTCTCTCTCAATTAAAAATTCAGGAATTACACCAATAACCTTTCCATTGTTTTTTAATACAGTGTCTGCTAATAATCCCATTAATCCGACATTTCCACCTCCATAAACTAAAGTGTGTCCTTTCTCAGCTATCCATTCACCTAAATTTATGGTTTCTTGCTTGTATATATTTAAATTACCTTCACTAGCACCACAATAAACAACGATATTCATTTTCGATCCTCCTAAATATTACTGCTTGTATATTTTTAAGTTTAATCCAATAGTTAACAGTTTCATTAATACTTAAAATTATAAGTTATCCAACTAAATGAAAACTGATAACAAACTTTTAACCACAAAATTGTTTGAATTCATATTATAAATATAGAGTATCATATTAATAATATAATAACCATTCTTTAAGGATTATTTTATTAGTTTTAAAAGTTTGGTGTTTGTATCACAATATTTTTCGCAATTTAATTATTGGTTTTTTATCTGGAATACAATTTAGTTTTTGTTCACTAAATTAATTTGTCTAAAATGACTTAAAATAAGGGGTTGAATTAAGTAATTCATCTTTATTCCTCAATTTTTAATAGAATACATTCAACATAATTTAAAATACTATTCTTTTATTTGCTATTCGTTACAAACATTACTTGTGCATGTCACTGGGAGATGTTTAACTGTAAAAAAAGATATAATCTATTAATAGTGTGCTACAACTTATATATGAATCTTGAACTCATACTAGTAATTAATCTTTTTATTTAACCACGTCTTTAGGAGCGGGTTTTTTTGAATTATTATAGATATCAATTTGATGTAAAACAAAAAAAGCAAGAATAGTTATATAAGACCGTTTTTCGTCTCATATATTTAACATGAACTGTTTACAGTTAAATTAATATGTACTAGTTTAAATATTGATTTCAAATTTCCTTTCATATTGGGAAGCATTAATTTAAAATGGTGTGATATTATATTCGATTACCATCATAGGCATATTAGAAGCTGTTGAATTTTTGGATACAACAAGTATAATGGAGTATAATTAGTGATAATGTTTTTGATTAAACTATTTCAGATATTAATGAAGTAAGGGTAGCTGATTTATTTAAATTCTAAGAACTGGAAATAATGGTTCAAAATGGTCATTTAACTTAAATAATAAATCAGGCTCAGGAGCTAGGATTATTATAGTTAAAGCTGATGAGATAGGCTTAAAACATCTATGGATCATGAAACTAAAATTGAATGGTAATAATAAAAAAATAGTGGTATATGAATTAAAGAAGCTAATAATCTAGGTAGATTATAATAAATATGTGACTAGACTAATATCAAATTCAAGAAGTAATAATATAAATAGAGCATTTCCCACTTTTTGGAGTAGGAAATGCTCTTGAATATATATTTTTTACTTATTCGTCATTTTCACTATTTTAAAAAGTTTAAGGTGTCGTATAAACAAAATTAAAACTCACTAAAAACTTTTGTTTTAAATTCATGAACTATTTTTTCAAGTAAGTCTGAAATTAACCCACCAATTGTCTCTAATCCGTTCATATATAGAAGAAAAGTAGATATAGCGATAATAATTATTGGTATTAGTGGTATTATCAGACGTTTTAATTCTGCATTTATTGTGAGTATTTTTAAATCTGTTGAATTATTTAATGTTTTAGAATAACCAGAGATATAATCAATACTTACTTTAGTGATATACCAAAATATAAATAATAACATTAGAAATGAAGATATTATAGTTATAGACTGTATAGTTAATAAAAATCCTCTATTAGGATTAAGTAAAGCATTAATTGCATGTCTAATATTGATAGTTTTGAGAAAATTAAATGAACAGGTACAATTAATTAAATGTAAAATTCCTGTGTATAAAGTGATTTTACTTTTAAGTTTAATTCCCAAAGTAAATAGTACTATTGAAGTAATAAGACCACCTGTAACAAAAGTGTAAAGCAAGTTTTCCAATGCAATCAAAAGTGGATCTAAAATGAACGAAAATAAAACTAAACTCGAGGTTTCATGTTGTTGTAATATGCTATTAGTAAAAATAACTAAAACGATTAATCCTAATGCAATGTAAATAGTGATTTTTTGAGGTTTACGTTGTGAAATTTCGTCATTAGTAAGTTCAATTTCATCATGATAATGATTTACTTGTATGGATTGGTAGCTATTATTATTACCATTTGTAGTTACTTCATTTTTGTTATTCATAGAAGTCATTTTTGATCTGTCTCGTTCAAGAGCTTGCTTTTGTTGTAATTTAAAACTTCTAACTCCGTAAATACATTGCAGTAACCCAAAAACAAGTCCACAAATAACGCTGATAAAATTTAACGACATGTTTATCCTCCTCTTCAAAATAGTATTACATAAAAATTAGAGAACAGCGATTTTGAATAATAGAATGCACTGTGACTCTAATATAAAATATTTAACTTCTTATTTTAAATCTACACTTTCTTTAGCGTTTGTGGATGTAATGGTTACGCCAATTAATGTAATAACACCGCCAATAATAGCAAATAAAGTAGGTACTTCGTCTAGCATAAAATAGGCTAGTATTAGAGAAACGACAGGTGTTAAATATAAAGAAGTTGTTGCATCTGATACACCTACTTTTTGTATCGTATAAGCTAAGGCAATTTAAGGTATAACAGTTGGGAATGCTCCTAAATAAATGACAGATAATATCGATGTCATATTTGCCGTTTGTAATTCAATAAAACTTCCCGGCAAAAATATAATCATAAATAATGAACCTGTAATAATTGTATAAATTGTTAACGGAATAAAACCATATTTATCTAAATATTCTTTTTGAAAAGCAAAATACACACTTTCGCCAAATGAAGCTAATAGGACTAATACAATACCTATTATAAAGACATTAAGTTTATCTCCATTACCTAATGAGATTAAGGCCACACCGAGAAATGCAATAATTGATCCTATCCAAGCTAACTTTGAAAATTTCTCTTTTAAAAAATAAGTGGCAAGTAAGTGGCAAGTAATGCCGAAAAAATTAGTGTTGTTGAAACAATTAAACTTGCTACACCAGCATTTACATAGTACTCCCCGATACTTAATGCAGTGTGATAAACTGTACAACCACAAAAACCTAATAATAAAATAAAAGGTATGTCTTTTATATGAGGAAGAGGTATTTTTTTATAATTCCTAGTATGCATAATAATATCGCAGCGATGAGTAATCTTCAAGCAGATAAATGTTCTGCTTTAAAATCATTTAGTGCTATTTTAATTACTGGAAAAGCGGAGGCCCAAAGGAAAATGGTAATTCCAAATGCGAAGTGAATTGATTTATTATAATTAAGATTATTCATCAACATCTGCTACAACTGTTTGTTGGTAGTCAATCAGAATTACTGAACGTACACCAATATTATTACCACTTCCTTTTTCAACTGGACTTACGTAATAACTTACATCGGGATCATAAACACCATAAGATTCTAAAGGTTGTGTGATTTCAAAAACTTCTATTAAATCATTATTGTTGACTTCTTCCGGCTTATTACCAGCTACTTCTGGAATTGCTATAGCATTTGTTCCTCCAGTTATATTTGTTCTTTCAATTAAATGTGCAAATGTAAAAGGTTCGCCATCTTGATGCAAGCAATCAGGTGATGAAATTGCCTTATCACCATCTTTTTCTACGTAAAGTTTTACAAATTGTACACCTACATGAATAGGTGAAAATTTGTCTTCTTCACTCCAAAATGTTTCTTTATAATTGGCTTTGATAATTTCATTTAATAATTTGTTACTTCGTATATTTTTTCTAATGATTGAAACTCTCTATATGCTCCTAGATGTTCGGGATTAAATTTACCTTGAAAGTAAGCTGAATATTCTATATCATTTTTAGTTATTGTTGGTAACCAATAAATATCTTCTGTTTCAGGTAAAATAATTGCTCTTGAGTATCTTCTATATCTATTCAAGTTTGGTGCGTAGTCATCTTCTGGTAAATCATTGAAGTTTTCTAATAATTCATGATGATCATGTTGTATACCTTCGTAATTCAAGTCTTTCATTAAATCATATCTTGCATAACCATTTTGTTTAATCTTACTCACTATAAAACATCTCCTTTGATATTGTATTTTCATCTTAAGTAATATGATTTATAATAAGTACAACCAATTATCAGAAACTTCACCCAACCAATTTAAAAAGGAATGATTTTTATTAAGTATAAAGAGATTGCTTCATACATTAGAGATAAAGTAATAAATGGAGATTGGTTTTTATGGGATGAAAATTCCTTCTCATTCATTTGAAAGCAGAGAGAATATCAAGTATGCATTGGAAAAAATATACAAATATGCTTTGTATAAAAACGGACGATAATATGATAGTTATTTTTTTAAAAGGGGAAGGACAATATGACAAAAAAAGCTTTTATTTCTTATTCTAGAACAAATGGAGATCATTTGAATAGAGTTGTGAGAATAGCAGAAAGTTTGAGAGTTGATCATGGGATTGATGTTATTTTAGATGTATGGCATTGTACTGAAGGTGATGATTTGAATCACTTTATGGAGTCTATGGTAAATGATGAGACTATTGATTTTGTTATAATATTAAGCGATCTTCAGTACTGTAATAGAGCAAATGATAGAGAGGGAGGAGTTGGAAAAGAGAGCACAATAATTAGCTCGCAAATTTATGATAAGCAAAAAGATAGTAAGTTTATACCTGTTTTTTTAGATATTTTAAGTAATGGCAAACCATCATTGCCAATTTTTTGTAATACTAGATTCGCTATTGATATGACAGATATTGAATTAGATATAGAGAAAACAGAAGAAATTGCAAGAAAAGTACATAATAAACCATTATTTGAGAAACCGAAAATTGGTAAAGTGCCCGATTATAATCAAGACCAAAATGACTTGAAAAAAGCGATAAAAAAATTAACTTTATCTAAAAGTTATAATAGAATGAGAAATTTTGAAGAAGCTTTAGACATTATTTATAAAACTTTAGAAAATATAGAAAATAGCATAGAGGACTATAATAAAGAAGATTTAATGGAATTAAAAGAGATTTTTGATACTTGGAAAGAAGTTATTACCTATGCGTTAAACAATGATAACTTTTATTTTAGGGAAATAATTATAGAGCATTATAATAGGTGTTTAACTCTTACGGAAGAAGAATTTGAAAATCCAATGACTAGGATTTTTAATTATTTTTCATTTCTTATACTAGTAAGTGAATCTTTATCGTTAGGAGCAAATGAATTTTTGAAAGATTTATTGAATGCTAAATTTAACTTTAGTAGAAGAGAAGCAAATTATTATATATTAAGTTTATACCCACGGGCGTTATCAAGGAAATATTCATATGAGACTAATGTCAAAAAAATGTTAGCCGAATTATACTTTGAAGGGAAAGATTTAAAAAAAGTCCAAGAGGCAGATGTGATTTTATATACAGAAAGTCTAATGAAAAAAGATATTCAGAGTGAATATGAAACGTGGCATGGATCTCTGTTGTATAGTAGGTGGCCTATGCTTGAGCAACGCACTATTAATATTTTAATAAATAAATTTCGTAGTAAAAATTATCTAGCTCAATTTGACTTTTTATTTGGAAGCTCACAAAGTGAAGTATTTGAAAAGTATGATAATATTAATCTAACATGGGATTTGCCTACCATTTTTAATTTTATTGATAAAGAAGAAATTGGCAGCTATTAATATAATTATTTTAAAATGAGCTCAGGTAACGGGCTCATTTTTTTAGTAAAATAACTAATAAGGGGAAAGTTATCATAAGTAGGTGGGTGTATATTTACCATTTAAGTAAAGACAATATATAAATTATTTTGGCATCATTAATTTTTGATTGATGAAAAATCTATTAGTTCTTCTCTATCATTATATTATTTTACACAAATGAGGTGTGTTCTTGGAAATATCAAATTTTAGTATTATTTTAGAGCAAGTTTTAAAATATTCAGCGTATTTATATAAACACCTTAGTTTTCCATTACTTTTATTGATTGTAATTTTAGTATTTAGAAAAGAAATTTCAGATTTATTAAATAGGATTCGTCAAATTAATTTTGAAAATAATGCAGGTAAAGTAAGTGTTTCATTAGCAGAAATTGGTCGTTTAAAAGATGCAATGGAAGCATCTGAAAGTTTTCAAATTCGTCACTTAGGTGGAAAAGATCCAAGAGATAATATTCACTTAGGAGAAGGACCGAATACAGCAGAAGAAAATAATAAATTTAATGAGTACTTTTCTTTGATTAATTTACCCGAAAAGGTTTTTAAAGAAGTAGCGAAAAATGGTCATATTAAAACTATTGAACATTTATATAATGCTTTTGAATTTCTTACAAAAGACTTTCAAAATGAGAACTATCAACCAACTAAAATTATTAAAAGTATATACCATACAGTTAGAGATATTGATAGGAATGGCGGTTATCTTTTTGACGATGATCTTGTTTATAGATATAGAATTTTTATTCAATTAGCTTATTTAGAACTTACGCAACATAATGAAATAGAGAGTGAAGATTAATATATTTTAAATTCAATGAGGTAAGATATGGACAAATTTAAAGAAAAAGTAAATGAACTGGAATTAATTGAGACTACTAAATATTATTCAGAATTTATAGAAGGCTTTAAAAAAATCGAGATTGGGCTAAAAATGAAAACCTAAAAAATGAAGTGGAATTGGCACAATATGAGATTGATATTTTCTCTTTATGTGAGAAAACTCCCATTTTATCAAAAAATAAAAATAAACCAAGATTTATGGCAACATTTATTGATGTTAATGTTACTGAGTGGCCAGATATAAAAAAATTTAGGGATGAACAGCTTAAATATTATGAGAAAAGGTTATATGAGACAAATAATATATTTTTAAAAGCAAGATACTCTGATTTCTTATTTGAGTATGGTGATAAGAAAATAGCTAAAAATAAATATGAGATTTCACAGTCTTTACTAACTAGCCTAGTTTATATTTGTGAACATTATAGTGAAGCTAGTAACTATGACTCAGTGATATCTAGATTAGTTGAAGTATCTCTTCTAATGGGAAATAAGAAAGAACTCAAAAAAGCTGTCGAATTAATTTATCCAAAATTGATGGATTTAATTATAATAAAGAGTACAGTTGCGTATATGAACTTTCGAAACTTACAAGAGAAATTTTATAAGTTATTGTCAAAAGATAAAATAATGGAATTTCAAATGTCGTAGGAAAACAGTGTGTATTGTCTAGAAAAAAAGAAGAAAAATTCCTATGAATATAGTTAATGATATTAAACTTCATGTCATGATTTACAGTGCAAATCATGGACCGAAGAGGTTTGATGAAGAAATCATGCCTATCATTAATGACACATGTCCGATTATTGAAATATATGTCTTAACAAGTGGTCAGCGACTAATTTAGCAAATATTAATCTAATGGTATCAACATTAATAAAGATGAACTTGTTAGACTCGTAAATGTTTTATAAAATAGAACATTAATTAAAATAAGTCTATCATAAAACGAAATATTTATTTTTATAAAATATAATTGCTATATTATTTAAATGTTTTGTTTATTTTTATTGCGATAAAGAGCTGATAAAATAGCGTGGAATAATCAAAAATGTTAAATATTTTAAGCTTTTTAACTATTAATGATTTTACATATAAAGAGCAGTATAATAAAGTTATCAATATATTATGTGAATATTTAAGTTTAGTCAAATTTAAAGGGTGTAATTTGTTTTACAATGATGAAGATAATTAATCGATCAAAATATAAGGGTTGGAATGTTATGAGTGATAATTTGTCATTATTCATTGACTACATCAATGATAATATAATCTTTGGTAGTGAAATCAAACGGGAGAAATTAGAGAATTTATTTAATCAATTTGCTATAAAAAATGATGAAAAAAGTATTGTCTATGATGAACTGAAATCTTTAGATATTATAATCATTGAGTCCCAGAATTCATATAAAAATAAATTGAAGAAATTATTTTCTATGTTTGACGAAAATAAAGAAATGTTAGAAAGTGACTTATTAAAGTGGTTTGAAGAAGAAGTTGTTAATTCTGAAGTACAAGTTACTATTCGTAAATTACTTAAAGATATGGATTATAGAATTATTAATAATATAAATCAAAAAGCTATAAATAAGGATTTAGAACTATTAGAAATTGAAGAATCTGATGAATTAGATGATCTCTTAGATAATGATGAATTTAAAGAAAATCTTAAAAATTTAGAAGATATAGTGAATCAAAGACATAATATTGAATATTTAAGTGACTATGAAAAACATAAAGAAGATCATGCAAAAAAGTCAGAATTATTAGATAAACTAACCTTTGCAAATAAAAAGCTAGTTTATAAAAATGTGCTGAGATACAAAGGTTTGTCTACTTCATCATTTAACGAAGATGATATGTTTCAAGCTGGGATGCAAGGATTATTAAAAGCTGTCGAAAGATTTGATGTAGAAAAAGGATTTCAATTTTCAACATATGCTACACATTGGATAAGACAAAGTATATCGAGATCAATTGCTGACTTTAGTACTACTATACGAATACCTGTACATATGCGTGAAAAGATAACTAAGCTTATAAAGATTGAAAATGAATTTTTTAATATACATAGTAGAACAGCAACTAATAGAGAACTTGCAGTAAAAATGGAATGTGAAATAGATGAAATTGAAACGATGAAAAAGATAAAAACTATATCAAATTTAACTAGTCTAGAAACAACTATTGGAGAAGATGAAGATAGTTTGTTAATTGATTTTATTCCTGATGAAAAAAGTATAAGTATTGAAAATCAAGTTGCAGAATTATTTTTAAAAAAAGAAATTGATAATCTTTTCAGTAATAGGTTGACAGAGCGTGAAGCTAAGGTATTATTGATGCGTTTTGGATTTGAAAACGGACGAATTTATACTTTAGAAGAAATCGGACAAGAAATTGGCGTTACAAGAGAACGTATTAGACAGATTGAGTCGAAAGCTTTAAAAAAATTGAAGTTTATTAAAATTAAAGAAAGGTTAGGCGACTATTATTATGGTTAAGAATAAGATAGAAGAGATTATTAGTGAAAATGGTAGCAGTATCATAGTTCTTGAAGGTATAGATAAGAATTTAATGCCAGAAGAGAATAAATATTTTTCATTTAATATCGACTATTATGATAAAGTAGAATTAAATATTTTGAAAGATCAAGTAGTAGATGAAATTATTTTAAACCGAACGTTTAATGAAGATTATAAATGGATGACCATTGAAGAATATCAAATATTTAAGGATTATTTTTCTATAAATAAAATGCCTATAATTATTTTGAAAAATAATCTTTATGCAAAACAGTATCCATATAAAAATACATTATCAAATGTTGAAACTATATATCATGATCTCTATTTTGAAGAAGATAACACATTGGAACCGGAACAAATGAAAATACTTGAAGTAGTTTCAAATTTTTATGGTCAGATAGACTATTCAAAACAGTCGGGAAACTATTTTGTTACATATCCAGAAACTAACGAAAATGTAAAAGTCTATAATCTTTATGAAAATCATGAATATAATATACAAATAACTGATAATTATCCTTCAGAAAATACAAAACGCATTGAGTTGTCAGATGATGAAATTCCTTTTTTAGATTTACAAGATGAAATAATTAATAGTGAAAAGAACGAAAATATTGTATTCATTTTATCTGGATCACTCGATAAGTTACCGAATAATTATCTAGAAAGAATTAATATTCTTAGTAATGTGACTAATGCAAATTTTTATTTTACAACATTGTCTATAAAAAAACAGGTTATTGATAATAAGGAAAATTACGAAAGTGTGTTAAAAGATGTTTATGGTTATAACGGATTTCGGGATATAGCATTTTATGAAAATATAGAAAATCAATCAAAAAAAACAGTTGCAATATCGCAAGTACAAATTGTTGATGATATTGTTAATCAGGCTGAAAATGCAATGTTTGGAGAAGCATTTAGGGATATATATATTACTGCTTCAACAGGCGCAGGAAAATCAGTAATGTTCCAAGTACCCGCATTATATTTAGCCGATAAATATAAAGATAACAAACCACTAACACTTGTAATATCACCTTTAATTGGACTTATGAATGATCAAGTTGAAAATATGCGCAGAAAAGGGGTAAATTCATCTGCTACTATAAATGGAAATACACCACCATATGAAAAAGAGAATATAATAGAAGGCATTCAAAACCAAAAAATTGATGTTCTTTATTTATCTCCTGAAACTCTACAAGCACGTAGTGATATTAAAATGCTTATTGGAGATAGAAATATTGGGATCGTCATAATAGATGAAGCTCATATTGTTACCACTTGGGGTAAATCATTTAGAGCAGACTATTGGTATCTTGGTATATACTTAGCGAAGTTAAGAAAAGAATATAAGTTTCCAATTGTAACATTTACAGCAACTGCAATATATGGCGGACGTGAAGATATGTATTTAGATACTAGAAACAGTTTAAATATGATTAGTCCTATATCATATTTTGGTAATGTGAGAAGAGAAGATCTAATAATGAAAGTACGTAGTAGTCAGAAAGATTTGGAAGCTGAAGGAAGGGATTATAGAAAAACAAAAAATGCCTTGGCTTTAAAACACTTACAACAGGCTAAAAAATTAAATCAAAAATCTTTGCTGTATTTCCCAACAGTAAAGCTACTTTTAGATTTTTATAACTTTGTTAATTTAAATGAACCTGAGATTGCTAAGAAAACAGGTAAATATTATGGAACACTTCAAAAAGAAGAAAAAGACGAGGTTCTTAGGGAATATAAATCTGGAGATATACAATTTGTACTAGCAACTAAAGCGTTCGGAATGGGGATAGATATTCCAGATATTAATAATGTTTATCATTATGCGCCAACAGGAAATGTAGTTGATTATATTCAAGAAATTGGACGTGCAGCAAGAGATAAAAACAAAGTTGAAAAGGGGTTTGGAGTAATAGATTTTCTATCGAAAGATATGAATGAAGTGAAAAAATTACAAGGAATGTCATCTATAAGAAAATCTCAAATATTAGAAGTAATGAAAAAAGTATTGTCAGTCTATAAGGAAAAAGGTAATAATCGTAATGTTATTATTAGTCCCGAAGATTTTAAATATATTTTCGTGCAAAATAAACGTGATGAAGATTCATTGGATAATAAAGTTAAGACTGTTTTATTGATGATAGAAAAAGATTTTTCATCACCTAATAAACTTGGATATTCACCGTTTGTTGCGAGACCAAGAAGTTTGTTTGGTAATGATATGATTATGGTAACTCCGGATATGGAGTCTACATTTATTAAATCTGATCTTGGTAAATACTTTAGTAAAAAATATGATATTGAAAGTCCTTCATATAGTTCTATTTATCAAGTGAATTTAAGCGGCATATGGGAAAAATATTACAAAAAAATGTCGTATCCAAGTTTCAAGTATGCATTATTTAATGATAAAGAAAGAGATAAATTAAAGCATAGTAAGTTGTTTGAAAAATTAATATATACTTCAGGTGTTGAAGTAAGTATGAATAGCGATAATTCAATAGAAGACATAAAATCAAAATATAAAATTATTTTAGATTCTTTCGAAAAATTTGTGAATCAACAAAAAATAACTGATAAACACTTCACAGTTGTAGAGCTAGGTAATCATTTTATGAAGTCATTAAAAATATCTGATAAATTTGAAGGGAGAGCATTTGCTCAAACTATTATTAATGCTGCTTTTGAGTTTGGGAAGATTAAAGAAATTAAGTTTATAACAGAAAGAATTAATAATGAAAATAATCAAAAATATTTTTTCAATCAGGATGGAGATATTTTCACTAGTTTTATAATGAATTCTATTACAAGCGCATTGACACCTAAATATAATTTTGTAAAAGATAAAGATACTATAACGTCATTTCATCTTAGATCAAAAACTAATAATATAGATGCGCAGATTGCTGCTTTAGGTATTGGTGAAGCTAGGAAATTACTTAATTATCAAGTTGTAGGAGGTAATACACCACAAATTTATTTAAGAATGAACTCGGTAGCACCTCTTGAAAAAGCAATTAAACAAGGTGATTTTTATCAAAATACTATATTACAAGATGTTCAATCAAAACATTATACGAGTGTGGAGATGCTCAAGTATTTATTTACAAAAAAGCAGATTGGAGCAACCGTAACAGAAAGAACACTAAATTATACTGAGTGGTTTTGGGATAATATTGAAAATTACTTTATGGGAATTTTACCAAATGAAGTAAAAGAAACTATTTCTCGAAAATAGATATATCTAAATTTTTAAAGAATATATTTTTGGTTAATACTGATGAACTTGAAAGACTAGTAAATACATTATAAAAAATTGTGCATTCTCTATGTTATGGAGATGCACTATTTTTTATTAAAAATTTCCACAAATAAGTAAGGATATAAGAGAAGCTATAAATAATACGACTAGTTTAATAAACGAAAATATTCAACAATATACTAATTTGATGAATAAGATAACATCGAGTATGGATTTGGATAAATTAAAACAAAGTGTTGAATCGTTACAGGAAAGTTTGAAAAACTTTATATATTATTTTGAGACACATAAAATGAGTATGAAATTAGAATTTTTTTCTGATTATTGTGGAGTATATGTGGAAAAGGATCAAATAACTGATGTCGATATTTATACGAATTTTAAACTTCATTATTCAAATATTAAATATAACTTATTGAATAATGATTTTTTCTTTCCTAAATATTCATATATAAATCTAATATTATCTAATTTTGAAAAAACATTACGTAGAAGCTTCTATGTTATCTTTAGCTGTAATTGATTATTTAACTATATATAATGTATATCAAGAAGAAAGAGAGCCCAATTATAAAAGTATTAAGTCTGTTTTAAATAAAGACATAGGAGATAATGATAAAGAATTAGAACGTATTATTACTCATACTACTATTAAATTAATTAAAGAATATTATAGCAATTATAATAAAATAAAAGATACTTCTTATATAAATAGAAATAGGTTGATGCATGGCATAATGGATATTCAATCAAGACTGTATTAAATTACTATATATTGGATGTTTTATCAGTGATTAAAGTTAAATTAGAAAGTTAATATTTTAAAACTGATATTATCTAATAGCAACAAATAATCTATAAAGATTAGGTGATATAAATAAAATTTAAAATATTCCTATATATTGTTATTGGAATTTGTTAGTATAATAAGTAACTTAATAAAAAATATTTGATAAATAGATAATTATTGTGGGGTTTTCTAATGGAGCAAATTGAATCATTATACGAAAATATAAACAAAAAAGAAACTCAAGAGTATTTTAAAGAAGTATTGATTTCATATCAAAATGGAAGTTACCGTTCAGCAATGGTAATGTTATATTCTGTCGTTATTTCAGATATACTTTATAAGCTTAAGGATATGGTTTCAATATTTAATGATGAGAAAGCTAAAAAAATTTTAGATGAAATCCAAGAGATGCAAAGTAGAAATCCTAATAGTCCTGAATGGGAAAAAGTATTAATAGAAAAAGTAAAAGAAAAAACAAAATTGATAGATGTATTACTTCATCAGAATATAAGTCATTTAAAAATACTAAGAAATTTATCTGCTCATCCTGTGATAGATAGAAATGATTTGTTGATATCTCCATCTCGAGAAGACGTAATAGCTCAAATAAGAAATATGCTAGAACAACTTTTTGTAAAGCCATCTATTTTCACAAAAGATGTAGAAGATCAATTTTTTGAAGATTTAGATGAGAAAAAAGATTATTTAATAGATGATAGTCAATTAGAAAAGTATATTCAAAAAAATTATTTACAATATTTTAATGATTATATAGTTAAAAATGTTTTTAGAGGACTTTGGAAATTTACGTTTGAGTTAGATAATAGAAAATGTAAGCTTAATAGAGATATAAACTATAGAACATTACAAATTTTATTTAAACAAAAAAATAATTTATTATCTGGAGAGTTAAAAGAAGATTATTGTAAAGAACATATTTCATTTGATCATAACTATAAGTTTAACTTACTTGTTAAATTTATAGCAAAAAATAATATTTTTGAAAATTTTGACGATTTTACTAAGGAAATGTTAAAAAATAATATAAAAAATGATGAGAATTTAACATTTATAGCTTATTTCTTAAACGATAATGTGTTTAAACATTTGAAAGTAATTGAAAAAGAACTTGAAAGTAATTGTGATTATGAGGAAGTGAAAATGGAATATGCAACCATCTTATATAATATATGTAAATATGAAGGCGCATTGAATGAATTTCTAGATTTATCAATAAATATATTTAGAAACAGCCACTCTTTTGATATTGCAAATAATAAATTCGATGTTTTCATAGAACCTTATTTATCAGATTTTAATAAAGAACAAGTTAAACAAATATTGAGTAGCTTTGATCAAAACGGACAAATTAGCGGTAGACGTCGTGCAAATGGAGATTTAAAAATAATATTTAATGAAATAGAGAGAAAAGAGTTTGAAATTAACACTGATGAATATGTAAATATAAAAGAAATACTTGATAGTTTTAAAAAAGAAAATGAATGAATCTAGAGTTACATAAATCTATATATTTAAAATATGGGTTCCCTTCAAAGTAGATATTAGAAAGTATCAAAACTTTGAAGGGAATTTTTTAGTAAAAACATTGGTAGGGAGAAGCGTATCATAAGTGATGCTATAAAGTTATTAAACTTAATTAAGAAAGCATTTAATTTATTACTAATATTGAATGTAGATAAGATAAAAGTGGTTATGGTATCACATTACCATCAGGAGGCGATAATATGATTACAATGGATTCAATAGTTAATAAACAAATCGCTAAAAATCTTTCTCTTGAAGGTATGGAAGTAACGAAGGAACAACAAAACTAATTCTTGATGTAATTAATAGTAAGAAGAAAATTACGAATGAAGTGATTTGTAAAATTGCGTATAAATAATGAAATATAAAACCACTTTTCAAGATGAATATCTTATAAATTCGAACTTGCCTAGTGCTGAAACAATGGATGAACTAGAGCGAATTTTGTTTCAGAAAATGTTAATGAAATAAAGATAAAAGAACTCTTTGATTATATAGAAAGCAACCTTATTGCTGTTAAACCTGAGAAAGTATTCAAACTAAGCACACGATTATTTAGAAGGCACAAACAGCTTCGGTAAAGTTATTGTTTTAAACGAATTTGAGTAAGAATGAACTAAAAATGAATACTTAAATACAAAGCAGGCGACTAATGATATAAGTCACCTGCTTTATTTGGTGGTTAATTAGTTAGATCTAAGTAAAAGACGAAACTAATGAAATAAAACTTAGAGAGTGAAAATAGGTGTTATATAAATGATATTTCAAAAGTTTACTTATTATTATGATATAGTCAAATAGATTTTGAAAAATTAATAATACATATTCTACTTCATTATTTTTTGATTATAAGTATCAATATTTACATAGAATTATACATGAGATACAATAATGTATAAGAATAAGCGTTCTAGTAAGTAAATGTTGGATTCTGCATTTCTTTTAGGAAATTTAGTATAGATTAAATAGTCGGAAAATTCTTAAAGATATTTGTAACCTTAGACATCAATTATATTTTAATAAAGTGAGATAAATATGTAATGAAGAAAGTATTATTTTTATTATTAGATTGATGTGCAGATTGGAAAACAAGATACTGTTCTTCTATGCTGAATACTGGAATGTTAAGAAATTTTCAATTAAAAAATATATAACTTCAATTGGTGGTTTTACTACCAAAATAGATATTTTATTAGATGATATTACAGATTATGACTTACTAATAATGATAGGCGATAATAGTTTGTATATAGAAGATGAAACGCATAGACATTTCGTAGAATGTGCTTTCGATATCAATAAATTTATTGATACTATATATAGAGTAGAGGATTACTTGTCTAGATAAGGAAATTTAAATATTTATCGTTATACAAGAAATTCTATTGATATATTAGAACTATATAAATCTAACTTTAGTTTTAATCAAAAATGGAACAATAACACTGTATTTACAGAACTTGTATTGAAAAGTCTACTATGTGATGGTAAAAAATATAGAATAACAAATTTTCATGTACGAATACGGATTTTATGAATATTGAAAAATATGAGAATCATATTAATTAATATGTATTATTTATTATAAATTTTAAAAGTGAAGGTAAGTTTTATGCATAATTTAGAAAAACTTTATGACAGTATTTTTGATATTAACTTTTTAATCAAATATGGTTATTTTGATGTCACACCGAAGGAAAAACAAGATGAATTTAATAGTAATGCAAATACTTATGGTCAATCAGATTCTTTTTATATTAGAATTTTTAACTTTGAAAATTTAGCCAAGTATTTAACAGCTAATTATGAAATTATAAAAGAAAATTACTTCACGTCAGGATATGAAAATTGTACCGAACCGATAAATTTTACAATCCCTAAATCAAAGTATGCTAGAAGACAATATAAATTACCTAATATATATAGCTATATAGACTTAGCTATTTATATGATAGAAAATAAGCATGAATTTATTAGTATATTTCTTGATAATAAACATTCAATGTCTAAATTTTTTAATTTATTTGAATATAACTTTAATTTCACACAAGAAATGAATAAAACTTTGTTACAAGGGGGAGACAATGTACTTAATATAGATTTATCTAATTTTTATCATTCTTTATATACTCATAGTATTCCGTGGGTGATAATGGGAAAAGAAAATGCAAAAGCGAAAAAAAAAAGGCGGTTTTGCCAATCAATTAGACAAATTAATTACTAAATGTCAAAACGACGAGACACATGGAATACCTACAGGTAATATGCTTAGTAGAATAATTACTGAATTATATATGTGTTATATTGACAAAGAAATGGAATATAGTGGGTATATTTACAGTAGGTATGTGGATGACATTATTTATTCTTACACCATTGAAGATAGTAGAGAAAAGTTCATTAGGGATTTTAATAATATTTGTATAAGATATGAACTTAAAGTCAATGATTCTAAAACTAAAATAAATAGATTTCCATATGAAAATTTGAATAATAAGTATAATATTTCTAATTACTTTAATAGATTGACTAAAAATTCGGAAGTTAAAACTTGGATAAAAGAAATAAGAAATTTTATAGACTTATGTATTAGCGAAGAAAGTAAAGGAAATAAAGGTTCGATAAAATTTATGTTCCCTGCTATTATTAATACTTTGAAAAACAAAAAGATTAACTCTAAAAAAATTAAGGAAATATTCCAATATACAAATGAAATAAGTGAATTTAATCTAATTGAATATTTGATAGATATATCATTAAAAGATTCAAAGTTAACAAATAGGTTTTTGACCTTCGTAAATGAATTGAAAACAATAGTGAAACAGGAAAAATTCATAAATAAAATATTTCAAAAATATTTTTCTAAAAATAAAGAATTAATACGAAAGGATATAGCTTATTATAATAGTAATCATTTTCACCAAGAATTATATCAGTATTTAATTTATATAATAGAATTTCGCGTTAAAAAAATTTTAACAAAAAAGATATCAATTAATCTTATCAATAATAATACAGATGATTTTTCATTGATTCTAGTTACAATCCATTATTTAAATAATAAATGGAAGATTAATGATTTATTAAAAGTTATTAATAAGTTATTTGAGGATTCAGTAGTTTCTTATTCTAGTGATACTATCAGAATGTCTAAAAATTTATGGTTTTATAGATACTTCATATATTACTTACAAAATAACTGTATTTTCTTAAAAAAAGCTATTAATAAATTTTGTTTAGAGAATAATTTTGAACAATCAAAGGGGTATGGTTTTAGGTGTGAATTGAATTGGAGATATATCTTGAATGTATCACCTTCGAATAAATTGACACTATTCTATGAGAATTTAATAGAAAATAATGTAGAATTGATTAATTTTAGTTATATTAATAATAAATGATGAATGAAATATAGTTATTACATAGTTTAAAAAGGAGATTATACATGATAACTGGAGATATGAAAAACAAGATTGACCGTATATGGACAATATTATGGACAGAGGGAAGTACTAACCCTTTAACTAATATTGAACAACTTACATATTTGATTTTTATGAAGGGTCTTGATGAATCAGAGCTTGAAAAAGAACAAGATAACGAACTTTTGGGAATTGATGATTATGTAGGTATTTTTCCTGAAGATAAACAACATATTAGATGGCATAGGTTTAAAAATCTTGGAGATGCTCAACAAATGTACTCAATTATTCAAAATGAGGCATTTCCATTTATAAAATCATTAGGTGGTAAAGAGGACTCTGCATTTTCTATTTATATGAAAGATGCTATGTTCCAAATAAACAAA
Organism: Staphylococcus sp. AC872; assembly: GCF_979255425.1. Classification (NCBI taxonomy): domain Bacteria; kingdom Bacillati; phylum Bacillota; class Bacilli; order Caryophanales; family Staphylococcaceae; genus Staphylococcus; species Staphylococcus sp. AC872. The sequence continues at coordinate 239,111 of NZ_CEEDKW010000003.1, forward strand.
CCAGCTACATTACAAAGAATTATAAGTATGATTGATGAATTACCTACAGAAGATAATGATACCAAAGGGGATATTTATGAATATTTACTTTCTAAACTTGCTCAGTCAGGGACAAATGGTCAGTTTAGAACACCACGTCAAATTATAGAGATGATGGTAGAATTAATGCAACCTAAACCAGAAGATACAATTATTGATCCAGCAATGGGTACAGCGGGTTTCTTGGTACAAGCGAGTGAATATTTAAGAAAACATCATAATGATTTATTTAATGTTCACTCTCTTAATGAACATTTCCATAAATCAATGTTTTTTGGTAATGATATGGATAATACTATGCTACGTATTGGGGCAATGAATATGATGCTTCATGGCGTGGACGAACCACAAATATCTTATAGAGATTCTCTTTCGGAAGAAAACGTTGAACGTGATAAATATACATTAGTGCTTGCTAATCCACCATTTAAAGGTTCTTTAGACTATGAATCAGTTGCTAATGATTTATTAGCTATTTCTAAAACTAAGAAAACAGAATTGCTATTTCTCAACTTATTTTTACGTATATTAAAACCAGGTGGTCGTGCAGCTGTTATTGTACCTGATGGTGTATTATTTGGATCTTCAAAGGCGCATAAAGATGTTCGTAAAGCTATTGTTGAAGATAATAAATTAGAAGCCATTATTAAAATGCCAAGTGGTGTATTTAAACCTTATGCAGGAGTTTCTACAGCAATTTTAATATTTACTAAAACTAACGATGGTGGAACAGATAATGTTTGGTTCTATGAGATGAAAGCAGATGGTTATTCTCTCGATGATAAACGTTCACCTATTACTGAAAATAATATACCGGATATAATAGAACGCTATCATAATTTAGACAAAGAAGTTGAAAGAAAACGCACAGAACAATCTTTCTTCGTACCTTTTGAAGAAATAAAAGAAAATGACTGGGATTTATCTATAAATAAATATAAAGAAATAGAATATGAAGAAAAAGAATATCGTAATCCAAAAGAGATAATTAATGAAATTAAAGAAATAAATAAATGATTTTATACTAGAAATGGAGCAAAATCAAAATGATAATTAAATTAGAAGATGTAGCTCAATTTATATCCGGAAAAGCATTCACCTCAAAAGATTTTACAGATACTCCTCAAAGTGAAAGAGCATTGCCAATTATTAGAATACAAAATGTTAATAGCGAAGAAGCTGAATTTAAATATTGGGATAAAGAATATGAAGAAAAATATATTGTTAATAGTGGCGATTTATTAATGAGTTTATCGGGCGACTTTAAATTAAAAATTTGGAATGGTCCTAGAGCATTATTAAATCAAAGGGTTGTGAAAATAAAAGTAAAAAAAAATGTTAATAAATATTATCTTTTCAAATATTTACAGAGTAAAATATATATATTAATGAACATGGGGAATAGTTCAATTATAAACAATCTATCATTAAAAACACTGAAAAACTTTAATATAGAATTACCGAATTTAACAATTCAAAACAACATAGAGAAAATTATTCAAAAGTTAGATAAACAGTTGTTAAAAAGAAAAGAACAACTAAAACTTTTAGATGAATTAGGAGAGAGTTTGTTTAATGCGACTAAAATAAAGCTTAAAAATATAAAATTAAGTGATGTTGTAAATGATATATATGCAGGTAAATCATTGGCAAGTAAAGAACCATCAAATTATAAAGTTATTAAAACAGGTGCTGTTTCTTTTGAATATTTTAACGAAACAGAATTTAAATATTTGCCTAATGATTATATTCCTAACAAAAATCATTTTATAGATAAGGGTGAATTACTTGTAAGTAGAATGAATACATCAGAGTTAGTAGGTGCAGTTTCATATGTATTTGATTCAGTTAAAAATTTAACCATACCTGATCGAATTTGGAAACTTATTTTAGATAAAGAACAAGTTAATCCAATATATTTGTGGTATGTTTTAAATGAGTCTACTTTTAGAAAACATGTTACTAATATAGCAACAGGTACAAGTGGTTCGATGAAAAACATCTCACAAAAAAATTATCTAAAGTCTCGTGTGAATTTACCAGAAGTTAATAAACAAAATGAATTTGCTGAGAAAATAGAAAAAATTGAAGAACTGAAAAAACAATGTCAAAAAAGCTTGGAATACTATGAAGAATTGTATGAAACATTGTTACATAAAGCTTTTAATGGTGAACTATTTAATGAGTAAATTGAACAAAGGGGTAATTGGATGAGAAACTTTGATTTTATTGCACAAAAGAAAAAATATAAAGATTTTGCACTAATTGCTTGGAAGCAGAACAATCATTAATGATAAGTCCAAGTTCTTGTGCGATGTTAACGCGTCGTGCGCTTGAATTAGCGGTAAAATGGATTTATCGATTTGATGATGATGTTAAGATTCCTTATCGTGATAATTTATCAAGTCTTATTCATAATAGATCATTTATTGACATTATTGATGATGATTTATTACCTATGATTAAATTTATTATTAAGTTAGGTAATTCAGCGGCTCATACAAGTGTTCAAATTACACGTGATGAAGCAGTTTTATCATTGAACAATTTGTTCCAATTTATTTCATGGATTGATTATTGTTATTCAGATGAATATACTGCTGGAACATTTCAAGAAAATATTCTTCCTCAAGATGTTCTTAAATCAAGTACTGGACCAGAATCTTCTATAGATATTGAAGTGACAATGGGTAAAAAGGATAAACCATTAATAGAACAACGTGTACAAGATCATCAAATTAGAATAGATACATCAAATCAACGTCGCGAACATATTGAATCATATGATTTTGAAGCAGCTACCCCAACTGAAATGAATACACGTAAAATGTATATTGATTTAGATTTAAAACTTGCTGGTTGGGTATTTAATCGTAATATGCAAGCAGAGTATCCAGTAGATGGAATGCCAAATGATTCTGGAAAAGGATATGTGGATTATGTCTTAAGAGGGGACAACGGTAAAATCATTGGTTTGGTAGAAGCCAAAAGAACAACTAAAGACCCAGAAACAGGTAGACATCAAGCTACTTTATATGCTAACGCGATAGCACAAGAACAAGGGTTGAGACCAGTTATCTTTTATACAAACGGATTTAGAACATTTATATTACATGATGATTATCCTTCCCGTGAGGTTTCAGGTTTTTATACAAAAGATGAGATTGAATTAATGATTCAGAGAAGAACTATTAAAAAAACTTTAGTAAATTATGAAATTAATAATGATATTACAAATAGATATTATCAAAAAGAAGCAATCACAAATATATGTGAAGCTCTTATGAATAAACAACGTAAAAATTTATTAGTGATGGCCACTGGTAGTGGGAAAACACGTACTGCTATTTCAATTGTAGATGTACTAAGAAAACATAATTGGGTAAAAAATATACTATTTCTTGCTGATAGAACTGCTTTGGTTAAGCAAGCAATGAGAAGTTTTAATGCATTAATGCCAGATTTATCTATGTGTAACCTTTTAGATAAAAAAGCTGACCCAGAAAGTAGTAGAATGGTATTTTCTACTTATCCAACTATGATGAATGCAATAGATAATATTAAGTCTAAAAATGGTGAACGTTTATTTACAGTAGGTCATTTTGATTTAATAATCATTGATGAATCACACCGTAGTATTTATCAAAAGTATCAAAGTATTTTTGATTATTTCGACAGTATGTTAGTAGGGTTAACAGCAACACCTAAAGATGAAGTTGATCGTAATACTTATTCTTTATTTGAGCTGGAAAATGGTGTTCCAACATATGCTTATGAATTAAATCAAGCAGTTGATGATGGATATTTAGTTGAATATAAAACACTTGAATCTAAAACGAAATTTTTAGAAGAAGGTATAGTTTACGATGAATTAAGTGAGGTAGAAAAACGAGACTATGAAGACATGTTTGATGAGGAAGAAGTAAGAGACATTGATAGTAGTGAAATAAACGAATTTTTATTTAATGCCAATACTATTGATAAAGTTATTGAATCATTATTTGAACATGGATTAAAAGTCGAAGGTGGAGATAAATTAGGTAAAACCATTATCTTTGCTAAAAGTCATAAGCATGCAATGGTCATTAAGGAAAGATTTGATATGAAATATCCTAATTTAGGAAGTCATTTTGCCGAAGTTATCGATAATACGATTAATTATCATCAAGACTTAATCGATAATTTTTCAGTAGTTGATAAATATCCTCAAGTTGCTATATCTGTAGACATGCTTGATACTGGTATTGATGTTCCAGAAGTCGTAAACCTAGTCTTCTTTAAAAAAGTACGTTCTAAAACAAAATTCTGGCAAATGATTGGTAGAGGTACTAGACTCTGTGAAAATTTATATGGGCAGGGAATTGATAAAGATGGTTTCTTAATATTTGATTGGTTAAATAATTTTGAATTTTTCAGAGTAAATCCCAATGGTGTTGAATCTACAATAGGTTTGAATTTAACGCAACGTATTTATAATATGCGTTTAGATATTGTACGAGAACTACAAGATTTAAAATATCAACAAGAACACTTACAGGCATATAGAAAACTACTTATTGATGAATTAAGCGGACAAGTAAAATCGTTAAACCAAGAAAGTTTTCGGGTTAAACAGAATATTCAGTATGTAGATAAATATCGAAATGAAGATAATTGGAATGCTCTAGCTGTTCTTGAAACTAATGAAATAAAAGAGCGCGTTACACCATTAATTGAAGCTACAGAAGAAGAGGAATTAGCTAAACGATTCGACCTATTAATGTTAACAATTGAACTTGCGGTTTTAACATCAGATAATGCAGCTGCTCCTATTAAAAAAGTAATGAGTACAGCAAATGAGTTATCTAAATTAGGATCAATTCCACAAGTTAATAAACATGCAAATTTAATAAAAGATGTTCAAGATAAAGAATTTTGGGATAATCCTTCAATTAGAAGTTTGGAAGATGTTAGAGAAGCTTTACGAGATTTAATTAAATTTATAGAAAAAGAAAAGAGAAAGATTTATTATACTAACTTTGAAGACGAAATTATAGAACAAACATCAGGAGAACCGATTATGGATGTGAATGATCTTCAAAGTTATAAAGAGAAAGTAAATCATTATATAAAAGAACATAAAGATCATGTTGCAGTATATAAACTTTACCATAATAAAAAATTAACAAATAATGATATAGAACTTTTAGAAGAAGTATTATGGAAAGAATTAGGTACTAAAGAGCAATATGAGAAAAACTATCCAGAAAAACCTATTACTGTTTTGGTAAGAGAAATAGTGGGCTTAAATAAACAAGCTGCTAATGAAGCATTTTCAGAGTTTTTAACAGAAGGCAGATTAAATGTTAATCAAATACATTTTGTAAAAAAGATTATAGAATACATATCTCACAATGGTATTTTAGATAAAAACGAATTAAAAAGAGATCCATTCAGACAATATGGTAGTGTCACTAAGTTATTTAAGGATAATCAAGATGATGCACGACAAATCATGAAAATCATTGATTATATTAATGAAAACGCATCGATGAATTAAAAAAGTCCAAATTAAATATTATTATAGTGTTAAGTAATTGATTATTTTGAATCAAGGAGATGATATTATAGGAATTTTTGAATGGTTTTGGGAATGTGTTAAAGATATTCCCAAAAGTTACGTTACAGGTTTATTAACGGCTTTTTTATTAATGGTTTTAACAACAGCATATAAGAAATTAATTAATAAATTCGATAAATTGAGAGAAATAGTAACAGTGATAAGACCATTTATTTTACTAAATAATACAATTAACAATAAAAGCAATAACAAAATTTTATCTATTGAAAGGGCACCAAAAATAAAAAAAGATTATCAAAAAGATAGTGAGATTAAAGTATTAAATAAGAAGGATGACAATGATACTTTAATAATACTCATAGTAATAGGGTTTATAGGTACCATTTATTTTGGAGAACAATTCAAAGATAATTATTTATACATTCAGAAATTATTATTTATTATTTTAGATATAATTGCTATGTTAGTTTTTATAACAATACTTAAAATAGTTGTAACACGAAGCTTATATAAAACAACATTAAATTTTTTGTTAGTTAGCATTATATATATATTATACGTCAATTATATAAATAAATTATTGCCAAAAATTGCGTCTCAAGTTCCTAATAAATTAAATTTGCATAGAATAATAGACATTGGATTTACAGCTTACACCTTACTAGGGATTTTGATATTATTATTGGGTTTACTTTATATTTTCATATTTTTATTTAGAATTTTAGCTATTTACATCGAAAAAAGAACTTCAAATTTTATTTCTAGATTTATAATCATTAAAACCCAAGTATGTGAGAAAACCTTTGTATGTCTATTTTTCATCATATTTTTGACAGGATTTTCATATTTATTGTCAACGGGAACCTTATATAATTGGATTTTATTACTTCAGAATAATTGAATAGAAATGAGAATTATCTAAAATAAATTGTTGAATTTATTTATATATAGTATTTTTAAAGAGAACAGATGAAAAAATCACACCAGATAAGATAAGTGAGCGATTTTCCAATTTATTATTGTTAGCAGTTAATGTTTGTATTGGTCTCATTGCGATAACACTTGTTATATTTTTATTTACTGAGTGTTTTGGTTTCTTTCAAAACCTGTTTTTACAAGATAAAGATTTGAAATATAGTCAAGTTATTGAAGATTTATTAGTCTCATTTATGTATATTGAGTTTATCTTATTGATTATTCAATATTTTAAACATAATTATCATTTTTCATTACAATACTTTATTTATATCGGTATTACTGCGATTGTGAGAATCATTATTGTAGAACATGGTGATGCTACAGAAACTATTTTATTAGTCGCAAGCATATTTATCTTGACGATTTCATTGTATTGTTTAAGAAAATTTACCATCGATTAAACTAAAAAATATAGAATTTACTTTAAAGGGAAGTATGTGTGAAAGCACAGCTCCCTCTTTTTTTTAGAAATTATAAGAAACTGAATTTAGATGAATCCCCAGATTTCAATGATTATTATTATCTTTTTTGTCGCTTGGTACTAAGCAATAAAGCGTAAGTAATATTGTAAATAATATGCTGAAATATTTTTCAATACTGTAAGGTATATTAGTTAAAGCACTAACAATAAGAACAGTTATTAAATCTACAAGCAAAAGTGTGAGATAAATACGTTTTCTTGTTTTCGTTTCACAATATCCTTCCTTTTCCAAACATCTAAACACGATTTCACAATTCACCCTTCAGAACGAACCACTGTTTCTTATATTTATAGATCAATGATTTTGGTAGGTGACAGTAGTCATCTGGATAGCATTCAAGTCTATTTTGATACATGTCAGCGCTTTTAACGTGACGATCTTTATCTTTAATCACAACATAAAGACAATTCGATAAGGAACAAGCATCAGTTTCTTTTATTGCCTTATTTAATTAATCTAAGCTATAAATTTTTATTTGTTAAAAGTAAATAAATGTTATTGATGGACATTCGTTTACACGGATGATCTTTTTATTGATTTTCGATCATTTTATCGAATAACAATAAAGGGTGTGGAATAATGGACATCAAAAGAAATACTATGTGGTTAGAAAAAGGTACACAAATATTATGTATAGGGATAATGTTACTATCTATAGGAGTTTCTATAAGGTCTTTAGTTAGATATAATAATTTATTTGAAACAAACTTATTACATGTTAGTATCAATTATCAGATTTATGCGCTTATTTATATTGCTCAAACAATTTTACTATGTGTAATAAATATACTTGCAGTAAAATTAATGCATAACACGCATAAGCAATTAAATTTTTCAAATGGTAACTTTTATATAATTGTTTCTTTGAGCTTTTCATTAATGTTCTATTCACTTTTAACCAATATTAATAGTTTTCTAAATATAGGAGAGAAATACACTAATGTATTAAATAGTGAGAATATGGGTAATACAATTATACTTACTGCAGGTTCAGTTTTAGGTGTTTTATCTGCTATATATTCCAAGAGTCAGAAAATAAAAGAAGAAAATGATTATACAATATAGGAAGATAATATGATAAAGATTAAATTAGATGAAGTATTAAAAGAAAAAGATATTTCCCTAACTGAATTATCAAATGCAGTTGATGTGACTATAGCTAATTTATCGATATTAAAGACAGGTAAAGCAAAAGCTGTTCGCTTTAGTACACTTGAAGCGATATGTAATTATTTAGATTGCCAACCAGGTGATATTATTGTAAATGAATAGAGGTATCTAAAGTATTAATGATTAATAAAAATTACTATTTCAATAAAGATCAATTTAGTTTATGATCATTGTATTATAAATATAACACCCCCTGTTAACCAAATGATTAACAGGGGATTGTTATGTGTTGAAATTGATTATGATTCTGTACGTTTTTCTCTTTGTGCTTCGAATTCATCTAGTAATTCGCGTGCTTCAGCGATAGATTGTGTGTTCATTAATTGATGTCGTAGTTGGCTCGCACCTTTAATGCCACGTACGTAAATTTTAAAGAATCTACGTAAACTTTTGAATTGTCGGTCTTCATCTTTGTCATATTTTTGGAATAATGATAGATGTAATCGTAATAGACCTAGTAGTTCTTCGCTTGTATGTTCGCGTGGTTCTTTTTCAAAGGCAAATGGATTGTGGAATATGCCTCTGCCAATCATCACACCATCAATGCCATATTTTTCGGCAAGTTCAAGTCCAGTTTGTCTATCTGGAATATCGCCATTAATTGTTAATAAAGTATTAGGTGCTACCTCATCACGTAATTGTTTAATCGCTTCAATTAATTCCCAATGCGCATCAACTTTACTCATTTCTTTACGTGTACGTAGATGGATCGATAAATTCGCGATGTCTTGTTCGAAGACATGTTTTAACCAATCACGCCATTCATCTATTTCATAGAAACCAAGACGTGTTTTAACACTTACCGGTAGACCTCCCGCTTTCGTTGCTTGAATAATTTCAGCGGCCACTTCAGGTCTAAGAATAAGGCCAGAACCCTTACCTTTCTGAGCAACGTTTGCAACAGGACATCCCATATTTAAATCAATGCCCTTAAATCCCATCTCCCCTAAACCAATACTCATTTCACGGAACTGTTCAGGTTGATCGCCCCAAATATGCGCTACCATAGGCTGTTCATCTTCACTAAAAGTTAAGCGACCACGCACACTGTGAATCCCTTCAGGGTGACAAAAGCTTGCAGTATTCGTAAATTCAGTGAAAAACACATCAGGTCTCGCAGCTTCACTTACCACATGACGAAAGACAATATCTGTCACGTCCTCCATAGGTGCCAAAATAAAAAATGGCCGTGGCAATTCACTCCAAAAATTTTCCTTCATAATATATTTAAACCTTCTTCTTTATTAGTATCTCGCATTTTTACGCATAATGATATTACCACAAAGGGGGGAGATATACAAAGTGAAGTTGACTAAAGCATAAACTTGAAACAAAAGGATGAATAGTAGAATGAATTAAAAAACACTATACAATTTTTTATATTACAGGAAAAAATAAAGAGAATATAGTATAATTACATTAATAGGTAGATGATAAGAAAGTTGTCATATTTTAGGACATGCTGGCTATATTATGTATAGTGAATGTCAAGTTTATAGACACTAAAATGTTTGTATTTACCTTGATTTAAAAAGGTTTGTGAATGATGCAAATCGAAGAATACCCCGAAGATAAGGGGACGAGAACCAAAGACAATTTCTATGAATGAGATAGAAGTTGCCTTTTTTCTATATAAAATGACTATTTCAAATATATTTTAGGATATAGTTTTATTAAGAAACAAATAATCATAAATAGTTTAAAATTTCAGTCTGATCAGAATATTATTAAGCATAGTTAATAAATTAATGATAGGAGAGATAGGATGGAAATTAATTTAGAGCACCCAGTGTATAAAGTTCAAGTTTCAATGAAATTACTTACATCTCAAGGCGTTCCCGGGACACTATATTTACTAAAAGACGTGATTTATTTTGAAGCAGATGGATTACTGAAAGGTTCAGAGATTAAAAACGAATTTCACTTTAATGAAATAAAGAGTTTGAAATTTGGTTTATCATTTAGTCCGTATAGAATAGTAATAACCGAAAACAATAATGAAAATTGGATATTTGATTACGTGTCACGTAAAGAAGGTAAAAAATTTGTAGAATTATATGAGGCTATCAAAGAAAGTAACTCATAGATAACGCGCAATAGTAAAAATGCCAATTCACCTTTAATGATAGGTGGATTGGCATTTATTTTATAATTATGGCTTTCTACAACTCACACTATTGATCAGTCACTTTTTCGTTTCTTATAGCATCGTTTAATAGGTTATCCCAGAAGCCTTGGAATTGCTCGATTGAGATGCCGTTTTCATCTTTTTGTGTTCCGACAAAGTCGCCATGGTCCCAATCGTGTTGGACAGGTGTGACTTGCCATACGCCTTTTTGAATTTGATCTGTAGCATCGACATATTTTTGATTAGATGGATGTTGTGCCGAAATTACTGATACTAGGCCGTCATTTTCTCGCCAAGCTTGATCGTCTAATTTACCAATCACATTTGTTGTTGGTAAATATTTAATATTCATATGACTATTACGATGATGGATACCATTTTTATCTGGGTCAGATGATTCGCCAGTATATGTTTTATAAACTATTTTTGGATTGAGTGACGTATGATTATTCAACTCTTGTGCACCTTCAGTTGTTAAATCATAGAATCCATTATCTTTTGTCTTCCATAAGCTACTATTTTCAACGCGTTTCACGTAGTCGATATAGGTTTCATCAGGTCTCTGTTTTAAGCCCCATTGAGTTAAACCAAGATCGGCACGAGAGAATTTATTACCTTGTGATTTCGCAAAATCATAAACAGCTTGTCTTACAATCGCTTCATTACCTAGTAAATCAGAGGCGTGTGTACCGTTATGAGGTGACGCTAACGTAGTAATGGAAGAAATCATGTTATCTTGTCCACCTTTATATAATGGTGAAATCTCACCACCATGTTGCTTTTGATATTCGATTTCTTCAGGATTTCCATTACGTAACATTTCTTCTAATAAACGAACAGTTTGTCCACCCATACTATGGCCGATTAAATGAATTTTCTGGCCTGGTTTCCAATCTCTATAGGCCCCTGCATAAGACTTGCCATAACGTTCATGACCATATTTAGCTGCATGTGCCGCACCATAATCTACAGTGCCACCTTTGATATAGTAGTACAATTCAACCGCACGATCATAATTACTACCTAATGCACTTACACTAGCTTCACTCACGTTATAACCTTTTGCACGTGCTTCTTGTGTGATGTTAAGACGTTCGCCACCCCAATAATTACTATCTCCTAAACCAGGTCCATTATCAGCTGTAAAACCATTAAATCCATGTACAAGTATAATAGGGTCATGATTTTTATATTGTTGTTGAGGCGCTACCTTATTCGTCTGATCTTTAGTAGGTTGAGTAGCCTGTGCTTTGGATTTGTTGTTATGTATGGCTACCGCATTTTTAGTTAATGTATTTAGACCATCTTTAGACTGATCATCGCCATTATCTGTAGGTGTACTATCTTTAGTCGCTTGTTTATCTAGGTTATCTAAATTGATATGGCTCTCAGTCGATGTTGTGTGATCTTGTTTAGATGAATCTAGTGAATGAACTGGCACCTCTTGTGAAGCACTAGAATCTTTAGCTGTAATGTGTTGTGTTGTAGATAGTTGTTGTTCTGATGATGACTTTGAAGGTGTTACATTGACATCTTTATGTGTGTCAGTCTGCGGGACCTCTTGTGTACCTTGTTTCTCTATAGATGAATCTTCTTGTGATACATGTTTATCTTTTTGAGCATTATCCTCAACAGGTTCTTTAGAAGACTGTTCTTGTTTATCTGCTTTAGATGTTATATTTGACTTTGATGGTACAAGTTTTGAATCTTCATTAGGTTTAGATGTTTCATCAATATCTTGCTTTGAATTAGTAGGTTCTTGTTTGGTTGGAGTTGATTTGTCATTTGAAGCTGGTGCCTCATTTGAGTCGACTTCAAGAGATTGTTCTGAATTGTCTTGAGATGACGTTTGATCTGTATCATTTGTCTTTGTAGTTTCATGTGAAACGTCATTAGTTTTATCAATAATATGTTTAGAATTTTCGTTTGTTTGATTAGTTGATGTATCCTGCATTTTGTCAGTGTCTTGATTTGATGTTTGTGTCGAATTCGATTCAGGACGTTCAACATTCGTATTATTTGTATCAGAATCTTTCGCTTTTGTTGGTTCTGAAGGTTGTTGTTGTGTTTGATTAGAGTTAGATGATTCAGTTGTTTCTTTAACATTTTGTACAGTAGTTTGATCTTGTGATTCAGTTTCTGCTGCTTGTGCAGATTCCGCTCCGACAAATAACATAGATGCAACGATGATTGAAGATGCACCTACACTTAACTTACGAATACTATAAGAATTCTTTCTGTTTTTCATGTTATTAGCACCTCTATCTGTTAAATCTGGATTATGAGCAACATTTAATATGAAATGCCGACAGATTAACAACGTACTTCAGAAAATCCGACGACACTCCCATCATAAATTAAGATTATGAACGTAATATAAATTTCTCTTTACAACTTCTTAAAGTTCCATCAAACAAAGGTAGGGGTGAGTAACAATACGCTTTACTTATTGTACAGTTTTTTGTACAATTTATTAAAAGGAGGTACAGATTATGGCAATAGTATCGTACTCAATAGCTAGAAAAAATTTTAGAAGTTTAATAGATAAAGTTAACAATGATTCAGATGCGGTGACTATAACAACTAATGATAGCAATGCTGTACTGATTTCGGAGTCAGATTACAATGCGATGATGGAGACATTATACCTCCAACAATCCCCTGCTAATGCCCAACACTTGGCTAAATCTATAGAAGATGCTGAGCGTGGAAATACAATAGAGGTAGATTTAGAATCATATGAGTAGATTAAATATTTTATTTACACCTGATGCATTTGAAGACTATAAATATTGGCAAATTCATGATAAAAAATTATTAAAAAAGATTAACCATTTGATAAAATGTATAAATCGTAATGGCCCACTCGAAGGTGAAGGAAAGCCTGAAGCTTTGAAAGGTAATTTTAAAGGATATTATAGTAGAAGAATCAATTTTGAACATAGGTTAGTTTATAAAGTACATGATTCAGAAATAATTATTGTTTCTTGTAAATATCATTATTTTAAATAATTTACTATGTCTCTAAACAACAGATTGATGTATTTGAGTTCAAGGGAGAGGGACAGAAATAATATTTTCTTAAAATTTATTTCGTTGTCCCACCCCGGCAAGGGTGACTAGAAATGAAAAAGCTTGGTACAAGCACATTTTCATTTCAGTCAACTACTGCCTAAATATGAATGTAACTTGAAATATATATTTATGTCCGAGACTGTTTTAATATAGATGTGTAATGATCCAACCTATTTCCCATACGAATTACATATTTCCTCATAAACCATGTTATGATAAAATATTTTAAAGCGCTTACATTTTTCTAAAAATTAAAACGATTTGGTATTTTAGTATTTTGTAAACAAATGCAATATCGTCGTTTCATTATTTAAAGGGGGATGTTAATCATGCAAGGGGATAGTATGTGGTTAACGATTGTTGGTTTAGCAATTATTATTTCAATTGTAGGATTGCTAATTGCTAAGAAGATTAGTCCGGTTGTGGGTATGACATTGATTCCATGTATCGGTGCTTTAATTTTAGGCTATAGTGTTGCCGATTTGGTTAAGTTCTTTGATAAAGGGTTAGCGCAAGTGATGAACGTTGTCATTATGTTCATTTTTGCGATTATTTTCTTTGGTATTATGAACGATAGTGGTCTGTTTAAACCACTTGTGAAGCGGTTGTTACTGATGACACGTGGTAATGTAGTCGTCGTTTGTATTATGACGGCATTACTTGGAACGATTGCACAACTCGATGGCGCAGGTGCGGTGACATTTTTATTATGTATTCCTGCCTTATTACCATTATACAAAGCATTAAATATGAGTCGCTATTTACTCATTTTATTATTAGCGCTCAGTGCAGCAGTGATGAATATGGTGCCTTGGGGTGGTCCAATGGCGCGTGTCGCAACCGTTTTAAAAGCTAAAAGTGTCAATGAATTATGGTATGGTTTAATACCAATTCAAATAATTGGTTTTATTCTCGTTATGTTACTTGCAGTGTATTTAGGTTTTAGAGAAAAGAAACGTATTCAAAAAGGGATTGCAAAGGGAGAAATTGAACAAACTCAAGATATTGATATACATAAACTTGTTGCGCATTATGAACATGAACAAGATATTAAGTTTCCAGTAAGAGGTCGTGCCAGAGAGCATAGGTCTATTAAGTGGATTAATACATTGTTAACTTTATTAGTTATGGTTGCCATGTTAACGAATATCGCTCCGCCAGAATTCGCATTTATGATAGGTGTTTCTATTGCTTTAATTATTAACTATAAGAGTGTAGACGAACAAATGGATCGCTTAAAAGCACATGCACCTAATGCATTAATGATGGCTGTTGTCATTGTAGGAGCAGGGATGTTCTTAGGTATTCTCGATGAGACGGGTATGCTTAAAGCAATCTCTACAAGTTTCATTCATATTATTCCGCAACCAGTCGGACCGTATATTCACATTATTGTAGGAATCTTTGGTGTACCACTTGATTTATTAACAAGTACGGATGCTTACTATTTCGCATTGTTACCTATTGTTAAGCAAACAGCCGCTGAATTTGGCGTATCACAAGTGTCTACTGCTTATTCAATGGTGATTGGTAATATTATAGGTACTTTCGTAAGTCCATTTGCGCCAGCAGTATGGCTTGCACTTGGTTTAGCCGAAGCCAACATGGGCACATATATTAAATATGCCTTCTTCTGGGTATGGGGCTTTGCTATTGTATTGTTACTTATTGCAATGTTAATAGGTACAGTAGCCTTTTAACTACAGGGAAGTGTTAAGGCAGTCTAAAAAATAAGCGTAGTACAGAACATGATTGTTAAGTACTACGCTTGATTTATATGGTCATTAATATATTATGAATAAAATGCGTCAAAGACTTGATCGATATCTTTAGCTGCGTCTTTGATAATATCTTCTTTAGGTAAAATGGATGTACCTTGTGCACGTGCAATGTAGAATTCATCAAAGCCCATAACTTCTTTGAACATTTCTCTTAAATAATGGTATGAAAATTCAAGTGGTGTATAACGATCTTCATTGGTATAAATACCGCCACTTGCTTGTAATAGTAATGCTTTATAATCATCTGTCATTAGTCCAACTGAGCCATCGTCTGTATATTTAAATGTTTCTCTAGGAATCATAATATTATCGATGTAATCTTTTAAACGAGATGTGATATTGAAGTTGTGTAATGGTGTCAAAATCACAATACGATGATGTGCTTTAAATTGTTGTACTAAAGATGTAGATTTGTCAGCAACTTGTTGCTCTTCTTCAGATAACGGTGTACCCGCGCCAAGTTTATTCCACACGTTTAACAATTGCTCGCTATCAAGACGAGGTAATAAACCTTCATATAAGTTAAGTTCTTCAATCTCTCCATTAGGAAATGCTTCATTATATTTTTCTAAAAACATAGCTTTCATTTGAGCAGTATAGGTACTGTCATTATTAAAATCAGGGTGTGCGTTAATAAGTAACGTCTTCATAGTTAAATACTCCTTTGTATGTAATATGACAAGTATACACGGTTATCTGTTTAAAGACTATAATCGGCATTATTATTTTTGAAAGTAAATGTACATAAAAGAGGAGTGGATATCAAATAGAGCCACTCCGAATCATTGTTATAGCGTTTTATGATTACCTAAATTGAAACAGGTAAATTTATAAGAAATATCCAATTAACAATTGGGGATATCTCATCTTATAGTTTATTTATTAATAAGGCGTAGTTGCCAATTACCTATAATTTTAGCAAGCATTTTATTAGGAACAACATTTAAAAACTGTCTTTCTATTTTGTGTAATAGTGTTGGTATAATCACAAGTTCATTATTTTGCATTTTATAGAATGTATGGTTAGCAACAGTTTGTGGATTGCTTGCAAAGGCAGATGAAGATTTACCGGCATTAGCAGCCCAATTGGTATCTAAAGGCCCAGGGCATAAAACACTAACATTAACATTAGTATCTAATAATTCGCCATACATAGTTTCGGTTAATTTCATCACATAAGCTCTACTTGGTCCGTAAACATTAAAATAAGGATCAGGTGTCATAGCCCCTAGAGATGCTACATTTAAAATTTTTCCACTGTTTCGTTCAACCATATCTTTTCCGAATAAACGTGATAATAATGTCACACTAGTAATATTTAATTTAAGGTTGGAAATTAATTGTTCTGTACCGATATCCACTAACTTACCACTTTTTCCATATCCCGCGTTATTAACTAATTGTTCTATTTCAATGCCTTTTTCGGATAATTTATCATATAAATGATAAATATCTTCAGTTTTAGATAAATCTGCAGGAATGACGATTACATTAATTTCATATTGTGCTTTTAGTTGATGAGCCAATTGGTTTAATTTATCTTCAGATCTTGCAACTAATACTAAATTAAAGTGATGTCGTGCAAATGTTTTACTAAATGCTTCACTAAATGCTTCACCTAAACCACTTGAAGCACCTGTTATTAATGCGTATTTACCTGCCCCGTCAATATGTTTATTTTTAAAATAAGTATTTAATTGATGTGCACCTATACCTACTGATAACAATGTTGCTATTAATTTTTTATTATTCATATAAAGACCTCCTTTATTTTTGTTGGTCTATTTTTATTGTGTAATGTAATAAAAAGAAGAAAGAAAAGTAAAACAATGTACTAATAAGTGTTAGAACATATAAGTTTTAAAGTTATCTCCTTTTACTTCTATAGACATAATATATCCATAGATAAAATAAGTCAAAAGATTAGATTTAGTCATTGTCTCCCATGTATATCGTTCAATTTCACACATTTTATTTCAACAAACACAAATATTTTCAACAGTTAGGAATAATTTAGCGTCTTTTAAGTAAAATGGTTTGCTAAGCTAACTAAAAATGATACAGTTTTTCGTGGACAATTTTAAGAAAGGAGTAGGGTGTCGTGTCGAGTAGTGAAATGACAATAGCAAAACGAAATACGATTGTAGTAGTGATGTTAATCAGTGCATTCGTAGCTATGTTAAATCAAACCATTTTAAATACTGCCTTACCAGCGATTATTTCAGGTTTAGGTATTCCTGAAACGACAGCACAATGGTTGATTACAGGATTTATGTTAGTTAACGGTGTCATGATTCCACTTACTGCATTTTTAATGGATAGATATTCTACACGAGGTTTATATATTTTCTCTATGGCTGCCTTTTTAATTGGATCTTTAGTGGCAGCACTTTCCCCAAACTTTAGTATTTTAATGGTGGCTCGTGTGATTCAAGCAATTGGTGCAGGTATTTTATTACCGCTCATGCAATTTACAGTGTTCACCTTATTCCCAGTAGAAAAACGTGGATTTGCGATGGGACTAACAGGTATAGTCGCACAATCTGCACCTGCGATTGGACCAACGTTAACGGGCTTGCTCATTGATGCGTTTAGTTGGAGAATGCCGTTTTACGTCGTCGCAACGATTGCTATTATTGCCTTCGTGATTGGTTACTTCTTCGTTGAAAACCATAGTTCTCCAAAAGATACTGCTTTAGACAAGATTTCTGTTGTATATTCTACCTTTGGTTTCGGCCTCATTTTATTCGCGTTTAGTAGTATCAGTACGTTGGGTATCACGTCACCAGCTGTAATCATTACATTTATATTAGGTGTAATCGTGATTGCCATCTTTACATTCCGTCAGTTAAAAATTGACCATCCATTGTTAAATTTACGTGTCTTTAGAAGTAAGACATTTACCTTATCAGCAGTAGCATCTATGTTGCTATTTATTGGTATCGTTGGTCCTGCATTACTCATTCCTATGTATGTACAAACAGGTTTAGGACTATCAGCAGTATTATCAGGGCTTGTGATTTTACCAGGTGCTGTGTTTAATGCATTTATTTCTGTTTATACAGGTAAGGTATTTGACCGTTTCGGATTACGTGTCCTAGTGATACCTGGCTTCACACTGTTGATTATTATGACGATTCTTCATACATTTTTATCAACAGATACGCCATTTTGGTATGTAGTCGTTATTTATGCGATTCGTATGTTCTCAGTCGGTTTATTAATCATGCCATTGAATACTGCAGGACTGAATGCATTACAATCGGAAGAAATTTCTCATGGTACAGCAATTATGAATTCATTACGTATTATCGCTGGGGCAATGGGTACCGCAGTGAGTATTACGATTCTTTCCATTGTATCTAAAAATGATTTAGCAGGTAGTCATACCAGTCAGTCTAAAACTGAAATGATGCGTGCAGCTACTGTACATGGTGTAGATGCAGCATTTATATTTACAACCATCTTGATTGTGATTGCATTTATTCTATGTTTATTCATCAAAGATAAGACAAAAACTTCTAGAAAATAATAAAATTATAAAGGAGTATTTGACATGAGTGTATTTACAAAAGAGGACCATTTACAAATTTTAAAAGATATCGTAGAAATCAAAACAGTGAATGATAATGAAATAGAAGTAGCAAAATATTTAAAAGATTTATTAGAAAAGCATGATATCAAAGCAGATATCGATGAAATTAAAGGTCATGACAATCGTGCTAACCTAATTGCTTCCATTGGTGAAGGTCACCCAGTCGTGGCGATTTCAGGACATATGGACGTGGTATCAGAAGGCGATCCTAATAATTGGCAATTCCCACCATTTGAATTAACAGAACAAGATGGCTATTTATATGGTCGTGGTACATCAGATATGAAAGCAGGCTTAGCTGCACTAGTCATTGCAATGATTGAAATCTATCAAAGTGGCGCGTTAAAACAAGGTACTATCAAGTTAATGGCGACAGCTGGAGAAGAAATGCAACAACTAGGTTCAGAACAATTATATAAAGAAGGCTATATGGATGATGTGGATGCATTAGTCATTGCTGAACCATCCGAATCAGGTATTGTCTATGCGCATAAAGGTTCTATGGATTATCAAATTGTATCTCGCGGACAAGCAGCACACAGTTCTATGCCTGTGGTCGGACAAAATGCGATTAAGCCATTACTAGATTTTGTGCGAAATATTGATGAGGAATACGAAGCCATTAGAAAAGAATTACAGTGTGAACAATTAGATTTCAAACATGTGATTGAGAGAATAAAAGGACGTGTGGGCGACAAAGTTGAGGAAGAAGAAATCGAGCGCGTCATTAATGGATTGGTTATTAACCATACAATTATTCAAGGTGGTAATCAAGTCAATTCTGTGCCTGATATGGCAACAACAGACTATAACATTCGTACCGTTCCAGAGTTTAATAATGATCAGGTGAAAGCTTTATTTAAAAAGCATATTGAACAGATTAATAACGAAGGCGGTCAACTGGAAGAAGACATGTACCTAGACTTAGATCCAGTGCTTACAACAGGGGAAAATCGTTTAATCGCGCTAGGTCAACAAGTGGCAGCTCATATTTTCAAGAGGGATGTCGTTGCAACACCATCAGTTGGTGTGACTGACGCATCTAATTTACTACGTGATAAAGATGAACATTTCTCATTCTTAATGTTTGGTCCAGGTACCGTACCACATCAAGTCAATGAACATGTAAATAAAGAAACATATCATCAATTCGTTGATTATTATATTGAATTATTAACATCATATTTAAATGAAGCTTAAATAAGAATGTATAGGAGTAGCTAGTGATTGCGTGATGCACGAATGATCAGAGGCTACTCCTTTTATATTATGATAATAAGAGTGGCGTAGAAAATAGGATGAGTAAGATGATATTTAAAACACCTAATAAACTGGTGACTAATTTGTGTTTACATTTTGAAAGTAAGGTTAATTGGATAATTATAGTAATGAAAATGAGAATAGCGCCTGGCCAATACCAGAACGAGAATGTAGAATTGTTAAATAAATTAGTGAAAAAGGTCGTATAAACGATAAAAAGATTCAATACTGTTAAAATAATAGAAGTGACATAGAGTAAGCGGGGGTGTTGATCATGATGTTTATCCTTTCTAATCATGTAGTTATATTAATATCATATTATATATGGTTAGTACTCAAATTTCAAATCAATTTAATTATTAAATTATATAAAAGTCGCTACGGTTATAGGAAAACGGGATTTTTAAAAAGGGAGAGAGATGTATGAATGAACGTAATGAGGTTATCATCAAGTTGCTAGATAGAGCAAATATTAAACCAGGCATGCGCATATTAGATATCGGATGTGCGACTGGGGAAGTCACTCAATTAGTAGCTGAACGTGTTGGATCACAAGGTGAAGTGATTGGTATTGATATGAATCAAACACTGTTGGAAAAAACAGTTGAAAATAATCAATATGATCATGTGTCTTATCAACAACATGATATTTATCAATTACCGGAAACATTAGGCCAATTCGATGTCATTATTGGTAGAAGGGTACTCATGTATTTACCAGATGTGGTACAAGCGTTACGTATATTAAAGGACTTTTTAAAAACAGAAGGTATATTCTGCTTTCAGGAAAGTGATGCTATTAATGGCGGTACGGGTGCAGATGAACTACCTCTACATCAAACAGCGATACAGTGGATATGGCAAACTGTAGCACAAGAAGGTGGCGATATTCATATCGGCCAAAAGTTATACAATT
Source organism: Staphylococcus sp. AC872 (assembly GCF_979255425.1). Taxonomy (NCBI): domain Bacteria; kingdom Bacillati; phylum Bacillota; class Bacilli; order Caryophanales; family Staphylococcaceae; genus Staphylococcus; species Staphylococcus sp. AC872. The sequence continues at coordinate 260,095 of NZ_CEEDKW010000003.1, forward strand.
TGTTGAACGAAATAGGTATGAAAGACATTGATTACTTTGCGGAAGCGATCATTCATACATCCGACAACAATGATTTAGAATGGCTTGTTGGTATTATGTTACCTAGAATGAAGGCACATCATATTGTGGATGAGACCTTCTCAATAGAAACGTTCAAAGAAGAATTAAAAGCAGAGGCACAACACAATCATAGCGCCTTCATAAGAGATATGGCATACGGAATTATAGGGAAAATGAAGTAATAAAGAAGGGAGAGGGACAGAAATAAAATTTTCTTAAAATTTATTTCGTTGTCCCACCCCGGCAAGGTTGACTAGAAATGAAAAAGCTTGGTACATTAGACCGTCTTTGTAATTTATTACTTAGACGGTTTTATGCATGAACTTTAGTTCATGTATACCTCTAAAGCTTAATTTGAACACATGAGTCAATACGCATGTGTAAGTCATTCTAATTTCTCTAAGAAAAAGAATGACTTTACAGTCAACTACTGCCTAAACATAAATGTAACTTGAAGTATATATTTATGTCATAGCTTCTCTTTTATATATGGAAGGTATAATATTAAACTAGCTCAAAGACGTTTATGATACGTTGGCTTTAGTGACATATCCGTTTTCAATTGCAAACGCAATATGACCTTTGCCTACTTGATAACTATAAATGCCATCACCTTTCTTTTTAGCAGGTTCTGTTAATGGATTTTGATAGTCATAGTTATTACCATATTTTTGTTTCACTTGTTTTAAGCTAATTGAGTTTGGTTTTACTTTAATATCTACATTGCTTGCTTTGTGATTTTTATACTGTTGGAATGTTTGATCATAAATGACTTTAGAGTTAGTAGGTGCTTGATATTTACCGCTAACTTTAACACCATTGAACTCTAAATTATCCGCTTTTAAACCATTATAGAATGATTGGCTTAATAGAAAGTTACCTCCTGAAGCAGTGTAACCGTTATATTTATACCAATACTGTGATGACGCTGCGTGTGCTTGGTGAGATGATACATTATCTGTAGAAACGCTTACTCCTAGTGCTGTGCCTAATACAATGCTTCCCGCAACAAAAGTTTTAGTTAATTTCTTCATAAAGCATCACTCCTGTGTATTTTTTTGGTAGTGAAAACGCTACCAACTTTAAAGTACAACAAATTTATAAAAGATTCAAATTTAAAGTATAAAATGATTGTCGATTTTAGCGTAGGAATTATTAATTTAAAAAATACATTTTTGCATATACGGTATAAATATAAATAATTTCTGCTTTTTGGCCATATTTTTATAAAAATATAGTATAATTGTCTTGTATAAAGAAGTATTAATAATATATATTTGAGAATTTTTGAAAAAACATAAAACAAAGGGGATTTATCATTGAAGAAATTTTTATTTTTAAGTGGAACAGCATTATTACTTTTGTCAGCTTGTAACAATGGCGGTTCATCTAGTGATTCAAAAGGAGCATCGAAAGTAGAAGATACACAAAAGAGTGAAGACAGTAAAAAAGAGAACAATTCTAAGTCATCATCAAGTAAAGAAAGTTCAAACCAATCAAGCAAGTCTAAACAATCATCTACTAATGATATTTCGAATCTATCTGAAAAAGAAAGAATAGCGTTAATCTTTTTAGCTAACGAATCAGGAGAGTACACTTATACTAAAAATGATATATTGACGGGTAGATATACTGAAAATAACTCACAAGGAAAAGAAACAAAAACTTTGACTGAATTAAATATAAGTAAGGATGGTCAACAAATTCCGGGTGCACCTGCAGGCATGAAATTTTATAATGTTACACCATCAAAGGTTATGGCCGCTACAATTATTGGTATTAGTGATGACAAGATATATATCGGTGTTACTCAAAGTCAAATTCCTTCATATAAAGATGCCTTAAAAACTGGTGAAGAACACGATACGAAAGAAGTTTATAATAAATATAAAAGCGACAGTGCTTTAAAAACAATAGCTGATAAAATTAGCTTATACGATAAGATGCCTACTCCATCTGACGACGAAAGTGATGATGATTCAAGTTCAGACGACAATAGTTCATCTGATAGTAGTTCAGATTCTGAAGAAGTGACACGTGATAATGTCATCGATAAAGTAGAATCATACGAAGGAGAAAAGTTAGATACAGATACGTATACATTTAAAGAACCCGAAAAAACAAGTGATGGTAAATGGGGATTCTCATATGACGATAAAGACGGTAATTTAGCCGGCTCATATACCGTTGATACAGATGATGGCTATGTGACTAAATTTGATGAAAACGGAGACAAAATCGGTTCAGGATATTAGGACTTGAATTAAATTAGAAAAGTCCGCTAAATATGTAAAACTATATGTATGTCTTGATTGTTAACTAGATATAAAAAAACAACTCCCAGCCACGATAACAATCGCATGGTTGGGAGTTATTTATGTGTTTTGAGTGTTTAGTATGTTTCTGCCAAGGCATTGGTATGTGTAAGTGCATTAAATCGAATTTTTTAATAAGTGTACCAATAATAAAGGCGAGTACTAGACTTGTTATAGCTACGGCGATGATTGTAATCGCTGATGAAACTGGATTGTTAAAGCCAAATAAGACAATCGCACCTGCAATAGGTGTTGCCATACCTGTGACACCAATTTTAAGTCCACTAAATGCAATAATACAAGCATTGACCATACCGATAAGAGCATTCGTACCATATAAAACGGGCGCATATCTAACGATTAAATCAATTTGTGTTAAAGGCTCGATAAAGACTGCAAATCGATTTGGTTTCTCGCCAATTTTCAAAATGTTGAATAATGTGAAGTTTACAAATGACGCACCTGTACAAGTAATCGCACCAATGGCCATTGGGAGTCCTGTAAGGCCTAAGATACTTGCGAGAACCATTGAACTTAATGGCGTCATACTTGTAACTGGAATAATTAAGCCTAAGATGATCGCTAGAGCATATGGACTACTGTCGCCAACTGAGTTCACGGCACCTGCAATTTGATTTAATACGGCTGTAACACCTGGATTAATCAGTGATGCAAGTCCATATACTAATGCCGGTGCAATGAGTATCACTGCGATTAAATCTAAACCTTCAGGCACTTTCTTCTGAATCAATTTAAAAATAAATGCAACTATATATGAAGCGATAAATGCTGGTAATAAACTGAAATCCTTTAATACAAGACCGACGATAATAGCGAAGACAGGTGATACACCTAAATTGATGCATGCGAGTATACCTACCGCAATACCACCTAGACTACCTGCAGGGTACCCGATGTCTTGTAAGAATTTAATATGTAAGATACCACCGATTGCATAACTTAAGAATGCTTGGGGTAGGAATGTGGCACAAGCAGCACCAGATAAAGCTTGTAAGCCTTCCTTACCGTATGGTGCGAATTTAAGGAACAATGTCATAATGACCAACACAATAACGAGTGTTCCGACGCCTAATATAATATTCATGTCATTAAACCCCTTTAGTAGAAATAAGAATTGTTCTATAAAAAATCATTTGACAATTGTAACATAATGTTCAAAAAATTAAATCGCCCACAAAACATTGTTAATCAATATTTAATTTTTTTTGAAAATTCAAATGAAATGGTTGTTACCTTCCTTTAGAGTTGTATTGAGAGAATAGAAATGAAACAATATACTTCAATATTCAAAATAATATTTTTAACAATATAGACAAAAAAGATGGCAATTTACATGAATAAAATGATGATTTGGGGTATATAATAAACACGTAAAGAGGGGGAGATTGTCATGAAATTTTTTAAATTAGATTATCAACATCATAAAGATATTGTTGATGATAATGTGTTAACAATGTTTGTTCTTGCGAAAGACAAAGATGAAGTAGAAGCATTCGCAAAGAAATTAGGGTATGCGGTAGAAAATATTAAGAGATTAACTGAAAAAGAATTCGAACATGAAAAAGAAGTGACAGAACATTATAGATTAGAGCATGCAGATCAATATTTATAATGTTGTAATACGACAAATGAGGCATTAAAACGGGGAGCTGTGGATCATTCATCTACAGCTTTTTGAATATAAAAAAGAGTCGATGATGAATAAGATGAATTCATTAAAAGGGTGTGTGACATCATGTATATTGGTAAGCATTCACAAATCAATGATTATGAAGAAATTAAACAATTTATACAGTATAATAATTTTACGACAATTGTAACGAGTAACGACGTAAAACCCATCGCGTCACATATTCCAGTGATGATTTCAGAACAAGATGATTAATTAGTGATTACAGGACATTTAGCAAAACAAAATGAATTGGTACAAACGATAGAACATAACACACAGGTATTAGTGATTTTCCAAGGACCAGACGCCTATATTTCCTCTACATGGTATGAAACAGAAGACGTACCGACATGGGATTATCAAAGTATACATGTATATGGTGAAGGGCGATTATTGAATCATGATGAACTAGTATCTGATTTGAAGCAATTATTGAATCACTATGAAGGTCACAAAGATGATGATGCAACATGGAATCATTTGTCAGAAGATACTAAGAAACAAATCAAAGGGATTGTCGGATTTCAAGTTAAAGTAAAAGATATAGAAGCCGCATACAAACTTAGTCAAAATAGAAGTACAAAGGAGAAAGTGAACATTGCCAAGCAATTAAAAGCGTCGGGCAATCAAAAGGAAAGTAAAATTGCTAAAGAAATAGAGAAGTATTAAGCCGTTATTTTATAAAAACCATGAATAATATGAACTTGAGAGGATTAGATAGCAATGAGAGAAATAGAAAAATTAGATAAAGGTATGCCATATCATTTTGATGATAAAGAAGTGGCGGAACGTAAAGCTAGAGCAGCGCAATTATGCCAAGAATTTAATGCCATTCCTGCTACAGAACCGGCACAACAAGAAAGTAAAATCCGCCAAATATTAGGTTCTGCTGGTGAAAACATTTCATTCCAAGCGACATTCAATTGTGATAACGGGAAAAATATACATGTCGGACATGACGTATTAACAAACTATAACCTTACCATTCTAGATATAGCACCAGTGAACATTGGAAATCATGTGATGATAGGTCCTAATGTTGATATATATACAGTTAACCATCCATTAAGCGCAAAAGGAAGACGAGAGTATTTAGCTCAAGCAAGTCCTGTAAATATAGGCGACGATGTTTGGATAGGTGGCAAAGTCACGATTACTCCAGGAGTGACTATTGGAAATAATGTAGTGATCGCTTCAGGTGCCGTAGTCACAAAGGATATACCAGATAATACCCTTGCAGCAGGTGTACCGGCTAAAGTTATTAAAGAATTAGAAGAATAATAGTTTGATAACTGATTAATAACACAAAGATGAGTGTAAATTTTTATTAAATAATACTAAAGTGCTATGCAGGTGGTGTATAGTACTTTTTTTAAATATAATTTAATGTGTTATTTTACAATTTATAAAGTAATAATGATGTATTATTGTCTAATTTTTTAAAATTTTCTTGTTATTTACATTTTTCCTTTACAAAATATCATGTATAATGAATAAAAAATAACTAGGAGAATAAACAGACATGATGAAAAACAAATTGACTTTAAAAGAGAACATTTTTATCGGATCAATGCTATTTGGTTTATTCTTTGGTGCTGGGAATATCATCTTCCCAATTCATCTTGGACAAACAGCAGGGTCAAACGTATTTATTGCTAATTTAGGCTTTTTAATTACTGCTATTGGATTACCGTTTTTAGGTATTATTGCTATCGGTATGTCTAAAACAAACGGTATTTTTGAAATTACATCAAGAGTCAGTAAAACGTATGCATACATATTTACGATTGGATTATATCTAGTCATTGGACCATTCTTTGCGTTACCTAGGTTAGCGACAACATCTTTTGAAATTGCATTTTCACCATTCATTTCACCTGATGTTGCGAAGATTTACTTACCCATCTTTAGTATTATCTTCTTCTTATTAGCGTGGTTCTTTGCGAGAAAGCCGTCTAAAATTTTAGATTACATAGGTAAATTTTTAAATCCAGTCTTTTTAGTTTTATTAGGTATTGTCGTAGTCTTAGCGTTCATTCATCCATTAGGTGGGTTAACGAATGCGCCTGTGAGTGCTGATTATGATAAGAGTCCATTACTTAAAGGATTCATTGATGGTTATAACACGTTAGATGCGTTGGCATCATTAGCCTTTGGTATTATTATTGTATCTACGATTAAAAAGTTAGGTATCACAAATCCTAACAGTATCGCCAAAGAAACATTTAAATCAGGAACAATCAGTATTGTTTTAATGGGAATTATCTATAGTTTACTTGCGTTTATGGGTACGATGAGTATCGGTAAATTTAAAGTGAGTGAAAATGGTGGTATTGCATTAGCTCAAATTGCGAGACACTATCTTGGGGATTACGGAATTATCGTATTATCTCTGATCGTAATTGTCGCATGTTTAAAAACAGCGATTGGTTTAATCACTGCGTTCTCTGAAACATTTACAGAGTTATTCCCGAAACGTAGTTACTTAATGTTTGCGACAGTGGTCAGTATCTTAGCATGTATTTTTGCTAATGTTGGTTTAACTAAAATCATTATGTATTCAACGCCAGTATTGATGTTCATTTATCCATTGGCCATTACAATTATTTTATTAACTTTAGTAAGTCCATTATTCAATCATTCGAAAATTGTATATCTATTTACGATTTTCTTCACAATGATTGCGTCATTTATTGATGGTGTTAAGGCTAGTCCAGAGCCATTTTTGAAAACATCATTCGCTAAATTTATCATTTCATTAGGTGAAAAATACCTACCATTCTTTGATATTGGTATGGGTTGGATTCTACCGGCATTAATTGGATTTATCATTGGATTAATTGTTTATAAAATCCGTTCTAACAAGTCAACGACGACAGAATAATTAACTATATAGCGTCTATCTTACATTTGAGATAGACGCTATTTTTTTAAAACTATGACAGAGCGACAGCGTATGACTTAAATAAATATTTATTTGCGCTTAACAAAGAGTTAATAATCATTAATTACGCTTAATCTAAAATAAAATAAGGGATGATTAATATGGAAATTGTGAAGTCAAAGCAAGATTTGTATCGAATCATTGATGATGCGGACAAGCAACATACATCTAATATGTTGTTATTGATGATATTAGGAACGATATTTTTAGATGCATATGATATTACCATTTTAGGAACGATGACAGACCAAATCACGAAAGAATTCAATTTATCACCAACCATGTTGTCATTCGTGATGACATCATTACCTGTAGGGGCATTGATTGGTGCAATTTTTGGAGGATCGCTGGCGCATCGATTTGGCAGAAAGCGTATCCTTTCAATGTCATTATTAATATTAATTGTAACGTCTTTAGGTGCAGCACTTTCGCCTAATATAATGATTCTATTGATATGTAGATTTCTGATGGGGATTGCGATAGGTATGGATAGTCCGGTTGCATTTACGTTTATTGCAGAAATTAGTAATAAAGTGCAACGAGGTCGTAATGTTAATTACTGGCAAGTCGTATGGTACATAGCGTTTGTGACATCGTCGTTAGTGGTCATTGCATTTTTCTTAATGGGAGCAGGAGAAACATTGTGGCGTATGGCCGTTGGATTTGGGGCTTGTATTGCTTTAGTGTTATACATCATGCGATTAAAGTATTTACAAGAAAGTCCAACTTGGATTATTAATCATTTTTCACTCGAAAAGGCGACAAACTATATTCAGAAACATTACGATGTCCAGTTGAAGCTAGAAGAAAGACAAGAAGAATATCAGGCCAATCATTATGAACATCAACAATCTTACAAAGCACTGCTTAAAAAGCCATATTTAAAAAGGTTAACTTTAGCAACAGCGATATCAACATTACAAGGTATGCAGTACTACGCAGTGGGATTATATATTCCAATTATAGCGAAGTACATGATAAGTGAGGATAAGCTAGGGGTCTTATTTGGTACAGCAATTGTCAATATAGCAGGTATCATCGGTGCGTACTTAGGTGCACAGTATACATATCGATTGGGTACGAGAAAACTTACAATGATAGGTTTCGGCATTGTCTTGTTTGTCATGGTTGTAACAGGACTATTTTACAATAATTTACCAATGGTAATGAATACATGTTTAATTGCATTGTTCTTATTCGGTCATTCAGGTGGACCAGGAACGCAAGGTAAGACGATTGGTGCATTATCATTCCCAACACATTTACGTTCACAAGCGACAGGTATTGTGGAGTCAGTGAGTCGAACTGGTAGTATTATTGGAACGTTTGTATTCCCGATTATATTAGCAGCAGTCGGATTAAACCAAACGATGTTATGGATTGGTCTTGTACCACTGATTGGTCTTGTCATTACATTTGTATTGAAATGGGAACCGGTCGGTAAAAATGTTGAAAATGAATAATATAAGTATAGGGTGGAAAGTGAATCTATAATAATGACATAATTGTATCAACCCGCTATAAAGTTTGCTATGACAAGGTTTATGCAACTGAAGGTAAGTGTTTCGTTTGTCTGAAGTAAGACAAACGGACGTATTGTTTTTAGAATGTTCCTGCGTAACTCCCCCTCCTCTACTTCCACTTGTACATTCCGCTTATATCGTTTATTTATCGTAATAATTCCAATTGATAAAAATATACACATTTTAATATATTTTGTAACTTTAATTGTGTTAATATTTAGATAACTTAACAATCAGTCATAATTAACTTTCATATGTAAGGGGGAAGGGCATATGCCTAAAAAGTTATTTAGTATTGATTTAAACAAGAAGATGGATCAGCAAGCACATCCAGGACACAATCGATGGCATCCAGATATTCCAGCAGCATTTTCAGTAGACCCAGGAGAATCATTTAGAATGGAATGCTTAGATTGGACAGATGGACAAGTTGCCAATAATGATGATCCGAGTGATATTAAACACGTGAACTTAAATCGTGTACATGTTTTAAGTGGTCCAGTACACGTAAACAACGTACAACCAGGTGATTTACTTGTAGTAGATATCTTAGATATTGGTGTTTTTGATGAACATCAATGGGGGTTCAATGGTATTTTCGATAAAACTAATGGTGGTAGCTTCTTAGTTGATCATTATCCAAATGCACAGAAATCAATTTGGGACTTTAATGGTATTTATGCAACGAGTAGACATGTTCCAGGGGTTGAATTTGTAGGGCAGATTCATCCAGGATTGATTGGTGTGGCACCTACTCAAGAGATGCTAGATGAATGGAATCGTCGCGAGAAAGAATTAGTGGATACGGATCCAAATCGTGAACCAGTCTTAGCTAACTTACCTGATACGGATGCAGTGGTGGCTGGTACCTTAACTGGTAAAGACTTTGATAGAGTAGCGAGAGAAGGTGCGCGTACTGTGCCACCTCGTGAAAATGGTGGAAACTGTGATATTAAAAACCTATCAAAAGGTTCTCGTATCTATTTCCCAGTATTTGTTGAAGGTGCAAAACTTTCAGTTGGAGATTTACATTTCTCTCAAGGGGATGGAGAAATTACCTTCTGTGGTGGTATTGAAATGCCAGGATGGATTGATTTAAGAGTCAACGTTATTAAAAATGGTATGGAAAAATATCATATTAAAAAGAATCCTGCGTTTAAACCAGGACCAGTAATGCCGAATTATACAGATTATATTGTGTTTGAAGGTATTTCTGTAAATGAATTCAGTGGTAAACAAACATATCTAGATGCCAATACAGCGTATCGAAATGCGGTATTAAATGCGATTGAATTCCTAAAAACACGTGGATTTACAGGTGAACAAGCTTATATGTTATTAGGTACTGCACCGGTACAAGGTACAGTCGCAGGTATAGTGGACGTGCCTAATGCATGTTGTACGATTGCGATTCCAAGAGAAATTTTCAAAGATGACATCGTACCGAATTTGGAGCCTGATCAATAATGCCTCAATATACTTATGAATGTAAAGAATGTGGCGAATTTACCTTACGCCAATCTATGAAGGAACAACATGATATGGCAGAATGTCCAAAATGTCATCATGATGCAAAGCGCGTATTCTCGACATTCCAAACCTATAAAATGGATGGCAAACTGAAACAAAGAATTGAACGAGGACAAACACCTCGCATCATGTCCAAAGATCAATTACCGAAAATGACACCAAGGCCAACCAAACAAAGCAGACCATGGATGGCAGATCATTAAATTTGATTCAAAACAACCTCTACGACCTAGATAAGTCGTGGAGGTTGTTTGCATTGAAAGACGTCAATATACCATTAATAAAAACTTGGTTTATTGAAATTAGTATTTGGTTCGTTAACACCAATACTTTCTCTAGAATAAAGCTCAGGTTGGTTTACTATGTCAGTTACTAGTTGTGCCACAGCTTGTCTTGTAACCTGAGCACCAGTAAAAGGTTCGTTTATCAAACGTTTAAATATGAGTTATATTGGTAGTTTAAAATGGATAGTGTACAATTTTTGTTGTTGTTCGAGAAAGTTTTATATGTTTTTATTTTGAAAAGTGGTAAAATGATATATTGTTATAATTCGGAATTTAAATAGAAAGAAGGATAATATGGGTTTTTTATGGTCGCGTCGCGCACGAATGTTAGAAATTTTTGTGCTCACAGTCATTACAATATTTGGCATTGGGTCGCAATATTTTTCCAATTTAGCTTATAGTTTAAATCAAGGTATACTTCAAACTTCTTTTGGTACTGGTTCACAGTACTTAATCATACCGTCAGTTATAGCGAACTTTGCGTTTGCATTTGGTATTCCATTAGGACATGTATTCACACATCGTTTAGGTTTCAAGAAAAATTATCTACTTTTTGTTTCTTTCTTTTTAATCGGTTCAATAATCGGTCTCATATCACAGGATTTAATAGTATTAAGTATTGCTAAAATTATACAAAGCGTTAGTACAGGTGTTCTATTTTTTACTTTATTACCACAATTATTTCGTAACTTTCCACGAAGATTCCGCAATGTATTTTTATTATTTGTCATCGTAGGCTTGTTTGGTGCCAACGCGTTAGTCGGATTATCTGGTAGTGTTTCATTAGAGCTTGATAGTTGGCATTGGGTATTTGTACTTAATATCGTTTCAGCTATCGTTTGTTTAATATTTGGGACAGTATTTTTAAATAAAGAAGAGCACAAACATGTGTCTTCGAATTCTATTGATTATGTGCTTATTATTTTATTGTTTTTAACTATATTATGTTTTGTGATACCAATGGCTATGTTAACGCAAAAAGGATATAGCTCATTATGGGTATGGCCATTTCTACTACTAGCGATGTTCTTCCTAGTGAACTTTATATACAGAAACATGCATTCATCTTCACCGTTAGTGTATTTTAAAACATTATTTGCTAAAAAGCCTAGTGTAGGTGCAGTGATGGCGATATCATCACATTTAACATTGTTGACTGGGATAGCAGGTATTAATGTTTTTCTTACTAAGATATTAAAGCTACCTTTTGAAGATATAGCAAGATTTTATGTATGCTTCTTCATAGGTGTCGTCATAGCTGGTTTTATTAAAATGTTCTTTTATAGTGCGATTGGGGCAGGTATATTAGGTTCCCTTGGTTCGGTAGCATTATTATATGTCAGTGTGCATTGGATAGCGATGGGTAATGTGATTAATTTGCCGTTATTATACTTGCAAGCGGCTTGCTTAGGATTTGGCGCATCTATGGCATTACTAAGTGGTGCGATGGCCACTTTATTAGATGGAGAAATTAAATTTGCTTCTAATCGTTCAACGACAATGCATTCGATGCGTAATTTCTTTGCGGCACTACTGGTACCTATCATTGCTTATACAATGAAAGATCATATTCAACAAGGTGTTCAATTATTATATGGTAGTTTCACGACTCATATAGACAACCCAGTACAGAACCAATTAATCTTATCGAAAAAAATGCAAGATATCACAATTGATGCTGATTGTTTTTAACATCATTCTATTAATCGCTTCTATAATTTCAAATGTTCTTAGGTAAAGGTCGACGTATCCATGTTAAACCTGAATAAAATTAATGATGTAATCCAAAACAGGCTGGGACATAAATATATTTCAAGTTATAGTCATTTCTAGTCAACCTTGCTTGGGGACGGGCCCCAAACATAGAGAATTTCGAAAAGAAAATCTAAAGACAATGCAAGTTGGGGATGGACAACGATAAAGAAATACTTTTTCTTTAGAAATTAGTATTTCTTATGCATGAGTTTCACTCATGTATTCCTATTTTAAAGTACACATTAGCTGTGGCTAATGCGTAAGAACCACTACATAATCAATGATTAGTGGTTCTTTATTATTTCTGTCCCACTCCCTTAACTTATGAGAATAAAGCGAGATTATTTTAAGTTTGATAAAAATTCAGTTGTAGTAGTAACTACTGCAAAGTTAGATAATGCTTTGATCAAATAAAACAAATAACGATGGATTTTGATCATATTGAACAATTTTATAAAGTGAGTGGAGAAGCTTGTTTTATCGTATTAGCCCATTTCGACAATAATGAATTAGACCAATATTTAGAGAAAATATCAAATTATGCTCGATATACGGTGGAAAACACAGTAGGTGAAAATTTAGTTTGAAATGAGACGTTGTAAGCTGGTAAATCGTATATAAAATACAAATATATATTGACTATTTTTATAGAATAAGGTAACTTTTGATTCTTACATAAAGATGAGAAATGAGTTGGAAATGAATGTCAAAAAGTAGAGTTGAAGCGTTTAGTGATGGCGTTATAGCCATTATTATTACGATATTAGTATTAGAACTTAAATTACCAGAACATCACCATAGTTTAGAAGCTATTTTAGAATTGAAATATAACTTTATAGCGTATGCAGTTAGCTTTATAGCTATTGCAACAATTTGGATTAGTCATCATCATTTATTAAACCAAATTAGTGAAATCAACAATAAAATATTATGGGCGAACATTAATTTCCTATTTTGGTTATCGCTACTACCAACCATCACTGCATGGTTTGGTCATGATATTATGTCATGGCAAGCAGCGTTATTGTATAACATAGATATTATCGCATTTAATTTGTCATTCATGTTACTAAGAAACCAAGTAATTAAACTATCACCTAAAACGCAAAATCATCATTTGAGTGAAACGAGAGTCAAAGAAATGCTTTCATTTGCTAACAATGTTATCACATTGATCATTTCATTTTTCTTCCCACCGTATGCACTCATTGGATTGTTACTTAATATCTTAATATGGGTAATCCCATTTCATAAACAACATTCATAAATGTTAAGTCGAAAATATGCCTGTTCTAATACGGATATTGCTCCTAATTAGAATAGGTATTTTTTGTGCTAAAACAGTCATTCAAATGGGCTTGTTTATTTTTACTTTAGAAATCAAATCTTTTGTAATTTAGAAAAATTTTTCTCATAATAAACGGATAGGTGTCCGAATAATATTGTTAAGGACATATGAGCAAGTTATATTAAAGGAGATTTAATATGTTATTTGAAAGAAATCGCCCATACACACAGGATACGTTGCTAGATAAGGAAAATATTTTAGAGCTCATTCAGTTTGAGAGATTTTGTCGCGACAATAGTCTTTGGGACAGTATGTATGAATGCTTTGCTGAAGACTCAATGATAAACATTTCGTGGTTTAAAGGTTCAGGTAAGGCATTTGTGGATGCTTCTAGAGAAATGAATCGTTATGCACCACATCAAATTTACAATTCGCAAATATGGATAAATCAAGATAGAGCAGTGGCGATTATGCAAGCGACGATTCAAACAAGATTACCGATTAACGAGGTTCAGATGCAACTTAATTCTGATGCGAAAATTGTTTATGGATTGGTTAAACAAGACGATACATGGTATATCAATACTATGGAATGCGTATATGAAAAGGATAGCTTGGCACCTGTTGTTCCATCTACAATTTCGTTACCAGCTAACGCGTTGAACCAATATCGATCTAGCTACGCATGTTTAAGTTTCTGTCTTAATTACATTGGATATAGTGTTAATCATGAATTACAAGGCATTGATCGACCAGAACAATTGAATGACTTTTACAATCGATTGGATCAATGGTTGACGTACCAAACAGAGTCTATATAAAAGGAGTATATTAATGATGAAGAAAATAGATTTACATTCACATTACCTATCACCTGGGTTTGTGAAATTTTTAGATGATTATTTTGATGGTAAAGGAGACGGTGTACCAACGCCAGCATTCTCTGTCGATGACTATTTGAAATTAATGGCAGAAGAAGACATTGATTACAGTGTGCTTTCTATTTCAAGCCCCCATTTGAGTGCTGCACCAGATGAAGTGATGCTAGAACTTACAGAAGAAGTTAATGCCTATGCTGAAGATTTACATCATGCACATAGTGATCAATTAGGTTACTTTGCTTCATTACCACTACCATTAGTTGATGAAAGTATTCGCATGATCGACCATGTATTAGATGAACAACACGCTCTTGGGTTTACATTGCCAACGAATGCACGTGGTATTTATTTAGGAGATGACCGTTTAGACCCAGTGTTAGCGAAATTGAATGAACGACAAGCGACCGTAGCAATTCATCCTAATGAGCCTAAACCAGTGAATGAAGCTATTAAAGCACAAATTTTATCACCATTAATGGAATTCTTCTTCGATACTACACGTACAATCATTTTTATGAGTCAAAACAATGTGTTTAGTAAGTATCCTAATATTAAATGGATTGTACCGCATAGTGGTGCATTATTACCTGTCATTGCACAACGTGTCAATATTGGTAATAAAATGTTTAACGTTGAAAATGGTCCAGATGATATTGAACAGGTGATGCAAAGTTTATACTTTGATTTAGCAGGTATGGTTTTACCACATCAACTTCCAACCTTATTAAAAATGGTAGATGAAGATAAAATCGTATACGGTGCAGATGCGCCTTATACAACAGATCAAGTCATTAAGCGATTAGCTAAAGATATTGAATCTACAGATTTATTAACAGAAGAGCAAAAAGAAAAATTCTTACATCGCAATGCGAGTCAATTATTAGGATTTTAAAATAAAGCTAAAAAGGAGTCTTCCAATTGGAATGCTCCTTTTTATATTATATTAATTGGTGCCATCTAATTCCTTATTAGAAAGAATCTCCGCAAAGTCATACGGTGAACGATCACTTAAATGTTTGCCTAACATTTGGTCGGCTCTTGCAGCAGCTTTTTCACTACGTGGGAATAAAGCTTGTTCATATTGTGCGAAGGCTGTTTCAATATCATTAGGCTGTTCAATAATTGCTTGTGCTAATTCGGATCCGTCAAACATTGCTAAATTAGCACCTTCACCAGCTGGTGTCATGACATGTGCTGCATCACCTAAAATCGTAACCCCAGGAACACGCTCCCATTGATGACCCACAGGTAAGGCATGTATTTTACGTAGAATTGGACCTTTTTCACTTTCATTGATCAGTGCTAATAAGTCATTGTGCCATTGGTCAAATTGATGAGCTAATTGTTTAAGTGCAATGTTAGAATTATTAAAATCGATTTGATTTAATTCTTCCTCTGTTTGTCTTAAAGCAATATAAGTGTGAATGACATTTCCTGGTTCGCGATGTGCTTGGATGCCTTTACCAGGTGCAAGAGCATACATAGCACCTTGACCTACTATATTGGCTGCGGAAGGATGTTGGTTATCTACATCATATAAATACGTTTCAATTAATGATGTACCCACGTATTGAGGTTTAGCATCAGAGACTAAAGGACGTACCTTAGAGAAAGTACCATCTGCGCCGACAAGGATTTGGGTTGTTACCGTTGTTCCATCAGCAAAGGAAAGTCGGTGTTGGCCGTGCGCTAAACTTTGAATGTCTGTTAACTTTTTATCCCATTGGATGGTATTCGGTTTAAGTGATTGGAGTAGTATTTGTCGTAAGTCACCGCGAAGTACTTCAGGGCGTCCATGATTACCATCATCTGGGATATCTACAATAGTATTACCGTCTTTATCAAGTACTTTAGCAGCTGCACCACCATCATGGATAATTGATTGGAATTGGTCGAAAAGCCCGGCTCTTTGTAATGCGATTTGACCGTCACGTTCATGGATGTCTAACTGCCCACCTTGCGTTCGTGATTCAGCTGATGGTTCCTTTTCATAAATAGTTACCGGGATAGAATTTAATTGTAATACGCGAGCAAGTGTAAGTCCGCCTAGACCCGCACCGATAATTGTGACTGGTTCTTGTTTATTAAAATTTGTCATAATTTACCTCTCTTTAAAAATGATTTTGTTTTCAAAAGAAAAATCAAAATATATAAAATTTCTTGTACATTATAAAGAGACTGATGTTATAGATACAACAAACAAGTTAAATGTCATTGTAGGAAAATCAACATATTGTTTGAAAATGTAGAACAATGATTTTTGGTTATTTAATAAAGCGGTGGTCATTATGGAATGATATATGTATCGTTTATTAGAGTAGGTCAAGAGGATATAAGTCTATTCAGCTACTCTGTTTAGTGATAAGATGTAAGCAATATATTGTGATATAGGACGTGTCAGTAAGGGGTAAGGACATATGAAACGAGTATCAATTAAAGATGTGGCGAAAGAAGCGGGCGTATCAGTAACGACGGTGTCGCACATTTTAAATCAAAATGAAACAAGGTTCTCTAAAGAAACCATTCAAAAGGTATTATTAGCGAAAGACCGTTTAGGCTATATTCCCAATAAAAATGCCCAACAACTCAGAGGCCAAACAAGAAAGTTAATAGGTGTTGTCTTGCCTAACTTAACCAATCCATTCTTCTCGGCGATGATGCAAAGGATGGATGATTGTAAAGCAGATGACGTTGATTTATGTTTTATAGCAACATCAAGTACAGACTTTAAAGATAATATTCAGCATCTTGTAGAACGTGGCATAGATGGTCTCGTTATCGGACGATATGTGAATGACCCACATCACTTAAATGATTATCTTAGTAAACATCATGTACCATATGTCTTACTAGATCAAAGTGAAGACCATGGTTATACCGGTATTATTAGAACGAATGAAATAGAGGGTGGTCAGACTGCCGCACAACATCTTATCGAATTGGGACATCAACAGTTAGCGATTATTCAACCTCATGAGTTGATGGCTAATATGAGAGATCGAGTGAAGGGATTTGAGCAAATGTCTCAAAGTCATCAGTTGCCGTCCCCTGTCAGAATTTGTACTGAATTGTCTAAAGCTGGGGGACGTGATATTGCTACAAAACTGGTTGAGCATCATGTTACGGGTGTCTTTGCGATAAATGATGAATTAGCGATTGGATGCATACGTGGTTTAACAGAATGTGGTAAATCAGTACCGGATGATTTGTCGGTTGTTGGCTATGATGATATAGATATGGCGGGTTACATGACACCGGCACTCACAACCATTGCCCAATCGGTCGACGATATTGCTCATATCTCACTGCAATTAATTACCGATAAAATTAATGGTAGACCACATGAAAATAAAAGAGTAGAACTTCCGACGCAATTGATGCAACGTGAAACGACCCGACAATTATCTTGATTGCCCCAAAATTAAATACTGATGTACACAAATAAGCCATACAATCAGTCATTGATAAGTATGGCTTTTTTATCGTGTTTAAGAAAGCGTATACATTTTCAAATAGAAGTGCTATAATTTAGTAAAACGTTTTACTATACACAACATACAAAAAAATATATCAATAGAGGTGTTGAATCATGAATTTAGTTGCATTGTTAATTGGTTTAGGGCCATTAATCGGTTGGGGTCTATTTCCAACGATTGCATCCAAATTTGGTGGTAAGCCGGTTAACCAAATTATAGGTGCTACAGTCGGTACGTTAATCTTTGCCTTTGTCTTCTTTATCTCCACAGGACACGGCTTCCCAACAGGCATGGATTTGTTCTTTGCATTATTATCAGGAGCTGGTTGGAGTTTCGGTCAAATTATGACATTTAAAGCATTTGAATATGTAGGGTCATCACGTGCCATGCCAGTTACAACGGCCTTCCAATTATTAGGGGCATCACTTTGGGGTGTCTTTGCATTAGGTAACTGGCCTGGTGTTACAAATAAAATCATCGGCTTTTTAGCGTTAGTAGTTATCTTGATTGGTGCTTGGATGACAGTTTGGAGTGAACACCCTGAAGCTACAAATAAAAACTTATTACGTAAAGCGATAGTGATTTTAATCATTGGTGAAATTGGTTATTGGTTATATTCAGCAGCACCACAAGCTACAGACATCGGTGGTAAAGCAGCATTCTTACCACAAGCCATTGGTATGGTGATTGTGGCAGTTATCTACGGACTAATGAAAATGAAAAATGGCAATCCATTTACTAATAAAGTGACATGGTTACAAATTATTTCTGGTTTCTTCTTTGCCTTTGCAGCATTGACTTATCTCATTTCTGCGCAACCTAATATGAACGGTTTAGCGACTGGTTTCGTATTATCACAAACATCTGTAGTACTTGCGACATTAACTGGTATTTACTTCTTAAATCAACGTAAAACATCTAAAGAAATGTTAGTCACAGTGATTGGATTAGTTCTCATCTTAGTAGCTGCGACAGTTACAGTATTTATTAAATAATCAACTGGAGTGATATAAATGAAGAAAACAGCATTACTCAATAGTCATGTATCTAAAGCCATTGCGACAATCGGACACTATGACTTATTAACTGTCAATGATGCAGGCATGCCTATTCCTAATGACGATAGAAGAATTGATTTAGCAGTAACGAAAGAATTACCTAAATTTATTGATGTATTAGAAACAGTACTCTCAGAAATGAAAATCCAAAAAATCTATTTAGCTGAAGAAATTAAAACCAATAATGCAACTCAGTTAAAACAGATCAAAGCATTAATTGACGATGATGTTGAAATTGAATTTATTCCACACAGTGAAATGAAAGCATATTTAAGTCATCCATTAAATAAAGGTAACATTCGTACAGGTGAAATTACGCCATTTTCTAACATTATTTTGGAATCAAACGTGACATTTTAACATATAGAAATGGGGACATTGTTATGACAAATAAAGTCGTTATTCTAGGATCTACCAATGTGGATCAATTTTTAACAGTTGAGCGCTACGCTAAACCAGGGGAAACATTACATGTAGAAGAGGCACAAAAATCATATGGTGGCGGTAAAGGGGCAAACCAAGCCATTGCAACGGCACGTATGAAAGCTGATACGACTTTCATTTCCAAAGTGGGCAATGATGGATTAGCACAGTTTATGTTTGAAGATTTTAAAGCAGCAGGTATGAATATTGACTATATTTTAGAATCTGAAACAGAAAAGACTGGCCAAGCCTTTATTACAGTAGATGCACAAGGTCAAAATACGATTTATGTCTATGGTGGTGCGAATATGGCGATGACACCAGATGACGTGAAAAGTGCGAAAGCAGCAATTGTCGATGCTGATTTCATTGTGGCACAATTAGAAGTACCAGTTCCGGCAATTATAGAAGCATTTAAAGTTGCGAGAGCGGCAGGTGTGACGACCGTCTTAAACCCCGCACCAGCCAAAGAGATTCCTCAAGAGTTATTAGAATTAATCGATGTGATTGTACCAAATGAATTTGAAGCTGAAATATTATCAGGTGTACCAGTCACAGATGAAAAATCAATGGCACAAAATGCAGATTACTTCTTAAGCTTAGGTGCCAAAGTCGTGATTATTACATTAGGTGAACAAGGCACATACTATGCGGTTGAAAATGATTCCGGCCTAGTACCAGCGCAAAAAGTAAAAGCTATTGATACAACAGCAGCAGGCGATACGTTTATCGGTGCCTTTGTCAGTCGCTTTAATATGAAAGAACGTAATTTAGTTGAGGCTATCGACTTTGCCAATAAAGCCGCATCACTAACAGTTCAAAAGTCAGGGGCACAAGCCTCTATACCATTAGCAGAAGAAGTTCAATTATAGATATGATAAATCCCATTCCAGCTGGTTTCAGTTAGAATGGGATTCTTTAGTGCAAAAGCATAAATAATCCCTTTTGGTAGCATCGTCGTATCGAATCGACCATCTATCAAAAGGGATTGTTTCATTTATATTTGAATTTAATCGCAAAATGTATCGCTAGTCTATCACTAAAGTAATTGTATTAAGAGTGGTGATGGTTTAACTGATAAAACTCAATAGCATTACCTCTTAAAATGCCGTCAATCGTGTCTGGATCAATATCACTGTTTTTAATATAGTCTACACCACGTGTATATTTCTCGTCTTGGAAGTAAGGGAAGTCTGACCCCATCATGAGCTTTTCCTTACCGAATGTATCAATAGTATTGATTAAAGAAGGTTCATGGAAATTAGCAGTATCATACCAAAATTGGCGATTTAATATTTCATATGGATCAATGTTAAAGGCATTCCAGTCTTCGTAATTGTCTTTAATACGAGTCATGAAGAATGGTAAAGCGCCACCTAAGTGTGAAATATGGAATTTGATATTTGGATATTTTTGTGGAATCTCATTTTTAATTAATTGTAACGTAATGAATGTAGATTCTAATGGTGCACCAATTACCCATTCTAATTGATAGTCGTTCACGAGTGGACTTTGGGCACCGCAACCAGTTGGATGAATATAAAGTGTTGCATTTAATTCGTTCATAGCTTCGAAGAAAGGTTCGAATTGTTTGTCGGCAACTGACACTTTATCTTTCACAATAGTTGGAATCGCAATACCTACAAAGGCATCTTTTTTAAGTAGTTCTTGTGCTTCTTTAATAGCTTGATCGACATATGGAAGAGACACTGCACCATATGCTAAGAAACGGTCTGGATATTGTTGAACCAATGATTCGTATAAATCGTTAATCTCTTGTGCACTTTGATGTGCTGCTTCTTTTGTACCCCATTGTGGTGATTGTGGTGTGGCAGAGATGATTTGCATATCAACGCCAGCATCGTCCATCATTTTAAAGCGCTTGTCTAGATCTTCTTTAGAGGCAGATTGATTAATCCCTTTAGCAACTTCTGTTCCTTGACTACCTAATTTGCCTAATTTCTCTAAATAGTCTTCACTCCATAAATGTGCATGTGTATCAATCGCTTTTGCATTTGACATATGATTGTCCTCCTTTAATTAAATGACTATATCAATTATTTGGACAGACGTATCAAGAAGAACTAAAGTCATGATTCATGTGACGTGATGTATATTAAAAGTCGATGACAAGTATCAAAATGAATTTTGCCATTGAAGCGTGCTTGATGTTATAATGCGTAAGGTTTCAATTCGACAAATAAAACGCGATTCAATTGATATATGTCATATAGTGAGTGGCACGTAGGATAGTCAATAAACAACAATACTAATGAAATGATAAGATAGCCACCTTCATGGGCGAGTGATGAAACCAAGTTGAATGACACAATGGTTTCTTACTCGCTCTATTTTATTGCGGAAAAAGTGGTGATGGCATATGTATGCAAAGTGCAAGTATATGCATATTTTAAATACGATAGGGACGTAATGAGCGCTTTATCAATATTGAATTTAAATAGTATGAAAAGGAGCGGATGTTATGGTAGATAGTTGGAAAGTACAATGGTTTAATCAACCAATGAAAAATATACTAGCAGGTATTGTAGTGGCACTTGCTTTAATTCCAGAAGCAATTGCCTTTTCAATCATAGCGGGGGTAGACCCGATGATTGGTTTATATGCTGCGTTTATCATAGCGACAGTGACAGCGATTGTTGGTGGACGACCGGCAATGATTTCAGGTGCTACAGGTGCTGTTGCACTTGTTGTGACACCACTCGTGAAGGAACATGGCGTGGAATATTTATTTGCAGCGACGATTTTAATGGGATTGATTCAAC
This sequence comes from Staphylococcus sp. AC872, assembly GCF_979255425.1. Lineage (NCBI taxonomy): Bacteria > Bacillati > Bacillota > Bacilli > Caryophanales > Staphylococcaceae > Staphylococcus > Staphylococcus sp. AC872. Next base: position 282,108 of record NZ_CEEDKW010000003.1, read on the forward strand.
TTGTCTTAGGTATTTTAAAAGTAGGAAGACTGATGAAATTCATTCCACAATCCGTAATGATTGGTTTTGTTAATGCATTAGGTATTATGATCTTTCTATCTCAAATTGAGCATATTTTTAATATATCCATTGCGACTTACATTTATGTCATTATTACTTTATTAATCGTATATATTGTACCTAGATTCTTTAAAGCAATTCCTGCACCATTAATTGCGATTATTTTATTAACAACATTATATATGTTTACAGGTGCCAATGTGCATACTGTTGGTGATTTAGGTACGATTAAGCAAGCATTGCCTCATTTCATTATTCCACAAGTACCGTACACACTGGAAACGTTACAAGTCATCTTACCATTTTCAGTTTCGATGGCGATTGTGGGGTTAGTAGAAAGTTTACTCACAGCTAAAATTGTTGATGAATTTACAAATACTTATAGTAGTAAAAATAAGGAATCTCGTGGACAAGGTATCGCAAATATCATTACAGGATTCTTCGGTGGTATGGGTGGTTGTGCGATGATCGGACAATCTGTCATTAATGTGAAATCCGGTGCGACAAGTCGATTATCGACATTAACTGCAGGTGTAGTACTCATATTTATGATTATTGTATTAGGTGATTTAGTAGTGCAAATTCCAATGCCTATTTTAGCGGGAATTATGGTCATGGTATCTATTGGAACAGTAGACTGGCATTCCTTTAAATATATTAAAAATGCTCCAAAAACTGATGCCTTTGTGATGATTCTAACAGTTATTATTGTATTGATGACACATAATCTAGCCATTGGTGTTATCGTAGGTGTAGTATTTAGTGCACTCTTCTTCGCGACTAAGATTTCTAACGTGAATGTGACAACAGAGACGTTTGATGAGACGTTACATGTATACTTTGAAGGCCAAATTTTCTTTGTATCTATTGATTCCATGATGAACCAAATTGACTTTAATGTGGACCATTCAGTCATTGAATTAGACTTCAACCATGCACATTTATGGGATGATTCAGCAGTGAATGCGATTGATACTATCGTACAGAAATTCGAAGCCAATCATAATTCTACGTGAAAAAGTTAAATTCAGATAGTAGAAAAATTATTTCCGAGCTAAGTCAAATTAATCATAACCAGTTGATTTAATCGACACTAGCTATAAAATATAAGAGAATTCATTACAGTAATTGTATAGAATATAAGCGTACTGACTATGTTTAGGGGTGAATAAGATGAATTTCATAATCAGACAAGAGAGAGAAGAAGATTACAGAGATACAGAAGAAGTTGTACGCAAAGCATTTGAAAATGAAACATATAGTGACCAAAGTGAACATACATTGGTTGCGAAATTACGAAAGTCAGAGGTATTTGTTCCAGATTTATCATTAGTCGCTGTATATGAAGATAAAATCATAGGACATATATTATTATCTAAAATTTTGATTGATACCGAGGATAAGAAAGTAGAATCTTTAGCATTAGCACCTATCTCTGTTTTACCCGAATATCAAAATAAAGGTGTAGGTCGAAAATTAATACAACAAGCTTTAACCATCGCAGAGAAACTTGATTTTGAATCAGTCATCGTTATGGGACACGAAGCATATTATCCGAAATTTGGTTTCAAAAAAGCATCTCATTGGGGCATACAAGCGCCTTTTGAAATACCAGATGAGTTATTGATGGCAATTGAATTAAAAGATAATGGTTTAGATCATGTTTCAGGTGTCATCCAATATTCAAACGCATTTTTTGAATGATGTGTTTTAGTATACCCGTATTGAGTTAAAAGGAGATTGTCATTGATTAAAGTGCTTAATATAAATATACACATACAAAAATCAATTTCTATCGAATGTAGATAGAAATTGATTTTTGTTTTGAATGTATAAAACTAAATTTTAATGTAATGCTTGTTTTTTTTTTGCTTTTTTGAAATTACAATATTAGCGATTAACCATGCTATTTGCACTATAAATGGAATTAAAAAAGCAAATCCTAACACAACTAGATTAACTAACTTTAGTTCGGTTGTTTGTGTTACGCCAGCTGCATCTACATTTCTATTCCACACCATAAACGCGAAAAAGATGAAAGTTATAATTTCTAGAATACTCATTATCCACCAAGAAATCCATGAAATTTTCATTTTATTCACCTCAACTTAGTTACTTTTAGATTAACATAATTAAGTTAATTTTCTGAAATGATATTTCATAATCCCCCCTTACTATTTTATTAGTAGGGGGATTTTTGGATAGATGAATTTTAAGTCAATACAATAGATTTTACTTTTATCATTAAGTGAATGTCTCTTATTAAGCGTTTATTCATACAGTGCCTGTTGTATTATACTCACGAATGTATCAATTGTGAGTTGGTTAGCGTGTCTAGCTTGGTAAGTACGATGTAAGTCGAACTGTTGATGGTTAGTAGTGATATCGTGTAACACTTGGTTAAACTGGTTCAATTGTTCTAATGTAAATGTGTTTTCTGGTGAAGTAAATGGACGCTGATGTGCAACCTCATCCCACGCTATGATAACGTGTTGATGATGAAATGCACGTGCTACTGCATTTTCAATTTCGTTGCCTTGATTAATGTCGAGGTAAATATCACAGCGTTGGTATAGTTCCGCAAATATATCTTTAGTTGCTGCTGGATATAAATGTACGTGTTGATGTTGATCGTACGCCATGAGTTTGGACGACATTTCAGTTAATGCAGCGATATGGAATTGTATATTAGGGTGGGCCACTATAATATGTTCAAGTTGCGGTATTTCATCAGAGTTTGTCAGAATGAGTGCATGGTTTGAATATTGATTTGATTTATCAAAGTCATACAGATAACCGGCTTGATAAACATGCGATGCTTGATCAGAATTAAGTTGTGCCATCACAGTATGATATTCTATGTAATCAGGTATCATCACAGAGAATTGACGTTGTAATGTACCATCTAGTAATGACAACATATTTCCTGGGACATGACCTTTACTACTTTCTTGCCAGAATAATAAGCCTTTACCTTCTGTATTCATATGATGTAAGACTAAGAATGGTGTTGATAAAGAATTAATAATGATCTCAGATAAATCCACTTGAATTTGTTGGAGATAGAAGGTTATAAACGCCACTTTAGAAGGGAAGAAATAGGATTGTCCTTGCCAGTCTAATACATAATCCCCTGTGACATAGTTTTCATATATCACTTCTTTACCTTCTCGGGTTACATATTTCTTTAATATAGATTTTCCAGCCAAATCATAAATCGTTTCAGCAAATTTAAAGCCATGTTTTGAATAATGATCTTCAGAACGTAAACGACCTTTATCGTCGAACCAACGCACATGACTAACTATGCGCGTTTTATAATGTGGGCGATAACGTATTTCGCCTCTAATATGTCCCATATCTTTAATTTGAGCTGATTGCCCATCGCCACTAATTTCCCAAAATGGTGGGACATCAACAGCATTAAAGAATTTAGGTTGATCGTCATCATGTAATAAATTAGCCGCAAAGAACTGATAAGGGGATGTCACCTCATCTGGTAGGAAACCATCATCTTCAATACAAATAGTGAAGTTATGATAATCTGCTTGTTCAAGTGTTTGATGTAATAACTGAGTCGGTTGATTATAATATTCAAATAAATTAATCATAGAGCACCTCGTCGACTAAATTCTGCCATTTGTTAATCATTTCTGCTGTCTTAAATGGGGTAGCAATATCATATGAAACTTGTTGAGGAGATGTAGGGCCATTGTTAAAGTATTGAACTATTTTATCAGCCATGCGATCTGTAATCTCCTCGATAGATTCTTCCTTAGTCGGTTTATCTAATAAGTAACCGTTTTGACCATCTGAGATGAAAGTGGGATTCCCATAGTTCACATTGAAACCAATCATACCTAAGCCAGAACCTACTGCTTCCATAAGTGTTAAGCCAAAGCCTTCACTTTGTGATGCTGATACAAATAATTCATATTGTGTGTAAATTTCATCAAGATTGACGTGACCTCGTAAGTGAATGTAGTCTTCGGCATGATGTTCACTGATGATTTGTTGAATTTTATCTTTTTCTGGGCCGTGTCCATAGATATCAAATGATAGCTGTGGTACGGCTTGTTTGGCTTTAATGACTGCTAGCGCAATCCAATCTACGTGTTTCTCAGACGCTAAACGTGAAGCGGTTAGGATAGAATAAGGTTGTCTTTCTACACTTGGCATTGTTAATTGGTCGAGACTACCCACAGGAATTGTTCTAATACGTGGTTGAAATTTTGTATATTGCGCAAATTGTTGTGACAGAATTTGATTTTGTAAATCGGTAGCCACAATATAGAAATCAATATATGGTGCATGATTAAACTGATATTCATAATAATTGTTCCATAAAATGTGCGTACCATCTGTGATATTGTCACTATAATGTTCTGCATGTACCACAACACCGACATGACTTTGGCCTTTATTTTGCAGAACTGCTTGGCCGATATCAGTGGCACGATCTAATATGACAATGTCGTTATGCGTTAAATGTAATTGTTGAATAAAGTAAGCAACAAAGGCTTCTTTACTATCCAAACGTGCATCGTTAAATACATAGGAATGCGCATCACCATCTATGATTTCTTGATAGGCGATAGAGCCATTTTCATTGTAGAACTGACGCATATACAATTTGGCATAGTTATCATAAGGTGCGTAATATTCAGAGAAGACACGAACGTAGCTATAGAAATCTTTTCGAATTAACATACCATTAACGACAAATTCAGCACGGTCAACATAGGGTTGGTCGGCATTTTTCATATAACAGGTTACAAATGTTTGAGGTTGATGGTCTAAATAGAGACGTTGTACCTTGCCTTGTTGATCGACTTCAGTCCGTGTCACTGTATTTCCGACATCAAGTTTAAGTTGATCAATGGTATATGTAGTTGGTGCTATTGGGATATCTGTAAAGTATTGATATAACCAAATGACTTCATTGTCTTGAAACCCCAAGTTAGCTGTTAAGGTTTGTATATTTTCTGACGCAATAAAATCTAAAAATATGAATTTTGCATCTTCTTTTAAATGTCGTAGCATTTGTGCGCGATAACTTTGTGCATATTCTACGCCGCTACTTGCCCAACCAATGCCAAAGTTGATGTTATAAATTGTCATAAATAGCCCTCCTTTTAAGGGAAATGAATGGTTAAATCACCATTTTGTTGTTCATCAATGATACTTAAACATAAGTTTCGAATCATACGATGTTTAATATCATGTTCCATATCATTAAATGAGTCTAACGCCACTTTATGGTATTCAAATATAGAATTCCGTTGACCTTTTTGACGCTGATTGACGTTGGCTTTGAGTTGTTGTAAATAGTCTACTTGCTCAATCCATGATGTGTCGATGGCTTTGAGTACTGCTTTTCTTAAAAATTGTTGGTATAACTCGTTGTCATTAATTTTCTGTTTATTAGTGTCTAGTTGGTCTTTAAATTGTGTTATTAAAAACTCAATATTTTCATCGTGATTTTGATGATTAAATTCAAAATTAGCATCCACAAAACTAAAGCTCAAGTTTTTATAGATATAACGAACAATATGATCTCTTGTCATACTACCGTCAGTCTTAAAGTCATGATTAAAGACATCACGAGCAATACTTTCAAAGTCTAAGTCATCTAAGTTTTCACTATTAAGTATACGGTTACGTTCACTATAGATTAATTGACGTTGTGTACTAATACTCTTCTCGAATTCATTTGCCGTTTCACGTGCTTTCATGCCTTCTTCTTCAGAAACACGTTGTGCCTTTTTAACAATACGTTTGATTTTATTATTAAAGGTAGGGCTATCAGATAGGTATGCTGTATCTTGTTTCATCAATGATGGATTGTCTTTTAACTTGGAATCGCTCCAACGTTGGACTAAGTAATCATCTAATGAAATAAAAATTTGAGACTGACCTGGGTCACCTTGACGACCGGCACGTCCTCTTAATTGTCTATCGATACGACTATTTTCCATGTGCTCGTTAATCAGTACTGTTAGACCACCGAGTTCGTGAACTTCTTTAGATAGTTTAATATCTGTACCTCTACCAGCCATACTTGTAGCTACAGTAACGGCATTCAATTGACCTGCCTCTGCAATCATTTGGGCTTCACGAGCGACATTTTGTGCAATCAGCAAGTTGTTCGGGATATGTCTATTAAATAATTCACTTGAAAAGTATTCCGCTGCTTCAGCTGTACGTGTAATTAATAATACAGGACGATGCTTTTGATGATAGTCAATCACTGTATCTAAAATAGCGACATTTTTATCATCATCGTTCACAAATACTTTATCCGGTAAATCTCGTCTTATCACAGGATTAGATGTTGGAATTTGAATAACGATTTTTGAATAAAGGTCGAAAAATTCTTTCTCCGCAAGTTTACCTGTCGCCGTCATTCCAGAAAAGCGCTCAAATTGCATAAAGAGATTTTGGAAGGTAATGGTAGCCATGACACTCATATCATCCGAAATATCTAAATGCTCTTTAGCTTCTAAGGCTTGGTTAAGTCCGGCTTGCATTTTAGTGCCTGGTAACATACGTCCAGTGATACGGTCGATTAACATGATTTCGCCGTCCATAATAATGTAATCTAAATTAATATCAAATAAATAAGTGGCACGTAATGCAAGATTAATATTCCTTACTAAATCAAAGTAGGGGGCATCATAGATATTAGGCACATCAAAATATGTATTGGCCTTTTCGATACCTTGTTCAGTTAACCAAATTTCACGCTTTGTCTTTTTCATTTTGAAATCTTGATCTTCTTTAAGTGTTGCTACAAAGGCTTTTACAATTTCAAACAAATTAGATTGTACTCTTGGTGCACCAGAAATGACGAGTGGTGTTTGTGATGCATCTAAGATAATAGAATCCACTTCATCAATGAGTGCATAGTGTAATTCCGGCAAGAACTTGCTTTCTTTTGTATCAGCTAAGTTATCGATAAGATAGTCAAAACCTAAATTACCATTGGTTGTGTAAATAATATCGTGATGATATAACGTCTGCTTTTCTTGATTGGATATAGGTCCTTGACGATTCTCTACAAATCCCAGTGATGTTGTAAGACCTAACCATTCATATAAAGGTTTCATTTCTTCATAGTCACGTTTCGCTAAATAATCATTTGTAGTGATTAAAAAGACAGACTTACCTGATAGCGCATTTAAGTATAAGGGTAATGTGGCAGTTAATGTTTTACCTTCACCTGTCTGCATCTCTGAAATATTTCCTTGATGCATCACTATTGCACCTAGTACCTGTACATCTTTGTGATACATACCTAATACACGACGTGACGCTTCTCGGACAACAGCATAGGCTTCAGGTAAAATATCATTCAACGTTGCGTTACCATCTTGCAGCTGCTGTTTGAAGTCTATGGTTTTGTCTTGTAATTGTTCATCTGAATATTGACGCATGTCTTCACTATAACGATTGATTTTATTTAATATTTTATAAAGTTTTTTTAACCTCATATGATTAATTGCGGTATTCACATTGAGATTCATAGTTATCCTCCTTTCTGATTGATTAATGGATTTTAATTATGATCACGTTTTGGACGTGTTGTTTTCATGATTTGATTGACTAAGTTAACATTCTCCTGTGGTGTACGTGGTCGACCGTCCTCTGATGAATGAGTCTCTGTTATATCATCAGAGCTCGTTAAAATGTCATTGGTTGATGATTCGATAGATTCGGCGATTTCTTTATCTTTATCCTTTACAAAATATCGTTCAGTTAAGGTGATTTTCTTAAATATAAGATGATGACATGCAGCGTTCATCAAGCAAATATCATAACTATAAGCCTCATTTGGATAAATAAAATAGCTATCAGTTTCTTTAATCATACAGTGGTCGAATGCTTTACCATTTTTTAAATAAAAGGTCACAATGACATAAACACTTTGTGCTGGCATGGCAGTAATATCTAGATGAATATCATAACGATAACCTCTCTTTAACATAGGGAGTTTAGGCGGATGGCCATCTTTATCAAATGTAGTGGCTGGTTCCCATAAGTTAATTTGCAAGCCTGATGGCATGAGTTGATTTTCATAATATGTGTAGTCATCGTGAAATTGTATTGTTGCGCCATGTTTGTAAGTATGACGTGTCACTTTGCGCCATCTTACGTCTAATGTTTGATTACTTTGCATGATTGTCTCTCCCAAAATGATCTTTTAATAAAATATGATAAAAGTTCATAAACCAATTCACAACGGTTGATGTATCATCATTATGTCGACCTGGTACGGCTTTGTTCATCAGATGGACATGATGTCGACTTAATACTGGTAGCAAATCTTCGAATGCAGACTGATCGTAATCGTCATTTTTCATATAAGTAATAGCAATGGATGTATCGCTAATATGACTATTTGAAAAGACATTCCAGAATTTGTCGTCTAAGTCTTTAATATGCTTCAAATCGTTGTTAGTTTGTGATGACTCGGCCATTGTATGTTCGGGTGATAGGGCGATATCTAATGATGTTTCGAAATCATTAGGTCGTAATAATTTCATATTTTTAGCTATAGTACCGACATTGACTAAAGGTTTACCAACGTTAATGCCTTTAGGATTTAATTGGGCACCGTAGTATAAAGCACCAAATGATCCCATAGATAAACCTGATAGTATCAAGTCATCTTCTTTGAACCCGAGTTGTTTTAGTGTATCGGTAATGACCTGTTTAATACCATTTTCATACGTATCAGAACCTAAGTAAAATGCGCCACCTTGAATTCTTGGATCACTAATCAGTAAGAAAGGCGCACCTAATTGATTCATTAGAAAATAAGCTTCAAACCCTTCAGCTTCACGATAACCACTGAAGTAAACATTAAGTGGTGGTTTGAAATCTCCAGGATTAAAGTAATAAAAGAATTCTTCACGATTTTCATCTACAAAACGATGACTACCGAGTAATAAATGACCGAATTCAATATGTGACAAACGTTTATGTACGGCGCCGATATGAACGGTACCATTACCTTTAACACTGACTGATGTTGAAATGTATGCCGTATAGGGTCTGCGTTGTAAATAAAGTGGCTCGGCAAGTTCTTCCTCACTTAGAACAATCTTTTCAAGGACGCCTTTTTCTGGATTTAAAGATACTAATCGAAACGTATATTCTAAGGTGACATCACCTTCAGTTCGGAATTCCGGCCAAACTTCAATCACTTTATCTTTATCGTATACGAGGTTTTGCTGCCAATTGAGCACCGGAATCAATTCATCACCGAAATGACCTTTCAATTGAATTTCTCTATTACCATAATGAATCACTTCGATATGTGATGGCGATTGGATATGCGTTCGAGCTGGACTCACCTTATCTCCGTATTGCCCAGGAAATGAAATAGATATCAATTTATCATGAAGATCATCCGTCGTATCATAATGAATAGGACGAATGAGATACCTCTGTACTAAATCAAGTTCATCATAGCCACTTGGCCAATATTGTGCATCGACAAGTGTATTATATGGATGACTCACAATATGCAAGAGTTGTGTTAATGCATCTGTCAGGTTCGCTTGTATAAATACTAAATCAAACTGTCCAGATTCCTCGACAATCTCTTTAATACTATCGATATACCCACTATCAAATTCAAATAATTGTGTATCAAAATAGTCCCAAGCGACTTCTGGTTTATGCGTGAATAGATATTCTAAATCTGTTCCACCAATTTGTAATACTTTAAATTTACGTGGCATGGTTATCACCTTCTAAAAAGTGGTCAAGTTGTTCAATAATGTGACCTGAACTTAAATCTTCAATCATATTGGTATTAAATGTAAACGCACCATTCCAATGTTTCAAGGTACTTAAGAAATAATCTAACGCAGTCGTAATATCCGCATAACTATTAATTAAATAGCCATTTTCTAAATGAGTGACATAACTACTTTGATGCATATTTATTTGTGGAATTCTGACACTGATACTTGCGATTTGTAAGAATAAATCTGGCTCAGCACTAAGGTCAATGACAATTCTTAGTCGGGACAATGCCTTTAATACGTCATATTCAAATGGCACCGATTGAATTTGTACTAATTCCTCAAAGTCTTCCGCTGATTTTGCTTGGATTAATTCTGATTTGGCTAAATCTTCCTCATCTTCTTCGTTGAACGTTTCATTGACATTTTGTATTAATTGAGATAGCCATTGTTGTAATTGAGTAGCGCTATTTTTCGTTAAAATGACTAGGCGATACGATGGATGACGTTTAATATAAGTGATTAATATTTGTAAATAATCGTCATTAAGACCATCAATCCAAACACCTATGTAAGTTTCATCTAACTGGCTACTAAGATTTTCTAAGATTTGTGTATCGAATGGAGTAAATCTCAATATTTCAGGTTTAGTATCTAGTGTTTCAATGAGTTGATGTAAGATATATTCATTTTCATGTGTATCAACAAGCCATTTGTCGCTAGGCGCCATACTCTTAATCAATGGTTGGTCAATCGTACGATTACGTTTACTAAAAATGGAGTAATATACTTGCACGTCATTTCTAATCGTATTAAAAATGCCATTATGAGCAATATGTGATGAAACAATCAGTTTATCATTCGCTTGCATATGTTGATTACAAAATGTGTTTAAACGTTCTCTAATTAAATCAACCATTGATGGATAGGTCTTGGAATGAAATTGGTGCGCATGATCTGTCATAACTTGAACAACATTAGTCTCTAGGTTTTCACGTAAAACAACATCACCCGAAGCGGTTAAATAATCTTGATATTGTTCGTGACCGAGCTCGTCGTAATAACGGATAGCACTCAAATAACCACGTTCGTCAAAGATATATCGACGCTGATGAATATCATGTTCAAAATCATCCACTACAATTAAATAACCGTCTTGATTAAAATAAATTTTGGATACGTAATGTGCTTTCATAGCCTGTATTAAATAAGATGAGTAGAAAAATTCAGTGTTATCAGGCCACTCTAAGTCTTCAAATTGAAAGGATCTAGGTGGAATGTCTTCGAATCCCTGAATTTCGTCAAATAACGACCAAATATTTGCTTCATATAAGTCATACTTATGCAGAAATAAACGTAAATTGGGATTAAAACTTAAATGAAGTAGTTTAAAATCTTCGTCATTTTTTTCATGCATCGACATGAGACTAATGGAATCATCAAACTCTATCATTGCGTTTTTTATATAAAATGGTTGATTCAAATTACGCCACCATTGATCATTGTTGTACCAAGCTGGAACGAAATATTTCATACCTTACTCCTTACCAATATTTGTTTAAAAATGATTTATATTTATCAAAGTATAAATATGTTCTAATTGTTTCTGTAATATTTATCGTAATGTAAATTAAAATAATAAACTGCGTAAAAATTGAAATTTGATCATAAATACCAGATATAAATATAGAACTAATAAGCGGCAGACTAATGATAAAACCAATTATTAAGGCACCGATTGCACTAATTTTTTTAGCTCTACGGTCTAAATAATGTCTTGTATCATCACCAGGATAAATGCCGTCGAAATAATTTCCACTCTTTTGAAAGTCTTTAGCAATACGTTTCGTATTCAACATAACTCGGGATAAATAATAGTTTAAGATGATCAACATGATGATGAATATCAATACCCCAATCGGATTATCTAATTCTAAAAATGGTGGTCGATATTGAGCATCTCCAGTGATCCATCTTCCAACTAAATGTATTAAGACACCTAATAAGAAGAACAGTGAAAAGTTAAACATGATTGAAATACTACCAGCAGGGTTTAATTTCCAAGATACATAAGTATCTTTTTTAGATGTACTGATATTCATAATATCTCTGTAAATCATGCGATATTCAATCATTTCTATGAATAATAAAAGAATCAACACGACTAATATCATAATTCCACCAATCATCATTGTTTGGGTATCCAACAATTGGAGATGTTTATTTTGAAACATAGATTTGATGATACTAACTAATACGATAGGCGTTGGACCTGCGATACCATAAACAGTATTTTGATCAGCTAACCACACGAGTAACATTGTGCCGGCTACTAAGATAAGTAACATTAAAGGGAAATTAGCGTGATGAATCATACCCTTATTAATGTACTCACTTAAGATAAAATAGCCTTGAATTAATGCTAATAAAATAGTGAAAAAACGTTCTTTATAGCTACGTTCTAGACGTGTTTGTTTTTGACCTTTCTCCATATTTCGATAGGTCAGTAACGTCATAATAATCATCGTTGTAAGCCAAGGACTTAACCCCAATGAGAATAGGTTGAGTGTTGTAATATCTCCGCCGACATTTGAAATAGCTAAATCAAGGAATTGATTTGTATGTTGTGCTGATGATTTCATATCAGCAATTTTAATATTACTACCCAATATGTATATGAAAATGATCATTAGAGTGAAAAGAATACGTTTATATAAAATTTTATATTCGATATTTTTAATGTTTTTAATATTCATCAATTTCCCACACTAATCCTTTTCTTTAAATGATTATAAAGAGGCAAAAGCACCCATTATTTTTTGAGTAATCAATTGAGTACTTTAGAAATAACAATGCTTCTGCCTCTATTTTATTCTAATTAATTATTGTTATCTTCTTTGCGATCTTTTTTGTCTTTTCTAGATTTTCTAAATATAGCTAGACCGAAAATTAATGATAATAATCCTGATAGTAAACCTTTAGATTGATTGTCATCTTCACCAGTGTCAGGTAATGCTTCTGAATGAGGTTTGTTGTTGTCATGATGTTGTGCCTCAGAAGTTGGATGCATTGGTGAAACATTAGTTGATTCACTAGATGATGCACTCATGCTATGTGACATAGACTGAGATGTGCTGTCGCTTGTAGAAGCGCTTGTGCTCTGACTATGAGATATACTTTCACTTGGTGTTTCGGACGTAGACATTGATGTGCTATGACTGTTTGAATCACTGCTACTTGTTGAACTACTGCTACTTACTGATTGGCTGAATGAGTGACTATGACTTGGCGTATCCGATGTACTTACACTAGCGCTATCTGACGTGCTATTACTATTTGAGTCACTGCTACTTGTTGAATCACTAATAGAAATACTATTCGTATGGCTATGTGATTGACTATCAGAAGTAGACATGCTTGCACTATCAGATGTCGACGTGCTCGTTGAGTCACTTGTAGAAATACTGCTACTTTCTGAAGTAGACGTACTAGTGCTAACAGAATCACTTAGTGAAGTACTTGTTGAAGTACTGTCACTTAATGAAGACGAAGTGCTTGTACTTACAGAGTCACTTAGTGATGTACTACCGCTTGTAGATGAACTGTCAGAAAGTGAAGTACTAGTTGAGTTACTTGTTGAAGTACTACTACTTTCTGAAGTAGACGTGCTCGTTGAGTCACTTGTAGAAATACTACTGCTTTCTGAAGTAGAAGTACTAGTACTTACAGAGTCGCTTAATGACGTACTGCCACTCATAGATGAACTGTCAGAAAGTGATGTACTTGTTGAGTCACTTGTCGAAGTGCTGTCACTCAATGAAGTTGAAGCACTTGTACTTTGTGAATCGCTTAATGATGTGCTGCCACTTGTCGACGAGCTATCACTTAATGAAGTCAACGTACTAGTGCTAACAGAACCACTTAGTGAAGTACTACCGCTTGTAGACGAGCTATCAGAAAGTGAAGTACTTGTTGAGTCGCTTGTTGAAGTACTGTCACTTAACGAAGTCGACGTACTAGTACTAACAGAACCACTTAGTGAAGTACTACCACTCATAGATGAGCTATCGGAAAGTGACGTATTAGTTGAGTTACTTGTCGAAGTGCTGTCGCTTAACGAAGTTGAAGCACTTGTACTTTGAGAATCACTCAATGACGTACTACCACTTGTAGATGAACTGTCAGAAAGTGAAGTACTAGTTGAGTTACTTGTTGAAGTACTACCACTTGTCGATGTACTAGTGCTTTCGGAGCTACTCATTGATGTACTACCACTCGTTGATGAACTGTCAGAAAGTGAAGTACTAGTTGAATCACTTGTAGAAGTACTACTACTTTCTGAAGTAGACGTACTTGTACTTTCGGAGTCACTCAATGACGTACTACCACTTGTAGATGAACTATCAGAAAGAGACGTACTCGTTGAGTCACTCGTCGAAGTACTATCA
>NZ_CEEDKW010000003.1:296470-296904 GCF_979255425.1 Staphylococcus sp. AC872
CTTAATGACGATGATGCACTTGTACTTTCAGAACCACTTAGTGAAGTACTGCCACTCATAGATGAACTATCAGAAAGCGACGTGCTAGTTGAGTCACTCGTCGAAGTACTATCACTTAATGACGATGATGCACTTGTACTTTCAGAACCACTTAGTGAAGTACTGCCACTCATAGATGAACTATCAGAAAGTGACGTGCTAGTTGAGTCGCTTGTTGAAGTACTGTCACTTAATGAAGTGGATGTACTTGTGCTTTCGGAATCACTCAATGATGTGCTACCGCTTGTTGACGAACTATCAGAAAGTGACGTGCTAGTTGAGTCGCTTGTTGAAGTACTGTCACTTAAAGAAGTAGAAGTACTTGTACTTACAGAGTCACTTAGTGATGTACTTCCACTTGTCGATGAACTATCGGAAAGTGAAGTACTTGTTGA
>NZ_CEEDKW010000004.1:0-35916 GCF_979255425.1 Staphylococcus sp. AC872
ACAACTAAACTAGATTCTGCAATTGGTGAAATTGCAGACACAGTAGTTGAATTACCAGCAGGTACAAAACACGATGCCACTGGGTCTGATCAACCGTTAGGTAGTTTGTTTGAACAATCATCACAAATCTTTTTAGATAGTGTAGTTATTGGATTAATGGCACAATTAGACGTCGATGAGACGACAATGCAAAATAATCATGCTAATTTAGAATAAATTATATAAAGTAACTCTCATGAATTGAGAGTTACTTTTTTTATAGAAAAAAATAATGAAATTACTATATAATGGAAATATGTAATATGTACTTTAGAGGTGATCATCATGAATTTTGACAACTATATTTTTGACTTTGATGGGACATTAGCGAATTCTAAGCAGTGCGCTATTGAAGCAACTAAAGAAGCTTTTGCACAATTTGGGTTATCTGAACCAAGTGATGCAGATATTGTACATTATATGGGTATTCCTATTGAAAAGTCATTTATAGAAATGAGTGACCGTTTTTTAACAGAAGATGCATTAAATCAATTGTTAGAATTATTTAGGGAACAGTATCGTCAATTAGAAACAACATATTTATGCTCGGTAATCGGTATATCTGAAACATTAGAACAATTATTACGAAAAAAGAAGCAGGTGTTTGTGGTTTCTAGTAAAAAAACAGATGTGTTGTTGAGAAATTTAGACCATTTAGGCCTTGGTAGATTTATTCAAGAAGCTATTGGTTCTGATAAAGTAACACGTTATAAACCAGATCCAGATGGAATCAACTATATTATTCAGAATCATCACCTTAATCCGGCACGCAGTATATATATTGGCGATGCTATTCATGATATTCAAATGGCTAAAGCAGCTGGTATTAAGTCTTGTGGTGTAACTTGGGGTGCTTTTGACGCAAAGGCATTATTAAGAGAAAATCCAGATTATATTTTAAATGAAGCGGATGAAATCAATACCATACTATAAATAGATTATCTTAATGCCAGTGAAGTGTTATTACTTTGCTGGCATTTAGAATGTTCAAAGTAAATTTGAAACTATTAAAGAAATACAAAAAGGGCAAGATTTATTTTGCTTCTACATAAACTAAATCATTATTTTAAAATTATAGAATTAATATACCAATAATAATAAATTTGTTACATAGATTATTTAAAAAGCGATTTTACGGGAAATTTTGAGAAAAAGAGAGGCAAAAAACATCGAAATTTAGCAATGATTCTAAATTAATAAAAATAACTGAAGATGTATATATATTTAAAATGTATTTTTTGTCCAATTGATTATGAATGTGAAACTATGGTGAAATCAAGAAACATCACTATGTAATGACATCGAAATAAAACTAAACGAGATTTTAGTTAGATAAAGTGAATGATGGCGCTATTTAGTGAAGATAGTACAAGTTTGTTGCCTTAAAACCATTGATATCATCAATGATTGACAAATATGTTTATTTTAAACGGTTTGGATCAAGAAAGAGAGGGTAAAACTATCTATATTTAAAAATAGATAAAAAAATAATCATTTCAAAATATTATTTGCATAACGCTTAGTTAATCCTATCGGGTTCAAATGTTAAATAAAATATTCTGTAAATTGAATAAACTTGTATTTTTGAAAAGAATTTATTTTGAATTAATTTGACATTGATATTTAACTGAGTATAATTATGTAACATATAAAAGGGAGTGTTTAAATTCATGGATTTCGAAAAAGAAAATATTAACATGGTCAACGCTCAAAAAGCGAAAAAAACTGTTGTCGCAACCGGTATTGGTAATGCCATGGAATGGTTTGACTTTGGTGTTTATGCTTATACGACTGCATACATAGGAGCAAATTTCTTTTCTCCAGTGCAAAATCCTCAAATACAACAAATCTTTACATTTGCTGCACTAGCTATTGCATTTTTACTTAGACCTATTGGTGGAATAGTATTTGGTATTATTGGAGATAAATATGGACGTAAAGTTGTATTAACAACGACTATTATTTTAATGGCTCTTTCAACATTAACAATCGGATTACTACCGAACTACGATACGATTGGAATATGGGCGCCTGTCCTCTTACTATTGGCACGTATCTTGCAAGGTTTCTCAACTGGTGGGGAATATGCAGGTGCTATGACTTATGTGGCTGAATCGTCTCCGGATAAAAAACGTAACAGTTTAGGTAGTGGACTTGAAATTGGTACGTTATCAGGTTACATTGCAGCATCAATTATGATTGCGTTATTAAGTTTCTTCTTAACACATGATCAAATGCAATCTTGGGGTTGGAGAATTCCATTCATTTTAGGATTATTCTTAGGGTTATTTGGATTATACTTACGTCGTAAATTGGAAGAATCACCAGTTTATGAAAATGATGTAGCAACAACACCGAAACGCGATACAATCGGTTTCTTTGGTATTATTCGCTATTATTATAAAGATATTTTAGTTTGCTTTGTTGCTGTAGTATTCTTCAACGTTACAAACTATATGGTAACAGCTTACTTACCAACCTACTTAGGTCAAGTAGCGAAAGTAGACGAAACAACGACAAGCGTTATTATCACTTGTGTGATGGCTATTATGATTCCTTTAGCATTAGGATTTGGTAAAATGGCCGACAAAATTGGAGAGAAAAAAGTATTCTTAATCGGTACTGGTGGACTTACATTATTAAGTATCGTTGCATTCTCATTATTAGCAACTAAATCTTTACCGTTTATTATTATTGGTGTACTAATCCTAGGTTTCTTCTTATCAACTTATGAAGCAACAATGCCTGGATCATTACCAACAATTTTCTATACACACATTAGATATCGTACGTTATCAATCACATTCAACATCTCAGTATCAATTTTTGGTGGTACAACACCATTAATCGCATCATGGTTAGTTGAATCTACTGGTAATGTATTAGCACCAGCGTACTATTTAACAGCTATTAGTGTGATAGGTTTCTTAGTAATTTTATTACTTCATGTCACTACAGCTGGTAAGTCACTTAAAGGGTCTTATCCAAACGTAGATAACGAAGAAGATAGAGCATATTATGAAGCACACCCTAAAGAAGCATTATGGTGGGTTAAAGAAAGACAAGATAAAGAAAACTTTTAATTTAATATGGTGACTATTTTAGCTCGTCATTGCTAGTTCCATTTTAAAGTAAAATAGAGTAGTCATACTCATTAAAGAAAGGCTAAAAGGTGAATTTTGAATTTCATCTTTTAGCCTTTTTGTGTTTCTATGAAAGAGTTACCTTAAATTGATTATCTTTCGAATATCATTTTAGGTGAAGCGCCAATAGCATTGATATTTATTAAATTGAAAATGATTTTATTTGGATTGATAATGCATATTTCAATCACAATAGATAAAGTGGATTTTTCAGTTAGTACAATGGTCCGTTGATTAGTATCTAATTTGGTACAGTAATAACTGGGTTGCATTGTTTCATTAAATACGAATTTAAGAGGTGCTGTATCAAAATTTTTAGGAAACCAATTACCCTTTAAAACGTTAAAGAATGAACTATTTGGAGAGTAGGGATTTACATCTATAATATTAATTATTTCGAATTGAGTCATATATTCCCACTAACTTTCACTTTATTAGTAACCATAAATGGAAGCATTCCATCTAAAATGTGTACCATCAGACACAGGTATCACATTACTGTCAGCTGATTGCGTAGTTAAACCATTATCCCACGGGTTCCAAATGAGAATAACACGTTGGTTATTATTTAATACAGCATTACCAGCAACGGCCATAGCATGACCTGCATGAATACCGTTTCTAGGTTCTACACTAGAACTGATTAAAGCAATACCTTTATTTTGTTTAGTTAATCTATCGACTTCATTAAATTGAGGCATTCTATTTAAATAATTGACATTTCTACCTTGAGATTGCCCATATCTCATCATTTCTTGAGGTGTTAACCCTGTGAATTGGAAGGCTTGGCCACTTAGATTTGGATGTAATGCTCTCATAATCATCTCAGCATTATAATGTCCAGTATTATACGTAGCATTTAATAAAAATGCCATAGTGTAACCTGCACACCATCCATTTTGTCCTTGAGTTTCTCTAATTTGCATATTTTTAAGGGTATTAACATATTGGGGTTGTTGATTAATAGCTGTTTGATACTTAGTAATTGGATTTGCGATATGGCTTGTTTGATTAAATGCTTTACTATATCTAACGGCTGATTCTTTGGTCAGATTTCTATCTGATTTAGCATCTTGTCGAGGTGTTTTTAATACTAAGTGAGGTGCTTTATCTTCACCCATTATAAAGTATCCTTTTTTACTAGTGAAGATAGTTACCTTTTGATTTTTATAGTTATTTAATGCTTTTGAAATGAAAGGGGAAACGTTAAGTGAATATTTTGATTTGTTAGAAGGATTAGGAGAAATGGTAACGATATATTTTACATCGCCACTTTTATTAATGACGGGATAATAGAAGTTGCCATCACTTTGTTTATTGAGTTTGTAAATTTTGAAGGGCTCACCTAAAGTATAAGCACTTTTTGTTGTGTGGGATGCTTGATCTAGCAAACTAACATGCGATAGGAAATTTTTCTTCGCTAAACTGTCAACGTCTTTAGGTATGTCCTTATTTTCTACTTTAACTTGAGTACCATTGGATTGTGCAGTTGCTTGATTTACGTTTGAGTTTGCTTGTGCTTGATTGAGAAAACTAAAGATACTTAATCCCATTAAAAACAGTAGTATCAAAGTTATGACATTGCGACATTTGGTTATCATATAAACACTCCTTTTCTATTTAAAGGTAACTCTTTCATAAATTAATATAACATTATATTTTATATTTAATTCATAAAAATCTAAAGTGATATAAATACATACAAAATCGTTAATTAAATTAATGAAATTATAGATCACTTTGCTTGAATCATGGATTTTTATGCTTATATGTAAAATGGTTCAACAAAGAAAAGCACTATTGTTAGCATAGCTCAAAGTTTCTCTCTGAGCGCCAAAGGGGACAACTTTGGCTAACAATAGTGCTTTCTATCAATATTAAGATGAGTATTTTAGGGATGTGGCATTTAAAGTATACATTAGTTAGGGGACAAGTAACTTTAAAACCATCATTTTGGGACAGTTATACAATATGGAATGCTTAATGTCTTAATGTTCAAACGCAAATGATGAATCTCTTCTTGGTGTTGAAAATAACACTCATGTTTGTCTGAATTGCATAGTGTTTATGTCATTTTCTAGTAGAGAGAGCAAGCGATAGATATCATTGTCATTTAAAGTTTCATCAAATTTAACTGTGATTGTTTTGAACTTTTTCGTGATGATTTCATACATAGGGACACCGTTTTGTATATCTTGTTTATGAATAATCATGTTGTATTGCCTCCTTTGTCTCTCTACATTTTATATAGTACATCTCTTTTAGCTAAAAAACATGAGGCTCTAGTATCAACTTTGTATCGGTCGAACATTGGAGTCCAAACTACGACTTTAAGCGTAGTCAGTATTCAAAATGTATGTCGATATAAAAAGCCCAAAATGAACGTTAATGTTCATTTTGAGCTTAAAAGCAATAATATTTTCTATACTTCAGTAACTTGTACGTCGATTTGTTCAACTCGACGATTAGCACCGTGATCAACGGGTCCTACAAAATCGTTCATTTTCCAACCATTTTTAATAGCTGAAGCAACGAAAGCTTTGGCTGCAATGACAGCTTCTTTTGGTGATTTACCGTTTGCAAGGTAAGCTGTAGTAGCTGCTGCAAATGTACAACCAGCACCATGATTGTAACTTTGTTGGAACATATCAGTTGTTAATTGATAGAATGTTTGACCATCGTAGTATAAATCGTATGATTTATCTTGGTCTAATGCTTTACCACCTTTAATAATGACATGTTTAGTCCCTTTATCAAAAATGATTTGAGCTGCTTTTTTCATGTCCTCGATAGAAGTAAGTTTACCTAGGCCAGATAATTGTCCAGCTTCAAATAAGTTAGGTGTCACAACCGTTGCTTTAGGTAATAAATATTGAATCATTGCATCAGTATTTCCTGGGTTAAGTACTTCATCTTCCCCTTTACATACCATGACAGGATCTACAACGAAATAGTCTGCACCGGATTGTTCGTAAACCTCGCCAGCACGTTTAATAATTTCTTCAGTACCTAACATTCCTGTTTTAATTGCATCTGGACCAATTGAAATTGCAGTTTCAAGTTGTTTTTCAAATACGTCCATAGGTAGTGGTGTCACATCATGAGACCATGTTGCTTTATCCATTGTAACGATAGCTGTTAAAGCGACCATACCATAGACATCTAACTCTTGAAATGTTTTTAAATCTGCTTGCATTCCTGCACCTGCGCTAGTATCTGAACCAGCTATTGTTAATACTTTTTTTAATGCCATTTTGTATTCACTCCCAATGTTTTCTAATACACGTACCATCATATCACGATTCAAGTATGATAAAAATAAAATTGTGCTATGGTTGGCTTGGCTAATTGTTTTAATTCAATTGTGTAATGGTCAACTGATGATTAAAATCTATAAAAGTCATGTCTTCTTTAGTAAGCAAATGTTCATCTAAGTGTATTTTAAATATTTGGTTGGTGAAATAGGGTTTGATGTAGTACGCACAGTCCTTACTATCCATTACTAATTGATATTGTGTATAATGCGTTTCTTCAGCATCAACGACTGCACCTTGAGGAATACTCACTGAGTCTAACACTTTAAAGCAATTCATTAAATTTACACTTTCATCATTTGATTGAGGCAAATGATGTCTTAAATAAGTTGCTCTAACAAAGCGTTCAGTAGATGTATAGCCGCCTGGTAAACCGTTGGTACCTGCTTCACAACCCATAGAACGCACAAGAACTTTACCAACTAATTGATTGGTAGACTTCTCAGGTGATAAAAAGGCATAATTTCTTAAATTTTCAACATGCCATTCTAATTTCGGGGCATTGGTAAGTACCTTTACATGATTGTCTTTAACGATTAGCAGGCCGTTATGTGGTTCGACTGATACGGTATGTCCCTCACGGTCAGTGATAATAAAATGAAGGGGAGGTACAATATTTAGCGTTTCATTTTTCTCGTTCATAATATTAACTTTTTTAACTTTTTGCTTTAAGTCTTGGATGCTTTTAGTGAAACCTAGAACCCAAATAATAAATTCTTCGGGAGCCATATTGAAATAGCCATATCTCTTATGTTTACTGTAGGATGCTTCACCGGTGAAATAGTGATTTGAAATCGCTACACCGCATTCATTAATACCATCTCCGAATCGATAGCGGCCCACCTTTAAATTGGTTCCTACAAAACCATAGGTCAATTTCATTGAAGGTTCTAAATCGAATTGATACTCAAATTTTCTAGGTACAACAGTTGGTACGCCGTTAAATTCAAATGCAAAGTCCATCGTTCTAGCTAAATAATGATGATGTTGTTGAGTGAAAAAAGAAAATCCTGTACACATATACGTCGCTCCAAACTTAATTCATCTTAATATGCACTATATACAAAATAAATAATTTTGTAAACTTAATAATTGATATAGTTTACATTTAAGAGGCGATATAATTTATAGAGATAGTTATGTTAAAATACCATTGAGGTGAATAGGATGGAATGGTCTGAAGTATTTCACAATATAACAACAAAACATGATTTTAAAGCAATGCATGACTTTCTTGAAAAGGAATATACAACACAAGTCGTATATCCAGATAGAGAAAATATCTATCAAGCTTTTGATTTAACACCATTTGAAGATATCAAGGTAGTAATTTTAGGACAAGATCCTTATCACGGCCCTAATCAAGCGCATGGTTTAGCTTTTTCAGTTCAACCAAACGCGAAATTCCCACCGTCGTTAAGAAATATGTATCAAGAATTGGAAGACGATATCGGTTGTCGACGTCAATCACCTCATTTACAAGATTGGGCAAGAGAAGGTGTCTTACTTTTAAATACGGTCTTAACGGTAAGACAAGGAGAAGCGCATTCTCATAAAGATATTGGATGGGAAGTATTTACAGATGAAGTGATTCGTACAATTTCCGAAGAACGTGAAGACGTCGTCTTTATTTTATGGGGCAAACCAGCCCAACAAAAAATAAAGTTAATAGATACCTCTAAACATTTTATTATAAAATCACCACATCCAAGCCCATTATCAGCCTATAGAGGTTTCTTTGGCTCCAAACCTTATTCTAAAGCAAACGCATATTTAGAATCCAAAGGGCGAACACCAATTCAATGGTGTGAAAGAGAGGATACAACACATGGATAAAGAGAAAATTATTCAATTAATTGAGCGTGAATTAGTTCAAGCTGATGAATCATCATCACAACATGAATTTGAGAAACATATGTATGCCATACATACGATTACATCTCTGTACACGTCATCTACGCAAAACAATATGAATTCGCAAAGTTTACAACATAATGATTTTACACATACAGATATTGATACACAGAATAAGTTGATGAAGACAACAAATCAGCAAAAGTCGTATGATGATGTAACACCAGAAGAAATTCAAGCAATGGGTGGAAAGGTGACGCATACAAATCATTCTAATAAAGGTCAATCATCCTCAACGTTATCTAATTCTAATTTAATGACAACAGATGATGAAATTGGTAACGGTGAATCGATATTTGATTTTTAATAATAAAGGAGAACGTAAATTATGATGAAATTATTTATTATTTTAGGTGCCTTAAATACTATGATGGCAGTAGGTACTGGTGCATTTGGGGCACACGGATTAGAAGGTAAACTGTCAGACAAATACATGTCTGTTTGGGAAAAAGCAACAATGTATCAAATGTATCATGGCTTAGCATTACTTGTCATTGGTGTGATTAGTGGTACAACGTCTATTAATGTGAATTGGGCAGGTTGGCTCATCTTCTTCGGTATCGTATTCTTTAGTGGGTCATTATATGTTTTAGCGTTGACTCAAATTCGTATTTTAGGTGCCATTACACCAATTGGAGGCGTCTTGTTTATCGTAGGTTGGTTAATGCTTATTATTGCTACATTTAAATTCTCAGCATAATGTTTGATGATTTTACAAATTACATGTAAATTTGATAACAATAATTTAATAATTAAGTTACATGACTCACCTTTTCGGGTATATGAATATCTCGAGGTGAGTTTTTAATTATGGAAAATGACAAAAATAAACAGGTAGATAGAGGCGACCTCAAACAAAACTTATCAGAGAAGTTTGTTTGGGCGATTGCATACGGTTCGTGTATTGGTTGGGGCGCATTTATTCTTCCAGGTGACTGGATAGGACAATCAGGTCCCATTGCAGCATCCATCGGTATAGTAATAGGTGCCTTACTTATGATTTTAATAGCAGTAAGTTATGGCGCTTTAGTAGAAAAATTCCCTGTATCAGGTGGGGCGTTTGCATTTAGTTTTTTAAGTTTTGGTAGATATGTGAGTTTCTTTTCTTCATGGTTCTTAACCTTCGGGTATGTCTGTGTAGTAGCTTTAAATGCTACCGCATTTAGTCTATTGATTAAATTCCTATTACCCAATGTATTGAATAATGGGAAATTATATACTGTCGCAGGTTGGGATGTCTACATAACAGAAATCATTATAGCCACAGTATTATTACTTGTATTTATGTTTGTAGCTATTAGAGGTGCAAGCGTATCAGGATCATTACAATATTATTTCTGTGTAGCGATGGTTGTTGTCGTATTACTCATGTTCTTTGGTTCATTCTTTGGTAATAATTTTGCTTTAGATAATTTACAACCATTGGCAAATTCAGATCAAGGTTGGTTTATCTCAATTATTACGATTGTATCGATTGCGCCATGGGCTTATGTAGGATTTGATAATATTCCACAAACCGCTGAAGAATTTAACTTTGCGCCAAACAAGACATTTAAATTAATCGTATATAGTTTACTTGCAGCATCAATGACTTATGTAGTGATGTTGTTATATACAGGATGGTTAAGTACGAACCAGAAAAGTTTAAATGGCCAACTATGGTTAACTGGTGCTGAAACACAATCAGCATTTGGTTATGTTGGACTAGCCGTTTTAGCCATTGCCATTATGATGGGTATCTTTACTGGATTAAATGGTTTCTTAATGAGTGCTAGCAGATTGCTTTTCTCAATGGGACGTTCTGGCATTATGCCACGCGTATTCAGTCGTATTCACAGTAAATATAAAACACCTTATGTAGCAATTATTTTCTTAGTAGGTGTATCATTAATTGCGCCATGGTTAGGACGTACAGCGTTAACATGGATAGTTGATATGTCATCAACAGGTGTTTCTGTTGCATACTTTGTAACATGTTTATCAGCTACTAAATTATTTAGTTATAATAAACAAAGTAATACGTACGCACCTATATACAAAACATTTGGTATTATCGGTTCAGTCGTATCGTTTATCTTCTTATGTTTATTATTAATACCAGGAACTAAAGCTTCATTATCATTACCATCATACATTGCATTAGGCGTATGGTTAGTATTAGGATTAATCTTCTTTGCGATTCGCTATCCTAAACTTAAAAAAATGGATAATGATGAATTAAGTAGATTAATTTTAAATAGAAGTGAAGACGAAGTAGAAAGTATGGTTGAAGAACCAGCAAATCAAAAATCATAAAAAATAGTCATGGTGAGTGAAGAGAGAAACTCTTATACTCATCATGACTTTTTTACTTATATAAAACTTATAAGATTTATAATTTCTTTCTCGTTCTATCGAAGCCAGAGATAATAATTTTTGAAATCTGATCTGCGAAAAGTAATCCAAGCGCAATTGCACCTGCGATTAATGTCACCTCTAGCATCGTATTAATAGCTTTATTGAAATGTAAAAGGACTAAACTCTTTGTAGCATCATAGGCAAGGCCTCCAGGTACTAATGGAATGATGCCAGTGACCATAAAGATAATCGCTGGTTCTTTCTTATAACGCGCCATATAGTGACTCAATAATCCTAACGCAAGACTTCCAAAGAAACTTGAATATATGGTATGTACATGTAAGCCATTATAGAAGAGAATATATATCATCCATCCACAAGCACCTACAACACCACAAGAAAGATATAATTTTCTAGGAGCATCAAATATCACGCAGAAGAACAGCGATGCTAAAAAACTAAATATAAAATTTAATATCCAAAACATATAACAGCTCTCCTAGACTAAAATTAAAATTGAACTAACACCAGCACCGATACCAAAGGCAGTGACGAGTGCTTCTAATGATTTAGTGGTAAACATGAGCATATGGCCACCAAATAAATCTTGAATGGCATTTGTGATTAATACCCCAGGTACAATAGGCATGACTGAAGCAATAATAATTGTTGCAAGATCACCGTGAGGTATGAGCGTATGTCCAGCAACAGCTATAATGGCTATTACGACAGATCCTATAAATTCAGGGATGAATTGTGCATGTAACTTTCTATCTAGTATTTCAACGACTAGATAACCAAGACTTCCTGCAAGTAAGGCAGTCAAAATATCTATAAGCGAACCATCTTGTAAATATAAAAAGCTAATAGCAATCATTGCTGCTGCAAATCCCTTGAAGGGGAGACTACTATCTCGTTTAGCAACATATATTTTCTCTAATTTTTCTTTAGCTTCTTCTAACGTGATAGCGCCTTTAGTGATCAAACGAGAAATTTCATTTGCTTGGGAAATCTTAATTAAATTTGTATCTCGCGCATTAATTCTGAACATGCGAGGTGTTGATTCGTTATGTAAATGGAATTGAATTACTGTATTTGTAACAAAGCTATTACTCTCTTGATAGCCTAATTTTTTGGCGATGCGATTCATTGTATCTTCGACTCTTGTACCTTCAGCACCAGATTCTAGTAAAATGCGCGCTGCCAACATGACAACATCTTTAATAAGACGTTCATGATCGTTTTCATTCACTACTTTTGTCATCTAATCACCAATTTTTTAAAATTTTGAATTTAGATTTATTATAGAGGATGTATTGAGAAAAAACCATTATATAAAGTTAACGGTGTCTTAATAAAAATTGAAATGCGATATAAATAAGACAGGAAAGAGGATATATTATAGTTGTCTAAATATATAATGTAGATTGATTTTATGTTGGACGGTATTTGATAAATTTTGGAAAATGTAGGTTTTACAGGTTCAATTGTCAACTTATATAAACTTATTACATCTTTTATATAAATAAACACTAAAGTTATGTTTCAAATATTTCAAAATGGTTAAAATAATATTAGTTAACTATTACAGAATATATTGGGTAGCGACAATATATTTTTTGTAGTTAACTTATACGTAGTAGTGATTAAAGTTCTCCCAAGGATACTACTCGTCGGAAGTACACTTTGCATGCAAAGTGTACTTTTTTATTGCAATTAAAAAAGATGAATCCCTATTTAATAAGGATTCATCGATAAGGCTTATATTTAAAATTTGAAAAATTGATTAAAGTCTTCTGATTTTAAGATATGGCCAACATAGAAACTTCCGAATTCGCCGTAACGTGCAGTCGTTTCATCAAAACGCATTTCATAAACAATTTTTTTGAATTGAAGAATGTCATCAGAGAATAATGTGACACCCCATTCAAAATCATCAAAACCGACAGAACCTGTAATAAATTGTTTGATTTTACCAGCATATTTACGACCAATCATACCATGGTTATACATCAATGATTTTCTTTCTTCCATTGGTAACATGTACCAGTTATATGTTTCGTTTCTACGTTTATCCATTGGATAGAAACAAATATATTCTGCATGAGGTAATTCTGGATATAATCTAGCTTTTACATGAGGATTTTCATAAGGATCCTCATCAGATTTACCTGCTAAATAATTACTTAATTCGACTACAGACACATATGAGTATGTTGGAATAAAGAAATCTGCAATACGTAGTTTATTAAGCTCGTTTTCAATAGCATTGAGTTCTTTCATTTCAGGACGTAAGAACCATAATAATAAATCTGCTTTTTGACCAGTAATATTATAAACTGCTTGATCGCCAGTATGTGTTGTTCTTGCCTCAGATTGAGTGTTCACGAAATTTTTAAATTCAGTAATCATAGTTTCGCGTTCTTCTTCTGGCACTAATCTGAATGTTGCCCAATCAATTGCGTAAAATAAATGTAAACTGTACCAACCGTCTAGTGTTTCGGCTGCTTCACTCATGTTTATCGCTCCTTTAAAACTATATGTTCAATTCATACTAAATTTTATCATAAACAAATAGCTAACTACTAAGTAAATGATTACAAAAGAGTGAAATGGCATTCTATTTTAAAATGACGTATAATTAGTTTTGTAAACGTTATTATGAAAAGAATTTCAAGGAGGACATTATGGCTAATCTATTAAACGTATTAGAAGACAAATTAGCAGGGAAAAATGTAAATATTGTATTACCTGAAGGGGAAGATGAACGTGTGTTAACTGCAGCAACGCAATTACAAGCGACTGATTATGTAACACCAATCGTTTTAGGTAATAAAGATAAGATTCAATCTTTAGCAAATGACAAAGGATTAGACCTTGCCAATATAGAAGTCATCGATCCTTCAACAAGTGAATTGAAATCAGAGTTGGTAGACGCATTTGTTGAACGTCGTAACGGTAAAGCGACAAAAGAGCAAGCTGAAGAATTATTAGACAATGTTAATTACTTTGGAACTATGCTTGTATATACTGGTAAAGCTGCAGGATTAGTAAGTGGTGCAGCACATTCTACTGGAGATACAGTACGTCCAGCATTACAAGTTATCAAGACTAAACCAGGTGTTTCTAAAACATCAGGGATTTTCTTTATGATGAAAGGTGAAGAACAATATATCTTTGGTGATTGTGCAATTAATCCAGAATTAGATGCACAAGGTTTAGCTGAAATTGCAGTAGAAAGTGCAAAATCTGCACAAAGTTTCGACATGGAACCCAAAGTTGCTATGTTAAGTTTTTCAACTAAAGGTTCTGCTAAATCAGACGATGTGACTAAGGTTCAAGATGCATTGAAATTAGCACAAGATAAAGTAGCTGAAGAACAATTAGATAATGTTGTTATTGACGGTGAATTCCAATTTGATGCGGCAATTGTACCAAGTGTAGCTGAGAAAAAAGCACCAGGTGCAAAAATTCAAGGCGATGCAAATGTATTTATTTTCCCAAGTTTAGAAGCGGGTAATATTGGCTATAAAATTGCACAAAGATTAGGCGGCTATGACGCTGTTGGTCCGGTTCTTCAAGGACTTAATTCTCCTGTAAATGATTTATCCCGTGGATGCTCTATCGAAGATGTCTATAATTTATCAATTATTACTGCTGCACAGTCATTACAATAATGGATTTAGGTAACAAATATTTTAATGATATTGAATGGCGCTATGTAGATCATTCTAGTGGCTTAGAACCTATGCAATCATTTGCTTTTGATGATACGTTTTGCGAAAGTGTAGGCAAAGATATGTCACCTAATGTAGTGAGAACATGGGTTCACCAACATACAGTGATTCTAGGCATTCATGATTCACGATTACCATTTTTAAAGGATGGTATTGCCTTTTTAACAGATGAAAAAGGTTATAATGCAATCGTCCGTAATTCGGGAGGTCTAGGGGTTGTCTTAGACCAAGGTGTACTCAATATTTCATTGATGTTCAAAGGACAGACAGAGACAACAATAGATGAGGCATTTACAGTCATGTACTTATTGATTGCTAAAATGTTTGAAGATGAAGATGTGGACATCGATACACATGAAATTGAACGTTCATACTGCCCTGGTAAATTCGATTTAAGTATTGATGGTAAGAAATTTGCCGGTATTTCTCAACGACGCGTGCGTGGCGGAATTGCTGTACAGGTATATCTGTGTGTAGAAGGCTCTGGTTCTGAACGTGCTTTAATGATGAAAGATTTTTATGAGCACGCACTTAAAGGTGAAACAACAAAATTCACTTACCCAGACATTGAACCCAATTGTATGGCTTCACTTGAGACGCTACTAAATCGAAAAATTACAGTACAAGATGTCATGTTTTTACTATTGTATGCTATCAAAGATTTAGGTGGACGCTTAAATATGGACCCGATCACTGATGAAGAATGGCAACGCTATGAAGGTTATTTCGATAAGATGATTGATCGTAATGCGAAAATGATTACAAAAATGAATGAAAAGTAGTATAAATTAGATATTAAAGACAACAAAATAGTAATAACCGTCTTATTCAGACAACTTTTGTCATCATAACTATGTGCTTTAGACTAACGACTCAGTCTTAGCTTATGATGCATTTTGAATAAGACGGTTTTTTACGCGTTAATTATTCACGAAACCTAAATTTTATGTATTAAACTTGCTATATTATATATAAATCTGTGTATTCCAAGAAATATTTGTAGTATTATAGTTGAGGTGGAAAAATTTAAGAATAAATAGCAAACGGTTTATATATTATTTGAAAAATGTTTACAAAATCTTATTTAAAGGTAAATATATGCATGATTTTGAACAAAATTATAAAATAATGCGTTGGCTATTAATGATAATCTTAATAGTACTAATAAAAGAACGGGCATTAATATTACGAAACAGATTAGTGAAGGTATATTAAAAGGTGATAATAACATGACGAAAAAAGGATACGGGGAGTCTACCGGTAAAATTATTTTGATAGGTGAACACGCAGTAACTTTTGGTCAACCTGCTATAGCTATTCCATTTAATTCCGGTAAGATTAAGGTTTTAATTGAAAGTCTTGAAAAAGGGAATTATTCAGCTATCGAAAGTGATGTTTATGATGGACTATTGTATGATGCACCAGAGCATTTAAAGTCTATGGTAACGCGCTTTATTGAGAATACAGGTGTAGAAGAGCCATTATTAGTTAAAATACAAACGAATTTGCCGCCTTCTAGAGGCTTAGGCTCAAGTGCTGCTATAGCAGTAGCATTTACGAGAGCGAGTTATGATTTCTTAGGCAAATCGTTAAGTGACGCAGAATTAATTGAAGAGGCCAATTGGGCTGAGAAAATTGCTCATGGTAAACCAAGTGGTATTGATACACAAACTATTGTCTCTAGCAAACCTGTTTGGTTCCAAAAAGGACATGCAGAAACGTTAAAAACATTACAATTAAATGGTTATATGGTTGTCATTGATACAGGTGTAAAAGGTTCTACAAAACAAGCAGTCGAAGACGTTCACCAATTATGCGAATCACCAGAATATATGAAACATATTGAACATATTGGGAATTTAGTATATCAAGCAAGCCAGGCAATAGAACATCACGATTTTAATCAGATTGCCCGTATTTTCAATGAATGCCAGCAAGATTTAAGAAATTTAACAGTGAGTCATGATAAAATAGAAGAGTTGTTAGAAATCGGTAAAGCACACGGTGCCATTGCAGGTAAATTAACTGGTGGAGGCCGAGGTGGCAGTATGTTATTACTTACTGAAGATTTAAAAACAGCTAAAAACATTGTAGCTGCAGTTGAAAAGGCTGGGGCAGCACACACATGGATTGAGAATTTAGGAGGTTAACCCATTGGCAAAGAGTGGTAAAGCACGCGCACATACAAATATCGCATTGATTAAATATTGGGGTAAAGCTGATGAAAAATTGATAATACCTATGAACAACAGTTTATCAGTATCATTAGATAAGTTTTATACGGAGACGGAAGTCACATTCGATAGCGATTACCCTGCTGATCAATTGATTTTAAATGGTAAAGTAGCCAATGAGAAAGAAACTAAAAAGATTCAATCATATATGGATATTGTTAGAGAAATCGCAGGTACAGATTTACATGCACGAATTGATAGCCAAAACTTTGTACCAACAGCAGCTGGTCTAGCGTCATCTGCAAGTGCTTATGCAGCATTAGCGACTGCATGTAATGAAGCGTTACAACTTAATCTATCAGATAAAGATTTATCACGTTTAGCACGACGTGGTTCTGGCTCAGCTTCACGCAGTATTTTTGGTGGATTTGCGGAATGGGAAAAAGGTCATGATGATGAAACATCTTATGCACATCCTATAGATGCAGATCACTGGGAAGATGAACTTTCAATGATATTTGTGGTCATTAATAATCAATCGAAAAAAGTATCAAGTCGATCTGGGATGTCATTGACACGTGATACGTCACGTTTTTATCAATATTGGTTAGATCATGTCGATGAAGACATTAAAGAGGCTAAACAAGCAATTGAAGCTAAAGACTTTCAACAATTAGGTGAAGTGATAGAGGCCAATGGTCTACGTATGCATGCAACGAACCTAGGTTCTCAACCACCGTTTACATATTTGGTTCAAGAAAGTTATGATGCGATGGCTATCGTTCATGAATGTCGTGAGATGGGAGTGCCTTGCTATTTCACTATGGATGCAGGCCCTAATGTAAAAGTCCTTGTTGAAAAGAAAAATAAACAATTAGTCATCAATCAATTTTTAAAACATTTTGAAGCATCACAAATTATTGCGAGTGATATTATCGCTACAGGCGTTGAAATAATTAAGTAAGGAAATGATAGAATGATTCAGGTCAAAGCACCCGGTAAACTTTATATAGCTGGTGAATATGCAGTTACAGAACCAGGGTATAAGTCTGTCTTAATTGCACTAAACCGCTTTGTTACAGCTACTATTGAACCTTCTACACAAGTTGAAGGTACGATACACTCAAAGACATTACATCATGAACCGGTCACTTTTTATAGAGATGAGGACAGTATTGTCATTTCTGATCCTCAAGCAGCCAAACAACTTAACTATGTAGTTACAGCAATAGAGGTATTTGAACAATATGCTAAAAGTTGTGACATTCCGTTAAAACACTTTCATTTGACGATAGACAGTAACTTAGATGATGCGAATGGTAACAAATACGGACTTGGATCGAGTGCAGCAGTATTAGTTTCAGTAGTTAAAGTATTGAATGAATTTTATGAACTAGAACTATCCAATCTTTATATTTATAAATTAGCTGTTATTTCTAATATGAAATTACAAAGTTTAAGTTCTTGTGGCGATATCGCAGTAAGTGTTTATAGTGGTTGGCTAGCGTATAGTACATTTGATCATGATTGGGTGAAACAACAAATAGAAACGACATCGGTCAATACAGTTTTAGAGAAAAACTGGCCTGGGTTGCATATCGAGCCGTTGCAAGCACCAGAAAACATGGAAGTTCTGATTGGATGGACGGGATCACCTGCATCGTCTCCGCATTTAGTAAGCGAAGTTAAACGACTCAAATCCGATCCGGCTTTTTATGGTGAGTTCTTAGATCATTCACATCAATGTGTCGAATATTTAATTCATGCATTTAAGACGAATAACATTAAAGGCGTTCAAAAAATGATTCGTCAAAATCGTGCTATTATTCGTAAGATGGATGATCAAGCATCAGTTGATATTGAAACAGATAAATTAAAATCATTATGTGATATTGCAGAAAAGCACGGTGGTGCTGCTAAAACCTCAGGTGCTGGTGGTGGCGATTGCGGTATAACGATTATTCATCAAAATGTAAATAAGCAAAAGATTTACGATGAATGGGTAAAGAATGATATCAAACCATTACAATTTAAAATCTATCACGGACAATAATCAAACAACCTTAACAATGATTACTAATGATCATCTATCTTATCGTTCAGATGGTCATTGAGCTTTTCATTTAAAAAAGGTTGTTTTTTTATGTTCTAATATCGTGTTGAATAAAATTGACCTTGAATTTTTAAATAAAAAGAGTAAAATAATTAGAGTTGATAATTAATAGAAACGATTGGTACAAAAGTGATAGAAGAACGTTGAACACTAGCTCATGTGTTCTTAATAAGGAACATAATAGTAATGTGTATACATAAGAAATACTAATATTTAATGAAAAATTAGTATTTTAAAAGCCATTATTGGCCGAACATAATGAGATAATCAGGCTAGGACATAAATATTATTTCTGTCCCTCTCCCAGACAAAATAATTGGACGTTAAATAGTAGTGTAGGAATAAAGCAAATGAGCAGAAAGGTGGGAAGCAATATGAAGAATAAATTTTTAATATGTGATGAATGTCAGGCTGTAAATATTAAAACATTAAAAAAGAAATTAGAGAAACTTGATCCTGAAGCAGAAATAGAAATTGGTTGTCAGTCATATTGTGGTCCTGGTAGACGAAAAACCTTTGCATTTGTGAATAATCGTCCACTTGCCGCTTTGACTGAAGAAGAATTAATGGAAAAGGTTACGAAACAACTTAAAAAACCTAGAGATCCTGAAGAAGAAGAGCGACTAAGAAAGCGAAATGAAGAACGTAAACGTCGTAAAGAAGAACAAGATCGTAAATTAAAAGAAAAGCTAGCTAAGAAAAAAGCAATTAAATAATATAAAATGAATGAAGAGGTCGGGACAAAATCTTGTTTTTGGAATACCCTTAAAGGGGGTTCAAATGAACAAAACGTTTGTCAGATCTCTTTTTTGTTTGTGAAATAAAAGCGATTTCCTTATGAATGATTAGATTTAATTTAGGGTAAATATTAAATATATAATCACTAAAGGAGAGATGTCTAGTATGGCTAAAGAAGTCACTTTAGGTAAATCAGATGTTAAAGTTTTCCCTATTGCATTAGGTACAAATGCAGTTGGTGGGCACAACTTATATCCAAATTTAGATGAAGAACAAGGTAAAGAAGTGGTAAGAAAAGCAATTGATCATGGTATTACTTTACTTGATACAGCCTATATATATGGGCCAGAACGTTCTGAAGAATTAGTTGGAGAAGTAGTCAAAGAATATCCAAGAGAACAGGTTAAAATTGCTACAAAAGGATCTCATTATTTCGATGAAGAAGATAATGTACAACAAAATAATGACCCTGAATTTATTAAGCAACAAGTTGAAAACAGTTTAAAGCGTCTACAAACTGACTATATTGACTTGTATTATATTCATTTCCCAGATGATAATACGCCAAAAGACAAAGCTGTCGCTGCTTTACAAGAGTTGAAAGAAGAAGGGAAAATCAAAGCTATTGGTGTATCTAACTTTACATTAGACCAATTGAAAGAGGCCAATAAAGATGGTTATGTAGATGTTGTACAATTAGAATACAATTTATTGCATAGAGAAAATGAAGATGTAATGCAATATGCAGCAGAAAATCAAATTACATTTGTACCATACTTCCCATTAGCATCTGGTATTCTTGCAGGTAAATATGATGAAGATACAACATTTGATGATCACCGTGCGACTAGAAGAGACTTTAAACCAGAAGTGTTTAAAGATAACGTCCGTCGCGTTAATCAACTTAAAGATATCGCTGAAACACATCAAACTTCTATTGCTAATATTGTTTTAGCATTTTATTTAACTCGTCCTGCATTAGACGTTGTTATCCCTGGAGCTAAACGTGCAGAACAAGTGATAGAAAATATTGATGCAGCTAATGTCGAATTATCTCAAGATGAAATTAATCAAATTGATGCATTATTCCCGATTAATAAATAATATTGAAAGTCATGAAATCATTTGAGTCACTAACTTTTTTAGAATATGCCCGTAAAGGAACTAGCACATAGTTTTTTACGGGTATTTTTTTAATGGAAAAATTATCTTTGGATAATAACAGTATTTTGCTCAATACATACATAAAACTTTTATAAACGGGTAAGGAAAGATATTGAATAAATGAAAGCGTTTCAAACTGAAATGATATAGGAGGAATAATGAATGATTACGGTATTATTTGGTGGTAGTCGTCCAGAAGGCAATACTGCACAACTCACAAAATATGTTCTAGAAAATGTTGAACACCAGTGGTTAGATCTTACTAAATATCAATTGAATCCAGTAAGAGATGTGCGTCATGATAATAAAAATATTGAGACATATTCTGATGACTACGAACAACTCATACAAACTGTATTAGATAGCGATGTCGTTATCTTTGCGTCACCGGTTTATTGGTACAGTGTATCAGCTTCAATGAAAGCTTTTATTGATCATTGGTCTGAATCGATGGTAGATCCAAGATATTCAGATTTTAAAGAAGTGATGTCTAAAAAAGAATTTAGATTAATTTTAGTGGGTGGCGATTGTCCGAAAGTTAAAGCCAAGCCATGTATTGCTCAAATGAAATATACATTAGAATTTATTGGTGGCGAATTAGCAGGCTATATTGTTGGCACGGCCGAAAGACCTGGAGACATTATGAAAGACACCTACGCTTTAGAAAGAGCTAAAGAATGGAATAACAAATTTAGTCAAAACAATTCTTAAGATTGTTTAAATAGGTAATGACTTAATACACCCCCTTTACTATAACTTAATGTATCGGGGGGTCTTAATATTTTATGAGTCGTTTCAACAGTAGAGGCATCATTAAAAAAACGATTTATAAAAATGATAGATGTTTTCATAAATACTTTTAAAAAATATATAAGTACAAAACGTTTAATTCACTCTATTAAATGAATAGGATATATATGTGATATAATACATTTATTAATAACTTGGAATTGTTAGGGGAGACATACATGTATAGAGTTAGAGAAGCAACAAGTGCCGATGCGGTAGCAATTAGAGATGTCGCAACAAAGGCTTGGTACAATACGTATTTAAATATTTATGCTGCAAGTACGATCAATGAATTATTAGCAGCTTCATATAATGAAGAACATTTGAAGAAACGCATGCAAGAACAACTATTTTTAGTTGCCGAAGAAGATGAAGAAATTGTTGGCTTTGCCAATTTTATTTATGGAGAAGAATTATATTTATCAGCACATTATGTACATCCTGAATCACAACATAAAGGATATGGGACACATTTATTAGAAAAAGGGTTAGAGGCATTTAAAGGAAAATATGATACGGTTTATTTAGAAGTAGATAATCAAAATAATGAAGGCATTCACTTCTATAATGAACAAGGATTTGAAACGGTTCGCTCATATCAACCTGAAATGTATGGCGAAGTTATGAATTTGGCTTTAATGAAAAAGACGTTCTAAGACATTTGTCATAAATATATATCAAAGACAGAGACATTGATGAAAGTCTCACATAAAAAGGAGGTATTACATGACACAATCATCGTATACAACGAGTAAATTAGCAGAGGAAAAGGTATTTAAAGATCCTATACATAGGTATATCCACGTTAAAGACCAGTTGATTTGGGATTTAGTTAAGACAAAAGAATTTCAACGATTACGTAGAATTAAGCAACTTGGCACATTATATCTTTCCTTTCATACAGCTGAACATAGTCGTTTTGGTCACTCTTTAGGCGTTTATGAAATTGTTCGCCGCATGATAGATGAAACGTTTGAAGGTCGTGACGCGTGGGATAACAATGATCGTCCTCTTGCTTTATGTGCTGCATTGTTACATGATTTGGGTCATGGACCTTTTTCTCATAGCTTTGAAAAGATTTTCAATACCGATCACGAAGCATTTACTCAGGCAATTATCACCGGGGATACTGAAGTAAATGAAGTGCTAAGTCGTGTGTCAGATACATTTCCTCAAGAAGTGGCAGATGTGATTAATAAAACACATCACAATAAACTAGTTATTTCTATGATATCATCTCAAATTGATGCTGATAGAATGGACTATTTACAACGAGATGCGTATTTTACAGGCGTGTCTTATGGTGCGTTTGATATGGAACGTATATTACGATTAATGCGCCCATCAAAAGACGAAGTGTTAATAAAAGAAAGCGGCATGCATGCCGTTGAAAATTTTATCATGAGTCGTTATCAAATGTATTGGCAAATTTATTTCCATCCAGTTAGTCGTGGTGGAGAAGTATTGCTTAATAATTGTTTAAAAAGAGCAAAGCAATTATATAATGAAGGTTATCAATTTAAAAAGTCACCTGAAGATTTTATTCCATTCTTTGAAGGTACAATGACGATTCAACAATATGTAGATTTAGACGAAGCGGTTGTCTTATATTATTTGAAAAAGTGGATTGATGAAGATGACGAGATTTTAAGTGATTTATCACGTCGTTTTATTAATCGTGATTTATTTAAATATATTCCATTTGATGGTTCAATTATTACCATTTCTGAACTTCAAGAACTATTTGAATCGGGTGGCATTAATCCAGATTATTATTTTGTAAGCGAATCATTTTCAGACTTGCCTTATGATTATGATAGACCGGGTTCCAATCGTAAACCGATTCATTTATTGAGACGAGATGGTACGATAAGAGAAATAAGTAATCAATCACTAGTGATAAATAGTATTACAGGTATTAATAGAGAAGACTATAAATTGTACTATCCAAAAGAATTAGTTTTAAATATTGAAGATGACATGATTAAAGGCTCTATTATTAATCTATTAAATGAATTAAATTAATGATTTGATAGAATGTGATCGCTCATTTAATATAGTAATCAGTTGAAAATTGTATGAGGAGGTACCGATGGTGACTGAGAAAAAAGGATTTAATTTTAACATCATAAAAAATGACCCATTAGATGGCCATAAAGGTACAAATATCGGTTCAATCAGTCTAGATAATATTGCGCCTGTCTTTATAGATGTTGAAAATCAAGAAGCCTTTGTTGATATTGGTGGTATGCATGCCCGTGCTAAAGTTGAAAAAGGTGTAAAATGGATAACAGATAAATCAGAAGTAGAAGGCGAAGAAGCTAAAGAATACTGGCTATGTTGGGTTACAACTGAAAGAGGCGAAAATGGCCCTTACTATGCAGGTGTAACAGCATGTTACTTATTAGTAAACAAAAGTATAAGACGTGGTTATAAGAGCATGCCAGAACACGTTAATATGATGGATAAATCAATGAAACATCAAATTATTATAGACCATATTGGTGAAGACAATAAAAAAGTATTAAAAACATTTTTACAAAATCATAATGAAGAAATGTGGAATAACTCTACCGAAGCATTGTTTAAGGCATTGGGATAAACCCAATTGTAAATGTAAATGAATTTTATCTAAACAATTAGAGCTTTAACTTAGTATTAATTTGATATTATAGGTTACTTTTCCTTATAAAAAATATAGGAAGAAGTAACCTTATTTTTATAAGGGTATTAATATTTAAAGTATTATTTTTGAAATATATTAATAAAATGTTTGAAAGTATTAACAAATTCATCAAAAAAATGTATATTTAAATTAAATAAAAAAATAAGGAGGTATTATATGTCTGAACAACAAAAAGATAACAATGCGTTAGTTTTTATAATCCTTGGATGGGTCTTTTCTGGGTTATCACTAATTATACTGCCAATTATATTTGGTCCAGCAGGTGTTGTTTTTGGTGCTTTAACAATTAGTAAAGGTAAAAAAGTACATGGTATAGTTATTATCATTGCTGCAATTGTTTTTGCATTAATTGGATTTACATTAGGCTATATTATTGCTTCGCAAGCAGGTCTTTAAATTTTATAAATAATTACATAAAACTATAAATAAGCTACTCATTTCTATATAGAAATGAGTAGCCAGTTTTTTAAAGTAATCATTATCGATATACAATCAAAAAGAGAATAGGGGATGGGTTTATGCAATTCAAATTAAAAGAAGAGGAACTGATTGATTTTTTAGAGTTGAAATTTCCGGAACATAGCTTTGTTAAAGGTAGGCTTTTAGTGGGGCAGCATAAGCAAGAAGATTTGCATGTCTATTATTTAGGGGAAGAAACGTTGGCGTGTTTAACCATTGCATTTAAAACATTTGAAATTAAAGATGCTGATATTTTAGATTATGAGCCATTAAAAGAAATTCGTCTTAAAGATGGTTTGCTGTTTAGAAAAATGCAAATCATTACTGACGGTGGCATATTAAAATATGGTACATCTAAAGCGTTGTTAACTGACTTCCAAAATGACAATTACAATCAATTTATTGGTGGTAATAAGGAAAAAGTGATCTATAAAGACGGCGCCTTTCAATAATTAATAAGCGTGGATAAATCGTGTTTACTCATAGTTGTGATAATGATAATATAAAAAAAGAAATAAATATCATTATAGAATATGAGGTAAAAAAATGAATAAATTAATATTCATGACAGCATTGATTTTTGGCAGCGTATATTTCTATAAGTATCAACTTGAAAAACGCAAATATCAAAACCATATTGTTGACATAGAATCATTAGAAGATGTTATTGAGGCTAGATAGGATAAAATGAGTGGATAAGCTATTTTTGGCTTATCCACTCATTTTATATTTATTAATAAATTCAATTGTCCAATACTACAAGCAATAGGGCAATTATGCTATAATATCATGTATTATTGTGTAGGATAAGGGAGTAGTAAATTGGAAAATAATGTTAAAATCCAAACGAAACAGATAATTAAACAAAATGGCGAAAAAGAGAAGTTTGATTTTACTACTGAAGGATCATGGCACAAACGTCAATCTCACATCATTAGATATACTGAACATATAGATGATGCCAACGTGAACGTAACCATTAAAATAGAAGAAGATGGCGTGAAATTGATTCGAAAAGGCGATATTAATATGAACTTTCATTTTGTAGAAGGTGCTGAAACAACTACATTTTATGATATACCTGCAGGCCGTATTCCGTTAAATGTTAAAACGTTAAGTATTCTACATTTTGTTACCCCAGATGGTGGTAAACTGAAAGTACATTACGAATTATTTCAAAATGAAGAGAAAATGGGTTCATACCAATACGAAATAAATTACAAGGAGTTAGGCTAATGAACATAATAGAACAAGTCAAACAGACGCTAGTTGAAGAAATTGAAGCAAGTATTAAAAAAGCTAAATTAGCAAATGACATTCCAGAAATTAAAATAGAGATTCCTAAAGATGTAAAAAATGGCGACTATTCAACGAATATTGCAATGGTACTTACTAAAATAGCTAAACGTAATCCACGTGAGATTGCACAAGCTATCGTGGATCATTTAGATGCTAGTAAAGCGCATGTTAAAAAGGTTGATATCGCTGGGCCAGGATTTATCAATTTTTATTTAGATAACCAATATTTAACAGATATTATTCCAGAGGCTATTCAAAAAGGCGATCAGTTCGGTAAAGCAGAAGAATCTAAAAATAAAAATATTTTACTTGAATATGTATCAGCTAATCCAACAGGAGACTTGCACATTGGTCATGCACGTAATGCGGCAGTTGGTGATACATTAGCTAACATTTTAATAGCAGCAGGTTATCATGTGACACGTGAATATTATATTAATGATGCTGGTAACCAAATTTCAAATCTTGCACGTTCAATTGAAACACGTTTCTTTGAAGCATTAGGTGATGACAGTCATGAAATGCCAGAAGATGGCTATAATGGTAAAGATATCGTTGAAATCGGTAAAGATTTAGCGGACAAACATCCGGAAATTAAAGACTATAGTGATGATGAACGTCTGAAGACATTTAGACAGCTTGGTGTAGATTATGAAATGTCTAAATTGAAGAAAGATTTATCAGACTTCAATACGCATTTTGATAATTGGTTTAGTGAAACGTCTCTATATGAAAAAGGCGAAATTAAAGAAGTGTTAGCTAAAATGAATGAATTAGGTTACACATATGAAGCGGATGGTGCAACTTGGTTGCGTACATCAGATTTTAAAGATGACAAAGACAGAGTACTAATCAAAAAAGATGGCAATTACACTTATTTCTTACCAGACATCGCTTATCATTTTGATAAAGTACAACGTGGTAATGATATTTTAATCGATTTAATGGGTGCTGACCATCACGGTTATATCAACCGTTTGAAAGCGTCACTTGAAACATTTGGTGTAGATAGTGATCGTTTAGAAATTCAAATTATGCAAATGGTACGTCTAATGCAAAATGGCGAAGAAGTAAAAATGAGTAAACGTACAGGTAATGCCATTA
Organism: Staphylococcus sp. AC872; assembly: GCF_979255425.1. Taxonomy (NCBI): domain Bacteria; kingdom Bacillati; phylum Bacillota; class Bacilli; order Caryophanales; family Staphylococcaceae; genus Staphylococcus; species Staphylococcus sp. AC872. Next base: position 27,011 of record NZ_CEEDKW010000004.1, read on the forward strand.
CATTACGTGAAATTATGGATGAAGTCGGTGTCGATGCGGCACGTTATTTCTTAACAATGCGTAGTCCTGATACACACTTTGATTTTGATATGGAATTAGCGAAAGAACAATCGCAAGATAACCCAGTTTATTATGCACAATATGGTCATGCACGTATTTGTTCTATCTTAAAACAAGCTAAAGAACAAGGTATAGACATTAGTACGGACGTTGATTTTTCAAAAATCACTAATGAAAAAGCAATTGAATTATTGAAAAAAGTGGCAGAGTTTGAACCAACAATTGAAAGTGCAGCAGACTCAAGAGCACCACATCGTATGACAAATTATATTCAAGATTTAGCGTCACACTTCCATAAATTCTATAATGCTGAAAAAGTATTAACAGATGATATTGAAAAAACAAAAGCTCACATTGCGCTTGTAGAAGCAGTAAGAATTACTTTAAACAATGCATTAGCATTAGTTGGCGTATCTGCTCCAGAGTCAATGTAATTTAAAATGTGATTAAACCCTTATAGCTACTACAGTTATAAGGGTGTTTTTATGACTATGTAAATGGGGGATATTTTGTTACAAACAGAAGAATTATATAACATTTTATATCAAAACATGGGACCCCAACATTGGTGGCCTGCAGACAGTAATATTGAAATGATGTTAGGAGCAATCCTTGTTCAAAATACCAATTGGAGAAATGCTGATTTAGCTTTACAATCATTAAAAGAAGCAACGGATTTTAACCCAAAATATATATTAAATATGCCATTAGAAAACTTACAAATGGTGATTAAATCAAGTGGTTTCTATAAAAATAAGGCTAAAGCGATTCTTGCATTATTCTCATGGTTAGATCAACATCATTTTGATTATGACCGTATTGTTACACAATATAGGGATGATCTTAGAAAAGAATTATTAAGTATACGAGGCATTGGTAGTGAAACAGCGGATGTATTGATCGTGTATATTTTTGGTGGGGTAGAGTTTATCCCAGATAGTTACACGAGACGATTATATGCCAAACTCGGTTATGCGAATACGGATAGTTACGATAAATTTAAAAAAGAAATACAATTACCTTCAACATTTACCAATCAAGATGCGAATGAATTCCACGCATTGTTAGATAACTTCGGTAAAAATTACTTTAATATTAAGAATGGTACACATTATACATTTTTAGATACTTATTTTGAATCATCTGTAAATGATTAGACGACCAAAATGTATTGGTTCTTTTAAAGTAAATTTGTTTTTTAATTAATTGAAAAATTCTAGTCATATTGAATGATAATTGATAAATTATATAATAGATATTGAAATAAATTTTTGTGAAAGGGGTAGAAAATGTTAAGGTCTTATAAAGCGTTTTGGCAAAATGCATTGATATTAGAAGGTAGGACACGAAGAAAAGATTTTTGGTGGCCGGTTTTAATTAACATGATTTGTTTATTAATGATTGCGATTATTGCATCGTTAATATTAGTACCACTTCAACATGGGAAAATCATTTATGACATAGTCTTTTATATCGTGTATCTCATTTTTACAGTACCGATGTTTACAATTTCGGTAAGACGATTTCATGATATTGGAAAAGGTAAAACGATACCCGTCATCTATTTAGTATTAACCCTTTTAAATCCGATAAATCAAATGGCAAATGACTATGGATGGTTTTCTCAACTAGAGCATTTAAATATTGTTGTCATCATTGTATTAGCAATTATGGCAATTATATTTGCCATTGGAAGTATTGTTATTTCAATTATGGCATTAGTGTATTGTATTCAAGACAGTGAAAAAGGTACGAACCAATATGGACCAAATCCTAAAGAACACATGTATGAAGCATAAAAGATATCAAATGAACTTCAATCTACTGCATTACAAGTTTGTCTACTTGTAGTGCAGTTTTTTATTTTGTATGGCTTAATTTCTCATATGGGTTAAATTGACATGATATATGGGAATAGATATCATAAATGAATTGATATATGAAAAGTTACAAATACAAAGGGGTTGTCTGAATGCCGAGTAAACAACGTGATTTTACACATGGCAATATATTCAAAGGTTTGGTTTTGTTCTCAGGTCCCATCATGTTAACCAATCTACTTCAAACCTCGTTTCAAATTATAGATAGTTTATGGGTTGGGAATTTATTAGGGGCTCACGCGCTAGGCGCTGTGGCGATTTCTACTACTATTTTAATAACGATACTTTCATTTATTTTAGGTTTAAATAATGCAGTTTTAACGATATTATCTCAATATTACGGTAAAAAGGATTATAGGGGGCTTAAGCAATATTTAAATGCATTTGTTGTTGTAATGACGTCGATGGCATTGATATTTGGTGTGATTGGATTCATATTTTCAAAACACTTACTATTATTAATCGGTACGCCAGCTACTTTATTAGGACAAGCAACGACATATTTACAAATTAGTTTTTTAGGTATTTTATTCTTATTTGGTTATAACTTTGTAAATACGGTATCTCGCGCACTTGGAGATAGTAAGACACCCATGCGTATTGTATTTTTAGCAGTAGTACTTAATGCTATTTTAGCGCCATTATTTATTGGTGTTTTTCAATTAGGTATGGTTGGTGCCTCATTATCGACAGTCGTATCACAAGGCCTAGCTTTTCTGTATAGTTTATATCATTCACTTAAGCATCAACTTATTCCTTTTACAGTCCCTAAACTGCCTCAAAAAGATGAAGTCATCTTAATTTTGAAATTAGGTATACCCGCAGGCTTACAGATGGCAGTCATTCAAGGTGGCAATGCTGCTATACTTAGTGTGGTTACCCAATTTGGTGGTGATACAGTAGCAGGATTTAGTGCTTCTCAAAGGTTAGACAGTTTAATTATGTTACCGGCAATGGCACTTGGAACTGCAGTGAATAGTATGGCAGGTCAGAATATAGGTGTCGGTAATTGGAAGAGAGTTCGTCAAATAGCTAAAGTATCAGCATTATATAATTTTGCTATTATGATTAGCATTGCTTTAGTTGTAATGGTAGTAGCTGAATTTGCTATTAAATTCTTTATTCAGGATCAACAAGCTGTTGATTTCGGTAGTCACTATTTACGTATTGTAGCGCTTTGTTATCCATTTTTAGGATTGAATTTTGTATTAAATGGTATCGTAAGGGCATCTGGAGCAATGTACCAAGTGTTAGTGTTAAATATTATTTCATTTTGGATACTACGTTTTCCATTAACAGAGGTATTCTCAAAAATGTTTGGTCAAACAGGTATTGGTATGGGCATGGGTATAGGTTTTATCATAAGTAGTTTATTTGCATTTGCCTATTATCAATTTGGGAAATGGGACCAAAAAATTATACTTGAAGATCATGATTAGAAAAGGTTAAAAAATAACATTAAAATATCAATTAGCATACTTGGAATATCCTATTACTATAAAGCATAGTGATGGGATATTTTTATTAAAAAATTTAAAATGATTAAAAAGCTAATGAAAAATATGTGGAATTTGATATGATAAAATGAAGTAATATACATATTAAAATAAAAATGAATGGAATGAGTAAACATGAAACGTAATTTCTGGTTAATTATTATATCATTAGTAATCATTCTTGCAGGATGCAGCCAAAATGATCAGCATCAATCAGACAAAGGTTCTAAAAATCAATCTAATACAGGTAAAACGCCGTATCACCGCATTGTTTCATTGATGCCAAGTAATACTGAAATTTTATATGAACTTGGACTTGGAAATCGTATTGTGGGTGTGTCTACCGTCGATGACTATCCTAAAAGTGTTAAAAAAGGGAAAAAGCAATTTGATGCGATGAATTTGAATAAAGAAGCCTTGTTAAAGGCAAAACCTGATTTAATATTAGCACACGAATCTCAAAAATCATCTTCGGGCAAGGTTTTAGATGCTTTGAAAAAAGAGGGTGTTAAAGTCGTTTACGTTAAAGATGCACAATCACTGAAAGAAACATATGAAACGTTTAAATCAATTGGGAAGTTAACCCATCGTGAAAAGCAAGCCAATCAATTAGTAAAAGAAACTAAAGATAATGTCGACAAAGTGGTTCAATCAATTCCGAAACATCATAAGCAACCAAAAGTATTTATGGAAGTATCATCTCAACCAGAAATATACACTGCCGGTAAACATACATTCTTTGATGATATGTTAAAACAATTAAATGCTAAAAATAGCTTTGAAGATATTGATGGTTGGAAATCAGTCAGTAAAGAAAGCATCGTCAAACACAATCCAGATATTTTGATATCTACGGAAGGAAAGTCACAGGCTGAATATGAAAAAATCATTGCAAAACGTGGTGGTTTTGATAAAACGAATGCTGTGAAACATCATCGTATTACAACAGTTAATGGTGATGAAATATCACGTCCTGGACCAAGAATAGACGATGGTTTAAAAGAACTAAGAGATGCTATTTATAAAAAATAATGATTTCTAAAAGTACTAGTACACATGATGCAGATCTAAAATGAACGATGTCAGTTAGCTATGTCAATGTGAGACTAGTACTTTTTTGATTTAAAGTTTGTTATGATGGGCACAATAACGAAAAAGTAATTAGAAAAGAGCGTATTATGAAAAAGATAAAGGTTATTTTAATTTGGACATTGATTTTAATTGGCACCATATTAATGAGTTTAATGTGGCAAATTGGTGATCTGTCTGATCCATTTAACCAAACGATTTTATTGAAAGTAAGACTATCTAGGGTGTTAGAAGCATTGCTTACCGGAGCGACATTAACATTGGCTGGGCAAATGTTTCAGACGGTACTCAATAATCCACTTGCAGATAGTTTTACATTGGGTTTAGCCAGTGGTGCTACGTTTGGCTCAGGATTAGCCTTATTTTTAGGGTTGAGTTTTTTATGGATCCCATTCTTTTCTATAGGGTTTAGCCTCATAACGCTAATTATTGTATTAAGTCTAACAATGACGTTATCTACAGGTTATCCTGTCCGTGTATTGATTCTACTTGGGTTAATGATAGGGGCATTATTTAATGCTTTATTATATATATTGATATTGATAAAACCGCAGAAGTTAAATACAGTGGCGAATTATTTATTTGGCGGCTTTGCTTCTGCAGAAATTGAAAATGATATCATCATAGCCATTGTATTGGCATTGTCAGTTATGGGGCTAGGATTATTATTACGTCCAATTAAATTATTGCAACTAGGAGAGTTGAAAGGTCAATCGTTAGGTTTAAATGTACAACGTATGACCTTTATGGTACTTACCATAGCCTCTGTTGTCACAGCTGTTGTAGTCGCTTATGTAGGCATTATTGGCTTCATTGGCATGATTGTGCCTCAATTGATTCGACGTTATTATTGGCGTTTTGAGCTCGGAATGCAAATGGTTTTAAATATCATCATTGGTGCAATAGTGATGGCGTTAGCTGATTTTATAGGTAGTATTTTGATACATCCAATACAAGTGCCGGCTAGTATTATTATGGCGTTATTAGGTATTCCGGTATTATGTTATATTTTATTATCGCAATCTAAAGTATTACGCTAATGTCATTCATTTGCTAAAATAAGAATTAATAAACGATGAAGAGGTTAAAAAGATGGATTTGAGTCATATAAAAGCAATTGTATTCGATTTAGAAGGCACATTGCTAGATAGAGTAAAATCACGTGAGAAATTTATTGAAGAACAATATGAAAGATTTCATGATTATTTTGTACATGTACAATTAGCTGATTTTAAGAATGAGTTCATTGAGTTAGATGATGATGAAGACAATGACAAGCCAGATTTATATAAAGCTATTATTAAACAATTTCATATCGATCGTTTAACCTGGAAAGACCTATTTAATGATTTTGAGATGCATTTTTATCGTTATGTATTTCCATATTATGACACGTTATATACACTAGAACGATTATCTAAAGCAGATTATCTTATTGGGGTCATTGCAAATGGTAAATCTAAAATTAAACAATTTAGACTACACTCATTAGGTATCATGCATGTCATTAATTATTTATCGACATCTGAAACTGTAGGGTTTCGTAAACCACACCCAAAGATATTTGAGGATATGATTGATCAATTAGATGTCAAAGCAGATGAAATTATGTATGTTGGAGACGATGCTTTAAACGATGTTGCACCAGCACGTGCAATGGGAATGGTAAGTGTTTGGTTCAAACAAGAAGATGCAGAAATAGAACCGCTTGAAGAGGAAGTTGATTTTACCATTACCACGATTGAAGAATTACTGGATATTTTGCCGAAGAATTTTAATTTAGAAGGAGAACGATCTAATGGATTTATTTACTAGAAATGATGGTACAACACTACATTACAATACATTAGGTGAAGGATACCCAGTTGTGTTGATTCACACTGCTTACGATAATTATACGGTATTTAATGACGTAGCTAAAAAGTTAGCGAAGTCATTCCAAGTGGTACTGATTGATTTAAGAGGTCATGGGTATTCTGACAAACCGAGACATATCGCATTCCAAGAATTTGCGGATGATATTATCGCATTACTAGACTTTATATATATCGATCAAGCCGCTTTTATTGGACACGAAATGGCTGCCATGATTATTGCAGATTTATCAGTAAGATATCCTGGCTATGTATCTTCATTAACATTTGTTAATCCAACGTCAGTTGAAGGAGAGCTACCAGAAGAGCGTTTGTTTAGAAAATATGCCCATACCATTCGTAACTGGGATGATGAAAAGCAATCGAAATTCTTAAATGATAAAAAATATTACAAACCACGTAAAATGAACAAGTTTTTAAAACATGTCGAAGACACAAATTCAATTTCAACTAAAGAAGAAATTCAAGCAATAGAAGATGTATTTAAATCAACAGGTATTTCCGATGTTTTTTCAAAAGTAGCGGCGCCTACATTAATTATTGCAGGAGAATACGGCGAAAGAACGACAACACTTGAAGCTAAAGAAGTTGTAGATTTAATCGAACATGGTGACTTTTTAGTATATAATACTTCAAGTTTATATCCATTTGTAGAAGAAGAACAACGATTTATTGAGGATGTAACGCAATTTATTACTGACCATTGCCCAATTAGAAAAAATCATAATTAATGATTGAGGTTTGATAGATAACTACGACTTAAGTATTAAAATTTGTAACATTTTTGTAATGATGTTGTCATATTAGTAATATTTGTAGTATACTGTGATTAAGCACAAGAAAGAGATATTGATATAAAGGAGAGAGTGCTTATGAAAAAGTTAATGGCATCATTACTTGTTTCAGGTCTAGTTGTCACAGGAGTAAACGTTAATCACGTTGAAGCAGCAACTGGTAATTCAATTCAAACAGTTCAACAAATCACACAAGGTGATCAATCATTAGAAAATGTAAAATTAGGCGAATCAATGCAAAGCGTCTTAGGTAAATATAGCAATCCTATTTATTCTTATAATGAAAATGGTTCAGAACATTACTATGAATTTAGAACAAATAAAGGTGTATTATTAGTAACAGCAGATGGGAAAAAAGATAGAGGTCATGTGACACGTGTATCTATGACTTATAATAAAGCTAATGGGCCAACATATAATGCAGTTAAACGTAGTGTAAGTCCAAATGCTTCAAGTCGTGTCCACTATAATCATGTCACTGGTAATTTTGGATATATCAAAGATAAAAATGCTAGCTATCAATTTAGTTCAAATTCACCTAAAGATAAAAATGTTAAACTTTATAGAGTAGATTTAGGTAAATAATAAGTCATCAATCATTTTTAAATATGAATAGCCGACAAACTGATGTTGAGTTACTTTTTTAAGTCTCTCAAAATGTTTGTCGGTTATTTTGTGTGTAAATGATTGATTTCAAGATTAAATCATTTTATAGGATAAAGGTTCTTTTTTTGATATAAAATAAAATGAAGGTTAAAGAAATAGCAATTCAATTATGTTACAATGCTATATTGATAGAAAGAAAAAGTAATTATGATGGATTTCGAAAGTAAAATACGGATAGAAAATGAACGCCGTAGTTGAAGTTAAGATAACAAAGCATCTAGAAAGCGTAATTAAAGGAGCTTAACATGAGGACAAATGATAAAGTACTACTCGAAAATATTAATGACTACTTTAGTCATAAGGGAATGTCGCCAAACCTTATAGATGATATTAAAGAAAAGTTTCGTATAGATATTCAAAAGTCTGAAGCAAAAGATCAAGATTACATAGAGTATAGAGAAAAATCGCCAGCACAAATTATTTTAATCATACAGCGTAATCTATTTGCACTCGAACTAAATCCTATCATCTTTTTTATTATTAATTTTATATTGATTTCATATTTATATGACAAGCAATATGTGCAATTTCAAGCGATTACAGGTATTAGTTTGTTTTACTGCATAGTGATTTTTCCAATATCCATTTTGATTTATCATCGAATCAATAAAAAGAATTATTTGTATAGTAACCGATACGAAATGATAGGCGGTTTTGTTATCGCCGCAATAGCGTTGATACTTATTATTATGCAAGGATTCCATTTCAATTGGTCGATTATACCAATATCCATGTATGGTCATCAATTTGTTTTCTTTGTCGGTATTATTTTATGTATTGCAGGAATCTATTTAAAAAAATTAGAGTTTACTGGATTAGGATTGTTAGTTTGTCAAAAAACGATTGATGCAATGGTATCCAATCCAGATATCGCTCAAATATTCTCATTAGTTATTTGGATTTTATTAGTGATATTAATTATTTACTGTACGATTAAATTATCAGAGAGAACAAAAAGTTAATAAAGCGGGGTGAAGGTCTTCATTTGTTTTCAAATGGAGACTTTTTATATTGTAAAATCATTCTCTTTCTTTAGAAATTAGAAAT
>NZ_CEEDKW010000004.1:36016-291073 GCF_979255425.1 Staphylococcus sp. AC872
TTCAGAGTTACACCCTAAGAAGTTCTAAGCAATTTCTTGCAATAAGGTAGGAACGCCTGAGCTGAAGCTCATGACACACAGTAGATGACTGATATCAATGGACGTTACACTAATTGATATCTAGTCATCCTTGCGGGGGTAACACTAAGAATTTAGAAATTTCAGAGTTACACCCTAAGAAGTTCTAAGCAATTTCTTGCAATAAGGTAGGAACGCCTGAGCTGAAGCTCATGACACGCAGTAGATGACTGATATCAATGGACGTTACACTAATTGATATCTAGTCATCCTTGCGGGGGTAACACTAAGAAATTAGAAATTTCAGAGTTACGCCCTAAGAAGTTCTAAGCAATTTCTTGCAATAAGGTAGGAACGCCTGAGCTGAAGCTCATGCATAAGAAGTTCTAAGCAATTTCTTGCTAAGAACTTCTAAATATTGGCGTAAAGTTATTTTCAAGTGGGTATAGTACATACTAAAGGGAGGTGCCACTATGGACAAAATTCTATTAGGCAATGGTATTGAAATTGCTTATCGTGATGTAGGGCAAGGCATTCCCATCGTATTAATTCATGGATTAGATGGCAACTTAGCAGCATTTAAACAATTATCACAACAGTTAAGTGATCGCTATAGAGTCATAACTTATGATGTACGTGGTCATGGGAAATCATCGAGATGTGAGGCTTTTGATTTAGAAGATCATATCGAAGATTTATATATATTAATGGAGAGATTAAATATAAGTTCTGCACATATTTTAGGACATGATATGGGTGGATTAATCGGTAAAAGATTTACTGAAAAATATCCATTTAAGACCATTTCATTAACTGCAGTCGCTTCAAAAAGAGAGGATATTACCCACGGATTCACTAAATTAATGGTAGAACACCAAGATTTAGTTGCAGGATTTAATAAATCCGAGGCAGTTCTATTACTATTTCCTATTTTATTTAAAGAACAAGATAATACTATGAAATGGTTTCAAGATCAAAGAATGTATTATAGGCAAACATCAGAGGAAAGTGCTATTGCTATAAGAGCACTAATCTCTTATAATGCACAGGAACAAGAAGAACGTCCTTTAGTCAATGTACCAACATTAATCATTAATGGATTTTATGATCCTCTGATTAAGGATAAAAATAATTATTGTGTAGACGATCATTTTGAAAATATTACTAAAATGGTATTTAATGACTCAGGTCATGCACCACATATCGAAGAACCAGAAAAATTTGTAAAAGTATATACGGACTTTATTAGTTCAATTGAACATTGGATTGAAAGATAACGACTTATTCAAAAAAGGGATTTTATCACACGTGCAAATGGCACGAGGATGAAATCCCTTTTAATTTCAGACACGTTATATTTTTTTTCAAATCTAGTCATCATTAAAAAATACCTATCTTTTAAAAGATAGGTATGAGATGGGTAGATATTTACATTCAAATCTATTAAGTTGTTAGCTTAACTGTTTATATCTATCTATCTCGTTTAAAATATCCTCACTTACTTTAAAGCTTATACTTCGTTTTCGTCGTTAGCTTCAGTGATTCGTTTGTTAACACGTTTTAATAATTCATCGATTTTTTTACGTTGTTTAGTATTAACTAAAATTAATACTGTTCTTTCGTCATGTTCATTACGTTTTTTATCGAAATAATCTTCTTGTGATAAGTTTTTAACAGCTTTTACAACTTGTGGTTGTTTGTAGTTTAAGTGGTTGATAATATCTTTAAGATAGTATTCCTCTTCTTTGTGTTCACTAATATAAGTTAAAACTGCGAATTCCTCAAAACTAATTGAGAATTCTTTTTTAATAATACTTTTTAATTTGTCAGCATAAGTGACCATTGCTAGTAATTCGAAGCAATCATTTATTTTTGAAATAGCCATTACTGAAACCTCCCTATTATATACACTTACATATACTTCTATAAGTGCTTTTACCCGATTTTATCTATTTATATCTTTTTTTTGAAAAATACGAAGTGTCTGTCATAATTTAGTATTAAATTAATTTAAAGAATTATATTTAATGCTATATTATTTAGTTAATTATAACTAAATAAAATTAAGAAGTAAACAAATAAGTGTTTATAAAACAAATTATTGATTGTGATATATCTTTTTTTTCTTAAAAATAGCATTTTTCTAATTCAAATTTATCATAACAAATTCAAATTTTCTGTAATTTAATAAAAAAACAACTAAAAAGTAAAGTTTTTGAAATGATTATTACAAATAACTTATTTGAAAGACTTTTTTAAAGTCATCGAAGGTGCGACAATAACGTCTTCATTTAACATTAACCCTTGTGTAACATTTATATACCCATTTTGTTTGGCTATATTGTATTTAACCTCACGTTTAACTATTTTATTTTTGAGTTTAACGAGGACATATTTGTTATCTATTAATGTACTTTTAGGGATACGTATATCATTGGAAAAAAGTTTGATTTTGAAGTGGGTGCCGATAACATAATGTGGTCGAGTCGATATTTCAATTTGATACATAGATGTTTGCTTATTAATCTGTTTTGGGACATTTGAAATATATTTTATTTTTCCAATGAAACGATTTTTATCATTAGAATAGATTGAAATATTTTGATTTATTTTTAATAAATCCTTTTCGGATTCTGATATAGTAGCACGAATAATACGTTCTTTGCTATTGATTTGCATTATGGGTTGATTATTTTTAGAAGGAGATTTATTTAGTATATGTACATAACCGCTAATAGGGGCGTAAGCTTGTGTATGAATTTCTGATTTATCTTTAAAGAATTGTGATTGGTGAAGTGTTCTATCAGTGAGCTGTTGTTGATGTGAAGATGATAATTTAGGGAAGGTTTGCTGAATTTGTTTGAACGTCAGTTGTTGTTGATCATCAAGTTGTGTTGCCTTCGATGGATTGAAATATTCTAAAAGTGGGGAATTCTTTTTAGCGTAAGTAAGAGGTTTAACGAAGAATTGATGAATATAGCCATACTGTTTGTCGTAATAAAGAGTAAAATTTTCGACAGCTTCTTGTGTGCCAATAGTGGAAAGTAAGGTTTCATGTTTTGTCTTAATCGTTTTAACATGGTTAAGTTGATTGGGAGAATGAGAAGAACGATAAAGATAAAAACCGAATCCTGGGGAAATGATTATGAATAGGAGTATTAAAGGAAATAAAATCGCTTTGTTGAAGTTCAATATGTTCACCTCTGGGGATAAGATGGCATTATTATACTACACAATAAGAACGATAAAAATATTAAAACGAAATATTATTGAAATAGATGTTGTTACTATTAGGTAGTGTTGCAGAATATGAAAAATACACAACAAGAATGATAAAAAACTGAGTTCCTAAAATAAGAACTCAGTAGCAATTTAAACGTTAAAATAAACGTAATAATATAATGCCTATAGCAATACAACTCAAACCAATACATTTTCGAAGTGTGATTCTGTTTTTAGGTGTACCTAGTAAACCAAAGTGATCGATTATTACGCCCATTAACATTTGACCGAGCATACCTACAATCGTAGTTAAAGCAGCACCTAGAAATGGCATTAGTATGACATTAGAGGTAACAAAAGCCATACCTAAGATACCTCCCACAAAGTATATTGGTTTGATATGACCAAAATCTGGATGTGTTTGGTGAATTTTTAAGCTTCTATGGAAGATTAATGTCAAAATGAGTAAAGCGATTGTACCTATCGTAAACGACACTAATGAAGCAAAGAATGATGAATGGACTTCTTTTGCCAATGCACTATTGATTGTCGTTTGGATAGGGGGTGCACATCCGAAAATAAAGCCAATGATTAACCATATATATAAATTCGAATGAGATTGATGTAAAAGTTTGTCTTTAGGAATTTGATTCATCAGTAAAATACCTATAAGTAAAAGAACAATGCCCACTGCTTTGAAAAAAGTGAACGGTTGTTGACTTGCACCAAACAAGCCTAATGTATCAATGACAACACCCATCATAATTTGACCAGCTACTGTAATGACAACGGTAAGTGCTGCACCTAATCTAGGTAGTAATAATAAGTTGCCTGTTAAGAAACATACGCCTAATAAGCCACCTACAAACCAGTGATAATTAAAGGTTTGTTCAGTAAAAAAATGAGGAGTGAGCATATGAGGGTTGATTATTAAATTCAGGATGATTAAACATACGGTTCCCACACCGAAAGATACTGTTGAAGCATAAAAAGATGATCGGGTATATTGACTTAGTCTTGAGTTTACGGATGTCTGTATAGGAATTAACATACCAACAAAGATACCTAAAAAATATAGTAAAGCCATAATTAATGTCACTCTTTTCTCGTCATAGTGAATCAATTATATCGAAAATGACACTATTATAAAATAGTAGATTAGACTTGAATAAAATGTCTTAAATATATTTATTCAAATAGAAAGACCCTATACCCAATGTGATAAATATCAGAGGGTATAGGGCGTCAATCAATTATTTATTTTCAAAAAGGATTTGGGTATTTTTGGATACAATATAGGCAGCGTAGACTTTGTTGATTGAACCAACGGTTGATTTTAAAATATCTAATTTTAATAATTGATTCATACTTTCTTTTACGACTTGTTCGGTTAGTGCGCTATCATTTTCGGGTATTTGTAACTTTATTGGTTTGTCTAAGTCACTTTTAAAAACAAGGTCTAATGTAGTTTTCATATGCATTCTCCTAAACTATTGATTGTGTTCTAATGGCTTCAACTTTATCAAATGATTCGCCAGTCAAGCGTTCAATAATAGTTGAAAATGTTTTGATTTGTTCGTCAGTGGTAGCGGGTTTTAAATTTGAAAAACGGCGTTTATGTTGGATTGCTTTACCTTCTGAATCATAAGTAATACGAGTTAAAACAACCACCAGTTGATTTACTTCATTCATTGTTATAACCTCCTTTCACTATATATATCGAAATAAAAATTAAAAAGGGTCACAATTTAATAAATAAATTTAAGCAGATTGCTTTAATGTTACTTAAACATGATTTATCATTAAATAAGAAACTTAATAAGGAGGACGTATGAATCAAGTAGAGCCGATTAGAAGAACAGAAGATATACAAAAAATGTATAGTGTGTTGCGATCTCGTTCTCAAAGAGATTATTTATTATTTAAATTTGCAATACATACTGGAATAAAGTTATCAGAATTGTTAAATATGAGTGTTCAACGACTGAAATCAATTGAAAGTGGGAATATAAAAACAACTTGGATTGATGACGGAGAACCAACGATTCAAATTTTATTACCACCAGATTTAAGAAATGAGTTGCAAGACTATATTGACTATTATGAGATTAAGGAAAATGATCTTGTATTTCAGTCAATACGGACGGGGAAAGGATTATCAAGACAACAAGCATATCGTATTATTAATAAAGCAGCTGAAGAGTTAGACATACCACATATCGGATTAACTACATTGAGAAAAACCTTTGCATATCATGCATACCAATCGGGAATATCAATTTCAATAATCCAGAAGTATTTAGGGCATCAAACAACGCATGAAACAATGAAATTTATCGGTATTAAAGATAAAATGCACAATCGTACTGTCATTGCGTTAAATCTATAAAATATATAAAAGGAGGCTTTTGATGGTCTTGATATACCTAATGGTTATACTGTTAGCCATTATGGGCTTGGTGCTAGTAACCATGTCACATCGCAAATTAAATGCATGGTCTGGTTATGTTGCACTAAGTGCCCCCATAATTACATCAATTTATTTTATCTCGAAGATTCCACAAATTGTGCAACAACAATTTATAGCAGTTCAAATACCTTGGATGACTTCGCTAGATATTAATGTTGACTTGAGGCTAGACGGGCTTAGTTTAATGTTTGCTTTAATTATTTCACTAATTGGTGTAGCAGTATTTTTCTATGCTACACAATACTTATCACCTCAAACAGATAACCTACCTAGATTTTTCTTCTATTTACTATTATTCATGTTCAGTATGTTAGGTATTGTTCTTTCCAATAATACAATTTTAATGTATGTCTTTTGGGAATTAACTAGTGTGTCATCGTTTTTACTTATTTCATATTGGTACGATAACGGTAATAGTCAATTAGGTGCTATTCAATCGTTTATGATAACGGTATTTGGTGGATTGGCATTACTAACAGGATTTATTATGTTGTTTTTGATGACAGGTACAAACAGGATTACGGATATTATAGATCAACGTCATCATTTGATTAACCATACTTTATTCATACCAATGATGTTGATGATTTTATTAGGCGCTTTTACGAAATCAGCACAATTTCCATTTCATGTATGGTTGCCTAAAGCGATGGCTGCACCGACACCAGTTAGTGCATATTTACATTCAGCTACGATGGTCAAAGCAGGTATTTTCTTATTATTCCGCTTCACGCCAGTCTTAGGTTTAAGTGATGCTTATATTTACATCGTCACTTTTGTAGGATTAATCACAATGCTATTTGGTTCGTTAACCGCATTAAGACAATACGATTTAAAAGGTATTTTAGCTTATTCTACAATCAGTCAACTAGGTATGATGATGTCAATGGTAGGTATTGGTGGCGGTTATGCGCAACATCCATCTGATTCATTAACAGAGTTTTATGTTTTAGTTTTATTTGCTGGTTTATTTCATTTAATGAATCATGCCATTTTTAAATGTGCTTTATTTATGGGTGTAGGTATTATTGACCATGAAGCGGGAACAAGAGATATTCGTTATTTAAATGGAATGCGAAAGCTTTTCCCTAAAATGCATATAGCTATGTTGATTGCAGCGCTATCTATGGCGGGTGTGCCATTTTTAAATGGATTTCTAAGTAAAGAAATGTTCTTCGACTCATTAGTGAAGGCGAGTCACTTAGATCAATTTGGCATCACGCTAACAGTAATTGTGGTCACAATAGGCGTAATCGCAAGTATCTTTACTTTCACGTATGCACTTTACATGGTAAAAGAAACATTTTGGGGCAAATTTAATACGTCTTATTTTACGAAAAAAGATATTCATGAACCTTGGATGTTTAGTTTACCTTCATTAGTTTTAATCATACTTATACCAATCATATTCTTTATTCCGAATCTTTTCGGTCAAAATATGATTTTACCAGCTCTTAGATCAGTTACAGACGCAGGTTCGAAAATAGATACGATAGCACCACATATTTCGCAATGGCATGGGGTTAATTTACCGCTTATTCTAAGCGTGACTGTCATTGTTGTAGGCATTGTGTTGGCCTTATCAATAGATTGGAAGTCATTGACACATCGAATCATTAAACATGCTTCGATAACGAATTCGTATCAACAAGTTTATCGACAGTTCGAGTCATATTCTGGATATAGTATTAGAATGTTGATGAAAAATAAACTCAATCACTATATCATCATTACATTGCTGATCTTTGTAGCCATCATTGTCTATGGTTACATTAGTGTCGGCTTTCCACATGTACATCAATTGCATGTGTCTCAATTTGGACCGTTAGAAGTTATTTTATCTATAGTGACATTAATTATCGGAATTGTACTCATCTTTATTCGTCAACGTCTTACAATGGTAGTGCTTAATGGTGTGATTGGCTTTGCAGTAACATTATTCTTTATTGCAATGAAAGCGCCCGATTTAGCATTAACACAACTTGTGGTTGAAACGATAACGACCATTTTATTTATTGTGAGTTTCTCTAGATTACCTAACGTTCCAAGATCTAAGCCAAATATGAAAAAAGAAGTTGTGAAAATTGTTGTGTCACTGATTACTGCAATTACAGTGGTCTCACTGATATTTATTACCCAACAAGCAGACGGTATGCCAACGATTTCTAAATTCTATGAAAATGCGGATAAATTAACAGGCGGTAAGAATATCGTTAATGCCATTTTAGGTGATTTTAGAGCATTAGATACATTGTTTGAAGGCCTTGTACTCATTATTGCAGGTCTTGGTATTTATACATTATTAACTTATAAAGATCGGAGGGGACAAGATGAAAGAGAATGATGTCGTATTACGAACTGTAACTAAAGTCGTTGTGTTTATACTATTAACGTTTGGATTCTATGTTTTCTTTGCAGGACATAATAATCCGGGCGGTGGCTTTATCGGTGGTTTGATTTTTAGTTCTGCTTTTATTCTGATGTTCCTTGCATTTGATGTTAAGCAAGTGCTTATCAGTTTGCCGATCGATTTTAAAAAGTTAATGATCATAGGTTCTTTGATTTCTTTAGCCACAGCTATTGTCCCTACATTTTTTGGTAAACCGTTTTTATATCAAACTGAAGCCAATATCGCGTTTCCCTTATTAGGTCATGTACATGTCACAACGGTTACACTCTTTGAATTAGGTGTGTTATTAGCCGTTGTGGGTGTCATTGTTACAGTGATGTTGTCGATAAGTGGGGGTAAATCATGAATCTTATATTATTACTAGTGATTGGCTTTTTAGTATTTATAGGTACGTATATGATTCTATCTGTTAATTTAATTCGTATCGTCATTGGTATCTCGATTTATACTCATGCAGGTAACCTTATCATCATGAGTATGGGTCATTATGGTGGACATATGACAGAGCCATTAATTACAGGAGGGAAGGCTTACTTTGTTGATCCTTTATTACAAGCCATTGTTTTAACAGCTATTGTCATTGGATTTGGTATGACTGCCTTCTTACTTGTATTAATTTATAGAACATATCGAGTAACTAAAGAAGATGAAATTAACGTATTAAGGGGTGAAGATGATGATGAGTAATTTATTGATTCTACCTATGTTACTTCCATTTCTTTGCGCTTTAATACTTGTCTTTATCAAAGATAAAAGTAAAGTATCTAAATTCTTATGTATTGGCACAATGTTGGTAACAACACTGATATCGTTGTCATTATTAATTTATGTTATGAATGAAAAACCAATTACATTAGATTTCGGTGGATGGAAGGCACCATTTGGTATTCAATTTTTAGGAGATTCATTGAGTTTACTAATGGTAACTGTTTCATCATTTGTCATTACGTTGATTATGGCTTATGGATTTGGGCGTGGAGAGCAACGTGTCAATCGTTTTCATCTTCCATCATTCATTCTATTTTTATCTGTAGGTGTCATTGGTTCGTTTCTAACTTCAGATTTGTTTAATTTATATGTCATGTTTGAAATAATGCTACTTGCTTCGTTTGTACTAGTGACATTAGGACAATCTGTTGAACAATTACGTGCAGCAATTATCTATGTCGTATTGAACATTATCGGATCATGGTTTTTACTTTTCGCGATTGGTTTATTATATAAATCGGTAGGAACACTTAATTTTTCTCATATTGCATTAAGATTAAATAACATGGAAGATAATCAAACCGTGACGATGATTTCACTTATATTCTTGGTGGCATTTAGTTCGAAAGCAGCGTTAGTCATCTTTATGTGGCTACCTAAAGCATATGCGGTTTTAAATACAGAATTGGCCGCACTTTTTGCAGCACTAATGACGAAGGTCGGTGCATATGCATTAATCCGCTTCTTCACTTTATTATTTGACTCTCATGAAGGAGTCACACATCCATTGCTTATTTTTATGTCATGTCTAACAATGATTATTGGTGCTTTTGGTGTTCTAGCATACAAAGATATTAAGAAAATTGCTGCCTATCAAGTCATATTGTCGATTGGTTTTGTCATTCTTGGTTTAGGTACACACACATTTTCAGGTGTTAATGGTGCGATTTTCTATCTAGCTAACGATATTGTTGTTAAAACATTATTATTCTTTATTGTAGGTAGCTTAGTGTATATTTCGGGTTATCGTCAGTACCATTATTTAAGTGGACTAGCCAAGCGCGAACCATTCTTCGGTATAGCATTTATTATTATGATTTTTGCGATTGGTGGTGTACCACCATTTAGTGGATTCCCAGGTAAAGTATTGATATTTAAAGGTGCCATTGAAAATGGAAACTATATTGGTCTAGGATTAATGATTGTAACGAGTCTTATTGCGATGTATAGCTTATTTAGAATACTATTTTTAATGTACTTTGGTGACCAAGACGGTGAAGAGGTTGAATTTAAAAAAATACCTAAACATCGTAAAGGAATTCTAGGTATTCTTGTAGTAGTCATATTATTAATGGGAATCGGTGCACCAGAAGTATTAAATGTCACTGAAAATGCGACTAAGATGAATATGGATGAGCATCAGTTCCATCAAATTGTGAATACGCATTTGAAGGAGGGAGATAATTAGATGAATCAAGTCGTTCTGAATATTGTGATCGCGTTTTTATGGGTTTTATTTCAAGATGAGGACGAGTTTAAATTCACGACCTTCTTCTCTGGGTATTTAATTGGTGTGATCGTCATCTATATTTTACATCGTTTCTTTGGACAAGAGTTTTATTTGAGAAAAATATGGGTTGCCGTTAAGTTTTTAGTTGTTTACTTATATCAATTAATTACATCTAGTATTAGTACAATTAATTATATTTTGTTTAAAACGAAAGACATGAATCCTGGATTGTTAACGTATGAGACCAATTTAACTAATGATTGGGCAATTACCTTCTTAACGATATTAATTATCATAACGCCAGGTTCAACTGTGATTCGTATATCTAAAGGAACAAATAAATTTTTAATTCATAGTATTGATGTAACGGATAAGGATAAGAAAAATTTATTGCGAAATATTAAACAGTATGAAGATTTAATCTTGGAGGTGACACGATGATACAAGCTATGACACAATTTTTTATTATTGCAGCTTTGGTTATTTTTGGTATTGCATTACTAGTATGTCTTTTGAGGTTAATTAAAGGACCTACTACTGCTGACAGAGTCGTGTCATTTGATGCAACGAGTGCCGTTGTCATGTGTATTGTTGGGGTCATGAGTGTGATTATGGGCACCGTTTCATTCCTAGATTCAATCATGTTAATAGCCATCATCTCATTTGTAAGTTCGGTGTCTATTTCTAGATTTATTGGAGGGGGGCGCGTTTTCAATGGAAGTAGTAAAAGAAATCGTTAGTCTCATCTCTGCAATATTCATCTTTCTAGGTAGTGTGATTGCATTAATCAGTGCGATCGGCATCGTGAAATTCCAAGATGTCTTTTTGAGAAGTCATGCTTCCACGAAAAGTGCCACGTTATCAGTATTACTAACGATTGTTGGAGTATTAATCTATTTTGTTGTGAATACAGGTTTTTTCAGTGTTAGATTACTATTATCACTGATCTTTATTAATTTGACATCACCTGTAGGCATGCATTTAGTTGCACGTGCAGCATATCGAAATGGTGCATACATGTATAGAAAAGATGATGTACCAAGACAGTCTTCTATATTGTTAAGTCAAAATGAATTTAATTCACCCGAAGAATTAAAAACACGTGCAAAACTACGTGAACAACGAAGAGAAAAATTGTATTATAAAGAGAATCAAAAGCTAAATAAATAATACCTAAGATTAAAATAAAGCTATCGTGTATCCATAAAAATGGGTGTGCGGTAGCTTTTAATTTATATTAGAAAAAGTTATTGGTTTAAGGTGCGATTTATTTAAGTAATACTCAAAATAGTGATAAAATATTGTACAAGGAAAATTATGAATTTAAGTAGTAAATTTATTGAAAAGGGATAAAAAGATATTTTATGTGTTTGGAACTTTAAAGTATAACTTTGGGATAATGAGTACTGCGTAGTTAATAATGTATTACGTTACTTTAACATTCCAAAACCATAAAATGTGATGGTACTAGGTAACTTTTCAATTCATGTTCAAATGATTGATGTATGGATAACCTAACATTATGATAACTGAGTTGAGCCCTCCTCATAACATCTATATTAATAAATTCAATTGTCATTTAACAATTTGATAAAGCTTATTATTTAATGATTGCTTCTATATTAATTAACCTCTAAAGTACATCAATTCCAATACGTGTTACTTAATTTTCATTCCAAAACAATTCATTAAAGAGGTGAAAGTTTGGAAATATTTGAAACATTACTCATATTTATCGGCGTCGTTATTATTAGTTCATTCGTTCACACGTTTATGCCGAAAGTACCACTAGCGTTTATTCAAATCGCTTTAGGTATGCTGTTATTTATTACTCCTATTCCTGTTGAGTTTAATTTTGATTCCGAATTATTTATGGTTGCCTTAATCGCACCACTTCTATTTGTAGAAGGCGTTAATGTCTCACGGGTGCACTTAAGAAAATATATTAAACCTGTGATGATGATGGCATTAGGCCTAGTCATTACAACTGTCATTGGTGTAGGCTTTTTCATTCATTGGATTTGGCCTGAACTACCTACGGGCGCAGCTTTTGCGATTGCTGCTATTCTATGTCCAACTGATGCAGTAGCGGTACAAGCAATTACGAATGGTAAAGTATTGCCAAAAGGTGCAATGACTATTTTAGAGGGCGAGTCATTGTTAAATGATGCGGCAGGTATCATTTCATTTAAAATAGCGGTTGGTGCATTAGTAACAGGCACATTTTCTATTATGGAATCCGTCGAACAGTTTTTAGTTGCTTCATTAGGTGGGGCCATCGTAGGTTTGCTCATTGGTATGGCGTTAGTTCGATTTAGATTAACGTTAATGCGTCGAGGCATTGAAAACATTAATATGTTTACATTTATACAATTATTGACGCCATTTGTTACATACTTAGTTGCAGAGTTATTTCATGCATCAGGTATTATTGCAGCAGTAGTGGCTGGACTTGTTCATGGATTTGAACGTGATAGAATCGCACAGACACGTACAAGATTGCAAATGAGTTATAACCATACATGGAATATATTAGGTTATGTATTAAATGGATTTGTTTTTTCTATATTAGGATTTTTAGTACCTGAAGTTGTGATTAACATCATCAAAACTGAACCACATAATTTACTGTTTTTAGTGGTGATTACTGTACTAGTAGCATTGGCCGTGTACCTATTTAGATTCTTATGGGTATACGTATTATATCCTTATTTCTATTTAGCTGTCAGTCCATTCCAGAAAATGATTAGCCAAGATGACGACGGCAATAATACAACGGAGAAACCACCTAAACGAAGTCTGTATGCACTTATAATGACGTTATGTGGTGTTCACGGAACGATTTCGTTAGCTATCGCATTAACGTTGCCTTATTATTTAGCCGATCATCATGCATTTGATTATCGTAATGACTTGTTATTTATTGCATCAGGTATGGTGATTATCAGTTTAGTTGCGGCACAATTATTACTACCATTTGTTACTGCCAATGCACCTGAAGTAAAAGTGGGTAGCATGAACTTTAAAGAAGCTAGAATTTACATTTTGGAACATGTCATTGATTATTTAAATCAGAAATCAACGTTCGAAACCAGTTATCGTTATGGCAATGTTATTAAAGAATATCATGACAAATTAACATTCTTGAAAACGGTAGAGAAAGATGATGAAAACTCTAAAGAACTTGAAAGACTTCAAAAGATTGCGTTTAATGTGGAAACGAAAACGCTCGAACAGTTAGTAGATGACGGTAGTATCACAAATAGTATACTTGAGAACTATATGCGATATGCTGAACGTACACAGGTATATAAACAAGCATCATTAATTCGTCGTTTGATTGTATTATTTAGAGGTGCACTATTAAAACGACGGGTGAAGACAACTATTAACTCTGCATCATCTTTAAGCGTGACAGATAACTTGTTAGAATTAGTTAAAATCAATAAAATCGTTCACTATAATGTAGTAAGACGATTAGGACAAGAAGCTAACAATGATAACAAGTTAGAGGTAGGTATGATATGTGATGGCTATCTTATGCGTATAGATAACTTAACGCCAAATAATTTCTTTAATTCTCCTAGTGAAGATACATTGACTCGTATTAAACTAAACGCACTACGTGAACAACGTCGTATTTTAAGAGAGTTAATTGAAGATGAAGAAATTACAGAAGGTACGGCTTTAAAACTTAGAGAATCAATTAATTATGATGAAATGGTTATCGTAGATAGTATGACATAATTATATTAAACAATAGGAAAGCTCGTGAGGTAAGACCTCACGAGCTTTTTCCTGTATATAAAGCAGACACTCGTAAAACTCATCGGGTGAAATATAAGTTCTACGACCTACATTTATGGAGAGAATAGGCCATAAATGTTGAATCATTTGAGATTGAACCATCAGTGCATGGATTCTATACAACCTGTTCAACAGCGTCCTATAGTGAAATCCAATTCAATCTCAATGTTATAGGGATGATTTTATAACTTTGACAGATATATAAATGGATGAAAAGGAAACGTAATTCATGCCATTTTTATTATATTCTGTCAGTTTGAAACGATTTGGTAAAGGGGGATGAAATGATACCTTTACCACTGGGGAGTTAAGATAATGTATAAGCCCACTACATAAATGAGATGAGATAGACTAACACCACCATACCGTGCGTGAGAGAACGATTTTATATTTTAGGAGGATAATATAAAAATTCACGCACGATATGAGACTATTAGCTATATCATAGAGACTTAATAGGGAGGCTGAGTGTGATTCAAGTTATATCTTAATCACTCAGCCAATGGTTCTATTAAGTTATGTTGTCAGTTGTGCGATGAGCATTATTTCATACTACCATGTATTGTATCGATATTTGATTTCATCATTTTATAATAAGAATCACCTTTTGAGCCTTTTTTACCAATTGAATCAGTAAATACCTCTCCGTATATATTTTTATGTGTTTCTTCAGATAAGCTTTCCATCGCTTTTTTATCTACACTTGTTTCGACTAATAGATGCTTAATGTGATTTTCTTTTACAAATTGAATAGCATGTCGCATTTGTGAAGGTGTACCTTGTTTTTCTGTGTTGATTTCCCAAATATAGCCAGGTTTCACATCATATTGCTTAGCAAAGTATTTAAATGCACCTTCACTAGTAATCATGGCTCGTCGTTCTTTTGGAATGTCATTAAATTTGTCTTTACTTTCTTTATTAAGTTTTTCTAATTTAGATAGGTATTGATTACCTTGATGTTTATAATCTTTTTGATTTGATGAATCATATTTGATTAAACTATCTTGTATCGTTTTGACATATTTAATACCATTTTCAATACTTAACCATGCATGAGGGTCTAATTTATCTTTGTTACCTTCTTCTCCATTTAGATAGATAGGTTTAACATCTTTAGAAACAGCGATAACTTTTTTATCATCCATCGATTTACCAGCTTGATCTAACGCTTTCTTGAACCAGCCATTACCAGTTTCTAAATTTAAACCATTATAGAAAATAACATCTGCATCGGTTAACTTTTTAATATCCTTAGGTTTAACTTCATATTCATGTGGGTCTTGTCCAACTGGAACAATGCTATGGACGTCAACGTGATCACCACCTACATTTTTTACCATGTCATAAAGAATAGAGTTTGTTGTGACAACTTTTAATTTATGACCATCAGCATGTTGTTTGTCTCCATTAGATTGACTGCAGCCAACCAAGACGATAAAAATGGCTAACAATAAGGGAATGATTTTCTTCATTTAAATTACGCCTCTTCTCTGTTTATTTTTTAATGTTGTGATACCTAAAGTGACAACGTAAATCGCAAATGTACAAAGTACAATAGCTGCGCCACTAGGTACGTTATATATGTAACTAAAATAAAGTCCTATAATTGAACTGATTACACCAATTAAGCTTGCGACTGCCATCATGCCATATAAATTCTTGCATATAAGAAAGGCAGTGGAAGCGGGTGTGACTAATAGTGCGACGACTAAAATAATGCCTACGGTTTGGATACTCGCAACAGTTACTAATGCAAGGAGTAACATGACAAAATAATGTATTAGCTTAGTATTTAAACCATTCATTCTACTAAATGTATTATCAAACGTAGAAATCATTAACGGTCGATAGAATATAATGATGAGACTTAATACAAATAGTCCGATGATTACGGTAGTCCAAAACGTTGTATGCGTAATGGCGAGTAAATTACCAAATAAAATATGGTATAAGTCCGTCGTGCTATTGATAATACTAATTAAAATGACACCTAATGCGAGGAATGCTGTGAAACTAATGCCTATAGCTGCATCTGGTTTTGTTTTACTTTTAGAAGTAATAAATCCGATTAACATACTTGCAATCATTCCAGTTATTAACGCACCAACAAACATGGGTATGCCGAATAAGAATGATAATGCCACACCAGGTAATACAGCATGACTCATCGCATCACCCATTAGTGATAATCCTCTTAATACAATTAAGCTTCCGACAGTGCCACAAACAACACCAACAATCATTGAAGTGATCAGTGCTCTATTTAAAAATTGATAATTTAAAAGATGTGTGAAAAAGTCATTCATATCTAGGCACTTCCTTTCGATGAAACATCGACATGACTGTTCTGTGACATAAAGGTATCGTTTAACAACGTGTCGCTATTCATTGCCTCTTCTGCATTGCCAAAATAGCGTAATGTTTGATTGAGTAACATAATCCGATCAAAGTACTGGGAAGCCTTAGTTAAGTCATGATGAACAATAAGAATCAACTTACCTTGTGCTTTTAGTTGTCTAATTTTATTCATTATGAGTTGCTCACTTTTAAAATCAATACCGACAAAAGGTTCGTCGAATAAATAAAGTTTACTTTTAGACATGAGTGCTCGAGCAACAAGTACACGTTGCAGTTGACCACCACTTAAGGCAGAAATCTGCTTTCGTTTTAATGATTTTAAGTCTAAATCATCTAATAATTGATTCAATTGTATTTTAGTCTCATGTATAGGTTTGCTAAACCAACCGATGTCGCCATAACATCCTGAGAGAATCACTTTTTCCACATTTATTGGAAAATCCAAATCAATATTTGATTTTTGAGGTATGTATGTCATGTATTTCAATTGAGTATGTATCGGACGTTGATAAAGTAATTGAGTGCCAGTTGCTTGGAAATCTCCTATTAATGACTTCAGTAAAGATGACTTTCCAGCACCATTCGGACCCATAATACCTATCATTTCACCGGCAATAGGAATTTTAAAATCAATATCTTTTAAAATATGCTTATTACCTAAAAAAAGATTTAAATTACTAACTTCTAACAAATATTAATACCTCCTAATTAAAAGTTTAGGTTAACCTAATTTATTTTATAATAAACCGAGAAGTTTTAACATGTCAAGTAGATTCGTGATACAATAAAGTGAATATGTGTGAGGTGAAATGATGTTAACTGAAGAAAAAGAGGATTATCTCAAAGCAATATTAACGAATGACGGCGATGTATCCTTCGTATCAAATAAAAAATTATCTCAATTTTTAAATATAAAACCACCATCAGTTAGTGAAATGGTTGGGAGATTAGAAAAATCGGGCTATGTAGAAACAAAGCCGTATAAAGGTGTTAAATTAACAGAAGAAGGTTTAAATCACACTTTAGATATCATTAAAAGGCATCGATTACTCGAATTATTTTTAATAGAAATTTTGAAATATAATTGGGAAGAAGTGCATCAAGAGGCTGAAATTTTGGAGCATAGAATTTCAGATTTATTTGTCGAACGTCTAGATAATATTTTAAATTACCCAGAGACGTGTCCACATGGTGGCGTGATTCCAAGAGATCATCGTTACAAGGAAAAATATACAAAGACAATACTAGAATTTGAACCTGCGGATGTTGTCACAATTAAACGTGTTAGAGACAAGACAGAGTTGTTAGTTTATCTTTCAAGTAAGGATATATCTATTGGCAATGAGGTTGAAATTGTTTCCAAAGATGACACTAATAAAGTTGTCATTATTAAGCGCAATGATGTGGTTACCATTTTAAGTTATGAAAATGCTATGAATATTTTTGCCGAAAAATAATACTACATCAACTTGAGCCCTAAACTGAATCGTGTGGTGGTTAAGATAAAATGTCTTAACACCATATTGATCAGAAGGGCTCAAGTTTTTGTTTATTATAATCTTTGATAAAGATAGGTTAACCTTTTAAGTTTTAGAACAATAGTAATTTGATTAATATATACACAGTATATAGATTAATCGCAATCCAAATAGAGCTATAGATGACTGTTGGCATTTTACTGATATCAGTTAAGGTACTACCGTCCCAACTTTGTTTAGGTCTTTGGAATGTCAGTCTGAAAATTGTCCAAGACGACTGAAGCACTTCGCCAAGTAATACGCCTAAAATCAAATGGTAACTAAAACTTACAATTTGATGAATAACGAGTAGATCATCGCTTTGGAATAGGAAATACAAGAGTAAAGACATAGCGATAATAATGAGTATAGGTGATAATTTACGTGACGTTAAAATGAGAAAATAAATAAAAATTCCTAAGTAAATGAGAATGAAAAAGCTTGGATGATTATAAAAGACTGTAATGATACCTATCCATAACATAATTGGTGGCATGATATAGCCACCTAAAGTAGTGAACCATTGTCCAAGATAACTCTTAGATTGCGTAATTGCATAACCTTGTTGTAAGGTAGCTTCTCTTTCAGACGGTCGTGTCACAATAACTAAATCTTTAGCATGGCCACCGGATAATTTATTAAAAAGAACATGTCCAAATTCATGAGTTAATACTGGGATATAGTTAAGTATAATTGCAAAGTATCGATAGTAAGATTTATAGCGATTTTGATGGACGAAAATGTAGATGATACTTATGATTAATATGATATAAATATTTAAATGGATATGAGTAGTTAAGAATGATTTGAATTGTGTCATATTAAAGCTCCGTATTTAGAATTAATCAATTGACGCACGGTCAGACTGATTTTGTAAGTTAACATCTATTATACGTTAATATCTAGAAATTATCCTTTAGACTAAAGGCGTAAATTGTATGAGAGATGAAGGTTTTGCGAATAATAATATCTAGATGATTATTGATGTGTTAAAATAAGCGTACATTTTGGTTAAAATTAAAACAATGACAATATATGATTTAACTTGATATATCAGTTGAAATAACTGATCAAGTAGGATAGGAGATTTATTTTATGACATTAAAAGGTCAGCATAATAATAAAGTTGATATATTAGGCTTGAATTTTGACCATACTACGATGTTACAAATGGTTGAAAATATTAAAACATTTTTTATGTCATCTACGACAGATAATTTATTTATAGTTACAGCTAATCCTGAAATTGTAGACTATGCATCAGAAAATCATGACTATCAACAACTCATCAATAGTGCTGATTATGTCATCGCTGATGGTACAGGTATCGTGAAAGCATCGAAACGATTGAAACAACCGTTACCACAAAGAATTCCAGGAATAGAATTATTAGAAGAATGTCTAAAAATTGCACACGTGAATCAACAAAAAGTTTTTATTTTAGGTTCAAAGAATGAAATTATTGAAAAGGCAGAGCAACAATTAAAAGCTAAATATCCACGAGTGACATTTGCACATCACCATGGTTACATTAATTTAAAAGATGAAACAGTGATTAAGCGTATAGAGACATTTAATCCAGATTATATATTCGTTGGTATGGGTTACCCTAAACAAGAAAAGTGGATTGCACGCCATAGTAAAGCTTTTCAACATACAGTGATGATGGGTGTTGGTGGTTCGTTTGAAGTGTTTAGTGGTGCTAAAAAAAGAGCGCCCAAATTCTTTAGAAAGTTAAATATTGAATGGGTTTATCGCTTGTTAATTGATTGGAAACGTTTAGGACGATTGAAGAGTATCCCTAAATTTATGTTTAAAATTGCCAGACAAAAAAGACAACGTTAAAAATATGAACATAAGAAAAGGCAATCATGTGTTATGTAATTAACACAGTGATTGCCTTTTTATTGGTGTTTTAAGTTGATTATTTAACGACAAAGCGAGACGCATCTAAATCTCTTCTAAACGCCTTTTGATCATTTTTAGATTTTTTCTTAAATTCTTTCAAGAATTTTTCATAATTTGGTAAAACATCATCTAATTCGCCAAACTCTTTAAGTTTACCGCCTTCAATCCATGCGATTTTCGTACAGAATTCTTTAACTTGACGGATGTTATGGCTTACGAAAAAGATGGTTTTATTCGCTTCTTTAAATTCATAAATTTTATCTAAACATTTCTGAGTGAAGGTTTGGTCACCAACTGATAATGCTTCGTCAATAACTAAAATATCAGGGTTAACTGTTATGTTAATAGAGAAACCAAGTTTGGCACGCATACCACTAGAATATTTTTTTACAGGTTGATATATAAATTCACCTAATTCACTAAATTCGATTACTTGAGGCATTAATTCTTTAATTTCTTTACGTTTGAATCCCATACACAACATTTTGAATTCAATATTTTCAACGCCTGTTAATTGACCATTTAATCCAGCATTGATTGCAATAACACTCACATCACCTTTGCGATCGATTTTACCTGATGTAGGGGACAGAGAGCCGCCAATCATATTGCTTAATGTAGATTTCCCTGATCCGTTAATACCAACAAGACCAATCACATCTCCTTCATGCGCTTGAAGAGAAACATCATCTAATGCGAAGAATGTTTTGTTTTTATTTTTAGGTATTAAGGCATCTTTAATACGGTCTTTATTCGTTCTATATATACGATATTCTTTAGTTACATGTTCTATATTTACCGATACGCTCATAATTAGTCCTTCCTTAATTACATTTATATAGATTATAATATACTACTCATCAGTTGTTAAATTTATTAACCTAGTGTAAAGTGAGTAGAAGATTTTGTTTAAAATTGAGTAAAAGTTAATTTAACACGATAGACTATGTCTAATTATAGACAATCAATGACATTATTGTCTTTTTAAGGTACTTTATTATGTTTAATAACTTAAATGATTGTATAATAAGATGAGAATTTAATAAACTAATATCTTTTACTATGTTATATAGTTTGGTATATTTTATTCAATTAAAACAAATTTACATATTAAAAAACAATGAGTTTGAGATATGATTATCATCATTTCTGAAGTATTTGTTTAACTTAATTTACACCGTTGATATCATATATAGTGTGGATTGAAAGAAACATAGTACGCCAAATGACAGGTTGTATCTCATTATCAATTGTATATACATTAAATGTTTGAAAGTGTGGTTTAATTCAATGTCAGCAGTAGTTACTGTATTTAAAGAACACATCAAAAACTTTTATTTAATCCAAAGACTGGCACAATTCCAAATTAAAATTTCGAACCATAGTAACTATTTAGGTATGGCTTGGGAACTATTGAATCCAGCGCTACAAATTATGGTTTATTGGTTAGTGTTTGGTCTAGGAATCAGAAGTAACCATCCGGTACATGGTATTCCATTTGTATTTTGGTTACTCGTAGGTATCAGTATGTGGTTCTTTATTAACCAAGGTGTACTCGAAGGTACAAAATCTATTTCCCAAAAATTTAATCAAGTCGCTAAGATGAATTTTCCATTGTCTATTATTCCAACATATATTGTAACAAGCAGATTTTATGGACATATTGGATTACTTGCCATCATTATCATAGCGTGTATGTTTAGAGGTATTTACCCATCTATTCATATTATACAATTATTGATTTATGTGCCGTTTGCCTTTTTATTAACGGCGTCAGTAGCATTATTTACATCAACGTTAGGTATTTTAGTA
Organism: Staphylococcus sp. AC872; assembly: GCF_979255425.1. NCBI lineage: Bacteria > Bacillati > Bacillota > Bacilli > Caryophanales > Staphylococcaceae > Staphylococcus > Staphylococcus sp. AC872. The sequence continues at coordinate 57,757 of NZ_CEEDKW010000004.1, forward strand.
AGAGATACTCAGATGGCGATGCAGGCATTAATGAGAATATTATTCTATATGTCACCCATTTTATGGATACCTAAAAACCATGGCGTAAGTGGCATTGTGCACCATATTATGTTATTTAATCCAGTATACTTCATTGCTGAATCATATCGTGCAGCAATATTGTTCCATCAATGGTATTTCATTGATCACTGGAAATTAGCCTTGTATAATGTCATGATCATTGTCATATTCTTTGTTTTGGGTTCTATTCTTCATAAAAAATATAGAGATCACTTTGCTGATTTCTTATAAGAATAAAGTGCGTCAAAAGACACATACTAGTAGACCGACGATATAATGTTGGTCTACTTTTTTATTTTATGGACAATAAGTAGAGAGAGAATTATTTTCTATCAATCTTGGAATCGTATATAATTTATGAATAAAGATAAAACGAAATAAAGACGGTGAATGAAATGAGAGTTTTAATCAAAAAAATATATATGATCGTCATTACGATATTTAATGTCATTTTTAGAGGACTAAAAGTTAAAAATAGCAATATTGTTGTTATGATGACATTTCCTAAAGATGTATTGCCGATAATCGAACAATTAAGGACTAAAGGATACAAATTAACGGTTATCACGACAGACAAGCATGCGCATCATATTCAACATTTATCAAATGTGACATATATTAAAGCAGGAAATAAAAATGTTATTCAACATATTAAAGCGCTAAGCACAGCAAAAGTAATTCTCATAGATACTTATTATTTAATTATGGGTGCATACCATAAAAAAGCGCAACAAACTGTTATTCAAACATGGCATGCTGCTGGTGCTTTAAAAGATTTTGGGTTAACAGATCATCAAGTGGATTCGAATAATCAAGCAATGGTGAATCAATATCAACGAGTATATTCAGCTACAGATTTATATTTAGTAGGTGGAGAAGAAATGGGGCATTGTTTTAACGAATCATTTGATGCACACCCTTCACAAATGTTACGTTCTGGACTTCCTAGATTAGTTGAATATTTAAATATTGATATTAAAGAAGAACAACAACGATTAAAAGAGCAATATGGTATCCAAGGAAAATTAGCAGTCTATATGCCAACCTATAGGGAAAATCATCAAGCTAACAGACAAATTAATAAAACTCTATTTGAAAAGGCATTGCCTGAATACACATTGCTTAGTCATTTTCATCCGTCTATCAAAAAAGATAAAGAAGAGCACGACTTAGATTCAACATCATTACTTATCATGGCAGATTTAATTATTAGTGATTATAGTTCAATACCAATTGAAGCGAGTTTACTTAATAAACCAACGCTCTTTTATGTGTATGACGAAAAGGAATATGAAAAGGTAAGAGGACTTAACCAATATTATTATGATATTCCTAATACGTATAAAGTGACGACGGAAGAAGCACTTATTGAAAAAATTAAGCAAGATGATAAGCAATTCAAGTCATTATTTAATCACTGGCATAAATACACTACACAAGAAACATTGAATCAAGTAACAAACTATATAGATAAGTTGGTGAAATCATGAAATTAGCGATTATAATGCCTGTATATAACGGACAAGATACAGTAAGAAGAGCGGTCACGTCGATTGATACTAAAGTAGAATTTGAAATTATTTGTATAAATGATGGTTCGACAGATAATACAAAGCATGAATTAACTGAATTACAAAAAGAATTTCCTAATATTAAAGTCATTCATCAAGAGAATCAAGGTGCTGCTAGAAGTCGTAATGTTGGATTAGCAGCTATGGATGACGATACGGATGCATTTATGTTTTTAGATGCAGATGATCAATATTTACCAAGTCGTATAGATGCAATGATACAAACATATGAGAATCACGAGGAAACCGACATTGTGATAGGCCAAATTGGTCGCGACGTTCATGGCGAATGGAAAGTATTTCCTACACATGAGGAAATTAAGAGAGATGAAGTTGTAACACTCGAAAGAAACCCAGAAATACTTCAATCTATAGGTCCTGGTGGCAAGTTGTTTAGTGCAAAATTTGTTTCTTTAAGGTTTGATGAAGATGTTGTATTTTGTGAAGAGCATACATTTATGGTACGTGCTTTTTCTAAAGCACGAGATATTAACCTTATGTCAATCATTGCATATGGCTATAATGAACGAGAAGGCTCGGTGACAGATAGACGTGCAGATACGTTCTTACCATATATGGAAGATGCTATGAAAGTGCGACAACGCGTAATGGAATTATTACTATTAATGAATGAAAAAATTTATTACAGCTATCGTATGGATAATCTTATTGTAAGTTATTTAATCCAAGCACATTTATTAAAAAATAGTGCGATTACGCCATCATTTATAGACAGTGTGACAAAGTATATTAATTTGATGCAAGAGACAAATTATTCAGGTGATGCAATGTTTAGAATTATAGAAGCGGTTGAACAGGGCGGAACACAATGGACTAAAGATCTCTATCAACCATGGAGGCGTACATTGGCAAATGTAGGTATTGGAAGACCAGGATATGTTCGATTTTTAGCACAGACTTTTCCTAAAAAATCAGCATTTTCTGGAAAGCAAAAGTTAAAAAAAGTATTAAAGAAATAATGGTCAATCATCGTATAGATTTTAAAGAGTGACATGATGTTTTAATGAATTAATGGTAAGCCTATACAATTTATGCTACATTAAGAATATAAATTTTTATTAAATATTTAGTTAAGGAGAATCACGTATCATGAAACGAGTAATTACTTATGGTACATATGATTTATTACATTATGGACACATTGAATTATTAAGAAGAGCACGTGAAATGGGAGATTATCTCATCGTTGCGTTATCTACTGATGAATTCAACCAAGTGAAAAATAAAAAATCATATTATGACTATAATCAACGTAAAATGATGTTAGAATCAATTCGTTATGTAGACTTAGTAATCCCTGAAGATGGTTGGGGTCAAAAAGAATTAGATGTTGAACGTTTCGATGTCGATGTTTTCGTAATGGGACACGACTGGGAAGGCGAATTTGATTTCTTAAAAGATAAATGTGAAGTGATTTATCTTAACCGTACAGAAGGTATTTCTACTACGAAAATCAAACAAGAATTATACGGGAAAGACGCTAAATAATAGCGTATTTATAATAAAGGACAAAGCCAAGACGAGATGTCTGTGCTTTGTCCTTTTATTGTTTTGATTGCATGTGGCCTATTTTCTGCGAAAAGCTTGAATGAATAGATGAATTATAATAGATAATACGATTACTAAACCTATAGCGAAGATAATAGCTATAGTAGGATGAGTTTGCCATATACTTTTAGCAACGGTTGTCGCATGATGGAATATGGGTTTATGTACTGTAACCGAAGGTGGTCCATCTTGTTTAGTGATGAATTCACGTTTGTAATCTGCATGTACTTTGCCTTTATCAATGACTAATTGAAAGTCCTTTTTAGTGAAATCTTTAGGTAGGACGTCGTATAAATCTTGTTCTACATAATATGTTTTACCATTAATTTGATGTTTTCCTTTTGATAGGATTTTTTCATATTTATATTGATTAAATGAACGTTCCATTAACGCATTGCCCATCATGTTGCGTTGTTTTTCTCCGCCGATATGTTTATAATCTCCAGCACCTAATATGACTTGGTTGATTCTAAACCCGTTTCGTTTTGTAGTAATCGTATGGTTGTAATCTGCAGTGTCACTAGAACCAGTTTTTAAACCATCTGTACCCGGTAAACTCATGTCGGCACCATCTAATGAATGGTTGAATGTATAATACGTTACACCATGTGTTGTTGGTGCGAGTTGTTTGGTAAAATCTAATATTTTAGGCGTTTCATTAATCACATGTTGGTCTAAAATGGCATAGTCGCGTGCTGAAGTTGTTGTGTTTTCAGTCTTTTTATATTTAGAAGGAGCAAAGCTCTTGAGACGAGTGTTTTCAGCACCTGAAGGATTCACATAATGTGTATCTTTCATACCGAGTTCCTTGGCTTTTTTATTCATTAAATCTGTGAAGTCATTGACATTACCAGATACTTGCTCGCCCAGTATTAGTGCAGCGGCATTACTAGAATTAGAAACGGTAATTTGAAGTAAATCTGAAATGGTCCACTTCTGTCCTGGATAAAGTTTAGTATTACTCAATTCAGGAAGTGTAGACATTTGATATTCACGATCAGTCATTTTGACTTCATCATTTAAGGATAGCTTTTTATCTTTGACAGCTTCTAAAGTAAGATACATTGTCATGAGTTTGGTCATTGATGCTGGATACCATACCTTATCTTTATTGTATTCATAGAGTATTTGGCCGTCTTGACTCACGTTAATGGCACTTTCAGGTTGATACGCTTCAGTTACTTTACTATAACCATTATCGATAGCAACTTGAACTGGGGTAACATCACCATTCTCTGCATTAGCAAAAGGTGTTATAATATTTAATACGAAGAACATCGTTATGATGAGTATAAAGATTCTTTTCATTATTTCTTTCCTTTAACTATAATTTTCAACTAATATATTTTATCATATACATTATTTGTTACATATATGTAAGATGTTGAATTTTTGAAATTTTATTATAGTTGGGAAAGACTTAAATATTTGGGATGCACGAACTTTTATAGTAAGATTGAGCAAAATTTAAAATATGAATATTAATAGAAGAGGTATTATTATGAAACAAACTAACCCTTTATTCTTTTTATTTAAAAGGCTCTCTTGGCCAATTGGGTTAATCATTGCTGCGGTCATTATTACTTCTTTAGGAAGTTTGAGTGGATTATTAGTACCTCTATTTACTGGGAGATTAGTAGATAAATTCTCAGTAAGTACTATGAACTGGAATCTTGTAGCCATATTTGGTGGTATATTCCTACTTAATGCTATTTTAAGTGGTATTGGATTATATTTACTAAGTAAAATTGGTGAAAAAATGATTTATGATATCCGTTCATTATTATGGGAACATATCATTCAATTAAAAATGCCGTTCTTTGATAAAAACGAAAGTGGTCAATTGATGAGTCGTTTGACAGACGACACAAAGGTAATCAATGAATTTATTTCTCAAAAATTACCTAATTTATTACCTTCAGCATTAACGTTAGTTGGATCTCTCGTTATGCTATTTATCATGGATTGGAAAATGACGTTATTAACGTTTATTACCATTCCTATTTTTGTACTTATCATGATTCCATTAGGTCGTGTGATGCAAAAGATCTCAACGAGTACACAAACAGAAATTGCTAATTTTAGTGGTTTACTTGGGCGTGTACTGACAGAAATGAGATTGGTTAAAGTTTCTAATACAGAAAGATTAGAACTTGATAATGCACATACTAATTTAAAAGAAATTTATCGCTTAGGTTTAAAGCAAGCTAAAATTTCAGCGGTAGTACAACCTATTTCGGGCGTGGTGATGTTACTAACTATCGCTATCATCCTAGGTTTCGGTGCTTTAGAAATCGCAACAGGCGCTATCACTGCAGGTACATTGATCGCAATGATTTTCTATGTGATTCAAATGTCTATGCCGTTGATTAATCTATCAACATTGATAACAGATTATAAAAAAGCTGTTGGGGCAAGTCATCGAATATATGAAATCATGCAAGAACCTATTGAACCTACAGAAGCACTTGAAGAGTCAAAAGATGTTGAGGTACAAGATGGTGAACTTGTATTTGATCATGTGAACTTCAAATATGATGTTAAGTCTATATTGAATGATGTGTCATTTAATATACCTCAAGGACAGGTTAGTGCATTTGTCGGTCCTTCTGGTTCTGGTAAGAGTACGATATTCAATTTAATTGAACGTATGTATGATATTGAAAGTGGCGACATTACGTATAATGGTACAAGTATTTTTGATATTCCATTATCTAAATGGCGTACTAAGATTGGTTATGTGATGCAATCAAACTCTATGATGAGTGGTACGATTAGAGATAATATCTTGTACGGTGTTAATCGTTCAGTATCGGATGAAGAACTTATTAAATACGCTAAATTAGCTAATTGTCATGATTTTATTATGCAATTTGATGAGGGTTACGATACATTAGTTGGTGAACGTGGTCTGAAACTTTCTGGTGGTCAAAGACAACGAATAGATATTGCACGTAGCTTTGTTAAAAATCCAGATATTTTATTATTAGATGAAGCTACCGCTAACTTAGATAGTGAAAGTGAATTGAAAATTCAAGAAGCTCTAGAAACATTGATGGAAGGCCGTACAACGATTGTTATTGCACATAGACTTTCTACAATTAAAAAAGCAGGTCAAATTATCTTTATAGATAAAGGACAAGTGACTGGTAAAGGTACACATAGTGAGTTAATGACAACACATGAGAAATATAAACACTTTGTAACATCCCAAAAGCTTGCTGACTAAAATTTTATAATATAAAGCACATACGCTTGGATGAGTGTATGTGCTTTTTTGTATAATTTAAAGATTTAATGAAAAACGTTATTTTAAGTCATTTTTACAAATGGTATAATTAAGCCAATGAGATGGGCTCTGCTTTTGGGGATGGATTTTATCCATGTTATAGAGTCTTATATCTATACATAAGTTACTTTTGTACAACGCGTTGTTAGAAAATTAAATAAATAGGTGGGTGCCAAATGTTTTTATTGATTAATATCATTGGGTTAATTGTTTTCCTAGGTATTGCAGTATTATTTTCGAGAGCACGAAAAGATATACAATGGAAATCGATTATTATTTTAGTCGTTTTAAACTTATTTTTAGCGTGGTTCTTCATTTACTTCCCATGGGGGAAATCAGGAATTAAAGCAGCTGCAAATGGTATTTCCTGGGTAATTGAATCAGCAAATGCAGGTACAGGATTTGCGTTTAATAGCTTTGTTTCTAATAAGCAGATGGATATGGCTGTTAGCGCACTATTTCCAATTTTATTAGTAGTACCGTTATTTGATATTTTAATGTACTTTAATATTCTGCCGAAATTAATTGGTGCGATTGGTTGGGTTTTAGCAAAAATTACACGCCAACCTAAATTTGAGTCATTCTTTGGTATTGAAATGATGTTCTTAGGTAACACAGAAGCACTAGCTGTTTCTAACGAACAATTGAAACGCATGAATGAAATGCGTGTGTTAACAGTAGCGATGATGTCTATGAGTTCTGTTTCAGGTGCGATTGTTGGTGCCTATGTTCAAATGATTCCAGGTGAATTAGTATTAACTGCGATTCCTTTAAATATCGTGAATGCCATTATTGTCGCGTCAATTTTGAATCCAGTTAGAGTAGAAGATAAAGAAGATATTATTTATAGTATTAAAGATCAAGATATAGAGCGTCAGCCATTCTTTTCTTTCTTAGGTGATTCTGTATTAGCTGCAGGTAAATTAGTATTAATTATCATAGCATTTGTGATTAGTTTCGTAGCATTAGCAGATTTAGCAGATCGTTTGATTAACTTAATTACAGGTGGTATTGGTCACTTGATGGGTCTTAAAGGTAGCTTCGGATTAGACCAAATTTTAGGTGTGTTTATGTATCCATTTGCATTATTACTTGGTCTACCTTGGGATGAAGCTTGGTTAGTTGCACAACAAATGGCGAAAAAAATCGTTACCAACGAATTTGTCGTAATGGGTGAAGTATCGAAGACGATTAATACACTTTCACCTCACCATAAAGCAGTGATATCAACATTCTTAGTATCTTTTGCTAATTTTTCTACTATTGGTATGATTATCGGTACGTTAAAAGGTATAGTAGATAAGAAGACAGCAGATTTTGTTTCTAAGTACGTGCCAATGATGTTGTTAGCAGGGATTTTAGTTTCATTATTAACAGCTGCATTTGTAGGCTTATTCGCATGGTAAATTAAAAATTGATGTACACCTCCTATTGCTAAAATCTTTTTCTAGCAATAGGAGGTGTTTTTAATGATGAAAGATTAAGCATAATAAAAACCAAGTATAGTAAGTGAGGAGACACTTGTTATACTTGGCTTTTATGGGAAATGAATATTAATGTACTTGTAACGGTAAGGACTAGGTACAGTTACAGTACTTCGAGCAAAATTTGTTTTGTTACTATAAACAACACAAAGGAGATAACTTCTTTTGTTAAGAAGTTAACATTATTATAGCAAACCGAAAGCTATAAGTAAATTAAAAATTCTGAAAATTTAAAATTATTTTATCCTTCTTATGTTAAACCTACTATTGCATTAGAGATGATTCATTGATTAGTTGAATAACGGGTAATCAAAATATTTCAAAAATATGAATTATTTACTCTAGCGGTGTTGTGGGGGTCTACATGCGTGTGCTAACATTTTGTTAATCATAAAAAATAAATAAAGGGATGTGGTTGCTTGAACAGATTAATACGAGATTTAATATTAGTCATTATTGGTTCGTTTATTTTTTCAGCGGGTGTTAATGCATTCATTATTTCAGGTAATTTAGGTGAAGGTGGGGTAACAGGTCTAGCTATTGTATTGTACTATGCCTTTCACTTATCACCAGCTATTACTAACTTTGTAGTCAATGCTGTTTTAATTGCAGTAGGATATAAATTTTTAAGTAAGCGTAGTATGTATTTAACCATTGTAGCAACTGTCCTTATTTCAGTATTTTTAAGTTTGACAGAATCTTGGCATGTTGAAACAGGAAATGTCATTGTTAATGCAGTATTTGGCGGAACAAGTGTAGGGTTAGGTATTGGTGTCATTGTATTAGCAGGTGGTACTACTGCAGGAACTACCATTTTAGCTAGAATTGCACATAAGTATTTAGATGTGAGTACACCTTATGCACTTCTCTTCTTCGATTTGATTGTTGTAGTGATTTCATTAACTGTGATTTCATTAGATCGTGCATTAGTTACCGTCATTTCATTATATATAGGAACGAAAGTGATGGAATTTGTAATCGAAGGTTTAAATACAAAGAAAGCGATGACAATTATTTCAAGTAAACCAGATGAAGTGGCTAAAGCCATAGATGAACAAGTAGGGCGCGGATTAACCATATTGAATGGACATGGCTATTATACTAGAGAAGAAAAAGATGTCCTTTATGTCGTAATTACGAAGACGCAAGTGTCACGAGCTAAAAAGATTATTAGAAATATTGATAATCAAGCATTTCTAGTCATTCATGATGTGAGAGATGTTTATGGAAATGGATTCCTTATAGATGAATAAATGATGTTATCCATATGCCGTTTTAAGTAGCAAATTTGTTAACTTAGAACGGCTATTTTAATGCTTTAAAAATGAGAAAATGAATGAAATTTATTAGTCAATATATGTGAAAGATGTTATAATGACTCCTGTGATAATGATTATCAATTACAATGATAAATTTAATAAATAACATATTTAATTACAGTTATGTTTTCGATATAGATATAGTAAATAAGAAAGTAGGGGAATTATGAGTCGTTTAAACGGTGAACAAGTAACAATAGGTTATGGTGATACGACGATTATTAATCATTTAGATGTGGAAATTCCAGATGGCAAAGTAACTTCAATTATTGGACCCAATGGGTGCGGTAAGTCTACCTTACTTAAAGCATTGTCTCGTTTGTTATCTGTAAAAGATGGTACGATTAATTTAGACGGAGAGAGTATCCACACACAATCTACGAAAGAAATTGCTAAGAAAATTGCGATTTTACCACAGTCCCCAGAAGTGGCTGATGGTTTAACTGTTGGTGAATTAGTATCTTATGGCCGATTTCCTCATCAAAAAGGATTTGGGCGTTTATCAGATGAAGATAAAAAAGAAATTAATTGGGCGCTAGAAGTGACAGGTACGTTTGAATTTAGACACCGTTCAATCAACGATTTAAGTGGTGGTCAAAGACAACGTGTCTGGATTGCAATGGCATTGGCTCAACGTACAGATATTATCTTTTTAGATGAACCAACCACATATTTAGATATATGCCATCAATTAGAAATCTTAGAATTAGTACAAAAATTAAATCAAGAACAAGGTTGTACGATTATTATGGTATTACATGATATCAATCAAGCTATTCGATTCTCAGATCATCTAATTGCTATGAAAGATGGTGACATTGTAGCAAATGGTGAAACAAATGAAGTGTTAACACAAGATATTTTAGAACGTGTATTTAATATAGATGTTGTGTTAAGTGAAGATCCTAGAACTGGTAAACCTTTATTAGTGACTTATGATTTATGTCAAAAGGCATATTCTTCATAAATTGTATGATTATTTAAAATATATAGAAAAGGTAAAGATATCATGTCAAAACCAAGGCAAAGCGGTTATATGAAATTTGTGTCTTATTTGATAGGTGGAATAATAGTGCTAGCAATAGCACTATTTTTATCTATTTTATTTGGAGATGCAAAAATAGATATACCCACTATTATAGATGCAATTTTCAATTATAATCCAAAAAATCAACAGCATAATGTGATTAGTGAAATTAGAATTCCTAGAGATTTAGGTGCTATTTTAGTAGGCATGGCATTATCAGTTGCTGGTGCGGTTATTCAAGGTGTCACGAAAAATAGTTTGGCGGATCCAAGTTTAATTGGACTCAATTCTGGTGCGTCATTTGGTTTGGCCATAACCTATGCTTTTTATCCAGAGGCACCTTTTACATTACTTATGGTAGCTGGATTTCTCGGTGCATTGTTAGGCGGTTCGATTGTGTTAATGATTGGTCGCTCAAGAAAAGATGGTTTCAATCCGATGCGTATTATTTTAGCCGGAGCAGCTGTTAGTGCCATGTTAACGGCATTAAGCCAAGGTGTTGCGCTTATCTTTAGATTAAATCAATCTTTAACATTTTGGAGTGCTGGTGGTGTATCAGGAACAACTTGGCCTCAAATTATTTGGACTGGACCAATCATTATTGTGACATTGGTGGTTATTCTCGCAATGAGTAGACAATTAACCATATTGAATTTAGGTGAATCTTTAGCCAAAGGGCTAGGACAGAATGTTACCATGATTAGAGTTGTCATATTAGTCTTAGCAATGGTGCTAGCTGGGGTAGCAGTATCGATGGTAGGTCAAATTGCATTCGTTGGATTAATGGTGCCACATATTGTTCGATTTATCATAGGAACGGATTATTCAAAAGTGTTACCTCTAACAGCCATTTTAGGTGGAATATTAATGTTAGTAGCTGATATGTTGGCTAGATATTTAGGAGACGCGCCAGTGGGTGCGATTATTTCATTTATTGGCGTTCCTTACTTTTTATACTTAGTTAAAAAAGGAGGACGCTCAATATGATAGATAGTAAATTACGACGTAAACAAATCATTACATTTGTGATATTTGCAGTGCTCGTCTTCTTAGCGTGTACATGGAGTATCGCTTCTGGTGAATATAACATCCCTGTAAGTCGATTTTTCCAAATTTTGACCGGTCAGGGTGATTATACAGACACACTAATTTTAGTCGACTTTAGATTACCACGTATGCTAATCACTATTCTTGCTGGTGCAGCATTAAGTATGAGTGGTGCGATTGTACAAAGTGTTACTAAAAACCCAATTGCAGAACCAGGCATACTAGGTATTAACGCTGGTGGTGGTTTCGCAATAGCATTATTCATCACAATTGGTCAGATTAAACCAGATAATTTTGTTTACGTTTTACCAATCATTAGCGTCATTGGTGGTGTAGCGACAGCTTTAATTATTTTTATGTTTAGTGTCAATCAAAGACATGGTGTTACACCATCTAGTATGGTCTTAATAGGTGTAGGTATGCAGACTGCTTTATATGGTGGTTCAATAACATTAATGTCTAAATTCGACAAAGATCAATCGGAATTTATAGCAACATGGTTTGCAGGTAATATCTGGGGAGATGAATGGATATTTGTGATTGCATTTTTACCATGGATCATCATCATACTGCCATATTTATTTTATAAATCTAATGAATTGAACATTATCAATACACATGAGCATGTAGCTAAAGGTTTAGGTGTTAAGGTCGGTAAAGAACGCATGGTATTATTCTTTGTAGCAGTAGTACTATCGTCAGTAGCAGTTGCAGTAGCAGGTTCAATTTCCTTTATAGGATTGATGGGGCCGCATATTGCTAAACGTATTGTGGGGCCACGCCATCAGTTGTTTTTACCAATAGCAGTGCTTGTTGGGGCATTTTTATTAGTGTTCTCAGATACATTAGGCAAGGTAATTTTAGAACCTACAGGCGTACCAGCAGGTATCATCGTTGCAATTATTGGTGCCCCTTACTTCCTATATCTCATGTACAAAACCAAAAATGTATAAAATATGTAAATAAAGTGGCATGTGCGTTACATGTCACTTTAATTATATATATAATTGTTAACGCTTTCTTATGTCGATGCTTTATAATGAAAGTGGATAAATAAGGAGGGCTAACTATGAAAAAACTAATTAAAGATAAACAACAATTTTTAAATGATATGCTCGAAGGTATAAAAATTGCTCATCCAGAATTAGAAGTTATCAATGACACTGTCGTTGTAAAAAAAGATAAAAAAACAACTGGTGTAGCTTTAGTATCAGGTGGTGGGAGTGGTCATGAACCAGCTCATGCAGGCTATGTTGCTCAGGGTATGTTAGATGCTGCAGTTTGTGGTGAAGTATTTACCTCACCAACTCCCGATAAAATTTTAGAGGCCATTAAAGCTGTAGACAATGGTGAAGGCGTACTACTCATCGTTAAAAATTATGCTGGAGACGTCATGAATTTTGAAATGGCACAAGAAATGGCAGAAATGGAAGGTATCAATGCTGCTATGGTAGTAGTGAAAGATGATGTTGCCGTTTCTGATATTGAACAAAGACGTGGTGTAGCCGGAACAGTTTTCGTTCATAAGTTTGCCGGATTTTTAGCCGATAAAGGTCTATCTTTAACAGAAATTCAATCTAAAGTAGAAGAGATTTTACCTACAATTAAAAGTATTGGTATGGCATTAACACCACCTATGGTACCTACAACTGGAAAGTATGGCTTTGATATTGATGAAAATGATATTGAAATTGGTATTGGTATTCATGGTGAAAAAGGATTACAGCGTCAACAAATGGAACCAATAGATCAGATAGTGACACGATTAGGCGATACATTATTACAAGAAGTTAATAGTAAAGAAATACTCGTGATGGTAAATGGTATGGGTGGTACACCTTTATCAGAGCTTACAATTGCCACGTCTTATATTAAACAATATTTTGATGCGCATGATATCACTGTCAAACATTGGTATGTAGGCGATTTTATGACATCATTAGACATGCAAGGATTTTCAATTACAGTCATACCGTATTCAGAAATACTTCTAAAAGCATTACTAGCGCCAACGACGAGTAGATATTTTAATATTTAATGAATAAATATACATAAAAGGAGAATCATAATGGATATCCAAAAGATGAAACAACAATTATTGGATTTAGAGACTACATTTAAAGAACAAGAAGATTCATTAACTGAACTTGATAGAGCTATTGGAGATGGCGATCATGGTGTTAACATGTTAAGAGGTTTTGAGAGTTTAAAAGATAAAATAGATGATAGTTCAATGCAAAGTGTATTTAAATCGACAGGTATGTGTCTGATGTCAAACATTGGAGGTGCTTCAGGACCATTATATGGTTTTAGCTTTGTGAAAATGGCTGAAGTTGTAAAAGATGACATTGATCATAATAATTTAGTAGAGTTACTTGAAACATTTGCAGAGGCAATTGCTAAACGTGGTAAGGTAGAACTTAATGAAAAGACCATGTATGATGTTATTGCCCGTGCTTATGAAGCGGTCAAAAAAGGTGAACAAGTTGATTTAAATCGTCTACAAAGCTTTGCAGAAGAAACTGTAGATATGGTAGCAACGAAAGGGCGTGCATCATACTTTAAAGAAGCGTCTAAAGGTTATATGGATCCAGGCGCACAAAGTATGGTTTATGTATTACATGCACTTATAGGAGATGAGGCTTAATGACAACACTTGTAATTATCAGTCATAGTGAACAAATAGCAAATGGTACGAAAGCATTATTACAGCAAATGGCACCGGATGTTAATGTCGTTGCTAACGGCGGTGTGAATGGTGATATTGGTACATCGTTTGAGACAGTTCAACAGTTAATCAATGATTTAGAAGATGATGCCATGTGTTTTTATGATATAGGTTCATCCGAAATGAATATTGATATGGCTATTGATATGTATGACGGGAATTATAAAATCGTTAAAGTGGATGCACCTATTGTAGAAGGTAGTTTTACAGCCGCAGTTAAATTATCAATAGGTGGCAATTTGGCGGACGCTATAGAAGAAGTTAAACAAACAACTTTTAATAATAAATGATTAATTAAGCTTAAATTGATTTTTTGAAATGAAAGTTAAGGATATCTGTGATATGATTAATATTAAATGTACGATAAAATCTGGCTAATAGGAGGACATTGCCATGCAACATCTTATAAAGAAACATGTATTGAATGGCGAGTTTGATTTAGTAAGACAATTGATGTCCGAAACAGATTTTATGGAATTTGAAGAAGCATATATTTCAAGTGCTCATGAAGTAGAAAGTATGATGTTTTATACTTGTATTTTAGACATGATGAAAGTGGAAGAGACAGCAGAATTGCATGACTTAGCATTCTTATTACTTGTTTATCCACTAAGTGACTATGAAGGTGCTTTACATTCTGCGTATTATCATGCAGATTCATCCATAAAAATAACTGACGGAAATGAAGTTAAAAGCTTATTACAAATGCTATTACTACATGCAATTCCAGAGCCTGTTATCTCTGATAAAAAGGCCTTTGATATTGCAAAACGTATTCTTAAATTAGATCCTAATAACAACGTGGCTCGTAATGTATTGAAAGATACAGCGAAACGTATGGATAATGTTGTTGTTGATATAAATGAACTCAATCAACATCGTAACGCACGTTAAAAAATGAATATTAATTTTGATTAATAAAAGTCATTGAGATGAGTCTGATCGTTTCAATGACTTTTTATTGTGAAATTATAAATTATTTTGCATTAAAATAAATGTGATTTTAATAAATAAATTATTGTAGAATTGTTAGAAAAGTATGAATTTTATATTTTGTAGATTAGTGAAAACAGTTGGTATATAAGTCTAAATCACGGATTTAGGCTTTTTTAACATGCATTGAGTTGGGTTGAAATTAAATAACAGTACGTTATAATTCAAAATATGCGAAACGAAGGAGGTAAACTTTTCATGGGGCTCAATAAAGAAGCTATAAAAATTGGTTTCGCCTATGTCGGCATCGTTGTCGGTGCAGGTTTTTCAACCGGACAAGAAGTGATGCAATTCTTTACACCTTATGGCTTATGGTCATACATTGGTGTCCTTTTATCAGGTTTAATTTTAGGGTTTATAGGTAGACAAGTAGCCAAAATAGGAACAGCTTTTGAAGCAACTAATCATGAATCTACATTGCAATATGTCTTCGGCGATAAATTTAGTAAGATTTTCGATTACATTCTTGTATTCTTTTTATTTGGTATCGCCGTTACGATGATTGCGGGTGCTGGATCAGCCTTCCAAGAAAGTTTTAATGTACCCATTTGGTTAGGTGCTCTAATTATGACTGTAGTTATTTATGGCACATTACTATTAGATTTCAATAAAATAGTAAGAGCTTTGGGTATTGTGACACCATTTTTAATTGTGATGGTTGTATTAATTGCAGTGTACTATTTGTTTAATGGATCTATACCATTGAATAAAGTTAATGATACTGTAGATAAGCCAAACATCATTTTAGGTATTCTTAAAGGTATTCAATATGGTGGTCTTGCATTTGCAGTAGGTTTTAGTACAGTTGTGGCAATTGGTGGAGATGCATCTAAGCGAAAAGTTTCAGGTGCAGGTGCGTTATTTGGTGGTATTGTTTATACTATTCTATTAGCGCTAATTAACTTTGCATTACAAGCAGAATACCCACAAATTAAAGATGCAGCTATTCCTACACTGAATTTAGCAAATGAAATCAATCCATGGATTGGATTAGTTTTAACAATTATTATGTTGGCAGTAATGTATAACACTATATTAGGGTTATGTTACTCATTTGCAGCACGTTTCACTGAACCATATAGTAAAAAATATCATGTGTTCATTATTATAATGATGATTGCGGCCTACATTTTAAGTTTCGTAGGATTTGCTGATTTAATAAACTATTTATATAATATTATGGGTGTAGTCGGTTTATTTATAGTTGTTGCCGTACTAATCAAATATTATAAACGTAAGAGTGATGACAAAAAACATATTGCATAATGATATGTAATTTGATGTACTTTACAATTAAAAGCGATTGATTTAATCTTAAAAGCAATTCATCTTTTTAAATAGAAGGTGAATTGCTTTTTTAATGTAATTATTATGCCAATTAATAATATAAGTGAGCATTGATGAGAGGATTATCCGTCATGAAGGCAAAACATAAATGGTTGTTGATAACTGTCGTTGTTATTTTAATAGTAGGTACTAGTACTGGTCTGTTATTGAAAAAACATTATGATCATGAACACCGACAACAACAAAATAAAGAAAAAGTCCAAATAAATAATAAAAACGTGAAAGTCTTACAGAATATTTCTTATGGTCAAGGCATACCTAATAGTAAATTAGATATTATTATGCCATCTGATATGAATAAAGATAGTAAGTTACCAGTCATCTTTTGGATGCATGGTGGTGGTTTTATTGCTGGTGATAAACAGTATAAAAATCCTTTACTATCCAAAATAGCTGAGCAAGGTTACATTGTGGTAAACGTCAACTATGCGTTAGCGCCTCAATATAAGTATCCTACACCTATTGAACAAATGAACAAAGCTGTCAAATTTATAAAAACGAATGAACATGATTTGCCTATTGATTTTGATCAAGTCATTATAGGTGGTGATTCTGCTGGCGCACAATTAACCAGTCAATATGTTGCTATGCAAACAAATCAATCGTTACGTGATGAAATGAAATTTGAACCCGAATTTAAACCTTCTCAAATTAAAGCAGCGATATTCTTTGGTGGTTTCTATGATATGAAGACAGTTAAAGCTACAGAGTTTCCTAGGATCCAATTATTTATGAGAAGTTATACAGGTACAACAAATTGGGAGAGTAATTTTAAAAACTTATCTCAAATGTCTACGATAAATCAAATAACTAAAGATTATCCGCCTACATTTTTATCAGTGGGTGATGCGGATCCATTTTATAGTCAGAACATAGATTTTTATAAAAAATTAAAAGAAAAAGATGTGCCAGCTGAAACATTATTTTATGATGGTTCACATCACTTACACCATCAATATCAATTTCATTTAAATAAACCAGAATCCAAAGAGAATATTAAACGGGTACTCTTATTCTTAAGTAGAAACACATCTTCTTCAGGTGTTGAACGAAACAATCAATCTAATCACAATGAAAACAATAATTTGAATAAAGATGTACAATTAGACCCATTTAGTGAATAAATGAAGCAAAACACCGTAAAACGACAACAATAGTCGCTTTACGGTGTTTTTATACATGATATATCGTTATCAACTTATTTCATCTAATTATATGATAAAATTCAATATGTAATTATCATAAATAATTAATTTAAAATTTTAGCCATCACGTATTCATTATAATATTTGTTGTTAATATACAACTTATCTTTTAGTTCGCCTTCAATTTGGAATCCAGCGCTCTTAAATAAGTTAACAGCTCCATCATTTTCAGGTACTACTGTTGCTTCAATTCGACGGATATTATGATTGAGGGACCAGGCTTCTATCGCATTAATTAAAGTTTGTCCGACGCCGTCTTTTTGGTACAGTTTTTTTACACCTAGATAAACAATCGCTTCATGACGTGTACGTTCATATGTTTCAGTACCTACAAAACCGTATCCTACAAGTTGATCATTACTTTCGACAACGAAAATCGCCTTAGAAGAAGAGGTAATATAATCTTCTAAGCGTTTAATCACTTCGTTAGTACTAGGTGCATATTCACCAGGATTGTAAAATGTGAATTCTGATTCATCATAGATTTTAGTAAGTAAGTCTATAAAATTGTCTACGTCTTTTATACTAATTTCACGAATAGCGTGAGGCATGAAAACACTCCTATATTCATTTAAGTTTCTGCTACTTCTATATTATAATATAAATAAGTTAAGTTTGCTTTGAATCGTGTAATTGCACACGATGGAGTGTTCATTATACACAAGGGAGTTTAAAATATGAAACCAAAAGTACTTTTAGCAGGTGGCACAGGCTATATTGGAAAACATTTAAGTTCAGTCATTGAAAATGATGCCGATTTATATGTATTGTCCAAGTATCCTAAACCAGAACATGTTAATGCAACCGATATGACATGGTTACAGAGCGATATTTTTAATTATCAAGATGTTGTTGAAGCAATGAAAGAGATAGATATAGCTATTTTTTATTTAGATCCAACGAAAAATTCAGCAAAATTAACGCAAGCAACAGCGCGAGATCTTAATTTAATTGCTGCTGATAACTTTGGTAGGGCAGCGGCAGTGAATCATGTTAAAAAGTTAGTATATATTCCGGGAAGTCGAAATGATAATCAAACGATGGAACGTTTAGGCGCTTATGGTGTACCTGTAGAGCGTACGAAACTGGAAATTAAACGTCCACATATCAATGTCGAATTGCAAGTATCTAAGTACGATGATGTTAGAACAGCTATGAAAATGGTTTTGCCTAAAAAATGGACACTTAATCAAGTTGTAGAATACTTTTTTAATTGGTTAGATAAAACCAAAGGAACGATTGTTAAGACGTATCATAGTGATGACCATTATTATATATATTTAAAAAGTAAAAACAAACCATTGGCTATTTTTAAGAAAGTGTTAACAGAGGAAAATCTTATCACTTTATATTTAGTTGGAGGTAAGTTAGTAAAATCCAATGCGAAAAAGCAAGGTAAATTAGAGTTTCGATTGTTAAAAAATAATGCAATCGTTATAGTTCATCTATATGATTACATTCCTAAAATGTTTTGGCCTGTATATTATTTTGTTCAAGCGCCACTACAAGGTATTATGATGCGTGGATTTGAAGTAGATTGTCGCATCAAACATTTTCAAGGACGAGTTCAATCTGGAGAAAAAATTAAATACACAAAATAATAAGGTGATATGAATGCAAATATTATTAGTAGAAGATGATAATACATTGTTCCAAGAACTAAAAAAAGAGTTAGAACAATGGGATTTTAATGTGGTTGGTATAGATGATTTTGGAAATGTTATGGATACATTTGAAGCATTTAATCCAGAAATTGTTATTCTAGACGTGCAATTGCCAAAATATGATGGCTTTTATTGGTGTAGAAAAATGAGACAAGTGTCTAATGTACCTATTTTATTCTTATCATCCCGAGATAATCCAATGGATCAAGTCATGAGCATGGAGTTAGGTGCTGATGATTATATTCAAAAACCATTTTATACCAATGTTTTAATAGCTAAACTCCAGGCGGTTTATCGCAGAGTATACGAATTTGGTGTTGAAGAAAAACGTACATTGAACTGGCAAGATGCTGTAGTAGATCTATCAAAGGATAGTATTCAAAAAGGTGATCAAGCTATCTTTTTATCTAAAACAGAAATGATCATTTTAGAAATGTTAGTCAATAAAAGAAATCAAATTGTCTCACGTGATACGCTAATCACCGCATTATGGGATGATGAAGCTTTTGTAAGTGATAATACCTTGACTGTCAATGTCAATCGCTTGAGAAAGAAACTATCTGAAATAGGTATGGACAGTGCGATAGAAACTAAGGTTGGTAAAGGATATATGGCACATGAATAATTTAAAGTGGTTTTGGTTATTCGTTAAATCGCGATTAAATTGGATCTTATGGATTGTATTTATCAATCTAGTTATGATCGGAATTTCGTATATAGATTATGATATTGCAGCAGATAGTGTTTGGTATATCGTAGTTTTGAACTTAGGTATGAGTGTATTATTCATTATTTTTACGTTTTTCAAAGAATCTAGGTTGTCTAAGCACTTTTATAAAAATAAAGAAATAGAAGAAATTAAACATAAAGATTTAGCTGAAACACCATTTCAACAACAAATCGTAGACTATTTATATCGAAATATAACATCGCAAAAAGATAAGGTATTAGCGCAACAGGTACAAATCAAAAACCATGAACAAAGTATTACAGAATTTGTTCATGATATTAAAACACCAGTAACAGCAATGAAGTTATTAATTGATCAAGAGCAAGATTATAAACGTAAACAAGCATTGTTATATGAATGGTCGCGTATTAATGAAATGTTAGATAAACAATTATATTTAACAAGGTTAGAAACTCAAAATAAAGATATGTACTTTGACTATGTATCTTTAAAACGAATGGTTATAGATGAAATTCAGTTGACGCGTCATATTAGTCAGGCTAAAGGTATTGGATTTGAATTGAATTTTACGGATGATTTTAAAGTTTATACAGATTTAAAATGGTGCCGTATGATGATCAGACAAATATTATCTAATTCATTAAAATATAGTGAAGATAATATGATCGAAATGAATGGTAAATGCACAGATCAGCATATCGTATTAGAAATAAAGGATTATGGACGGGGTATAAGTAAGAAAGATATGCCAAGAATTTTTGAAAGAGGTTACACGTCAACAGCTAATAGAAATGAAACGACGTCCTCAGGTATGGGTTTGTATTTGGTTGATAGTGTTAAATCACAATTAGGAATTGAAATTAAAGTGGAATCTAGCGTAGGAAAAGGAACTACTTTTAGTCTCATATTCCCACAACAAAATGAAGTGATTGAACGCATGTCTGAAGTGACAACATTGTCATTTTAAACATGCGTTTTGTTACACAGAATTAGCGCATTTGTTATATACAATCGTTATAATAATATTGAATAGTTATGCGTTTCATTATATCTACAAATGATGTGGCATCAACGATAAACAGTTGATAATCATAGGAGTGTTAAAGTGGCAATATTAGAAGTAAAACAATTAACAAAAATATATGGGAATCAATATTCACCGCAAGAAGTGTTACACGATATCAATTTATCAGTTGAAAAAGGTGAATTTATCTCGATTATGGGGCCATCTGGTTCAGGAAAAACAACCTTATTGAATGTACTCAGTTCCATAGATTATGCAACGCGAGGATCGATTAAATTAAATGGTCAATCATTAGATAAATTATCAAACAAAGCTTTATCAAATATTCGTAAAAAAGACATTGGGTTTATTTTCCAAGATTATAATGTCTTGCATACCTTAACTGTAAAAGAAAATATTATGCTACCATTATCGGTGAAGAAAATAGATAAACAAGAAATGAAACAGCGATATGATCGAATCGTGGAGGCATTAAATATTAGTGATATCAGTGATAAGTATCCATCTGAATTGTCAGGAGGACAAATCCAAAGAACGTCTGCCGCTAGAGCCTTTATTACTAACCCGTCAATTATCTTTGCTGATGAACCAACAGGAGCATTAGACTCTAAAAGTACACAAGACTTATTAAAACGACTGTGCAAAATGAATGAGAAATTTGATACTACAATTATAATGGTTACACATGATCCAGTAGCTGCCAGTTATTCAAATCGAGTAGTTATGTTAAAAGATGGAAGAATATTTACAGAAATTTTCCAAGGTGAAGATGATAAACAAACCTTTTATAATGAAATTATTAGAACACAAAGTGTACTTGGTGGCGTGAATTATGACCTTTAAAGAAATTATTTTTAAAAACTTCCAACAAAAGTTTTCGCATTATGCCATATATTTATTTTCTTTAGTGATTAGTGTAGTACTGTATTTTAGTTTTATTACTTTAAAATATGCACATCATTTACATGGCAACCAGAATTATCCAATCATTAAAGAAGGCTCTCAAATAGGTAGTTATTTTCTATTTATCATTATTATCGTATTTATTTTGTACGCGAATTTGTTATTTTTAAAACGGAGAGGTCGTGAATTTGCCTTATTGCAAACAATCGGTCTTTCAAGATTCAATATTTTACAAATGATTATGATTGAACAGTTACTTATTTTTATAGCGACTTCTATTTTAGGTATTATCATCGGTATTTTTGGATCTAAGATACTATTAATGATTGTTCTAAGATTACTCGGTATTAACATTACTGTTTCAATCATTTTCAGTGTGTCTGCTATTTTACAAGCAATTTTATTAATTGTTGTGGCATATATTTTAACCATAGGTCAAAGCTATTTTTATATAAGGAGACGTTCGATTATAGAATTAGCCTCTAATATGACTAAGAGAGAAATCAACCATAATCGTTTTACAATTGGTGAATTAATTTTAGGTGTATTAGGCGTTCTTATGATTCTGACAGGTTACTATTTATCGACTACAGTTGTTCAACATTTTAATAGTATTTTTCAACCGTTTGTCATTTTAATATGTACTGTGATTGGAGCATATTTCTTTTTTAGAAGTACTGTTTCTTTAATTTTTAAAGCAATTAAAAAAGTGAGACAAGATACAGTAAGCGTCAACGATGTGATGTTTACTGCACCAATTATGTATCGTATAAAGAAAAATGCATTTTCTTTAACTGTTATGACAATTATTTCTGCTATTACTGTATCAGTATTGTGTTTTGCAGCGATTAGTCGTGGGACGTTAACCAATGAAGTTCTATTGAATTCGCCACATGATGTGACATTAAAAGATAAAGAAAAGGCAAATGAATTAGCATATGAATTAAACAATAAAAATATTGAGCATTTTTATAATTATAAAGAAGTTGTTTATAGTAAGCTGT
Source organism: Staphylococcus sp. AC872 (assembly GCF_979255425.1). Lineage (NCBI taxonomy): Bacteria > Bacillati > Bacillota > Bacilli > Caryophanales > Staphylococcaceae > Staphylococcus > Staphylococcus sp. AC872. Next base: position 80,682 of record NZ_CEEDKW010000004.1, read on the forward strand.
TTAAAGATAAATTATTTGAAAAAGGCATTGCTAAACCATATGAAGTATCTGTAACAAGTGACAAGTATATCCCTAATGTTGAAGTGTCGAAGGGTTACACAGATATTATTGTACCTGAAGGTAAAGTGAGTGATGTCATGAAATATAAGAAACACGGTGCAACACAATTAGGTACACATCAACACGCCATCAAGGTTAAATTAAATAAAGAAATAAACCAAGTTTATTTTATGAGCGATGTTGATTTAGGAGGGCCTACTTTAGTATTAAATGATAAAGATTACCAATACTTGAGAAATCATGCTAAAGCTAAAGATATTGTGTCTCAATATGGATTTGATATTAAGCATAAAAAGGATATGCCGGAATTGCAAAGCGCGGTAAAAAATGTAGATAAAAATATTGAAACAAGAAGTGAAGCGGCAAGTGAAATTTCTAGTTTAACGGGTGTATTACTATTTGTTACATCATTTTTAGGGATCACATTTTTAATTGCTGCAGGCTGTATCATATATATTAAGCAAATCGATGAAACAGAAGATGAAATAGAAAATTATTCTATATTGCGTAAATTAGGATTTTCACATCGAGATATGGCAAAAGGTTTGAAATTAAAGGTTCTATTTAACTTTGCATTACCATTAATCATTGCTTTATTACATGCTTATTTTGCTTCATTAGCATTTATGTCATTATTAGGTGCGACCAATCAAATCCCTATATTTATTGTTATGGCAGTGTACACAGCCATCTATGCTGTATTTGCTCTAACAGCGTATAACCACTCTAAAAGAACAATTAGACATTCAATTTAAGATTAATAAAAAAGGATTTCATTGTGATTATAAAATGTACAATGAAATCCTTTAACTATATGATTTGAATGATTATTGCGGGATTTGTTCACTCACAATAGTTTGTTGTTTTAAATCAATATATGAACAAGTACCAGCATTGATATCGATATACCATTTATAGATACCAGCTTGAGCCATTTCTTCACAAAATGTAGGGAAATCAGTCTGCCCTGCTTGATGTCGTTTAAGAATGTCTTTTACCTCATCTGTATTTGAAGTATCCGCGATAGGATGTGATACTTTAACACCTTCAGCGGTAATCGTTTGTTCGTTAGTATTTGTATAAACAGATGTACCATGCTGAATATTCACTTCATTACTGACCATTCCCATGTCTTTAAATGCTTTAAATAGTTTGGGGAAATCAGGACCTGTATATTTTTCATGTGCTTCTTGAATCGATTTTAATGTAAATTCCATAGTTATCTCCTTTAGTATAGTAATGCTAGTATAAAGTGGAACAGGTAAGATAGCAAAATTTATGTTTTATACTTACTACATGGGAAATTGATTGAAAGACATCATTTAAAACGTTAAATTATAAAGTGGATTGGTCATTATACTCCTTTTGTGCATAATAGGAAAGGGTATGTAAATTTTTAATTGCGTATTTGTTAAGAATTTGTAAATTGAATTGTAGTTATGTAAATTTTGTGATATTTTCAAGTAGGAACAAATCGCAATTTATATGAATGCAATCATCATTGCTTATAACTATGATTTACATAATATTTACAAAATGAAAAAGTGAATCTCCTTTTTTCTGAAAATTGTAAATGTGTTTCTTATAATAGGTTTTATGGAGTAAAAATTTATGAATGTGATTGGCAACAATCGCTCAAATGGAGGATTTTGAATGTTTAGTAAGAAAAAAGATAAGTTCATGGTTCAGTTAGAAGAAATGGTTTTTAATCTTGATCGTGCAGCAATTGAGTTCGGTAAAATGGATTTCAATACACACTTAGATTTAAAAGCATATTCTGATAATATCAAAACTTATGAATCTCATGGTGATGAATTAATGCATCAAGTGATTACTGATTTAAATCAGACTTTTATCACACCAATTGAACGTGAAGATATCTTATCTTTATGTAATGCAATTGATGATGTATTAGATGCTATGGAAGAAACGTCAGCAATGTTTGAAATGTATTCTATCGAATATACAGACGAATACATGGCTGAATTTGTTGAAAATATTCAAAAGGCAGTTGCAGAAATGAAACTAGCTGTAGGTTTATTAGTAGATAAAAAATTATCTCACATGCGTATTCACTCAATTAATATTAAAGAGTTTGAAACGAACTGTGACGGTATTTTAAGACAATCTATGAAACATATCTTCAACAGTGAAACAGATCCAATCACATTAATTAAAATAAAAGATATTTATCAAAGCATGGAAGAAATTGCAGATAAATGCCAAACAGTCGCAAATAATTTTGAAACTATAATCATGAAAAATAGCTAAAGGGAGTCCTCACTTATGGAATATATTTTAATCGTCACGATAGCTATAGTTATATTTTCATTAATATTTGACTTTATCAATGGTTTCCATGATACAGCCAATGCTGTAGCTACAGCCGTATCTACGAGAGCATTAACTCCAAGAACAGCCATTTTATTAGCAGCAGTTATGAACTTTATTGGTGCTTTAGCATTTACTGGAGTCGCTGGTACGATAACAAAAGACATTGTAGATCCATTTAAATTACAACATGGATTGGTTGTAGTTTTAGCAGCAATTATCGCTGCGATTGCATGGAACTTAATCACTTGGTTATATGGTATTCCAAGTTCATCATCACATGCTTTAATTGGTTCAATCGCAGGTGCAGCTATTGCTTCAGAAGGATCATTTGGAGTTTTACATTATCAAGGTTTCACTAAAATTATTATCGTATTAATCGTATCTCCAATTGTTGCTTTCTGCGTTGGTTTTATTATGTATTCAATTGTTAAAGTCGTATTTAAAAATGCTAACTTAACACGTGCTAATCGTAACTTTAGATTCCTACAAATCTTCACTGCAGCGTTACAATCATTCTCACATGGTACTAACGATGCGCAAAAATCAATGGGGATCATTACTTTAGCTTTAATCGTTGCTAATATTCAAAATGGTTCAAACGTAGAACCAGCATTATGGGTTAAAATTGCATGTGCTACTGCTATGGGTCTTGGTACAGCAGTCGGTGGTTGGAAAATCATCAAAACTGTTGGTGGTAATATTATGAAAATCAGACCAGCGAATGGTGCTGCAGCTGACTTGTCATCTGCGTTAACTATTTTCGTAGCATCATCATTACATTTCCCACTTTCAACTACACACGTTGTATCTTCATCAATTTTAGGTGTTGGTGCTTCTAACCGTGCGAAAGGTGTTAGATGGAGTACAGCACAACGTATGTTAATTACTTGGGTAATTACATTACCTATTTCAGCAGTATTAGCAGCACTTGTATACTTTATCATGCATTTCTTCTTAAAATAATATATAACATAGCGATTTAAATAGTCAGGTTGAGCGGGTAAGAAACTCGCTCAACCTTTTTTATACATTAAATGTTACAAATTAAGAGAGTATAATAGGGGGAAGAGAAATGAAGAATGAACGCGCACTTGTTTTAGGTGGTGGCGGAATTACAGGCATCGCATGGGAGTCAGGTGTATTAGCAGCACTTATTGAAAATGGCATGAACATAAGTCAAATTGGCAAAATTTTTGGGACTTCTGCAGGAGCCTTTGTTGGCGCAGTATTATCAAATAATCAAGACATGAAAGCATATTACCACTATCTGAATGAAAATAAGGACCCTAATGAGCAGACTAAGCTAAAAAAAGAAGTTTATGAGATGTGGAGACAGGCTTATATTCAGGGTGGAAATAACCAAGAAAATATTGGACGATTACTTGGAGAGATGATCGACCAAGTTCAACCTGTTATTTCAATGAAGGAAAGAAAAAAGGCGATAGCTAAAAGATTAAACGGTTCAAAATGGACGTCGCAATTAGTGATAACGGCTATCAATGCTCGGACTGGACAATTGGAAACGATTAATCAACAAATTGGAATGGATTTGATCGATTCTGTAGCAGCAAGTGGAGCAGTTCCAGGATTATGGCCTCATGTGACGATGAATGGAAAAGAGTATATTGATGGGGGAATGGTTTCATCAACAAATACATGTTTAGCTAAAGATTTTAAGCAAATTTTGATTATCGCCCCGTTAACACAGAAAATAGGGAAATTACCTAATGTGTTTGATGATGAAATAACTTTATCCAACACAAGTGATGTCTATACTATCACTCCAGATGAATTTAGCAAAAGCATAATAGGTGATAATATTTATGATGCGAGTGTTATTATTGAGGTTGGTAATGCTGGATATGAACAAGGAAAGCGTCTCGCTAAGGAAATCAAAGCACTTATGCCAGAATGGTTGTCTTAGTATTAGATTAATTACGATGATAAATAAAAGGGAAAGTTTCATTTAAATAGAGATCATCAGTTAAGATAATAAAAAAACACCAACAAAGTGATGTGCTTTGTTGGTGTTTATATATATTGATGAAAAGTATAATTAATTTTATAGTATCTCACTTTGTTAGTGGATGAATGCGTAACTTGACACTTCAGAAGCTGGAATTGTTCTGTAGTTTGTGTTGTAAGGTCCATTAGTATAGTTCATTTCTGAAATTAAGATACTTCCGTCGCCATTAACACGTTCAACGTATGCAACGTGACCATAAGGACCTGGGACACTTTGCATAATTGCACCTACTTCAGGTGAATGGTCTACTTGGTAACCGTCATTCGCAGCACCAGTAGCCCAATATTTAGCATCTGACCAATATGTGCTAATTGGTTTACCAGCTTGAGCACGACGGTCAAATACGTACCATGTACATTGTCCTTCAGTATATAAATTTTGATGGTTAAATGATGGTGATTGTGTGCTTGTATTACCTTGTGTAGCTGTTGCACCACCAGAACCAGCGCCTGCGCCTGCACCAGAACCGCCGTTAGGAATTTTTAAAGTTTGGTTTGGTGTGATTAAATAACCGTTTAAATTATTTGCTGACATTAACTCGTTAACTGATACACCGTATTTATTTGCAATAATATTTAATGACTCACCTGATTGTACAGTATGTGTTGAAGGTGATCCTGATTGTGAAGAAGTGTTTGAACTTGAGCTTTGAGAAGCACTTCCACCTACTGTAATGACTTGTCCAGGGAATACCATATTATTATCTAGATTATTATTTTGTTTAATACTATCTACTGACGTATTATATTTCTGAGCGATAGTCCATAATGATTCACCTGACTGAACTTTATGTTGAGTAGAAGCTTCGGCATCGTGATGAGAAAGTGCTGCGGCTGCGCCAGAAGCGGCAGTTACTGCAAAGGCTAACTTTTTCAAAGTGACTCCTCCTTAAATTTGCTTTAATATTTTTTATAGAATTATGATTAACGATGTATCATCGCGTTCTCGTTTTTTACTACGCTATCCATACTAACAAAAATATGAGTCTCTGTGTGGTTTGTTATTATCTTGTAATATTGTTAACAATTGGGAATAGAAATATTTCATTTGTAAAAATGCTGATATGACAGTTATGAAGTGGGTTTTCGATTGAAAAATTCAATAAAAAAGTTTTATAAATTGTAACAAAGTGTATAGTATATATAGAAATACCTACTAAGTATATCATTTTTCATTATTATTACTTTTTTTAATTAATATATTATTGTAAAATCGTACCATTAGATTAACAAATCATGAATGAAGGAGCAGAATATATGTCACATGCTGCACAACATACAAATGAAACAAAAGATAAACATCGTTCACATGCTTATGCTAAAGTTTGGCTATTCTTCATGTATTATTGGATTATTTTTGGGATTGGGTGTTATTTTGGTCAATTTTTACCAATGGAATGGAGAAGACCTTTATCTCTTGCATTAATGGTCTTAGTATTAATTACCTTAGTATTTCAACGTGCACGTAAGTATGGCTTAGTTATTTCACATATTTATGCCATTATATTGGGTCTTTTGTCATATGCTATGTTTACTAGCTATTTACAAAATTTAGGACCGGAAGTTTTTTATAAGAATATTATACTAGCCATTGGTGCTTTTATTGCTTTTGGTATTGTAGGATTCTTTTTAATCAACGATGCATCAAGTATGGGAAGATATTTATTCGTTACTTTATTAGCATTAATTATTGCAAGTATTATTGGAATATTTATCCATAACCCTATTTTCCATACTATTATTACAGTCGTAAGCTTATTATTATTCTTGTTATATACGCTTTATGATTTTAATAGGATGAAGCGAGGGCAATTTTCTCCAAGAGAAATGGGCTTTAATCTATTTATCAATCTGTTAAACATCATTAAAGATATACTTCGATTGGCAAATCGATTTAGATAAATAAAATAACGATTGTTAAAATACAAAGATGTTGGCGTGAAATTAACTGTTTGATGTAAAATATTTTCTTAATGTCTTTAACTAAAGCATTAAGAAGTTAACGCCGCATCTTTTTTTATTCAAAATATTTATGTTGTTTTATAACTTAATTTTTTATAGATATATAAACAAGTATATTTTTTTGGTACGTGTTATAATTGCGTTAAATTATTTCAAGTATGCATTTAGAATGATGATTATGTTTAGAAGCTATATTGGGTTTATTAGAAAAGAGAGGGAGAAATATGCCGAATTCGTATTTGCGTATACTATCTAATGTTGAATATCCAACAACTAGGTGCCAAGATGGTATCATCTTATTTTGGCCATTAGAGAGTGATATGCATGTTCAAAAATTTCGTAAACAAATGACGATTAATAACGACATCTATATCATCAACAATGCTGATGTATTTAGTGTAGACACAAAAGGTAGAATGATCATGCTATATCTAACAAGTGATTGGTTTACTGAGCAAGGTTTTTCATTTTTTGAATTCCAATATACATCCAATCTGATTAAATCTTCTAATCTACTTAAAGACTTGATTTTACAGTTAGCACTTAAAAGAATTAACCACGATAATCAAGAAATGCTAGATCAACTTACAAGGGAAATTGTTCAAATCATTGGTACAGAAGCAGTTGTAGATAAAGATATTGCAGTTAATCAATATAACTATACATATTACAATGATTTAAAAGAGGAATTAGAATATATCGATAATCATATTGAAACGAGATTGACGTTGAAAGATATATCAACAGATCTTTTTATATCAAAATCAAATATTTCTTCCCAATTCCATCAATTAATAGGTATGGGCTTTAAGAGATATGTAGATACTTTAAAAATTAATAAATCAATAGAAATGCTTCTAACAACTAATGACACAATTAGTCATATTAGTGACGCATTAGGTTTTAGTAATATGTCTACATTTTCTAAAATGTTTAAAGGCTATTTGGGTGTGACGCCCAATGATTATCGTAAATTGTCTAAATATGATAAGAATGTGATGTTTAAAGTAAATATTGAAGCTGATGAAGATATTGAAGCTTTCAAAACTTATGTTGAAAATTTAGTAGAACAACATAATATTGAAAAATACGAAGATATTCAACTAGATGTTGGAACGGCTAATAAAGTTAAGCCGTTTCATAGCATTATTCAAATCCAGACAATAGAAGAAATTCGATATCTATTTTTATATGATAAGTTTGAAAAATATGACTTTTCTCGTACTGATGTTATTTTCTATATTGTGCCAACACTCACAGAAATTTGTGATGTCATGACTTATGACGACAAACGAAAAATTGCAGAGGTTATTATAGAAAGAGGTTTAAGGGTTGCTTTTAATATTGATAATTATAGAGTTATTGATCATTTAGGAATTTGCTTTAATGATGCAGTGTTAAAATTGAAAAATGCTATGAAGTCAATTCCTCATCAATATGAAGTGATTTCGGTATTCAGTTTAGATGAAAAGGAAATACGTGAAGTTTATAGAGATATTATTAAGTTTCAAGATTTGCATATTAATCATGTTATCGGTTTAGATATAACATGTTTGTTAGATGATCCTGTACTATTAAAATCTATAGAATCACAAATTAAGCGATTGAAATTCGAATATTTATTTATAGATAATGCCAAATTAAAAACATCCTATTTAATAGATGAAAATGAGCATTTATTATTAAAAAATGAGATTCAATTAAAGAATTTAAAAGCAATATTGAATGAAATTGACTTTGTAAAAGAGAAGATGATTTTACTAAATGTAGAAAACCATCAACTCATCAATGATAAAGATAATGATTTGAGCAATAGTGCACCCCTTATCATTGAAACGATATCCGCTTTAAGAGAAACGTTTGCCGGATTAGGTTTTAATTTATATGATCATACACAGCTTTTTAATACATTACACTTATTTGATAAGAACGGTTTTAAAACAACATTCGGCTTAATATTTAATGAGTTAACTTGGTTATTTAATCAAGAATATGTTGATGCAAGTTACTACAAAAAAGTAGAACTGGAAGACAGGTACGTATTATGTTTATTTGATTGGAGAATTATTGAAAACGAAGCTACAAATGAGAACTATGAAGATAGTCATGTGTATGTAAGTTTTGATCAAACGCCTCCCAATAAGAGCTACTTTATTTTTATAGGAAAAATAAATAGTTATAGTGGAAACCTAAATCATTTAATAGCCAAAGATTTAAGAAATAAATATGACTGGACAAGTGAATTTCTAGATACTATAGATTATTACTTTAAACCTATGGTAGAAGTGATTGAACATGATTTTACAGAAAAATCGCTAGACATTAATCTCAGTTATAATTCCTTTTATATGATTACTATATTTAAAAATGAATCTAAAATCAAAAGAGCGTGGCACAACTCAATTTAAATTTATCGGTAATTTTGACAATAGATTAAAAACAAACAGGAAAGACAAATTTTCAGATATTTAGGATAATTTTATTATACGTTGTCTGTTTATATTTGGGGGTGCAAGTCTTTTGAATAAAGAGAAGTTAGATAAGTTATTAGAATTTTACAAACAATATAAAGCATTATCTGAATATATAGATCAAAAATATAAGTTAACATTAAATGATTTAGCTGTTTTAGACTTGGCAGAAAAGAATTGTCAAGAAGAACAAATGTTAATGCAAACATTTTTAAAAATTGCTATTTCAGAATTAGAATTGAGCAGAACTAAATTATTAGTTTCTATTCGTAGACTGATTGAAAAAGATAAATTAAGTAAAGTAAGATCTAAAGAAGACGAAAGAAAAATTTATCTATATATGAATCAAGACAACATGAAAGAATTTAATGCTTTATTCAATGATGTTGAAGAATATTTAAATATTTAAATATCTACATATAAGTTAGTTCCTAATTTTAGGAGCTAATTTTTTTATGTTTAATGATATATCATCTAACTGTATACTATAGTGAGTTCAAACGTTATCAAAGAGATAGGTTACTAGTGGTATATAATCGATGCAAAATCATGTATAATATAGAATGTTAATTATAGAGAATGAAAGCGAGATGACCATAATGGGACGTAAGTGGAATAATATTAAAGAGAAAAAGGCTCAAAAAGATAAAAATACAAGTAGAATTTATGCTAAATTTGGTAAAGAAATATACGTAGCAGCAAAATCAGGTGAACCGAATCCTGAATCTAACCAAGCCTTACGATTAGTATTAGAACGTGCAAAAACATATTCCGTACCAAACCATATTATTGATAAAGCAATCGATAAAGCTAAAGGTGCTGGAGAAGAAAACTATGACCACTTAAGATATGAAGGTTTTGGTCCTAGTGGTTCAATGTTAATCGTTGATGCACTTACAAATAATGTGAATAGAACAGCGTCTGATGTTCGTGCGGCTTTCGGTAAAAATGGTGGTAACATGGGCGTTTCAGGTTCAGTTGCTTACATGTTTGATCATACGGCTACGTTTGGTATTGAAGGTAAGTCTGCTGATGATGTATTAGAAGAGTTGATGGAACAAGATGTAGATGTTAGAGATGTGATTGATGCTGAAGGTTTAACAATTGTTTATGCAGAGCCAGATCAATTTGCACAAGTTCAAGATGCACTAAGACAAGCAGGCGTTGAAGACTTCAAAGTAGCAGAGTTTGAAATGTTACCTCAAACAGATATTGAGTTATCACCTGAAGATCAAGAGACTTTTGAAAAATTAGTAGATGCATTAGAAGATCTTGAAGATGTTCAAAATGTATTCCATAATGTGGATTTAAAATAATGACTAACGCACAATATTGGATTGATCAACTACAAATGACACCTCATCCAGAAGGTGGGTATTTTAAGGAAAGTATACGTCAAGGCTCTTCGAATTCAATAAGAGCTGCATTCAGTAGTATATATTTTCTATTAACACCAAATGATATTTCACATTTTCATCGAATTGATGCTGACGAAGTGTGGTACTATCATGCTGGCCAATCTTTAACTATTCATATGATTATGCCTGATGGTAAATACGAAGCGGTACAATTAGGTACTAATATTGAAGCGGGAGAAGTTTTGCAGTATGTTGTACCTAAAGATACTATTTTTGCATCTTCTTTTGAACATAATGAAGGGTTCTGTTTAGTAGGTTGTATGTGTCAACCTGCGTTTGAATATAAGCATTTTGAATTATTTAAAGCACATGAATTATTAGCATTATATCCAGAACATCAAACAGTTATAGATAAATATGCCCTAAAAGATAAATAGCTGATTTTTGGCATACCTATGAGAGCAACTTACCTCGTAGGTATGCTTTTTTATGTTAATGTTTAACTGAGTTTTAATATATATTGTAGTGTCTATTAATGTTTTAAAATGATTAGAATTTAAATTAAATAAATTCATAGTAATTTAGTCGTTTTAAAGTAAAATGTCTTGATATGTAGTAGAATATAGATAAATCCATTTTACGACAATATATAACTAGGTTCGGCATATGATGACATTACAGAACCATTTTTATATAATGAGAACAAGGAGTTGGTGACTGTGAAAGTAAAATATATAGACAAACGTCACTGGCGTCGCCTGATTGAAAGAGAATATACAGAGGTTAAAGTTAATAATAATAGATTTAAAGGTATTATAGGCTTGGTCACGATGAAGAAAGTACGTGAACCTTTAGAGGTGACGGTAGTTGGTCAAAATATTATAGTCGCAGATGATAATTATAAATGGTTACAAATATTACCTGAAAAAAAGAGATATAGTTTGACCGTTATGTTTGATGATAAGGGGAATCCACTAGAATATTATTTTGATATTAATATTAAAAATATCACTCAAAAAGGGAATGCACGTACTTTAGATTTATGTTTAGACGTTTTAGTATTGCCCGACGGATCGTATGAATTAGTTGATGAAGATGATTTGTTATTCGCATTACAAAATGGGCAAATTAGCCAAAAGCAATATCACGAGGCATATATTATTGCGCATCAGTTAATGATTGAAATTGTAGAAAATTTTGATGATATACAGAGCAAAGTGATGAAATGTTATCATAAAATCAATCAAAAATATAAGAAAAATAAACACAATCATCCATTTAAAAGTAAAAAAGTGCATCGAGTAAAATCGTCTGATAAAAAATAATGCATATGACACTTGTATAAAAAATAGAAATGACAATATATAGAAGCATTTAAAAGAAACGTTACATTCTAGGGGGACACTATGAAAATAGATGATTATCGTTTATTAATTACATTAGACGAAACGAAAACATTAAGAAAGGCAGCAGAAATATTATATATTTCGCAACCAGCTGTCACACAACGGTTAAAAGCTATTGAAAGTGCTTTTGGAGTAGATGTTTTTATAAGAACGAAAAAGCAACTTATCACAACAACTGAAGGTGCAATGATTATCGAACATGCACGTGATATGTTGAAAAGAGAGCGTTTGTTTTTTGATAAAATGCAGGCACATATAGGGGAGGTCAATGGAACAATCTCTATTGGTTGTTCTTCTTTGATAGGCCAAACACTACTACCTGAAGTATTAAGTTTATATAATACTCAATTTCCTAATGTTGAAATTCAAGTACAAGTAGGTTCTACAGAACAGATTAAGGCAAATCATAGAGATTATCATGTCATGATTACTAGAGGAAATAAGGTCATGAATTTATCTAACACGCATTTGTTTAATGACGATCACTATTTTATCTATCCTAAAGATAGACGTGATGAAGTTACAAAACTACCATTTATTGAATTCCAAGCTGATCCCATTTATATTAATCAAATTAAGCAATGGTATAACGATAATTTAGAACAAGATTATCATGCGACGATAACTGTTGACCAAGTTGCTACATGTAAAGAAATGTTAATTAGTGGTGTAGGGGTAACGATTTTACCTGAAATTATGATGAAAAACATAGATAAGAATATGTTTGAATTTGAAAAAGTGACTATAGATAATGATCCACTTATTCGTTCAACTTATATGAGCTATGATCAAAGTATGTTACAACTACCTCAAGTAGACTCATTTGTTAATTTAATGTTGAATTTTATTCGTTAGATACAGTAAACAGATTCGCTTAATGAATAGAGGTTATTCTTATGTTTAAAGAATTGTTATATATCAAAAATTACAAGTTATTTGTTGTGAATATGTTGCTATTAGGTATGGGTATTGCAGTAACGGTACCCTACCTTGTTTTATTTGCAACGAAAGATTTAGGCATGACGACGAAACAATATGGCCTATTATTAGCTTTAGCAGCTATCAGTCAATTCACAGTTAATTCAATTATTGCTAGGTTTTCTGATACACATAATATTAATAGAAAATTTTTAATTATAACGGCGCTGTTTATGGGTGCGATTAGTTTTTCTATTTATTTTTTTGTGAAAGACATTTTATTATTTATTATCCTTTACGCCCTTTTTCAAGGATTGTTTGCGCCTGCAATGCCTCAACTTTATGCATCCGCTAGAGAATCGATTAATGTTTCAAGCTCTCGTGAAAATGCCAAATTTGCCAATACAGTTTTAAGATCAATGTTCTCGCTAGGTTTTTTATTTGGGCCATTTATCGGTTCGCAATTGATTGAACTGAATGGTTATTCGGGATTATTTGGTGGAACGGTTTCAATTATTTTATTTACTCTGATATTACAAGTCTTCTTCTATCAAAATTTAAATGTGAAGCAACCCATTTCACAACAACAACATGTTGAAAAGGTAGCGCCTAATATGTTTAAGGATAAGACGTTACTTATTCCATTTTTAGCGTTTATCTTATTACATATTGGACAATGGATGTACACAATGAATATGCCATTATTTGTTACAGATTATCTTCATGAAAAGGAAGGCCATGTAGGCTATTTAGCAAGTTTATGTGCTGGATTAGAAGTACCATTCATGGTGATTTTAGGTATCTTATCTAGGAAATTACCAACACGAACTTTACTTATCTACGGTGGTATATTTGGCGGGGCATTTTACTTTAGTATTAGCTTATTTAAAAATTTCTATATGATGTTACTCGGTCAATTATTTTTAGCCTTTTTCTTAGCAATATTATTAGGGATAGGTATTAGTTATTTCCAAGATATATTACCTGATTTCCCGGGTTATGCATCAACATTATTTGCCAATGCAATGGTAATTGGTCAACTATGTGGTAATTTATTAGGTGGAATGATGAGTGGATGGGTTGGTTTGGAAAATGTATTCTATGTTTCAGCTGGCTCATTGTTTTTAGGAATTATATTAATTTTCTTAACCAAAGATCAAAAAATTACAAAATTAGATGTGGAGTAGTTTAAAATGACAGTGATATTATGGTGTTTAATTATAATAATGTTCATATTAGCATTTGTAGGATTAGTTAAGCCTGTAATTCCTTCCGTTTTAGTGATGTGGGTAGGATTTTTAATCTATCAATTTGGATTTCACAATGGGAAATTATCTTGGATATTCTATTTATCAATGATTGTTTTAACCATATTAATCTTTTTAGCTGATTTTCTAATGAATAAATATTTCGTAGGGAAATATGGTGGTTCTAAATTCGGAGAGTATGGTGCTATTATTGGTGTGATTATAGGTTGTTTTGTATTACCTCCATTTGGAATTGTCGTAATACCTTTCATACTTGTGCTTGTTATCGAATTAATACAAGGTTATGATTTTAAACGAGCTATTAAAGTGGGGTGTGCTTCTATAGTCGCATTTTTAGCAAGCACGATTGCACAAGCTATCATTATGATTATTATGGTTATTTGGTTTATGCTGGACATCTTTTTATTTAATTAGATACGAATAGGAAATTGAAAAAGCCCTAAATGAATGTTGAACTTCATTTAGGGCTTTACTTATGCGCTTGATAAATCAAGCTGTTATAAGGTTGTATAAACATTTTGAGTAGCATACAATGCGAGATGATTTGAATTTTTACATGATTGTATTTGCATCTTTATTGAAATAATGATGATCAATATAAAATGAAATCGGAGTAATAATGATAGAAATTATAATAAATGACCAATTACTTACATTAATATATGGTCCGAATGCTAGAAAAGATTGCGGTATGAAAAAGACGTAAAACAACGCAACGATTAACAGTGCAATCACTGCATAGGTTAAGAGCCAGACCCAATTTGAATTGTTAAAACACTGCAATTGAATCGTTTTAAATATCATCCAAATAAACAAGAAGATAATAAATAAGCCAATAATGACAGTGATTGGAAATGTGTATAGGTAAAGATAGTTACTATCTCCACCAATAAAGAATCCGATAAATCCTTTTAAAAAACAAAAGATGCCTATTAATAATACAAAATGTTGATAGATATATTTAAATATATTTTTTACTGTTTCGTTTGGCAGCTCTTTTAATTGTTTTTTAGCGTGCATTTTAGGATTGTGGTTAAAGAATTCCATTGCCAACATACCTTTATCTTCAGCACTAATTAAATGCTTTAATATTCGATTCAACATAACTTCTGAATCATGTGGATTCACACTTAAATCAGAGCGAATATAGGTCATATAATTTTCAAATATTTCTCTATCTGTATTATTTAAACGTAGTGATTTTACATTATTTTCTTTAGCTAATTGGGCAGTAGACTTCATGAGTGCTTAAGCGCTCCTTTAAAATAGTTTAAGTAGTATGAAAAGTGAGATATATCTCTCATTGATGTGAGAAATGTACTACCTTGTTTTTAGACATCGAATATAAATAGTGTACACATTTTAACCATAGTTTAGCTATACACTAAGGAAATTGTGTGTCATTGTTAGTCAGTTATTACCAATATAGGTGTTAATTCACAGAGATGCAAGGGTATGTCAATATTATATTACGCTTAATCATACCATAGAAATTGGTTAATTATCATATCAAGTGTAGGAGTTAAATATGAGAAAGTTAACATTAAATCATCAAACAACGATTAATGAGGTAGCAACCATACATGAACATTTATTGGAAAATCAAGAAGTCAATTACAAAGCAACTCAGACATCTATCGCATTAAGATATGAAATGATTAATGCAAGATTGCGTCACACAAATGATACTATATTACTTCTAGAGCATAATCAGGAGATAAAAGGTTTTATCTGGGGACATTATGAGTTACAAACTAAAACTGTAATCATTGAATTATTATATGTATATCCAGATTATCGTCATCAAGGACTCGCCAAACAACTCAAAATGGCGATAGAACAATGGGCTAAAGACATAGGGGCAGTATCGATTCAGAGTACAATTCATATCAAAAATGAAGCAATGCTTAATTTGAATCGTCAGTTAGGTTATGATGATACGCATATTAGGATGCGAAAAGATTTAATGTAGAAAAATGAATAATTTATTATTTCATGATAAAATGAATTATATTTATAACTGTTTTTAAAGGAGTTTAACATGAAAAAGTGGATTATATTGTTTTTATCTGCAACATTGATGTTGTCTGCATGTGGTAAAAGTGAGGAAAAAGCTTCTTTAGAAAAGAGTGTAGACAAACTAGAAAAAGAAAATAAATCATTGAAAGCACAAAAGAAAAAGTTAACTAAACAAAAAGATGATTTAAAAGACCAACAAGATAAATTACAAAAAGAGGTAGATAGCACTGCCTCAAGTGAAGCAAGTAGTACTGATTCAAATGACAAAGATAGTGAAAAGCAAAGTAATGAAGACAAGTCATCATCTAAATCAAGTTTACAACAGAACGATCAACAATCAACTGAAGAAAAAGATGCAAGTAAACAAACTCAAAACCAGTCTTCCACGACAACTCAGTCTAAGAATAACCCAAATCAAACATCTCAACAGAATAGCAATAATAAGGCTAGTACAAATCAATCTAACCAAAAGCAATCCTCTTCAACACAATAGAATATGATATGATGGGATTACTATCATATAATTGGCAATATAATCAGGTTTGATTGATAAAAATTTAGGGTATTTTAGTTGATAAATGTATATACTATAGAACAAACCAATGTCATAAATATAACATTTGTCATTTAGAACAATGATGTAAAGAGGAGAGAAGCGCCATGCATGAACAAGATTTTAGTATTTTAGAAGGTAAAGCATTAACATTACCTGAATTAGGTAGAGAACTAGAAAATATTACAGGTAGACAGTTAATTGATTCTACAGGTGAAATTAAACGCGTGATTGCACACTTACCAAACTTTGAATCTGATACAGATACATTTGTAGCAACTTATCGTTTAAATCATCAAAATGATTTTATTGATGCAACATTTACTGCACCTAAAAATCAACGCGATCATTTAAAAGAAATCCCTGTGAATATTGAATTAATTAGTTATATCACTAAAAGTTAATATTTAAAATAAACTATCTAATATAATAGCGCGATATGAATCATAAACGTTTCATAGCGCGTTAATTTTATATTAAAATAAATGTGAAGATGTATTTATGGAGTAATGGAGTGTTAAAAAATGGTTGTTTATATTGAGACGGAGCGTTTAAAGCTACGAGATTGGGAAGAAAGTGATTTACTACCTTTTCAAAAGATGAATGCCAATCCACAGGTACGAAGATATTTTCCAAGTTTACTAAGTTATCGTCGTTCAGAACTTGATTTGAAGAAAATGGATCAAATTATTAAAGATTACGGTATAGGTTTATTTTCAGTGGAACTTAAAGAAACAAATGAGTGGCTTGGATTTATAGGATTAAATTACATTCCAGAGGATAGCGAGTATCCATTTAAAGAACTACCACTATATGAAATAGGTTGGCGCCTGATTCCTGAAGTTTGGGGAAATGGTATTGCGACAGAAGGTGCCGAAGCGGTGCTCCGATTTGCTAAAGAAAAAGGTATATCTAAAGTTTATAGTTTTACTGCTGAAACTAATTTACCATCAAGAAAAGTAATGGAAAAAATAGGGATGACATTCTTAGACCATTTTGAATTCCCAAATCTAAGTAAATATCATCCTTTGAAAAGACATGTGAGATATGAGATTGATTTATAAAATATAAAACAAAACGTCAAGAAGTAGAATGGTTAAATATATGACTGCCATTCTACTTCTTGGCGTTTTTCAGTTGGAAAAATGTGAAATTTTGCATTAACTTAAGCAAAGGTATTGCAATTATTCTTCTATAGATATAAAATATCCATAGATATTAAAATTCTACGAAAAAAGAAAGAAGGATAAAGTGATGAAAGCAATTATTTTAGGTGGTAATGGATTAGTTGGTAGAGAACTCACAAGACAATGGTTAAAAAGAGATCAAGACATAGAAATATATGTTGTATCAAGAAGTGGAAATAATGTTATTTCTCATAAAAATGTGCATAATATTAAAGGTGATATACAACATGTTGAACAAATTAAATCACAGTTACCTAATCAAGTTGACTATGTAGTTGATTTGATTGGTGGACCAGAAAAAGATGAACAAAAATTAAAAGCGTTGAACTTAGTACCAGCAGAAGTAACAATAAAACTTGCCGATGATCTACACGCTGAGCATATTGGTTTTTTAGGAGCATCATTAGGTCCTAAAGATTTCATTAATATTAAAAAAGATATTATCTCAAAATTAAAAGCAACCAATAAAAAGGTTAGTGTCGTAAGTCCTACAATTATTTATGGAGACGAAAGACAGGATACACTTGGTAAATTAATACCGTTATTTAAAGTTTTAGGTAAAGTATCTAAAAATATGAAACCTGTACATGTGACTGATGTAGCGCTAGCATTGTTAAAACAACTTATGAAATAGGAGGAATCAACATGAAAATAAGTAAACATTTTGAACAAGGTATTTATGTGTTACTTATTTTGGCAACTCAAGAAGGTCAAGGCGCCGTTAAGAGTCAAACATTAAGTGAAAAATTGGAAGTATCAGATTCTTCATTGAAGAAGATTTTGAGAAAATTAGTTGTTGCAGATTTAATCACATCAAATGCTAGTAAAGATGGTGGATTTCAACTTAATCGATCAATTGAAGATATTACTTTAAAAGATGTCATAGAGGCTATAAGTAATGGAGATGTCATTGAATATGAAATTTCTCATTTATCAAGAAGGATATTTTTTAATGATCAGCATATAAAAGATAGTGAGATGAAAGTGAAACAACAACTTAATTACGCTATTCAAGCATTTAACGAAAAATTAAATGAATTGCCTCTTGTGGAATTATTAGAAGATGAATATTTTAAACATAAACTTGTAGATTGGAATGATAATGATCGTACAGAACAATAATATCAATCAAATTAAAGTACATTTCATCAGAACTGGTTCAGTGTTGGTTGATGAAACATTAACAGGCCAAGGTGATTCTAGAAATCCTATTGCATTTACAGGGTTATTTAGATCTAGTAACTATCGAGTAGAAGTTCCAGTAAGTTGTTATTTAATAGAACACCCTAAAGGACTGGTTCTGATTGATACGGGCATGGGTAAAGAAGCTGAAGGTAAAGTAACGCCATTACCTGGTTTAGTTAGAAAGAACAAAGTGGCAATACCGAATGTGAAAGTCGGGGAACTGATAGATGACCAAATTAAAGAATTAGGATTTAATGTGTCAGATATTGATTATGTCATCTTAAGCCATTTAGATGGCGACCATGCTGGAGGTCTTCAATTATTAAAAGAAGCAAAGACTATGATTACAAGTAATGAAGAGTATCAAAAGGCAAATCAAAAGCATTCTATTAGATATAATACAGCTTTATGGCAAGGGACATCTTTACAACCATTCTATTTCAAAGATACACATATTGGCCCTCAAAAAAATCGTTTGATTTATTTGGTGACGGCACCATTACTTTAGTTCATACACCTGGCCATTCAGTAGGGTTAACGAGTTTCATAATTAAATCATTGCGAAATGATGATTATATTTTATTAGCTTCAGATGTAGGATATTACCCAGGAAATTGGAGAGAACTTAGATTGCCTGGCATTTTAAGTAGTAAAAAACAAGAAAAGCGTTCACTACAATGGGTACAAAATATTGAAAAAGATAGACACTGTTTAGGTATTTATGCAAATCATGATCCGAATGTAACCATCGATGAATTATCAATATAATTAATTAGAAATAAAAAAAAGCCAGAAAATGTAATTTAATTATTACATTTTCTGGCTTTTTTATAGTTAAAAGATTAATCATATGTACGAACGCCTAAAGGTTGATAGTTAAGTAAACCTTCAAGTAACGATTCTTTAGTATCAAATAGTGGTGCTAATTCGCGATATTTTTCATCAATAAACCCTTCAGCAATCATATGATTGATAAGGGATTGTAACGGTTCGAAGAAACCATTAATGTTATATACACCGATTGGCTTTTGATGAATACCGATTTGTGCCCAACTATACATTTCAAAGAATTCTTCTAATGAACCGGCACCACCTGGCGCCATAACAAATGCATCTGCAAGTTCTGTCATTTTATTTTTACGTTCGTGCATCGAATCTACAAGAATGAGTTCACTGACTTTTTGACTCGTTATTTCTTTTTCATCAAGCATTTTTGGCATAACACCAATAGCTTTACCACCATGGTCTAATACACCATCCTGAATTGCGCCCATAATGCCTACAGAGCCAGCACCAAAGACCAATTCATAACCTTTTTCAGCCATATATTTTCCTAATTCATAGGCTTCTTTAACGTATATATCATTGTTACCTTTACTTGCACCACAATAAACTGCAATTTTCTTCATCATAATCCTCCACTATTATTATTGTTGTATAAGTAATTTAAATTGATGTTCGAAATGTTGTCTGTCTTGCCTTGTAAAAGGAGGAGGGCCTTTATGTCTTCCGCCTTGCTTTCGGATTTGAGCATTGATATAACGTTGATCTAACAACTGTTGAATATTATTATCATTAAACAAGAATCCTTTGTGATGCATAACAAATTTAACTTTATTTAGTAATAAACTTGCTAAACCGTAATCTTGAGTAATTACAATATCTTCAGAAGAGGCAAGTTGGACAACTTTATAATCTACAGATTCTGGCCCATCATCGACATAAACAGTTCGAACATGTTCAGGGTCGATTTGTGTTGAGAAGTGACTAAAACTACGTATAATTGTAACAAAAATGCCTGTCTCTTGTGTTAATTCAATAACTGAACTAACAACAGGACAAGCATCTCCGTCAATAATAATTTGTGTCATTAATGATTAAGCCTCTTGGTCGGCTTCTTTGTTTTGTTTAACAACACTTTTAGCTGTGTAATCTTTATATTTTTTGAATTCTTTTTTTCTAGCTTTTTCGGCTTCATCACGTAGTTTGTCTTCTTCTTTATGACGTTTCTCAATATTTTTTTGAAGCTTTTTGTCCATTTTTTTTGCTTCTTTACGATTTTCTTTTTCTAGCTTTTCACCTTTTTTCTCAGTTTTTTCATCGAGTTTACCAGGTGTTAAGCCAACTTTTTCTTCGTATTTCTGAGTTTTTTTCATATCTTTAATACGCTGTTTTTGGTTTTCTTCACGTAGTTTGTCTTCTTCTTTATGACGTTTTTCGATATTTTTTTGAAGCTTTTTATCCATTTTTTCAGCTTCTTTACGGTTTTGCTTAGCTAATTTTTCACCCTTTTTCTCAATGTAAGCAGGATCGTTTTCTTTTGCGAATTTTTTCAATTCGCGTTTATTATCGAATTCTTGTTTTTTGTCTCCAACATAGGCTTTTACGTCTGATGACTTATTAGAAATAGCAGATGTTGTTTTAGATGCAGCTCTTGAAGTTGCATCAGTCGCTTTTTTAACATCGGGATGTTCTTTTATCTTTTTACGTTCTACGACTAAAGGAACGATAATAATTGGTAAAACATTAATTGCTGTTTTGATGAGTTTCTTTTTGTCCATACTCGTTGCCTCCATTAAATTTACTATTTTTATCCATACCCTATGATACATGATAATAAACTAGAGATGCTAACAATAAAGAAGACTATTTTGGTAGTTTAATGAAATGATATTTTTCATTATTAACCATGGTATAAAAAAGCCATCAAGTGATGTTGTGTCACTTAATGGCTAAATGTTTAATTTTAAATACCTTTACCGATTCCGAAACCGAAGTAAAGAATTGCAATAATAACTACTAAAATGATTCGATAAATGGCAAATGGTACTAATTTTACTTTATTAATTAAGTGTAAGAAAGTCTTGATAGCAATTAGTCCTACAATAAATGCTGCTAAGAATCCTAATAAATAGAATGGTATGTGTGCTAAGTGAATATATTCATAATGTTTTAATAATGATAAACCACTTGCTGCAAGCATAATTGGAACAGACATAATAAATGTAAAATCAGATGCTGCTTTGTGATTCATTTTCATTAAGACACCTGTTGAAATCGTTGATCCAGAACGACTAAAACCAGGCCACATTGCAATGGCTTGCGAAATACCGATTACAAATGCTTGGAAATAGTTAATTTGATCCACTGTTTGAGGATTGGTAACTTTTTCAGAATATTTATCAGCGATAATCATATAAATAGCACCTAGGAAAAGGCCAATCATAACTGTTGGAACACTGAATAAATATTTTTCTATTACATCGTCAAATAAGAAACCTAAAATACCTGCAGGAATCATACCAACTAATACATGTAATAAGTTTAGACGTTGAGGTTTAGAACGGCGTCCTGCTGTAGCATGTTGTTCAGGTTTATGTTTACCGATATGTAATAATTCAAAGAAACGTTCTCTAAACACCCATGCTGCTGCGAAAACTGAACCTAACTGAATCACGACTTTAAAAGTAAATGCAGATTGTTCACCTAAGAACTTTGTGGATTTCAACCACATATCGTCGACAAGAATCATATGACCTGTAGAAGAAACAGGTGCAAATTCGGTAAGGCCTTCCACAATACCTAAAATAAGACCCTTGATCAATTCAAGTAATAACATATTGTACCTACTTTCATTTATAAATGTTTTTTGATTACTATAAATTCACCATATTATCATAGCACACTCATTTCAACCCATGCTACTGTTAGTAATAACACTAGACCAAAGTATGAGAAAATCAAACGTCATAATATTGTCAAATGCACTATCGTTGTGCATATAACTACTAGACTTTATTATTGAGTCTATAACGAAATTTAGGTGATTAAATTGTGAAAAAATTAATGCAACTAGTATATAAATATAAAAGATATCCAGTTTTAATGCTTTTAGTATGTGCTACATTAGCTGTAACTGTGGTCGTACAAAATGTAGCAATAGCAGAATTCTTAAATAGTATGTTATTTAAAACTAAGCAATCGATTGGTTTTATTCTTACTATGATTATAATCGTACTTATGTTACGTGCGACTTTAAATTTTAGCAATCAATTATTAGGTGATCATCTCTCAAGTCATGCTAAACATGACTTGCGTCAACGTATGGTTCATATAGAATCAGAACGTCCTGTGGGTGAGCAGATGACATTAATAACAGAAACAATCGATGGAATTTCTCCGTTTTATCAAAGCTATTTACCGCAAGTATTTAAATCCATCATGATTCCTATGGCAATTATCATTGCTATGTTTTGGGTTCATCTGAATACAGCGTTAATTATGTTGGTAACAGCGCCATTTATTCCATTGTTTTATATCATTTTTGGTTTGAAAACACGTGATGAATCTAAAAATCAAATGACTTATTTAAATCAGTTTGGACAACGATTCCTTAATCTGACACAAGGTTTAATTACGTTGAAGTTATTTAATCGTACAAAGCATACGGAAAAACAAATCTATGAAGATAGCACTCATTTTAGAGATTTGACGATGAAAATATTAAGAAGTGCATTTTTATCGGGACTAATGCTAGAGTTTATTAGTTTGTTAGGTGTAGGTCTTGTTGCGTTAGAAGCAGCATTAAGCCTTGTTGTATTTCATACAATAGATTTTAAAACCGCGGCTATTGCCATTATTTTAGCACCAGAATTTTACAATGCGATTAAAGACTTGGGCCAAGCATTCCATACTGGTAAACAAAGTGAAGGGGCAAGTGATGTGGTATTTGAATTTCTAGATCAGCCATCAAAGAATAAGCAATATGATTATAGCTATCAACAAGATCAAATACCGTTTATTCGGATAGATAACGTTTCATTTAAATATAATAATGAAATGGGACATGGATTTGCTATGAAACCTACTAATTTAGATATTTACGAACGTGAACATATCGCTCTAGTGGGGCCAAGTGGTGCTGGTAAAACGACATTATCTAAAATTATCACACGTACATTGGTACCTACGAATGGAGAAATAACATTTAAACATCAACATATGCGTATGGGGATATTAAGTCAAAAACCATATATTTTTACTGCATCAATTAAAGATAATATTTCGATGTTTAATGATATTGATGATGAAGTAATCGTTGATGTATTAGAAAAAGTACAGTTAAAAGAAAAAGTAATGTCATTACGAAATGGTATCCATACATTGATAGGTGATGGTGGAGAAACATTATCTGGTGGACAGATGAGAAGGATAGAATTATGTCGCTTGCTTGTGATGCAACCAGATTTAGTTGTACTTGATGAGCCGGCCACTGGATTAGATATTGAAACAGAACAAGTCATCCAAAGTGTGCTTGATGATTATTTCAAAGACACAACTCAATTAATTATAGCCCATCGAGATGCAACAATTAGAAAGGCAACGCGACGATTATATATGCAAGATGGTTGCATTATTAAAGATGATCAATTGATTTCAGTGAATAAAGAAGAAAATGGTGACGAATCATGAAATCACAAATACGATTTACAATAGATAAAGATTTAGTGATTGCAATTATAATAGGTATCATAGGAAGTTTAGTCGCCTTAGCGATGTTCTTTTTAAGTGGTTATATGGTGACACAAAGTGCATTAGGCGCTCCATTATATGCGTTGATGGTATTAGTCGTTTCTGTTAAATTATTTGGTTTTTTACGTGCCATTGCTAGATATTATGAAAGACTATATTCTCATCGAACGACATTCACTATGTTGAGAAACGTAAGAGTACAATTTTTTCAAGGTCTAGTTAAAGTAATACCAGACGTATATCGTAAGTTTAACTCGAGTGATTTAATTTCACGAATGGTAAGTAGAGTAGAAGCATTACAAAATATTTATTTACGAGTGTATTATCCACCGATAGTAATAGGAATGACAGCAATAATAGCAATGTGTGTTTACATCTTTCTATCACCTGCGCATGCAGCGTTAATTGCTGTGAGTATGATAATGACATTATGGGTCGTTCCTTTATTAAGTAGTAAAAGAGCACGAAAATTAAAACAAATTGTTAAAATTCAACAAAGCCAATTTTTAACTCGATTTTACGATTATCGCCAAGGTTATCAAGAATTACAACGATTTAATAAAGAAACGTCATTTAAAAATGATGTATTAGAACAATTGCAAACATTTGATCATTTACAAAAAAAGGAACAACGATTTTTAACTATATATGATTACATTCTCAATATTATTGCAATGGTGTCGATATTTAGCACGTTATACTTAGGTGCGATACAAATACAATCACAAACATTAGATGTGGTTTATTTAACAAGTATCGTACTAATGGTACTTACTTTATTTGAACAAGCTGTTCCTATGAGTAATGTTGCATATTATAAAGCAGATACAGACCAATCATTATATGATATTAATGAAGTGATTCAATACGACGATATAAAAAAAGTGAAAAATAGTCATGTAAATGACGAATCAGCACCTTTATTTGAATTGAACAATGTCACATTTAAGTATGAAAATCAAGAAACACCTGTATTAAATCGAATATCATTCAATGTGTATCAAGGTGAGAGAATAGCCATTATAGGTCCATCTGGAAGCGGCAAGAGTACACTGCTACAAGTCATGTTAGGATTATATCAAGTTCAAGAAGGGAGCGTTATTTATAACCAGTCTGATATCTTTCGAATAGAAGATGAATCTAAATACAGTGATATTAATGCATTGTTACAGTCCCAACAATTATTTGATGGCACTATAAAGGATAATTTACTAACAGATTGTAATGAGGATAAGATACAACATGTACTAAATTCGTTAGACTTATCTCATTTATCGTTGGAAGAATATATAACGATGGATGGAGAGACGTTATCAGGTGGGGAAATTCAACGATTAAGTATAGCTCGCTTATTGCTAAAAACAAAGGCTAAGATTTGGATGTTAGACGAACCAACGACTGGTCTAGATATTGAACATACAGTACAAATGATGCATTTACTACTTAAACAAGTTGAAACAATGATTGTATCTACACATGATTTACGTCTATTACCAGATTTTGATAGAATCATTGTCATGATAGATGGAGAAATCAAAGAACAAGGTAGCTATGAAACGTTAATTCAAAATAGAGGCTATTTATATCAAATGGAACAGTTGAATCAGTAACATAGGCATGACATGGTGTAGCAGAATACAAAAATGCTCTAAAATACTAAGAAGTACTTTAAAGCATTTTTATACTTTAAAAGTGTTAAAATCTAAACTTTAACTTTAAATTACCATGACAAAAGCTTAATTAATTATCTTTAGCTTCATTAAATGCATCGATGACTTTACCTAATAATCGGTTAAGTTCATCCACTTCTTCAAGTGATAATGATGATGCAGTTGCAACTTTTTCAGAAGCAGTGCTAAGTTCGGGTCTAATTTTTTCGCTTTTATCAGTCAAGTGAATAAATACTTCACGTTGATCGACTTCGGAACGTTCACGTTTGATTAAATCAACTTGTTCCATTCTTTTTAATAGTGGGGATACTGTACCAGTATCAAGTGCTAGTTCAGTCACAACCTTCTTAACGTTTACAGGTGACTCGTCCCATAAAATAGTTAATACAAGGAATTGTGGGTAAGTTAGATTGTACTTTTTAAAGACTTTGTTTGAGTAGTAGCGATTTACTTGTCTTTGAGCATTGTACAAACTAAAGCATAGTTGCTCTTTTAAATTATGTTGATCAGACATTAAAGTTCTCCTCCAGACATTCTATCCGTTTTTTTCTCTCTATTCGGATTGGAATACGTCTATGTTGTGCGGAATATAATTCACAACACACTGTGATTCAATGTCATGCTAAAATTAAAGTATGTTTAAAGTTTAGAAGATATCTATCGTTAAATCAAGCAAAAAGATAATTTAATATTTATGTTATCATTTTTAAAAATACTTGTAATAGAAAAGGAATTTTACAATGAAAAATAATAATTTTAGAAAAATATCAATTTCTATCATTAGTGGTTTCCTAGGTAGTGGGAAAACCACGCTACTGACACATTATATTAGCGAATTATTAAAAATTGATGAGAAAATCAAAGTGATTATGAATGAATTTGGTTCATTTGATATCGATAGTCAAAATATAGACGCAAATATCGAAGTGCGATCAATCATCAATGGTTGTGTATGCTGCGACTTAAAGACAGATTTAATCACTCAAATTCAATCATTAATACAACAGGGTGATTGTAATCATATCATTATTGAGGCAACAGGAATTGCTAATCCTATAGAATGATTGCCGCATGTCAAGATCCGACTATTATCGAATATATAAATATGCCTCAAATCATTAGTTTAGTGGATGCTGAACGATTTTTAAATAGGAATGATTACACTACATCTACTCAAACACTTATGGAAGAACAACTTGAAATAAGTGATTTATTAGTCGTTAATAAAACAGACTGCGTTGATTCTGAGAAATTACATAAAATTGAAGAAGAGTTGGTTCAAATTAATCCGCATGCGCCATATGTTTTAACAACATATGGACAATTTGATATCAAGTTATTAAATAATCCAACCATCGATAAAACTGTAAATCATAAACACCACCATCACCATGGTATTAAAAGCATGAAATATACATTTACAAGTCCCATTGATCGTCAGTTATTTTATCAATTTATAATGCAATTACCGAAAAACGTGATGAGACTTAAAGGCTATGTACAATTTAGAGATCAACCCAATGAAACCATTGAATTTCAATTGTCTTATGGATTGCCTGATTTCGGCCCAATCAATCAAGAATTGCCTTTAACAATTGTCATTATCGGAGAGCATATCGATATTAATCAACTCAGAAATAAATTGGATATGTTACAATTTACTTGATTTTAAATTCAACTGCTTCTAAATATACAGGATGAAATTACTAAATAATAAGGTCGTGATGATAATGGATAGAATAAAGATTAACCAGTACGTTGATTTTTCAAAAATGATTCAAGGATTTTGGAGAGCAAATGAATGGCAATATTCTGATCAAGAATTAAATCGTTTTATAAATCAACTTGTTGAACGTGGTATCACAACGATGGATCATGCCGATATTTATGGAGATTATCAATGTGAGTCTAGATTTGGTAGAGCATTACAGTTATCACCTAACTTACGTGATCAAATTCAAGTGGTATCTAAATGTGGCATTGTCTTACCTTCTGAAACTCAAACGTTTACTGATGGTCATCGTTATGACCATAGTCGTCAACATATTATTCAATCAGTCAATCATTCATTACAACGTTTGAATGTGGATTATTTAGATAGCTTATTAATTCATAGACCTTCACCATTAATGAATCCTGATGAAATTACGGATGCTGTAAAAGAACTTGTCGATGAAGGTAAAATCAAATCATTTGGTGTATCCAATTTTAATGAAACTCAGTATGATTTATTAAAACATAGCTTGAATCATGATAAATTGCATATTAGCATTAACCAACTAGAAGTGTCCCCATATCAAACAGACATTTTAAACAATGGTGTGATGGACAAAATGTATGAAAATCAAGTAAAAGTAATGGCTTGGAGTCCACTGGCAGGCGGTAAATTGTTTGATCCATCCGATGACAAAGCGAGCCGTGTGCGTACCATTATTGAACCTTTAGCACAAAAATACGAGGTTGATGACACGGCTATTATGATAGCTTGGTTGAATAAACATCCCAATGATATCATGCCGGTGTTAGGTACGCATAAAATTGAAAGAATTGATGCAGCTTTACCAGGATTATCTATTAATTTAACTGACCAAGAGTGGTTTGACATATACACTGCTGCAATGGGTCATGACATTTTATAAATAAAATGTTAGAAAGGATTTTATTAAATGAATAATGAAGATAGACATCAGAAACAACTTAAATTTGAACGCAATTTGATTATGATTCCTTATTTAATCTTTGCGATCATCGTACTCTTATGTAATATTTTTTACCCTGAGATAAAAGTAACAATGACGTTATTTGGATTGCTCTTTGCCTATAATTTAGGCTTACTATTTATCGCATTCATTCGTCATTTTAAACGTACGCTTATTTTAACTTTAGTATTAACAATATTAAGTGGTGCTGCTTTCTTTACACTATTATATGTGTTTGGAATCAACCATGAAATTTTTGGACAAATTAAAAAGTAAAATACCAATATTTAATGAAAAACTCTGTTATTTCAATGTTATAATTAATTTGAAATAGCGGAGTTTTTGTTTTTTATCAATTTATAAATGGGGAGTGTATCTGATGAATAAACGTAAAAAGATTTCTATTATCGGTGCTGGACAAACAGGTGCAACATTAGCTTTTATTTTAGCGAAAAATGAAAGCGCTGACATTGTTGTTGTAGATCGTCCACAATCTGAAAGTACAGTAAAAGGAAAAGCGTTAGACATTCAAGAAAGCGGGCCTATATTCAACTTTAATGTTGAAATTAAAGGTACTGCCGATTATTCAGAAACGAAAGACTCAGATATTGTAGTGATAACAGCAGGAATTGCTAGAAAACCAGGTATGAGTAGAGATGATTTAATACAAACAAACGAAGAAATTGTTCATTATAGTGCACAACAAATCGCCCAATATGCGCCCAATGCCATCATTATTGTATTAACTAATCCCGTTGATGCGATGACTTATTCAGCCTTAGTCGCATCTGGCTTCCCTAAACATAGAGTTTTGGGGCAATCAGGTGTATTAGATAGTGCCAGATATAAAACATTCATTGCTCAAGAGCTAGGAATTTCTGTTGAAGATGTACAAGGTTTAGTATTAGGTGGTCATGGAGATACAATGGTTCCATTAGTCAACTCAACTCAAATTAATGGAATTCCTTTAAAAGAACTACTTGATCAGCAAGTCATTGATCAAATTATTGATAGAACACGAAAAGGTGGAGCTGAAATCGTTCAACTGTTAGGAAATGGTTCAGCATATTATGCGCCTGCTGCTGCGATATATGAGATGATTGATGCTATTTTGAAAGACAAATGTCGTGTATTGGCAGCAATTACTTATCTTGAAGGCGAGTATGGCTATCGAGATATCTGCTTAGGGGTACCAATTAAACTAGGGCAAAATGGTGTAGAAGAAATATTAGAATTGAATTTAAGCCAAGAAGAGCAAAAGCAATTAGATACTTCAGCATTATCAGTTAAAAGTGTTAAAGAGGCACTTAATTATGGTTTTGAATAAAGCATTTAAGTCAAAAGATAAAACCTATCGTTTGCAATAAATTGAGTATATCTTTTTTAAATGATTTATTATTTAAAAGTGAGAATTATATGACTTTTGTAAGTAAATCGCATAGATAAAGCGCTTTCTTGATATAATTAGGGTGTAAGGTCAAGATAAAAAGGAGTCGGTGAATATGTCTAAAGGGAATCAAACTTCACAGGTAGTCAATAATCAAACTACCAAAAAAGAGAAAAAGGGGTATAAACCACTTTGGATTATCATTAGTTTTATCGTATTGATAGCCATATTGCTTTTACCTACACCCGCAGGCTTACCAGTGATGGCTAAAATGACTCTAGCGATACTAGCATTTGCTGTCATAATGTGGGTTACTGAAGCAGTGTCATACCCTGTTTCAGCAACATTGATTTTAGGACTGATAATTTTATTATTAGGATTCAGTCCAGTTCAAAATTTATCTGAGCAACTTGGTAATCCTAAAAATGGGGATGCCATTATTAAAGGCAGTGAAATATTAGGAACAAACAATGCTTTAACACTTGCGTTCAGTGGTTTTTCTACTTCAGCGGTAGCTTTAGTTGCAGCTGCATTATTTTTAGCAGCAGCGATGCAAGAGACTAACTTACACAAACGATTAGCATTATTAGTGTTATCTGTCGTGGGAAATAAAACTAAAAATATTGTCATAGGTGCAATACTCGTTTCAATTGTGCTTGCATTTTTTGTACCTTCTTCTACAGCTAGAGCGGGTGCAGTCGTACCAATATTATTAGGTATGATTGCAGCATTCAAAGTTTCTAAAGAGAGTAAGTTAGCATCATTATTAATTATAACGTCAGTACAAGCAGTTTCTATTTGGAATATTGGTATTAAAACAGCGGCAGCACAAAATATCGTTGCGATTAATTTTATCAATCAGAATTTAGGCCATGATGTATCATGGGGTGAATGGTTCATGTACGCCGCGCCATGGTCAGTTTTAATGTCTATCGCACTTTATTTTATTATGATCAAAGTGATGCCACCCGAACGTGAATCTATTGAAGGCGGAAAAGCATTAATTAAAAAAGAGTTAAACGATTTAGGACCAGTGAAACCGAGTGAATGGCGTTTAATCGTTATCTCTCTATTATTATTGGTATTTTGGTCAACTGAAAAAGTGTTACATCCAATTGATTCTGCATCAATTACATTAATTGCTTTAGGTATCATGCTCTTACCTAAAATTGGCGTTATTACCTGGAAAGGTGTAGAAAATAAAATCCCTTGGGGCACAATCATTGTATTTGGTGTTGGTATTTCACTAGGAAATGTATTATTAAAAACAGGAGCAGCACAATGGTTGAGTGATCAAACATTTGGTTTAATGGGGCTTAAAGGATTGCCGATTATTGCAACCATAGCACTGATTACTTTATTTAATATTTTAATTCATCTAGGATTTGCAAGTGCTACAAGCTTATCATCTGCACTTATTCCTGTCTTTATTTCATTAACATCAACATTACATCTTGGCGATCAATCTATCGGATTTGTTTTAATCCAACAATTTGTAATTAGCTTTGGATTCTTATTACCAGTAAGTGCACCACAAAACATGTTAGCGTATGGTACAGACACATTTACAGTTAAAGATTTCTTGAAATCTGGTATACCATTAACGATAGTTGGCTATATATTAGTCATTATATTTAGTTTAACGTATTGGAAATGGTTAGGTTTAGTATAAATAATGAAAGTTAAATAGCTTGGCGGTCAAGGTGACCGTCGAGCTTTTTTTATGAATGAAATAGACGTTTTTAAATAAGAATTATGAACGATTTAGGTTAGATATTTATTTTTTTAGGATAAGGGTATAATTCAACAAAACAATGAATGTTAGGTGATTAAACAATGAAAGTTGGCGTGATATTAAATAGAGTATTTAGAATTCATCATAATCCGTTACTCGCTTATATTTGCAATCAATTAGGTAGTACAGATACATGTGTATTGATTATATCTAAAGAAAAGTTTGGTGATGAGGCACAATTAAAAGCATCATTTTATCATGGTACACTCAACGCTTTTATCAACACATTAAATCATTATCAAATTCAAACGAATGTAATGGATTATAATCATTTAATAGCGTTTTGTAAAAATCAACAATTAGACAAAGTTGTTATGGCAAGTGACATCATGAGTTATCATCATGAATCATATGACTATCCTCATCAAAAACAACGATTTCAAGAAGCTGGAATCAAAGTTGAAGCGCTTCGTGTACAACATTATTTTAGTCCACGTAAAACGTTTAACAATCAAGGGGAACCATATAAAGTGTTTACAAGTTTTTATAAAAAATGGCGACCATATGTAATAGAAAGACATAGAGCACATTATGAACTAAGTGATATTTCGAAAATAGTCGAGCCGGCATACGCCCCAACGCAAATTAATGATAGCCATAGTGGATTAACTGAAAAAGAAGTACAACAACAATGGCAAAGTTTTTTGAATAATGATATTCAAAATTATGAGTCAAATAGAGAGTATTTACCTGAAGTATTAACGAGTCAACTCAGTATTGCACTAGCTTACGGATTGATTGATATATTGCAAGTATTTAATGATTTATTACATGGTTATGAAAGCAACGAATCTAATTATGAAGCATTTATCAGAGAATTAATTTTTAGAGAATTCTATTATGTACTGATGACGCAATATCCAGAAACAGCCCATCAATCATTTAAAGAGAAGTATCGAAACATTGAATGGGTCAATGACAAGCAACAATTTGATCAATGGAAAAATGGTAAAACTGGATATCCTATTGTAGATGCAGCTATGCAAGAGCTAAATCAAACTGGATATATGCATAATCGAATGAGAATTGTGACATCACAATTTTTAACGAAAGATTTATTGATAGACTGGACATGGGGAGAAACTTATTTCAAAGATAAATTGATTGATTATGATAATGCGTCAAATGTGCATGGGTGGCAGTGGTCTGCTTCGACTGGGACAGATGCTGTTCCATATTTTAGAATGTTTAACCCTATTAAACAAAGTGAGCGATTTGATCCCAATGCACTATATATAAAACAATGGCTATCCACACTCAATCATGTAGATAGCCATCTATTAAACGATACCCAAAAGCACATGCAATTATTGAAACAACAAGGTATTCAATTAGGTGTTGATTATCCTGAACCAATGGTTAACCACCAATACAGTCGTCAACGTGTGATGTCATTATTTAAAAGTTTGTGATAGATATGTAGTGCTAATGGAGGTTATTTGAATTGAGTTGTCTCAAAACGAATGACATATTTACTATTTAAGCCAAAACATGCAAACATATACAGCAACATATTCAAAAAAGGTTAAAATATACATATATTTTAATCGCAACTTAACACCAAGTGGGACGTCCCAATTTGGATATTTTCTTTCGAAATAAAAAGCTTGTAAAATAAACAAACCTATACCTAATGGTAAAAACACAAGACCGATACTTTTAGCATAGCTAAAACCGATATCATGCATAAAGTGACCTACAATGAGTTGTAGAATAATAATGATTGCTAATAAAATGATCAGATTTAACATCATTTTTGTAATCGAACTCCTTTTACAAATAAAATGATTGCTGACTGCATTAATACCATTAATAACACAAAGATAAATGTTTTTAGGTTAAATACACCTAGGACTTCATGGAATATTTTTAATGGTTCATTAATTAAATATACCGTATGAAGTCGTAAGAAGCGGCCCATATAAATACCTAAACCGTTTAAAAACATAAGAATAATAACTAATAGGCGATTAAGCCAGATGTGTTTGGTAAAATGTAGAATTTCCATAAAAATTAAGATCATGACATACATGGCTAAAAAGACGCCTAACATTAAATAAGTAAAGAATATCCATTCCTTTATATTCAATCCTACTAAGAAGTTGAATTGAAATTGATTTAAATGAATCAAATCAGTAATCATATAGAAGGTATTAGGTACAAGTAATAAAAAAATCATGCCAAATACAATAAATAAAGGCCATTCGAATTTTTTGATAGGTTTAAATAATTTTAATAATAAGCATAGTTCGAATGGTATATAAGCTAAAAATAAATTTAACGTCATAAAATTGAAAATCGTGGTTTCAAATAAAGATATAATAAACAGAATAATAAAATATATTCTAGCTATATAGCGAGGTTGCATCATTAACACTACTTTCATAACATACTTTGGTTGTCATTTGATTTAATACTTTCATCCGTTAAAATAAAATTGGACAACTGAGTTTTAATAATATCGTTCTGAGCAATAGTAATCAACCAAAAAAGTAAAAGCGGTAATAATTATCGTTTTAAATCATCTTTATATTTTATAGTAGAAATATTAATACGTCCGACTGTTAATTTGTTTTTAAATATATTACAATATATTGACTTTTAACGTATTGATGTAGTGAAAAGGTATGATGATATAGATACCAATATATGATAAATAAAGATATGTAAAATATAAGAGAGGGGGACATCGTTATGAGAAAACAATTATTTACACTCTACTTTAATATTTTCCTGATATTTCTAGGGATTGGACTGGTTATACCTGTGCTACCGGTTTATCTTAAAGATTTGGGCTTAAAAGGTAGTGATTTAGGTATACTAGTAGCTTCATTTGCATTAGCGCAAATGATTATTTCACCATTTGGTGGTGGGCTAGCTGATAAACTAGGTAAAAAATTAATAATATGTATTGGTCTTGTTTTATTTTCAATATCTGAGTTTATGTTTGCAGTAGGCCACTCATTTACAATTTTGGTTATTTCGCGTGTGTTAGGTGGCTTTAGTGCTGGTATGGTTATGCCAGGTGTAACAGGACTAATAGCTGATATCTCTCCGTCACAAGATAAAGCGAAGAACTTTGGTTACATGTCAGCAATCATTAATTCTGGTTTTATTTTAGGACCTGGTTTTGGCGGATTTTTAGCTGAGGTTTCCCATAGATTACCTTTCTATTTTGCAGGAGGGCTGGGGATTATTGCTTTTATTATGTCATTAATTGTGATTCACAATCCTAAGAAAATGACAACAGCAGGTTTCCCTCAATACGACCCAGAGCTCTTAACTAAAATTAATTGGAAGGTATTCTTAACACCGGTTATTTTGACTTTAGTGTTAGCATTTGGTTTGTCTGCATTTGAAACACTATTTTCACTATATACATCCGATAAAGCTGGCTATACGCCTAAAGATATTTCAATTGCTATCACAGGCGGGGGCATTTTTGGTGCCTTATTCCAAGTATTTTTCTTCGATAAATTCATGAAATTTACAACTGAATTGAATTTTATTGCATGGTCATTATTATATTCAGCAATTGTTTTAGTGATGTTGATTATCGCACAAGGTTATTGGACTATAATGCTCATTAGCTTTATCGTCTTTATTGGTTTCGACATGATTAGACCGGCGATTACTAACTATTTTTCTAATATTGCAGGTAATCGACAAGGCTTTGCAGGAGGACTAAACTCAACATTCACAAGTATGGGTAATTTTATGGGACCTCTAGTTGCTGGTACACTTTTTGATGTGAATATCGAGTTCCCATTGTATATGGCTATAGCGGTATCATTAAGTGGGATTGTCATTATATTTATTGAAAAAATGATAAGAACGCAATTAAATCGAAATTCAAAATGATAATAGACGCCATTCAGCGAAAACGTTGAATGGTTTTTATTTATTTTAAATATGAATACTTTGAAAAAGTACTAATATAACGTGACAAAACCCTTTAAATTTTTAATATTGTTTTCGAACGATTTTGAATGATTATGATACTTTTTCACTTAAAAAATTAGTTTAATGTATTAATTGAAGATAATTATTTCGTTTTTTAATGCTTTTATGTAACAAAAATAACAACTTCAGTAATATTACTGTTACAAATATTACAATCTATTTAAATTGTGACCCACATATCTAAAATTAAAAATTATTATGTTAAGATAGACAAAAATCGATTGAGAAATGTGGGTAAGGAGATGAATTTGAAAAACTTATTATTAAGTATCTTTGCAGTTATTTTGACAATATGTTTAATAGGTCTAATATTTTTAGCTACTAATCAAAATGCATTAGCTAAAGTACATCAGACTATTTGTACATTTTCAAAAGCAAATAAAGTATCTGCATTAGAGAAAACAATTAATTTTACTGATTTTAAAATAGCGAATGCTTCAGAAAAAAATGAAGACAATAATAATGACAAGCAACAAAAGACTACATATTTAAAAAAAGACAATCATAGATCATCAGAAAATCATTTTACGCCAAGAGAATGTAAAGTGATTGCATTAAATTATGCGAACAATCATTTAAATGAAAATTATGATTTAAAACAAGTTGATTATCAAAATCAATCATCAAATTATCAATATGTGAATCAACAAAATCAACAACAATCCAATATAGTAGTGAATGACAGCGGTCAAGTTGGGGAAAATCATTCACATATGAGATAGCACATGCTTACTAATGGGAGCATGTGCTTTTTTTGTGATTACTATATAAAGAACTAGTGTTAAAATATAGAGGATTAAGTTAAGTAATACCAGAGGTGAGAATATGGGTAAAACCAAAAAAACAAATGCAATGCGCATGTTAGATAGAGCAAAGGTAGCTTATCAAACTAACGTATTTGAAGTAACCGAAGAACACCAAACAGGTGAACAAATAGCAGCACTTGTGCATGCCAATGTTGAAGATGTTTATAAAACACTTGTATTAGAAAATGCTAACCATGATCATTTCGTGTTTGTTATACCAGTGAATGCAACGTTAGATATGAAAAAAGCTGCACATGAAGCAGGAGAGAAAAAATTAAATTTAATGCCTTTAGATCAGCTCAAACAAGTGACAGGATATATTAGAGGTGGATGTTCACCTATCGGTATGAAGCATTTATTCCAAACTGTTATTGACCAGTCTGCGCTACAAAGAGAACAGATATATATCAGTGGTGGCCAAAGAGGTATGCAAATCATTATCGCTGTCAAAGATTTGGTAGCAATGACAAACGCTAAAGTGACTTCGGTAATTCATGACTAAAGCACTAGCAGTAAAATAATAATAAAAAACACGGAAATACATGAACACAACTAGTCCATTTGATAGTGAATGTATTTTCGTGTTATTTTTGTCACAAAATGAATGTTTTTGATTGTTTTTGACAATTTTTGATTGAATTTTGTAAGCGTGCTCATTATAATGGTAATTGAGATGGGGTGGTTATATTGATATCTGAAAAACGACACGATTTAATTTTACAAGAACTTATAAAAAAGGATTTTCTGACACTCCAGGAATTAATGGATAGAACCGGTTGTAGTGCCTCTACCATTCGACGTGATTTATCTAAGCTGCAATTAGCTGGTAAATTACAACGTATTCATGGTGGTGCGACACTTAACCATAATCGAATGGTCGAACCAAGATTAACAGAGAAATTGACACAAAATTCACGAGAAAAGAAAGAAATTGCCAAACGAGCAGCTCGACAAATTAGAGATAATGAGTGTGTTTTTTTAGACGCTGGCTCAACAACATTAGAGATGATACCTTACATAGATGCAAAAGATATTATTGTTGTAACTAATGGTTTGACTCATGTTGAACAACTACTTAAAAAAGGGATTAAAACCTTAATGTTAGGTGGTCAAGTTAAAGAAAATACATTCGCTACAGTAGGTTCGAGTGCCTTAGAAACATTGAAGCGATATTGTTTTGATAAATCATTTATTGGAATGAACGGTATAGACGTAAAGTATGGTTTAACCACACCTGATGAACAAGAGGCGTTAATTAAAGATAATGCAATGCGACTTTCTAATGAAAGCTTTGTTGTTGTAGACGAAACGAAATTTAATCAAGTGTACTTTGCTAGAGTACCTGTGCAAGATAATACTCGAATCATTACCTCTAAACAGGGATTACAACATGTGAATGAAGCGTTTGCGGGACAATATGAATTTTTAGGAGGGACAATATGATATATACAGTTACTTTTAATCCATCCATTGACTATGTCATGTTTGTAGATGACTTTAAGATAGATGGTTTAAATCGCGCTCAAGATACAAATAAATTTGCCGGTGGTAAAGGTATTAATGTTTCTAGAGTGCTAAAGACTTTGGGTGTTGATTCTACAGCATTAGGATTTGCTGGTGGATTCCCAGGAGATTTTATAGCTCAAACATTAAAAGATAGTGATATTCACACAGATTTTGTGCAAGTAGATGAAGATACGCGTATCAATGTTAAATTGAAAACAGGTCAAGAAACAGAAGTGAATGCACAAGGTCCTAATGTGACTGATGCACAATTTCAATCATTATTAAATCAAATTAAAGAAACGACAGACAATGATACTGTTATCGTCGCTGGTAGTGTACCAAAGAGTATTCCGAGTGATGCTTATGCGCAGATTGCTAAGATTACAAAACAAACAGGTGCGCAATTAGTCGTTGATGCTGAAAAAGATTTAGTTGAATCAGTGTTAGAATATCAGCCACTATTTATTAAACCTAATAAAGATGAATTAGAAGTTATGTTTAATACATCAGTTAAAAGTGATGAAGATGTTATTAAATATGCTAAACAAATCTTAGATAAAGGTGCACAATCAGTCATTGTGTCATTAGGTGGAGATGGTGCAATTTATGTGGATCGTCAACAAAGTATTAAAGCTGTAAATCCAAAAGGCAAAGTGATTAATACAGTTGGCTCAGGTGATAGTACGGTAGCAGGTATGGTCGCAGGGTTAGCTACTGGTTTATCTGTGCAAGATGCATTTAAACAAGCAGTAGCATCAGGAACTGCTACTGCATTTGATGCAGATTTAGCGACAAAAGATGCAATAGAAAATATCAAATCACAAGTTACGATTTCTGTACTTGATGGGGAGTGAATAATATGAGAATAACAGAATTATTAACCAAAGATACGATAGCAATGGATTTATCTTCATCAGACAAAAATGGTGTTATCGATGAGTTAGTGCATCAACTTGACAAAGCAGGTAAATTAAGTGATGTACCATCGTTTAAAGAAGCAATTCATAACCGAGAATCACAAAGTACAACAGGTATCGGTGAAGGTATTGCGATTCCACATGCAAAAGTGAGTGCTGTTAAATCTCCAGCGATTGCATTTGGTAAATCAAAAGCTGGAGTAGATTATCAAAGTTTAGATATGCAACCAGCACATTTATTCTTTATGATTGCTGCACCAGAAGGTGGCGCTCAAACGCATTTAGATGCATTAGCAAAGTTATCAGGCATTTTAATGGATGAAAATGTACGTGAAAAATTAATAAATGCATCATCACCAGAAGAAGTATTACAAATTATTGATGCGGCAGATGATGAAGCAACAAAAGAAGAAGAAGCAGAAGCACAACAAAATGAAGCGGATGCAGCAGCTGCTTCAACAGGTGCAAGCGCAGAAGATAACGAACCGTACGTTTTAGCTGTCACAGCTTGTCCTACAGGTATCGCACATACGTATATGGCACGCGACGCTTTGAAAAAGCAAGCTGAAAAAATGGGTGTCAAAATCAAAGTAGAAACAAACGGTTCAAGTGGGATTAAAAACCATTTAACAGAACATGATATTGAAAAAGCATCTGGTATTATTGTTGCAGCAGATGTGCATGTTGAGACAGATCGTTTTGATGGTAAGAATGTTGTCGAAGTACCAGTAGCTGATGGTATTAAACGACCAGAAGAATTAATTAATACTGCGTTAGATACAAGTCGTAGACCATTTGTCGCTAGAGGCGATCGATCAGGTAGTAATAAGGAAGAGAATGAAGAGAAATTAAGTCCAGGAAAAGCATTTTATAAACACTTAATGAATGGTGTTTCTAATATGTTACCACTTGTTATTGCTGGTGGTATCTTAATGGCAATCGTGTTCATTATAGGACCCAATTCATTTGATCCTAAGAGTGCTGAACACAATGCTTTCGCAGAGCAACTATGGAATATTGGTAAAAACAGTGCCTTTGCATTAATCATTCCAGTATTAGCAGGTTTCATTGCTCGTAGTATTGCAGATAAACCAGGATTTGCAGCCGGTTTAGTTGGCGGTATGTTAGCCATTTCAGGTGACTCAGGATTTATTGGCGGTATCATTGCTGGTTTCTTAGCTGGTTATTTAACACAAGGTATTAAATATATGACACGTAAGTTACCTCAGTCATTAGAAGGTTTAAAACCAACATTAATCTATCCATTATTATCAGTAGCAATTACTGGTTTATTAATGATTTACGTATTTAACCCACCTGCTTCATGGTTAAATCACCTATTGTTAAATGGATTAAATGGACTTTCAGGTTCAAATATTATGTTACTTGGTTTAGTTATTGGTGCGATGATGGCAATCGATATGGGTGGACCATTTAACAAAGCTGCTTACGTTTTCGCAACAGCAGCACTTACAGAAGGTAATGCAGCGCCAATCACTGCTGCAATGGTTGGAGGTATGATTCCACCATTAGCAATTGCAACAGCAATGCTTATCTTCAGAAAGAAATTCACAAAAGAACAAAGAGGTTCAATTGTACCTAACTATGTGATGGGTGCATCATTCATTACTGAAGGTGCGATTCCGTTTGCAGCAGCTGACCCAATTCGTGTGATTCCATCAATGATGATTGGTTCAGGTGTTGGTGGTGCGATTGCATTAGCATTAGGTTCAAGAATCAATGCGCCACACGGTGGTATCTTTGTTATCGCAACAACTGACTTTAGCCATATTTTACAAACATTATTAGCTTTAGTTGTAGGTACTTTAGTTTCTGCCTTAATATATGGTTTCTTAAAACCAAAATTAACTGAAAATGAAATTGAAGCATCTAAAGCAATGGATGAATAATAGACTTTTAGCCCTTGTCGTTTAACCGACAAGGGTATTTTTATTTTTACGAAATTAAATATTGAATTGTATGATATGAATAAAATGAAAGGTTGTAGTAAAATAACAATCGAATCATTAGTATTAGAAAAGAAGGTATTGATATTGAAAGAATATTTACTTATAAACGGTCAGATTTATACAGAAAGTCAAAAAATAGAACATGGTTTTATACATATTAAAGATAGCAAAATAATGGAAATAGGTTCTGATAAAGATAGATTGAACACTTTAAATAAATCGTATCCTACGGTAGATGCACAAGGTCATCATGTTATTCCAGGATTTATAGATATACATATCCACGGTGGTTACGGCGAAGATGCGATGGATGCCTCAATGGATGGTCTTAAACATTTATCTGAACAACTATTATCTGAAGGAACAACATCATTTTTAGCAACAACGATGACACAATCAGATGATAGTATTCATCGAGCACTCCAAAATATTGCAAATTATTATCAAATTCAAAATAGGCATGATGCTGCAGAAATTGTAGGTATTCATCTCGAAGGTCCATTTATTTCAGAACATAAGGTAGGCGCGCAACATCCTAAATATGTTCAAAGACCGTCTATTGAAAAGATTAAGACATTTCAAAAGACTGCCAATCAATTGATTAAAATTATTACTTTTGCACCTGAAGTTGATGGTGCAACTGATACATTAAAAGCTTTAAATAACGACATCATATTTTCAATGGGACATACAGTAGCTACATATGATGAAGCAAATGAAGCTGTTGATAATGGTGCTAAACATATTACACACTTATATAATGCAGCAACAGGCTTTGGACATCGAGAACCCGGTGTTTTTGGAGCGGCATGGTTAAATCAAAACCTAAATACAGAAATTATAGTTGATGGTGTGCATTCACATCCAGCGGCCGTAGCAATGGCTTACCAAAATAAAGGCAATGAACATATGTATCTCATTACAGATGCGATGCGTGCAAAAGGGATGCCAGAAGGTGAATATGATCTAGGTGGACAAAACGTTATTGTGAAGAATGAAGAAGCACGATTAGATTCAGGTGCATTAGCTGGTAGTATCTTAAAAATGAATGATGGTTTGCGTCATTTAATCACTTATACAGGTGCTTCAATTAAAGACTTGTGGCGTGTGACAAGTTGGAACCAAGCGATAGCGTTAGGTATCGATCAAACAAAAGGTAGTATTAAGGTAGGGAAAGATGCTGATATTGTGATTGTTGATGATACGATTTCAGTCCTTATGACGATTAAGAATGGTTATATTCATACATTTTAGATTTGAGGAATAACTTGACTAAATCGGGGTATTAGTTTTAAATGTTATGTTGTAATTCTATAAACATAAATCAACCAAATGAAATATTTTTATGATAGAATAAAATCAATTACATTTTTTTAGGGGGTGTCGCAATGGGAAGGTCTTAGCATGTAAATATCATTTAAGCCAATTCGAAAATTTTAATTACGTGTTAACCATGTGTGACACAGATAATATGGAGGTGAATCCCTAGAAATAGGGAATTAATTGGAAACTTCGACCATAATTAGTTTAATTGTATTTTTTCTTTTAATTGCATTAACAACAGTATTTGTCGGATCTGAATTTGCGCTTGTCAAAGTAAGATCTACGCGTATCGAACAATTAGCAGATGAAGGTAACAGTGGTGCTAAAATCGTTAAGAAAATGATTGCTAACCTTGATTACTACTTATCTGCATGCCAACTTGGTATAACAGTAACTTCATTAGGTTTAGGTTGGTTAGGTGAACCGACATTTGATAAATTACTACATCCATTATTCGAACTAATGCATTTACCAAGTGCATTAACGACAACAGTTTCATTTGTCATTGCGTTTATTGTAGTAACCTATTTACATGTCGTATTAGGTGAACTTGCACCTAAATCATTCGCTATTCAACATACAGAGAAAATGGCGTTACTATATGCTAGACCGTTATATTACTTTGGTAATGTCATGAAACCTTTAATTTGGTTAATGAACGGTTCGGCTCGTGTAATTCTTAGAGTGTTTGGTGTAGATCCAGATGCACAATCGGATGCAATGTCAGAAGAAGAAATCAAAATCATTATTAATAATAGTTATAATGGTGGCGAAATCAACCAAACTGAGCTTGCATATATGCAAAATATCTTTTCTTTTGATGAAAGACAAGCTAAAGATATTATGGTTCCCCGAACTCAAATGATTACGTTGAACGAGCCTTTTAATGTTGATGAACTATTAGAAACGATTAAAGAATACCAATTCACTCGATATCCTATCACTGAAGATGGTGATAAGGACCACGTTAAAGGATTTATAAATGTTAAAGAATTCTTAACTGAGTATGCATCTGGTAAAACAATCAAAATTGCTAACTATATACATGAGCTACCGATGATTTCAGAGACAACACGTATTAGTGATGCCCTTGTTAGAATGCAACGTGAACATGTTCATATCAGTTTGATTATTGATGAATATGGTGGTACAGCAGGTATTTTAACAATGGAAGATATTTTAGAAGAAATTGTCGGTGAAATCAGAGATGAATTTGACGATGACGAAGTGAACGACATCGTTAAATTAGAGGACAACAAATATCAAATTAATGGTCGAGTGTTATTAGACGACTTAAATGAACAATTTGGTATTGAATTCGAAGACTCAGAAGATATTGATACAATCGGTGGATGGTTACAATCTGAAAATAC
The DNA here is from genome assembly GCF_979255425.1 of Staphylococcus sp. AC872. Lineage (NCBI taxonomy): Bacteria > Bacillati > Bacillota > Bacilli > Caryophanales > Staphylococcaceae > Staphylococcus > Staphylococcus sp. AC872. Next base: position 124,369 of record NZ_CEEDKW010000004.1, read on the forward strand.
AAATCTTCAGAAAGACGATTTTGTAGATACAGATTACGATCGTTGGATCATATCAGAAATTGAAAATCACCAAATTATTTGGGTAACTTTAAATTATGAATTTAACCAAGAACGCCCAACATATGAAGTTAATTCAGATGAGGAACAAACGGATTAACAATGATATATGATGAAAAGACGCTTAAGCTATAATGTTTAAGCGTCTTTAATTACGTGTATTATAGTATGGTACACATTTGCTTACGTATTTCAACAACGAAGACATATGAAAGAGAGTGGTAAGAATGAATATTAATGATACACAATATTTAAATAATGGTTATCCTATGCCATCGATTGGCTTAGGTGTTTATAAAATAACAGATGATGAAATGAATGAAGTGATTAATACCGCTATTGAAGCAGGTTATCGTGCATTTGATACGGCATATTTCTATGGTAACGAACAGTCCTTAGGGCAAGCGTTAAAGCAAACAAACGTTGATAGAGAAGATTTATTTATTACATCTAAATTATGGAATGATTATCAAGGATATGACAGTACAATTCAATATTTCAATCAATCTTTAGAAAATTTAGGTCTTGAGTACCTAGACTTGTTTTTAATTCATTGGCCTTGTGAAGAAAATGGCTTATTTATCGAAAGTTATAAGGCATTAGAAACGCTTTATCATGAAGGTAAAGTCAAAGCCATAGGCGTTTGTAATTTTAAACAACATCATCTAGAGAAACTAATGCAAGAAACAGAAATAGTTCCTCAAATTAATCAAATAGAGTTACATCCATACTTTAATCAACAAGAATTACAAGATTATTGTGATCATCATGATATTAAAGTCACTGCATGGATGCCATTAATGAGAAATAAAGGGTTATTAGATGACCCAGTTATTACGGACATGGCTAAACGATATCATAAAACGGCAGCACAAATTGTTTTACGTTGGCATTTAGCACATAATCGTATTATTATTCCTAAATCTAAAACACCTAGTCGAATTCACGAAAACTATAATATTTTAGATTTCAATCTTGAACTTACAGATGTAGCACAAATTGACAGTTTAAATCGAAATGATAGACAAGGTAAAGATCCAGATGAAGTAGCGATAGGCGATTTGAAATAAATGAGTTGAAGTAATGCGACACAATACTAATCATTGTATGAGTGAAAAAGTCCATTAATCTTATTTTTGAGTTCATTTAAATTTACAAAAGTAGTGATTTTCAATAAATATTGTGATAAACATTAATGTAATATTAAGATTTTGTAAATACAAAGGCTCTAAGTAGAATACACTATTAAGTAATTGATAAAATAATATTAAACCAATTACTAGAAAAGGATGTCATTGAATGAATATAAGAGTCATCATTCCTTGTTATAATGAAGGGGAAGTCGTATTAAAAACATATGAAAAGCTGACTGAGATATTAAAGCAAGATAGCATCAATAAACAATATGAATACGATTTACTATTCATAGATGATGGCAGTAAAGATTCAACTATTGATCATCTACAAAATTTAGCATTAGCTGACCACCACGTCAAATACATCTCATTTAGTAGAAATTTTGGTAAAGAGGCTGCTATGGTGGCAGGCTATCAACATAGTGAACATTGTGACGCTGTAGTTATGATAGATGCTGATTTACAACATCCGCCAGAATTTATTCCGCAAATGGTTGAAGGATATAATGAAGGTTATGATCAAGTGATAGCAAAACGTGATCGTAAAGGAGAAAATGTCGCTAGAAAATCGATGACACGTGCTTATTATAAATTGATTAATGCCTTTGTGGAAGATGTACAATTTGAAGATGGCGTAGGTGACTTTAGATTACTAAGCAAGCGTGCCGTACAAGCACTGACATCTATGGATGAATATAACCGATTTTCAAAAGGATTATTTGAATGGATAGGTTATAATACGAAAGTATTCACCTATGAAAATGTAGAACGTGAAGCAGGAGAATCGAAATGGTCATTTGCCAAATTATTAAATTATGGTATTGATGGCTTAATTTCGTTTAATAATAAACCATTAAGAATGATGATTTATCTAGGTATGTTTACATTTTCGCTCAGTGTACTATATCTCGTATATCTTTTAATTAATATCATGATCTCAGGTGTGAACATTCCTGGTTACTTCACAACAATAGCTGCGATTACACTTTTAGGTGGTATTCAGTTAATGTCCATAGGAGTCATTGGTGAGTATATTGGTCGTATCTATTATGAAGTGAAAAAGCGTCCTAAATATATTGTTCAGGCCACAAATATTGAACCCGAACAAACATCTGAAATATCACAGGAGTCAAAAGACTCAGACAAGGCACAATCTAGAAAAAATCAATCTGAACACTATCATCAAATTAGAAGATTTGATGCACATAGACATCAACCGACATATCAAGCAACACAAAATAATGATGAATATAAAGAACATGTTCATTAAACAAAAAGCTTACAGGCTATGGATCAGTCCATGAGCTGTAAGCTTTTTATAATTTGATTTACCGACAACGAAAAAAACAGGCTGGGACATAAATATATATTTCAAGTTACATTCATATTTAGGCAGTAGTTGACTGTAAAGTCATTCTTTTTCTTAAAGAAATTAGAATGACTTACACATGAGTATTAACTCATGTGTTCAGATTAAGTTTAAGAGGTATACATGAACTTAAAAGTTCATGCATAAAACCGTCTAAGTAATGAATTACAAAGACGGTCTAATGTACCAAGCTTTTTCATTTCTAGTCAACTTTGCCGGGGTGGGACAACGATAAAGAAATACTTTTTCTTTAGAAATTAGTATTTCTTATGCATGAGTTTCACTCATGTATTCCTATTTTAAAGTACACATTAGCTGTGGCTAATGCGTAAGAACCACTTCATATTCAATGATTAGTGGTTCTTTATTATTTCTGTCCCACTCCCTTAAATATACGTTGCCATATGATAAATAATATGAATAGTACATAGATGATAGTAAATACATACCAAAAAGGTGTGAGTATCATCATAGCTATAAATGCGATGATAATTAATATCGTACCAATTAGCATAGGATGCTTGATTGTTTTTAAAATAGGTAGATGATCAAGCTCCGATACATTAAATGTACCTACAAATAATAATACTGCACCGATAATGAAAATAGCTGGAGCTAAGTATGGTAACGACATATAGACAGATTGTTCACTGGAAATATCAGTTATAAACTGCGTTAAACTGATGACAATGGCAAATATCACTGCAATGAACTTTTGGTCTTTTATCATGAAAGGGTTAATTTTTTTATTTAAATAGAGTTGTAATAATGCCCATACAATAAATAAAATCATCGTATAGATTGAAATGAAATTATATTTTGCGACTACAATTAAATCGATAATAGCATTTAATGAAATAGCTATTAGTATTGAACTAAATCGAAGTTGTTTAAATTGGTGCAAATATAAATCTATTCCTACAATGAGCAATACTACGGCAATATTAATTAATATATATAGAATCATGGTGTACTCCTATCCGTAATACTTCATTCAATTATTATATCAATTAACATAAACTTAATCATTATATAACACTCGAAATTGTTAAAGTTATATTAAATGAGTTTAAACACCCTTCATATTACTCCATAACAATGTGTGTAATTGTGGCAATACATATACATTATTCATATCGCTACTAGTCATAACACGTTCGACTAATTGTTCATAACGTTGTAATAGTTTAGAAGTATGGTTGTCGACCTCTTCATCTAAATAAGGATTACCCACTTGTAAATAAAATGGTATAGATGGATAACGATGATGAATCATTTTAGCAAATTCGAAGTCATCCTCATCAAAAATGACGACTTTTAAATTAAGTGATTCAGGTACACACTGTTCAATAACACTATCTAAAATATCCAAATTAGGTTTCATATTTGAGCTTGGCGGTTTAGGACTAATTGTTAAGTCATCGATTTGAGTCATCCATGGTTGGAATTTACTACCTTGTGTTTCAAGGGCAGTTTGAATATGATGTTCTTCAAATAAATCTACTAAATCTTGGATACCTTTAATAAGTGCTGGGTTTCCACCAGAAATTGTGACGTGATTAAAATTGTCACCACCTACTTCACGCAATTTGTTATAGATTTCTTCTGCAGACATTAATTGAATATCTTCTTTAGCACTACCATCCCATGTAAAGGCAGAATCACACCAACTACAGCGATAATCACAACCTGCAGTTCTAACAAACATTGTTTTTCTACCAATGACGCGTCCTTCGCCTTGAATCGTTGGACCAAATACTTCTAATACAGGTATTTTAGCCATTATTGATCACCCTTAGGACGATATACGACATAGCTTGTAGGTGTTTCACGTAAATAAACTTGGACACATTTTGGTTGATTCTTTTGATCTTTAAGATATGATTGCACCATTTGATAAATAGTTTGAGCAACAATTTCTGTAGAAGGACTTTTACCTTTGAATTGAACTAAGTCATTTAATAAATAATGATCAAATTGGTCATGAATGAGTTTTTTTAAATCACTAAAATTTACTAAAAAACCATTGTGATCTAATTCATCTCCAGCTATGGTAATATTTACGAAATAAGTGTGTCCGTGAGTACGCATACATTTTCCAGCGTCTTCACTTGGGATATAATGTGCTGCTGAAAAGTTAAAGTCTTTATTAAGTTCGAATTGATAGGGATGATTGACAGTAGGATAGATTTGTTGAATCATCTTATTGTACTCCTTTCTTCGCAAGATATTGGTCGAGTCCGCGCGATCTTAATTGGCAAGCAGGGCATTCACCACAACCATCTCCAATAATACCGTTATAACAAGTTAGCGTATTTTCACGAATATAGTTTAATACCCCAAGATTATCAGCTAGTTCCCATGTTTGTGCTTTATCTAACCACATTAATGGCGTGTGAATCACAAAATCTCTGTCCATAGACAAGTTTAATGTTACATTCATTGATTTAATGAAACTATCACGACAGTCTGGATAACCTGAGAAGTCAGTTTCACAAACCCCGGTAATGATATGTTTAGCTTTAATTTGATAAGCTAATGCACCAGCGAATGATAAGAACAGTAGATTACGTGCAGGTACGAATGTATTTGGAATACCATCTTCTGTATCTTCAATTTTTAGATCATGTTGTGTTAATGCATTAGGTGTCAGTTGCGATAACAACGACATATCTAATATGTGATGTTCAACGTTTTGTTCTTGAGCAATTTTTTTAGCTACTTCAATTTCAGCATCATGTCTTTGTCCATAATTAAAGGTAACGAGAATAACATCTTTAAAATGCTTTTTAGCATAAAACAAACATGTTGTACTGTCTTGGCCTCCGCTAAAGACGACTATGGCTTTGTTTTGATCTAGAGTGTGTTGTACCATGATTTTTCCTCCTATATATCATGAGTCACTAAAACAGAAAATTAAGGCATAAAAAAAGCCTATCTCTATAAAAAAGATAGACGACAGATTGTAAATACACATATAATTTTAAAGAACGTATTAAAATGATATGTCTATTTACAAACAGAAATTGAATTCAGTGTCTAGTTTTTTATAGAGGGTTTCGGCTAGGAACCTCTGATAAATATATATTTTGTACGCAACATAGAATAAACCAATTCATATGTAAAATCAAGTAAATTTTTGTGATAATAGTGTTAAGGACATATCGAATAACGAATATTAATGTAATGGAGCGTAATCATGATAGTAGTGATAGATAATAAAGATTCATTTACTTATAATTTAATTAATTATTTTAAAATGGCTACACGAGATATGGTAAACGTCATTGATGTAGAGGAGATTAATATCGAGGAATTAAAGGCGCTAAAGCCTAAAGCTATCGTTATTTCGCCGGGTCCTGGGCGACCTAGTGATTATCCTATTTTATTTAAAGTGATGGATGACTTTTATCAGCACATACCTATTTTGGGGGTCTGTTTAGGATTTCAAATGATTTGCCAATATTTTGGAGGAATAATTATACATAGAGATAGACCAATACATGGTCATACGACATTATTAAGCCACTATGGTGAAGGGATGTTTCAAGGACTGCCAGAGAAATTTAATGTAATGTTATATCATTCTTTACAAGTAGATGAAAATAGCATTCCAAGCGAATTGAATATTACGGCTAAGGGAGAAGATGATGTCATTATGGGATTACAGCACGATAAATATCCTATATACGGATTACAGTATCACCCAGAATCCATTTTAAGCGAACAAGGCCAAAACCAGATTCAAAACTTTATAGATATTGTAGGTGAAAATAGTGACTATCAAATTTAACTATCGCTATTACTTAGACGACAATCAATTCGAAATCTATCATCTTGAATTAGATCAATTGATTGAAAAAAAGATAGCTAAACATATGGATGAAGTGGGGCATGTGATACGTTTTGCAGAATTACAACAACAACAAGGTCGTTATGTCGCGTTATATGTAACATATGAAGCGGCTCGTTATTTCAACCCACAAATGGATGTGTGCCATGTAGAAGAAGGTGGTGTCTTAGCAATTGCATATAGCTTTAAAGTTGCCAATCACATAAATGAATCTACAAAATTGAATGATGTATCATATAATTCGAAACATCATTTTAAATTTATAGAATCCAATCAACAAATGAAAGAAAAAATCAAAAGCATTCAACATGCAATTGTCGAAGGAGACACCTATCAAGTGAACTATACTACCCGATTAACTGATAACATCTATTTTCCCATTCATCAGTTATATCGACAATTAACTACTGTAGCGAATGGTAATTACACGGCCTTATTAGATACAGATGAGGTCAAAGTTGCATCTATTTCTCCTGAATTATTTTTTCAGAAAGGAATATTTAATGGTGAAACGAACGTATTAGTTAGTAAGCCAATGAAGGGTACAATGCCGAGAGGTGAAACGAACGAAGAAGATCTACAAAACTACCATCAGCTTCAACAGTCTGAGAAAGATAAAGCTGAAAATGTAATGATTGTAGATTTATTGCGTAATGATATTTCTAGAATAGCAATGACAGGGAGTATTATTGTTTATAAATTATTTTTTATAGAAACGTATCATACGGTTCATCAAATGACGAGTATGGTCACAGGGAAATTACCGTCAGAAGTGACCCTTGAAATGATTTTAAGTGCTATTTTCCCGTGTGGTTCTATTACTGGTGCACCAAAGATAAATACTATGAAATTAATTCATTCTTTAGAACAAGTTCCAAGATACATATATTGTGGAACGATTGGATTATTAGTGCCTAACGGTAAGATGATATTTAATATACCTATACGTACGATTGAGTATCGACATCAGCAAGCGATTTATGGTGTTGGTGCTGGGATTACGATTAACTCTAACCCAGATAATGAAGTCCAAGAATTTTATGATAAGACGAGGATACTGGAGAGGTTATAATGTACTTATTTGAAACAATGAAATTAGAGAATGGTCATATTGCACGACTTGCTTATCACAAACAACGAATAAGTCAATCTAGTAACAAATTGAATATGACTTTTAATGAGTTAGACTGGGAACGTCTTATTCACTCGATTCAATCTGAATATCAAGAAGGTAGTTATCGTTTGAAAGTGATGTTACAAGAAGAAGGCCATTTCGACTATTTAGTAGCACCACTAACATCTAAATCATATTTTACTGCGTCTTTAGTACGTGAACATTCTAATACATCTCATCTAACAATAATTAATAAAACATCGAATAGAGACCATGTATCTTATGATTTAGATACTGATTTAGCACTCATATTTGATAAGAATGGCAAGATTTTAGAATTTAATATTGGGAACGTTATGTTTAAAGAAAACGGATATTATTATACACCTCATTATAATGAAGATTTTTTATTAGGATGCATGCGGCAATCATTAATAGATGAAGGTTGTTTGCAAGAAAAAAACTATTATGTTGATGAATTAATAGAGAAATTGAATACTAATAAAGTAGAGGTATTTTTATTAAATAGTTTGCGAGAGGTTGCCGACGTTACAATTTACCTATAAAATTAACATGAAAGTAGCGCGAAATATTATCAAATGGAGTAGATAATGACATTATTATGGATAGGATTATTAATTGTTGTAGCAGTTGTAAATAAAGTTATCGTTAATCGATTATTACAAAAGAGAGCACAAGTATTCGCACGTATCGTTGCAACAGTTACTACCATATGTGCCATTATATTAGTATATTTATTGATTAAATCACTGATGCCTTTTGTAATAGAGCGTATGAACGTATTTTATCATCATTAAAGACTTTTGAGGTGAAGGTATGAAAATATATAGTCAAGGAGACCAAGCCATCGTAATATCAATAGAGAAAAAGGTATCAAAAGATCTTACTGAAGATTTATTAGCCTTGCGATCATATTTAAATGAAAAAAATTACTCGTTCATCATAGAAATAGTACCTACTGAATCGGACATGATGATTATTTATGATGCACGAGATATGATTAAACATCATCATATACAATCACCATTCTTATATATGAAAGCGCTCATTGAATCAATTAAGTTGGAAATAAAACATGATAATAAAACGCAATCACCATTCCAAATTCCTATTGTGTATGGAGATGAATATGGGCCGGACTTAGAATCATTATTAAAACATTTAAAAATGGATGAATCACAATTTAAAGCACTTCATACAGGAAGTGATTACTTTGTATCAATGATGGGATATTCACCAGGATTTCCATATTTAACAGGAATGCATAAAAAATTATTTGTGAATCATACAAGTAAAGAAAAGAAATTTATTCCGGCAGGTTCAGTCGTCATTGAAGGTAAGAAATGTGGTATCGTTACGACTGACACATATAATGATTGGTTGGTCATTGGATATACACCAACACAACTTTTCTTTCCAAACAAAGATGATTTTTCACTCTTAAAACTAGGCGATAACGTACAATTTATTGCTAAAGATAAAAACGAATTGGATTTAGGAGACTTTAAAACATGTCAATCATAATAGAAAATAGCGGTTTGTTTAGTAGTTTTCATGATTTTGGGAGACACGGATATGAACACAATGGTGTGATACCAAGTGGTGCACTTGATAGTTTGTCACACGAAATTGCTAATCGATTAGTAGCTAATGATAAAAATGAAGCCACACTCGAAATGACCCATAAAATGCCAACGATTCGTTTTACGGAACCAACATTAATCGCATTAGCAGGTGGTAATTTTAAAGCAGAGACACAAACAATGAAGGTCTTTCCATATAAGTTATATTTAATGAAAAAAGATGATGTGTTAAAGTTTGAAGAAACGAACAGAACATCACGTGTCTATTTAGCTGTCGGTGGAGGCTTTAATCTAGAAGAATGGTTAGGTTCTACATCAACAGATTTTAATGTTAAATTGGGTGGCTTTGAAGGTCGACAATTACAAAATGGTGATGAAATAGAAATGAAACGCCTATATAGTGAACGACATCAAAAATTATTTGAAAATTTAGCAGAATCTCGTCAAACCGATTGGGGTGTAGATGGCTACGCGTTATCATTTAATTATATGTCTGACGTCTTTCATGTCATTAAAAATAAAGGTTCAGAAGACTTTAAAGAAAATGTCTTACAACGTTTTACAACACACAATTATAAAGTAACCAGTAAAGCAAATAGAATGGGAATGGTTTTAGAAGGGGAAAAAGTGAAAGCGTATTATGATGATATGCCTGCACATCAATCGGTTAAACGTGGCACAATCCAAGTTAAAAGAGATGGTACACCAATCATCTTATTAAATGATCACTATACATTAGGTAGTTATCCTCAGATAGGTACGATAGCAAGTTATCATTTAACAAAGTTAGCTCAGAAACCAACCGGATCAAAATTAAAATTCCAATTTATAGATATTGAAACAGCCGAGAAAAATCTAATTAAATATAGTAATTGGTTAAATCAATTATTCCATGGTATTGAGTATCGTATGCAGTTAGAGATGTTGAAATAGGCACTATTAATGCAAGGTGGAAGCTCGTACTTAAGACGGATGGCTTAATCAATATAAGTCTATATAATATATAGATACATTAAAGAAGGTATAACTTTAAATCATAGTTTATATGTTGAAAAGTGTGTTTTTACTTGATATTTAAGGTTGCTTCCTTTATATTAATATATTGAACTATGTATTTTGTTACAATATGATTACATTCATCATATTTTCTTAATAAAAAATTAACATCAACAATACATTAGCTAGTTATTGGACCAATCTACTAGCTATTTTTAACGTCAAAATGAAATGTTTAGTGAATTTTAAAAATTATATATTGTGTTAAATCATGCAGACCAACATTGGAATGGATTAAAATAAAAATGGAAATAACTTGTTTTATTTCGACGTAGTAAAGTAAGCAATGCGTTTATATGTTAAACGTAGTTATTGTTAAAGAGGAATAAAGCTTACTGGTGTTGTTTTAAGACAAATTACTATTGCCTAATTACGTTTAATTCGTTATTGATAAGGTTCTTGTGGTTTATTAACAATAAACGGAGGAAACAAACATGAGTTCTCACAAAAAGAAGATAAGTCTTTTTGCGTTTTTCCTGATGACCGTATTTACGATCACGCTAAAGACATATTTTTCATATTATGTTGATTTTTCTTTAGGTGTTAAAGGATTAGTACAAAACTTAATATTACTGATGAATCCATACAGTTTAATCGCACTAGTACTAAGTGTGTTCCTATTCTTCAAAGGTAAAAAGGCTTTCTGGTTCATTTTTGTTGGAGGATTCTTATTAACATTTTTACTGTATGCCAACGTTGTATACTTCAGATTCTTCTCTGATTTTTTAACGTTTAGTACTTTGAATCAAGCAGGGAATGTAGAATCTATGGGTGGCGCATTAGGTGCTTCATTTAAGTGGTACGACTTTGTGTACTTTATCGATACGATTATCTACCTGTTTATTCTAATCTTTAAACGTCAGTGGTTAAGTACAAAAGCATTTAGTAAGAAATTTGTTCCAGTCGTCATGGCTGTATCAGTTGCGTTATTCTTCTTAAACTTAGCTTTTGCTGAAACTGACCGTCCAGAGTTATTAACTCGTACATTCGACCATAAATACTTAGTTAAATATTTAGGACCATTTAACTTTACAGTATATGATGGTGTAAAAACGATCGAAAACAATCAACAAAAGGCTTTAGCATCAGAAGATGACTTAACTAAAGTACTTAATTATACAAAACAAAAGCGTACTGAACCTAACCCAGAATATTATGGTGCGGCTAAGAAGAAAAATATTATTAAAATCCATTTAGAGAGTTTCCAAACTTTCTTAATTAACAAGAAAGTTAATGGTAAGGAAGTAACACCATTCTTGAACAAACTATCAAGTGGTAAAGAAGATTACACTTACTTCCCTAACTTCTTCCATCAAACTGGTCAAGGTAAGACATCAGATGCCGAATTGACAATGGATAACAGTATATATGGATTACCACAAGGTTCTGCATATTCATTAAAAGGTGACAACACATATGAATCACTACCTGCAATTTTAGACCAAAAGCAAGGTTATAATTCAAATGTCATGCATGGTGACTATAAAACGTTCTGGAACAGAGACCAAATTTATAAACACTTTGGTATAGATAAGTTCTATGATGCTACGTATTATGATATGTCAGATGATAATGTAGTTAACTTAGGATTAAAAGATAAAATATTCTTCAAAGATTCAGCGGACTATCAAGCTAAAATGAAGAAACCGTTCTATTCTCACCTTATTACATTGACTAACCATTATCCATTCACTTTAGATGAGAAGGATGCATCAATTGATAAGCCAAACACAGGTGACTCTACAGTTGACGGATACATTCAAACAGCACATTATTTAGACCAAGCGCTTGAAGAATATGTTACTGACCTTAAGAAAAAAGGTTTATATGATGATTCTGTTATCATGATTTATGGTGACCACTATGGTATCTCTGAAAACCATAATAATGCGATGGAAAAATTATTAGGTGAAAAGATCACGCCAGCGAAATTCACTGATTTAAACCGTACTGGTTTCTGGATTAAAATACCAGGCAAATCAGGTGGCATAAATAAAGAGTACGCTGGACAAATGGATGTTATGCCAACGATTTTACATTTAGTTGGTATCGATACTAAAAACTACATCATGTTTGGTACTGATTTATTCTCTAAACAACATAACGATGTAGTACCATTTAGAAATGGTGACTTTATCACTAAAGACTACAAATATGTTAACGGTAAGTTATATTCTAATAAAGATAATGAATTACTAACTAAAAAACCAAAAGACTTCGAGAAAAATCAAAAACAAGTTGAAAAAGATTTAGAAATGAATGATAGTTTACTTAACGGTGACTTATTCAGATTCTATAAAAATCCTGATTTCAAAAAAGTAGATCCATCGAAGTATGAATATAAAACAGGACCAAAAGGTAACGAGAAAAAATAATTCAATAAAACCGAATTGAGCATGAGCGCTCAATTCGGTTTTGATTTGTCTTTTTAATACGATATATAAAAGGAGTGGGGGTTCTATTGAACGCCCACTCCTCTTTATTATTCTATCTGCCTTTGTAGTCAAACTTTAATTTTAGGAAATTATATGGAAATTACATCTTAATAAAAATACTAGATTAACCTAATGCAACGTCTAATACCATCATAATAGCAAAACCAAGCATTAAGCTTAGCGTAGCTAAGTCTGTATTATTACCTGATTGAGAATCTGGAATCAACTCTTCTACTACTACAAATATCATTGCACCTGCAGCAAAGGCAAGCGCGTACGGTAACATCGGTGTAATAACTAGTACTGCACCTGCACCAAGCATAGCAAATATGGGTTCTACAATAGCTGAAGCCTGTCCATAGTTAAAAGCTTTCCAACTAGATGCACCGGCTGCTTTTATTGGCATAGATAATGCTGCACCTTCTGGAATGTTTTGAATACCTATACCGATTGCTAAACCAATTGCCCCTAAAAATGTGGCAGTACCATTGCCTGATACAACGCCGCCAAAGGCAACACCAATTGATAAACCTTCTGGTATATTATGCAATGTAATCGCAAGAACAAGTAAAGCATTTTTACTTAGAGATGTGTCAATGCCTTCTTGTTGTTGATTTTCATCTTTCGCATTTCGGTGCATATGTGGTATAACAAAATCTAGTCCGCGAATAAAGAAACCACCAAATAAGAATCCGATCGCAGCTGGTAACCAAGGCATTGCTGAATCTTTACTAAATTCAATTGAGGGTTGTAACAGAGACCAGAAACTTGCGGCAATCATAATACCTGCAGCAAACCCTTGCATCGAGTTCAACACTTTATCATTAACAGATTTAAAAATAAAGACAGAAGCTGCACCAAGTGCTGTTAATAACCATGTAATGATTCCTGCAATTAAAGCTTGAAAATGAGGAGGCAAATTTTCGAAGAATTCTGCCATAACTAGGTCTCCTTGTATCATTTAAGCTTAAAAAGGTGTATAATATATAGAACTGATTTAAGCTTAACAAAATTATATAGAAAATTCGATAGTAAAAGGAAGATAAGCATGGAAGCATATAAAATTGAACATTTAAATAAATCCTATGCAGATAAAGTGATATTCGATGACTTAAATTTATCTATATCTGAACACGAAAAAATTGGGCTAGTAGGGATTAATGGTACAGGTAAGAGTACATTGCTGAAAGTCATAGGTAATATAGACGAAGACTTCACGGCTGATATCACACATCCAAATAATTATCGAATACGTTATTCATCGCAGAAACATGATCTTGATGGAGATATGACGGTGTTTGAGGCAGTACTTAGTTCTGATACACCTACATTAAAGGTGATTAAAGATTATGAACAAGCTGTAAATCAATATGCTATCAATCAAAGCGACAAGCAATTTCAAATTATGATGGAAGCTCAAGAAATGATGGATCGTAAAGAGGCATGGGATTATAATGCCGAAATCAAGACCATACTTTCTAAATTAGGCATTAATGATACAAATAAATTAGTGAAGGCATTATCAGGTGGTCAACAAAAGCGTGTTGTTTTAGCGAAGACATTAATAGAACAACCCGATTTATTATTGTTAGACGAGCCGACAAACCATTTAGATTTTGAGTCGATAAACTGGTTAATTAATTACGTAAAGCAATATCCTTATACTGTTTTATTTGTAACACATGACCGTTACTTTTTAAACGAAGTATCTTCAAGAATTATTGAATTAGATAGAGGTAAGTTAAAAACATATCCTGGTAATTATGAAGATTACATAGCTATGCGTGCTGAAAATGAACAAATCGAACAGAAGCAACAACAAAAGCAAAAGGCACTATATAAGCAAGAATTAGCTTGGATGAGAGCTGGCGCAAAAGCTAGAACAACTAAACAACAGGCACGTATTAATCGCTTTAGCGACTTAGAATCTGAAGTTAAACAACAAACGAAACAAGATAAAGCACAGTTGAATTTAGCTCACTCAAGACTAGGTAAACAAGTGTACGAATTAGATCATTTATCAAAATCAATCAATGACAAAGTACTATTTGAAAATATTACTGAGATTATACAAAGTGGTCAAAAAATAGGTATAGTAGGTCCTAATGGAGCGGGTAAAACAACATTATTAAATATATTAGCATCTGAAGATCAATCGTTTGAAGGCCAATTAAAAGTAGGGCAGACCGTTAAAGTGGCATACTTTAAACAAACTGAAGAAACATTAGATAGAGATATCCGAGTCATTGATTATCTGCGAGAAGAAAGTGAAGTTGCTATGGAAAAAGATGGTACTTCTGTATCTGTAACACAATTGCTCGAGCGCTTTCTATTTCCAAGTTCAACGCATGGTAAAAAAGTGTATAAATTGTCAGGTGGCGAACAAAAGCGTCTATATCTTTTACGCTTATTAGTACATAAGCCGAATGTATTATTATTAGACGAACCTACAAATGACTTAGATACCGAAACACTAACCATTTTAGAAGATTATATTGATGAATTTGGTGGTTCAGTGATTACGGTTAGCCATGATAGATATTTTCTTAACAAAGTGGCACAAGAGTATTGGTATATTCATGATGGCAAAATGGAAAAAATCATTGGCTCATTTGAAGACTATGAAGCCTATAAAAAAGCTCAAGACAAACAATTTGCTATGGATAAACAGAGTGCTAATCAAACCAAACATAAACCACAATCTCGAAAAAAATCGGGACTATCATACAAGGAAAAGCGGGAATATGAAGCGCTTCTTGAACGTATTGATCAAACTGAAACAAGATTAGTTGAAATTGACGAAGAAATGGTAGAAGCCAGTGCAGATTACGCAAAAATCAAAGCACTGAATGAAGAAAAAGAACAACTTGAGGCAACATATGATACTGACATCACAAGATGGAGTGAACTCGAAGAATTAAAAGAACAATAAGGGGAATTTAATCATGCAAGAAACTTTATCGCATTATTTTGGCTACGATACGTTTCGTCCAGGTCAGGAAGAAATCATTTCAAAAATTATAGATCATCGAAATGTACTAGGTGTGTTACCAACAGGTGGCGGTAAATCGATATGTTATCAAGTACCTGGATTGATGTTAGGTGGAACGACAATTGTTATTAGTCCATTAATATCTTTAATGAAAGACCAAGTAGACCAATTGAAAGCAATGGGGATTAATGCTGCATTTATTAATAGTAGCTTAACTCAAAAACAACAAAAAGAGATTGAGCAAGATTTAATTAGCGGCCATATTCAGTTCTTATATGTAGCACCTGAACGTTTTGAAAATCAATATTTTTTAAGTCAATTAAGAAAAGTAAATATACGATTAGTTGCATTTGATGAAGCACATTGTATTTCAAAATGGGGACATGATTTCAGACCAAGTTATCAAAATGTGATTCAAAAAGTTTTCACTCTGCCACAAGATTTTGCGATTGTGGCATTAACAGCAACAGCAACAGCAGAAGTACAACAAGATATTATGGACAAGTTAAATATTGAGGCCAACGATGAAGTGAAAACGAGCACGAAGCGTCGAAATTTAATATTTAAAGTTAATCCAACATATCAACGTCAAAAATTTGTCGTAGACTATGTCACTGAACATGATGAAGAAGCGGGTATTATTTATTGTTCGACACGTAAACAAGTTGAAGAGCTACAAGAGGTACTTGAAAGTCATAAGGTTAAATGTACGATTTATCATGCTGGATTAACAAATAAGGAAAGAGAAGCTGCTCAAAACGATTTTCTATACGATCGTGTGAATGTCGTTATTGCGACGAATGCCTTCGGTATGGGGATAGATAAATCCAATGTCAGATTTGTTATACATTACAATATGCCGGGTGATTTAGAATCATATTATCAAGAAGCTGGACGTGCAGGTCGTGATGGCTTGAAAAGTGAATGTATCTTATTATTCAGTGAACGTGATAGAGGACTTCATGAATATTTTATATCAGTATCTCAAGCAGACGATGATTATAAAGAAAAAATGGGCGAAAAACTAACTAAAATGCTCCAATATACTAAAACTAAAAAATGTCTTGAAGCAACGATAGTCCATTATTTTGAACCTAATGAAAAATTAGAAGAATGTAAACAGTGTAGTAATTGTATACAAGAGAATAAAACTTACGATATGACGAGAGAAGCTAAGATGATTATTAGTTGTGTCGCACGTATGAGACAACAAGAAAGCTATAGCGTCATTATTCAAGTATTACGCGGTGAAACAACAGATTACATTAAATATAATGATTACGACCAATTGACTACTCATGGCATTATGAAATCATATACCACTTCAGAATTAAGTCATTTAATTGATGAGTTAAGATTTAAAGGCTTTTTAAATGAAAATGATGAAATACTTATATGTGATAAGTCAGTGAAAAAATTATTAAATGATGATACAAAAGTATTTACTACGCCATTTAAACAAAAATCAAAAGAAAAAGTGTTTATCAATACAGTAGAAGGTGTAGACAGAGCCTTATTTAGCGAATTGGTTAAAGTGAGAAAACAATTGAGTGATAAACTGGGTATTGCACCAGTAAGTATTTTTTCTGATTACACATTAGAAGAATTTGCTAAGCGGAAACCAGAATCTAAACAAGACATGATAAATATTGATGGTGTGGGAAGTTATAAATTAAAACATTATTGCCCACAATTCTTAGAAAGAATACAGTCATATAAGACAAGTATTTAAAGAGCAACATTAATAAAATGAATTGAGATATCAACTCGATGTATGTCACATGATGAATGTGTCATACATCGAGTTTTTCATTTTAAAAAGGACATCAATTTAGCAATTAGAAAGTACACTTTGCAACAAATATTAAAAAATCCAAAGATTTATTTAATTTGATTTGTGATTAGAACATAAAACAGGGTATAGTAGATGAAAATGTCTATTTGATTAGAGTGAATGAAGGTGAAGTTGTGATTGAATTTAAGAATGTGACGAAACGGTATGGTAATCATGTTGCAGTAGACGATGTTAGTTTCAACATCAAAGAAGGAGAGTTTTTCGTATTAATAGGCCCTTCAGGTTGTGGGAAAACGACAACTTTAAAAATGATAAACCGATTAATTCCACTAAGTGAGGGATATATTTATTTTAATAATAAGCCAATCAGTGATTATCCAGTTTATGAAATGAGATGGGATATTGGGTATGTACTACAACAAATCGCATTATTTCCACATATGACGATTAAAGAAAATATAGCGCAAGTGCCACAAATGAAGAAATGGAAAGATAAGGATATTGATGCAAGAGTTGATGAATTATTAGAGATGGTCGGATTGGAGCCTGAGACTTATAAAAATAGGTTGCCAGAAGAACTATCTGGAGGACAACGACAACGTGTTGGGGTAGTGCGTGCGTTAGCAGCAGATCCACCAGTCATTATTATGGATGAACCATTTAGTGCATTAGATCCAATAAGTAGAGAAAAACTTCAAGATGATTTGATTGATTTACAAACAAAGATTAAAAAAACCATCGTATTTGTGACACATGATATACAAGAGGCAATGAAGTTGGGAGATCGAATATGCTTATTGAATGAAGGACATGTCGAACAAATTGATACACCATCAGGTTTTCAACAACATCCTCAAAGTGATTTTGTGAAACAATTTATGGGTAATCACATACAGAAATCAGAATCTAGAGTGATGTTGAAAGACTTAAATATTGAACGTCAATTAGATGAGGTTGCAGCTACGAAAAATTATCCAGAAATAAGTAATGAGCGATATATAGATGATATTTATCAAACATTTATCAATCATGACGC
The DNA here is from genome assembly GCF_979255425.1 of Staphylococcus sp. AC872. NCBI lineage: Bacteria > Bacillati > Bacillota > Bacilli > Caryophanales > Staphylococcaceae > Staphylococcus > Staphylococcus sp. AC872. Next base: position 142,816 of record NZ_CEEDKW010000004.1, read on the forward strand.
TATCATAATGATTGATGAACAATCACAACATAAGACATTAATTAGAAGAGAAGATGTATTTAAATATTTGTCAGGCATAAAGGGGGATAACACCCATGCATGAATTTTGGCAAACGCTAGCAGAACGTAAGGGACAGTTACTCTCAACGATTATAGAGCATATACAGATATCATTTATTGCTTTATTAATAGCAACAATCATTGCAGTACCACTTGGTATTTTATTAACCAAAACGAAGAAAATATCTGAAATTGTCATGAATATTGCTGCAATACTGCAAACGATTCCCTCATTAGCATTACTTGGATTAATGATCCCATTATTTGGTATAGGACGATTACCAGCAATCATTGCACTCGTTGTATACGCACTTTTACCTATATTACGTAATACATATACAGGTGTAAAAGAGGTAGATCCATCACTAGTCGAAGCGGCAAAAGGTATTGGTATGAAACCCATACGTCGATTAACTAAAGTAGAATTACCTATAGCCATGCCTGTAATTATGGCAGGTATTAGAACTGCTATGGTACTCATTATAGGTACTGCAACTTTAGCAGCATTAATTGGTGCTGGTGGACTGGGGGATTTAATTTTACTAGGGATTGATCGTAATGACGCGTCATTAATTCTAATTGGTGCAATTCCAGCAGCATTATTAGCAATATTATTTGATATTGTACTAAGATTTATGGAGAAATTATCATATAAAAAGTTATTAATCGTGTTAGGAACAATGGTAATCATCATTATGATTGCTATTATCGTTCCATTATTTGCCCAAAAAGGGGATAAAATTACGTTGGCAGGTAAATTAGGTTCAGAACCATCTGTCATTACCAATATGTATAAAATCTTAATTGAACAAGATACAGATGATACTGTTGAAGTTAAAGATGGAATGGGTAAGACTGCCTTCTTATTTAATGCACTCAAATCTGACGATATCGATGGTTATTTAGAATTCACAGGTACAGTTTTAGGAGAGTTAACAAAAGAAGATTTAAAATCTAAGCAAGAACCTCAAGTATATCAACAAGCTAAACAAAGTTTAGAGAAAAAATATAATATGACCATGTTAAAACCAATGAAATATAATAATACTTATGCATTAGCAGTTAAACGTGATTTTGCTAAGAAAAATCATATTAAAACCATTGGTGATTTGTCTAAAGTAGAAGATAAATTGAAACCAGGGTTTACATTGGAATTCAATGATCGACCAGACGGTTTTAAAGCAGTTAAAAAGGCTTATGGTCTAAATATTTCAAATGCGAAAACCATGGAACCTAAACTCCGCTATACAGCAGTTGAAAAAGGGGACATCAATTTAATTGATGCGTATTCTACAGATGCAGAATTAAAGCAATATGATATGGTAGTATTAAAAGATGATAAACATGTATTCCCACCTTATCAAGGTGCACCAATGTTTAAAGAAAAATTCATCAAGGATCATCCAGAAGTGAAGAAACCTCTCAATAAACTAGCTGGCAAGATTTCAGATGAAGAAATGCAAGAAATGAATTATAAAGTTACAGTAAAGAAACAAGACCCTTATCAAGTAGCTAAAGATTACTTAGAAAAAGAAGGTCTGTTGAAATAAAATAGTTTCTTAGACATAGTCTCAATGCGCATGGAACATAATGAAATGTTTCATTCTCATTGAGGCTTTTTTGAATCTTTAGATAGCCACTTTAACTATTACATTTCATATTTGATTTGAAGATGGATTGATTTATGTAATAGTAAGTGTTTATAATTAATATTAAGTTTTTGAAATTTCTGTCAATTTGAGGGGGCAACGATTATTATGAAAAAACAACTCGAACAATTATCTGCATATCAACCAGGACTATCACCTAGAGCACTCAAAGAAGCATATGGAATTGAAGAAGAGTTATATAAATTAGCATCGAATGAAAACTTATATGGTCCTTCTCCTAAAGCTAAAGAAGCAATAACGAATCATTTAGATGAATTATATTATTATCCTGAAACAGGGTCGCCATTACTTAGAGAGGCGATTAGTCAACATTTAGGTGTGGACGCATCTCGAATTTTATTTGGTGCAGGCTTGGATGAAGTTATCTTAATGATTTCAAGAGCAGTATTAACACCAGGAGATAAAATCGTAACGAGTGAAGCAACGTTTGGACAGTATTATCATAATGCTATTGTAGAGTCTGCTCATGTTGTTCAAGTACCATTAAAGAATGGTGGATTTGATTTAGAAGGTATTTTAAATGAAGTTGATGACGATACTTCACTAGTGTGGTTATGTAATCCTAATAATCCTACTGGTACCTATTTTAATCATGATGAACTTAAAGGATTTTTAGAACGTGTACCAAGTCACGTACCAGTACTCATTGATGAAGCGTACTTTGAATTTGTTACTGCAGACGATTACCCTGATACGTTAAAGTTACAAGAAACATTTGACAATGCATTTTTACTAAGAACTTTTTCAAAAGCTTATGGATTAGCAGGATTACGCGTAGGTTATGTGGTTGCCACTAATGAAGCTATTGAAAAATGGAATATTATTAGACCACCATTCAATGTTACACGTTTATCTGAATATGCTGCAGTAGCTGCATTGGAAGATCAAGACTACTTAAAAGAGATTACTGCAAAAAATGCTAAAGAACGTGCAAAGTTTTATCAAATACCTCAAAGTAAACATTTCTTACCTAGCCAAACTAACTTTGTATTTGTACAAACAAATAAAAGTAAAGAACTGTATGAGGCACTCTTGAAAGTAGGTTGTATTACACGACCATTTCCTACAGGTGTTAGGATTACGGTGGGCTTTCCAGAACAAAATAATAAGATGATTGACGTATTACAACATTTTGAATTTTAAAGTGATATATTAGGTAAGTTAAATCTTTTGTCTGAATCGTCCTTTTGCTATACTTTAGAAATACATTACATTTGAGGAGTAGATTTAATGTCTCGTAAGAAAATTGCTATAGATATGGATGAAGTACTCGCTGATACACTAGGCGCAATAATTGATGGTGTAAATGAAAGAGCTAATTTAGGAATCACAGTAGAATCGCTAAATGGACAAAAATTAAAGCATGTTATTCCAGAACATGACGGATTAGTCACTGAAATACTTAGAGAGCCTGGGTTCTTTAGACATTTAAAGGTTATGCCAAATGCACAAGAAGTTGTAGAGAAGTTAAATGAACATTATGATGTTTATATAGCAACAGCTGCAATGGATGTACCAACATCATTCCATGATAAGTATGAATGGTTGTTAGAACATTTTCCATTTTTAGATCCACAACATTTTGTTTTTTGTGGTCGCAAAAATATTATTAATGCGGACTATTTAATTGATGACAATCCACGTCAACTTGCTATTTTCGAAGGTGAATCTATTATGTATACTGCTGTTCATAATATGAATCATCATGAGTATAAACGTGTAAATGGTTGGAAAGATGTAGAAGCATTATTCCTAAATGATAAATAAAAACAGGAGCTAGCCCTTATCCTAAAATTGTCGTATGGATGAGTGGTTGAGCTCCTGTTTTTACGAGTTCGCTTATTGTTATTATTGGTTATTATTTTGATCAGGGAATGTGAGTAATTTGATGGCATTTGGTAATACTTCAACATTTATAGGTGTCTCTAAAGCAATTTCACCATCAATATCAATTTTCATGTTAGGTTCAGTAGTGAGCCTAATTTGTTTACCAGAGATGTGATCAATGCCTTGTGTAATTTCATTCCAATTCATACTGTCACGCTTTTTAAAGATATCATTTAGGATACTGAAACTTTGATCATCAAAGATAAAAGTATTTAATTGACCATCTTGTGGAGATAAATCAGTTAAAGGAATTCTACTGCCACCAATATTAGGACCATTTGCGATAAGTATCATAGATGTATTACCGGATTTTTCTTCGCCATCAATTGATAGTGTGAAATCAAACTTGCTAGGGTCCATTAATGTTTTAACAGTGGAACCAATATAGCTCAGTTTACCAAAGATGTCTTTAGAACCGTCTTGTACATTTTCAGCATTTTGTACTATTAGGCCTAATCCCACGAAATTAAGTGCATACATATCATTAATTTTCATTACATCATATGTTTGTATATGTGAAGATAATAATTGCTGACTAGCTAATGTATGATTTGGATTGAGGTTTAATGTTTTAGTAAAGTCATTGAATGTGCCACCTGGAATAATGCCAATAGGTAAATCTAAGTCATTCTCCATTACGCCATTGATCAATTCATTAACGGTACCATCGCCACCTAATATGAATAACACGTCTATATCGTCTCCGTATTGTCCATTTTTAATAGATTGGCAATAGCCTTTGATATCCCCTTCATTTTCACTTAATTGAATGGAAAAGTGTTTACACATAGAACTTAGAGACTTTGTCACTTCACCTAGCCCTTGGTAGATATCTTTTAAGCCACTGTGTTCATGATAGAATAACACACCATGATTATATTTTTTTGTCATCGTCTATACCTACTTTCCTTAAGTTCTTGTTTAATATATTTCAATACCCACTTTTATAGGTAATCAATGAAATTTTAGAGTGATTTTTATTATAAACTAAAAAAGCAGTAAGCCGAATTATTTCGACTTACCGCTTACATTGTCATCTATTATCTTATACCTCTCATTGCTTTCACAATTTTTGGTGAGAAGGCTAAAATGACTAATGTAATGACAATTACTGTAGTACCTAAGAATATAAAGTAATTCGTTTGACCTAATGGATCGATTAATTTAACTAATGTACCGTTAAATGCTTGAGCTGATGCATTAGTTAATAACCATAAACTCATCATTTGAGCGTTAAAAGCTTTTGGTGCTAACTTAACTGCAGCACTATTACCAGTAGGTGATAAACATAACTCACCAACAACACAAATGATGTATGAAAGAATAACCCAGTTTACTGAGAAATGAGCACTTCCATAAATGTTACCGATTAATCCCATTAAGATATAAGAGATACCAGCCAAACCGGCACCAATGACGAATTTAATAGGTAAACTTGGTTGACGTTTGCCTAATTTTTGCCAAATTAATGAAACAACAGGTGCAAATAATAGGATGAAAAGTGGGTTGATAGATTGGAAAATTGTTTCACCGAAATTCGTTTTCCATCCTAATAGATTTAATTTCATATCTGAATGTTCAATACCATAAATGTTAAGTACATTTGAACCTTGTTCTTGAATAGCCCAGAACACCATACCTAAAATAAATAATGGAATAAAGGCTTTAACTCTTGAACGTTCTACATCCGTAACATCTTTACTTCTAATCATAATTGTAAAGTATGAAACTGGTAATACGATACCAAGTACTAAAACAGTATTACTTACTAAGTTAAATGATAATGTATTCGTTAAGTATGTAACGATAAGTACAACGATAATAATGGCTACAATACCACTAACAATTGCAGTGTATTTTTTCTTTTCATCGGGTGATAGTGGGTTTGTTGGTGTCATACCAACACGACCTAAATTTTTACGGTTAAATAATACGTACCAAACTAAACCTAATGCCATACCAATAGCTGCAATTAAGAATCCGCCATGGAAGTTTTTGACATTTAAAAATTGTTGCAGAATGATAGGTGAAATTAATGCACCAAAGTTTACTGACATATAGAAAATAACGAAACCTGCATCCATACGTGTATCATCTTTAGTATATAATCTACCAACAATATTAGAAATGTTTGGTTTCATCATCCCAGAGCCAATAATAATAAAGAACATTGATGCGAACAATCCAACCATTGCGAACGGCAAACTTAGACAAATATGTCCAATAATGATGAGCACTGCACCAATTAAAGTGGCGCCTCTTGTACCTGTAATTCTGTCAGCAATCCAACCACCTGGAATACATGACATATAGATTAATGCTCCATATACTGACATGATTGACATTGCCGTTGTTCTATCAATACCTAATCCATGATTTGCAATGGAATAGTACATATAGAATAACAACATTGCACGCATGCCATAATAACTGAACCTCTCCCAAAATTCTACGAAGAATAAAACACCTAAACCTCTAGGATGTCCAAAAAATCCTGTTTGTGGAATTTCTTGAACTGCCTGTTCATGGGAATTATTTGCTTTCATATAATCATCCCAACTTTTCTGTTCCCTTAACACTAACGTTATATTGTTTTTTAAAAATTGTACTATTGAAATTAAAAAGTTGCAATAATATTCTAAAAATTATAAATAAGAAAATTCTGTCAATTCCTTCGAATTAATTATATGAAATATTCATATAAAATTGAGACTCATTAATTTAATGAACTATAGTACTAATACATATAAAAATACGCTTTAACTTAATAAAGTGCAAGAGTTTTTTGAAAATTAAATAAAAAACTTTAGCACAATTTGAAATTATCTTTGTAAGATGTTTTCAATGTACTAAAGTTTATAATTGATAATCACTGTAAAATTAGCGATTGTCTATATTTTCAGGATACATATCATGATTCATCATTCTATGCTCCGCCATTTTTTCATATTTTGAATTTGGGCGGCCATAATTTGTATAAGGATCAATGGAGATACCGCCACGTGGTGTGAATTTACCCCATACTTCAATGTAATGAGGATCCATTAAGTCAATTAAATCATTCATAATGATATTCATACAATCCTCATGAAAGTCACCATGGTTTCTAAAGCTAAATAAATATAATTTTAATGATTTAGATTCAACCATTTTAATGTTAGGGATGTATGAAATATAAATTGTTGCGAAATCCGGTTGTCCTGTAATAGGGCATAGTGATGTGAACTCTGGACAATTAAACTTCACAAAGTAATCTCTACCTTGATGTTTATTATCAAATGTTTCTAAAACATCTGGTCTGTAATCGAAGTTATAAGTATTATTTTGGTTACCTAGTAATGTTATATCTTGTAATTCATCATTTTGACGTCCTTGTGCCAAATGAATCACTCCTTATCATATGATTAATTTTGTTGAGTATTAGACTCGCGTCGTGCTTTTTCAAACATATAGTAACTTGCACTAATAATGACAACATATCCGATTGTTGATAATAAATCTGGTGTTTCGCCAAATAATATGAAGCCGAATATTGCTGTAAATATAATAGAAGCATAAGTAAAGATAGAAATATCTTTTGCTGCTGCGAAACTATAGGCTAGTGTAATTCCAATTTGACCCACTGCCGCTGATAAACCTGCGCCAAATAAATATAAAACTTGTAATTTGCTCATAGGTTCAAAAGTAACGATTGAAAATGGTATAAGTACAATTACTGAGAATAATGAAAAATAAAATACGATGGTATAAGGTGCTTCTCTAGTACTTAAAGCACGGACACATGTATATGCTGATGCAGCAAATATACCTGAAAGTAGCCCAATTAATGCTGGTATAAACGAAGAAGAAAATTCTGGTTTTACAATAAGTAACATACCTAGTATCGCAACGATCATTGCTGAAATTTGATATTTCCGTACTTTTTCATGTAAAAAGATAAAACATAATAATATGGTCCAGAAGGGGTTTAACTTCATTAATGTATCAGCATCACTCAATACCATATGATCAAGTGCATATATATTGAGTAATACACCTATTAACCCGAGTGTAGACCTTGAGATAAGTAATGGTTGGCTACTTAATTTACCAAACATAGGTTGCTTATATTTAAATATGAAGAATAACGGTATGAACATTGCAACTAAATTTCTTGCTAGAGACTTTTGAAATACAGGTAAATCGCCTGATAATCTGAAGAAGACAGACATAAAGCTAAAGCCTATCGCAGATATTAATATTGCAATTATACCTTTGATTTTAGGATTCAATACTATCGCCTCATTCATAAAAGTTTAACGTTATTATAGTAGCATAAATGATGTTGATATGCATAAATGACTTGAAAAAACGTAGGGGGAAATATATAATAAAAATACGAACACATGTTCTATTCGGCGAGGTTATTCTCTAGTTCCAAATCATTTGTGAGATTTAAAATAATTGTATATAACTGAAAACGATTGCAGTTTAATTTTGATTTTCTATTGATTGTATCCTTTATTTTGACGGGGTTGAGCTAGAATCACGAGCTTACGCTTAATGTATATTTTTTTATAAAAAGCAAGTAATTTTAACTGAAAAATTTTTTTATTTTTATTGATGTAAGACTAAAGGTGTAGTGGTGCATGTTTAGAAGAAAAGACGAACATTTGACATAAAACTTTAACTTTAAATAAGTTTAGGTATTATGTATAATGAAACACAGAATATAGTATCGGTATTGATAAACAGACACAATATATTGTGTCTGCAGCAGATACTAATAAAAGGAATAATCTTAATTTAAATGCAAAATGACACTAGTAATAATAGAATAATCTCTCGTTTACGGTGTTTCCGCACAAAATGTTTACTTATACTATATAGATCTACATTTCAAATCAACCACAATATCTTGTGGTTCAAAATAAAATCTAATATCAAGATAAGGTCATATAGTTTTTATAAACTTTTCTTTTAGTGACTCATTTCATTCTACAACACTATATTTTGTAGGAAGCTTTCCTGTTATGATGGGAGAACTTCTTTTTTAATTGTTTAAAGATTGGTGAAAGAAGGCGATCCAATGAAAGTAGTATATTTCTCATTTTCAGGTAATGTACGCAGATTTATTAAACGTGCTGAAATCGAAAATGTAATGGAAATTACATCAGATAATTGTACGGATCCTATTAATGAACCATATATTTTAGTTACTGGAACAATAGGTTTTGGTGAAGTACCACAACAAGTACAATCATTTCTAGATGTAAATCATTCATATCTTAGAGCGGTAGCTGCCAGTGGTAATAGAAACTGGGGTCAAAATTTTGCTAAAGCAGGGCGCTCTATTTCTGAAGACTATAATGTACCGTTGTTAATGAAGTTTGAAGTGCAAGGCACTAATAAAGACGTTATCGAATTTAAAAACAAGGTGGGTAATTTTAATGAAAACTATGGACGAGAAGAAGTACAATCACATTGAATTAAATAATGAAGTTACAAAACGAAAAGATAATGGTTTTTTCAATTTAGAAAAAGACCAAGAAGCGCTCAAAGTATATTTGGAAGAAATCCACGACAAAACGATTTATTTCGATAGCGAAATTGAACGTTTACACTATCTTGTAGACAATAACTTCTACTTCAATGTATTTGCAAAATATAGTGATTCAGACTTAGTAGAAATCACAGAATATGCCAAGTCAATAAACTTCCAATTTGCTAGTTATATGTCTGCAAGTAAATTTTATAAAGACTATGCACTTAAAACGAATGATAAACAACAATATTTAGAAGATTATAATCAACACGTTGCCATCGTTTCAATGTACTTAGCTAATGGCGACAAAGATCAAGCGAAACAATTTATTTCAGCCATGGTAGAACAACGTTACCAACCTGCAACACCGACATTTTTAAATGCCGGAAGAGCAAGACGTGGTGAACTAGTTTCATGCTTCTTATTAGAAGTAGATGATAGTTTAAATTCTATCAACTTTATTGATTCAACCGCGAAACAATTAAGTAAAATTGGTGGCGGCGTAGCAATTAATTTATCTAAATTACGTGCACGTGGTGAAGCAATTAAAGGTATTAAAGGTGTAGCTAAAGGTGTACTACCTGTTGCTAAATCACTCGAAGGTGGATTTAGTTATGCAGATCAATTAGGCCAAAGACCTGGTGCAGGTGCTGTATATTTAAATATTTTCCACTATGATGTTGAAGAGTTTTTAGATACTAAAAAAGTAAATGCAGATGAAGATTTACGTTTATCAACTATTTCAACTGGATTAATCGTGCCTTCTAAATTCTTTGACCTAGCAAAAGAAGGTAAAGACTTCTACATGTTTGCACCACACACAGTAAAACAAGAGTACGGTGTGACTTTAGATGATATTGATTTAGAAAAATATTATGATGACATGGTTGCAAACCCTAATGTAGAGAAAAAGAAAAAAGATGCACGTGAAATGTTAAATACCATTGCTCAAACACAATTACAATCTGGTTATCCATATTTAATGTTCAAAGATAATGCGAATAAAGTTCATGCTAATTCAGATATTGGTCAAATTAAAATGAGTAATTTATGTACTGAAATTTTCCAATTACAAGAAACATCTATTATAAATGACTATGGTACAGAAGATGAAATTAAACGAGATATTTCATGTAACTTGGGATCATTGAATATTGTGAATGTCATGGAATCTCAAAAATTTAGAGATTCAGTTCATACAGGTATGGATGCATTAACCGTTGTTAGTGATGAAGCGAATATTCAAAACGCACCTGGTGTAAAAAAAGCTAATAGTGAGTTACATTCTGTAGGACTTGGTGTAATGAATTTACATGGTTATTTAGCCAAAAATAAAATTGGTTATGAGTCAGAAGAAGCTAAAGATTTCGCTAATATTTTCTTTATGATGATGAACTATTATTCAATTGAACGTTCAATGCAAATTGCTAAAGAACGTGGAGAAAAATACCTTGATTTTGATAAATCAGATTATGCAAATGGAAAATATTTCGAATTCTATACTTCACAAGAATTTGAACCACAATTTGAAAAAGTACGCGAATTATTCAAAGGTTTTGAAATTCCAACAGCAGAAGATTGGAAAGCATTACAAAAAGATGTAGAGCAATATGGACTATACCATGCATATCGTTTAGCAATTGCACCAACACAAAGTATTTCTTATGTGCAAAATGCAACAAGCTCAGTAATGCCTATCGTTGATCAAATTGAGCGCCGTACTTATGGTAATGCTGAAACATTTTATCCAATGCCATTTTTATCACCTGAAACAATGTGGTATTATAAATCAGCATTTAATACAGACCAAATGAAATTAATTGATTTAGTTTCAACAATTCAAACGCATGTTGACCAAGGTATTTCAACAATTTTATATGTCAATTCAGAAATTTCTACACGTGAACTTTCTCGATTATATGTATATGCACATCATAAAGGTTTAAAATCTTTATATTACACACGTAATAAATTATTAAGTGTAGAAGAATGTACAAGTTGTGCAATTTAAAACGATAAATAAACATGATACATTAGATATTAAGTATTATTTTTGAAGTGGATTATAGAATATTAATATATAGAAAAGGTTGGGACACTACGTTGACTAGAGTGAGGATAATTAGTTTTCATCAAAGTATTCAACGTAGATGTTCTAACCTTGAAATACATAACCTTAATAAGGATTTTGGTAGTTTAATTAATTATCTATGGCTATCTATCATCTTAATTAAAGGATAGGAGGATTATTATTCATGAAGGCCGTCAATTGGAATACCCAAGAAGATATGACAAATATGTTTTGGCGTCAAAATATCTCTCAAATGTGGGTAGAAACAGAATTTAAAGTATCAAAAGATATAGCAAGTTGGAAAACTTTATCTGAAGCCGAAAAAAATACATTTAAAAAGGCATTAGCTGGTTTAACAGGTTTAGATACGCATCAAGCAGATGATGGTATGCCATTAATCATGCTTCACACAACTGATTTAAGAAAAAAAGCCGTTTATTCGTTTATGGCAATGATGGAACAAATTCATGCTAAAAGTTATTCTCATATTTTTACTACATTATTACCATCTAGTGAAACGAACTATTTATTAGATACATGGGTAATTGAAGAGCCTCATTTAAAATACAAATCAGACAAAATTATCGAAAACTACCATAAATTATGGGGTAAAGAAGCCTCAATTTTTGACCAGTATATTGCTAGAGTATCAAGTGTTTTCTTAGAAACATTCTTATTCTATTCTGGATTCTATTATCCTCTTTATTTAGCTGGTCAAGGCAAGATGACGACATCTGGCGAAATTATTCGTAAAATATTATTAGATGAATCAATACATGGTGTGTTTACAGGTCTAGATGCACAAAGTTTAAGAAATGAACTTTCGGAAAGTGAAAAACAACGTGCGGATCAAGAAATGTATAAATTGTTAAAAGAACTTTATGATAACGAAGTTTCATATACACATCTTTTATACGATGATATTGGTTTAGCTGAAGATGTGCTTAATTATGTTAAATACAATGGCAATAAAGCATTATCAAATCTTGGCTTTGAGCCATATTTTGAAGAACGTGAATTCAATCCAATTATTGAAAATGCTTTAGATACAACAACTAAAAACCATGATTTCTTCTCTGTAAAAGGTGATGGTTATACATTAGCTTTAAATGTTGAAGCATTACGAGATGAAGATTTCATATTTGATGATGAAAAATAATATAGATTTAGCCCTAATTTTACTTTATTTGTGTAGACACAATTAAAGCGAAATTAGGGTTTTTTTTATGTCAGATGAATTTAAAACATAAAAATAATCTTATTTATAACAATATTTATAGATAACCTATTGAAAATGACAAGGAAATTCTGTAACATTTTAATTGATAACGATTATCATTATCGTAAAATCGTTACCAAGGATAACTATTCAAGGAGAAAGTGTTATGAAGTTTTTATTAAAGGGATATGTTTTACTCATCTTTCTCGTTGTGTTTACGATTCTCTCTCTATTTGTCGGTGTTAGCCAAATATCTATTTCCGATATTTTCCATCTTACCGATGATCAATTAAATATCATTTTATCGAGTCGTATTCCTCGAACAGTTAGTATTCTCATATCAGGTAGTACGCTGGCAATAGCCGGTTTAATCATGCAACAAATGATGCAAAATAAATTTGTGAGTCCAACAACAGCTGGCACAATGGAATGGGCTAAGTTGGGGATTCTTTTATCACTCATATTATTCCCCAAAGGCCACATACTTATTAAATTAATATTTGCTGTTATTTGTAGCATTGGAGGTACATATTTCTTCGTGAAATTAGTACAACTAATTAAAGTGAAAGATGTCATTTTCATACCGTTATTAGGTATTATGCTTGGAGGTATTGTTTCAAGTTTTACAACATTTATCGCATTGAGAACTAATGCAGTACAAAGTATTGGAAATTGGCTAAATGGAAATTTTGCTATTATTACAAGTGGTCGTTATGAAGTTCTATATTTAAGCATACCGTTTTTATTAATTATATATATATTTGCTAATCATTTTACGATTGCTGGAATGGGCAAAGATTTTAGCCATAACTTAGGTGTGAATTATGAAAAAATTATTAATATCGCATTGTTTATAACTGCAACTATCACTGCACTTGTGGTCGTTACTGTTGGGACTTTACCATTCCTAGGACTCATTGTTCCTAATATCATCTCAATATACCGTGGAGACCATTTAAAACATGCCTTGCCGCATACGATGATGTTAGGCGCTATATTTGTGCTTATTTCAGATATTGTAGGACGTTTAATTGTTTATCCATATGAAATTAACATAGGTCTAACTATAGGTGTGTTTGGAACAATTATATTCCTTATCTTATTGATGAAAGGTAGGGAGAATTATGCTAACTAATCTTAATAAAAAACTCTTTTTACTAGGGTTAATTACATTAATGATAGCGATTTTGTACTTAATTTTAGGCATTGATTTTGAAATATTTGATTATCAAATTCAAAGTCGTTTAAGAAAATTTATCTTAATTATTTTAGTGGGTGGTGCAATCGGTACGTCGGTTGTTATTTTTCAATCGATTACAACTAATCGCTTATTAACGCCTTCCATTATCGGTTTAGATTCAGTCTATTTATTTGTAAAAATATTACCAGTTTTTTTATTAGGTACACAATCTACAATCGTTAATAACGTGTACATTAATTTTATGATTACGTTAATCACGATGGTGTTATTTGCTTTAATTCTATTTCAAGTTTTATTTAAAATGGGTCATTTTTCAGTCTATTTCATCTTATTGGTTGGTGTAATACTTGGTACATTTTTTAGAAGTATTACGGGTTTTATCCAATTAGTGATGGATCCAGAGTCATTTTTAGCTGTTCAAAATACCATGTTCGCTAATTTTGATGCTTCTAATTCTAAACTTGTTGGATTTTCATCTATTTTATTAACCATTTTAATAGTCATAACTTTTGCACTATTACCGTATTTGGATGTGTTATTGCTAGGAAGAGCACAAGCCATCAATTTAGGTGTGAATTATGAAAAAATAACGAGATTAATGCTTATTCTTGTCGCTATTTTAGTGTCTATTTCGACAGCATTAGTTGGTCCAATTACATTTTTAGGATTACTTACTGTCAATTTAGCTCATGAATTCATGAAAACGTATGAACATAAATATATTTTACCTGCCACAATATGTTTTAGCTGGATATGTTTATTTATTTATTGCTCAATGGTTGGTTGAACATCTTTTTGAAGCGACTACAGAAGTAAGTATTATCATTGATCTCATAGGTGGTAGTTACTTTATTTACTTATTAGTTAAAGGGAGAAATGTAAATTGATCCAAATACAAAATTTAAATAAATCAATTCAAAAGAAGTCAATATTAAAAGATATTAATGTCAACATTGAAAAAGGGAAAATAACCTCTTTGATAGGGCCTAATGGTGCAGGAAAAAGTACTTTGCTATCTGCAATTACAAAATTAATGAGTATTGATAGTGGTACAGTCAAAATTGAAGATAAAGACATGTTGCTTTATAAGACGGATGAACTTGCTCAAAAGATTTCAATATTAAAACAAACTAATCATACTGATATGAATATTACAGTAGAGCAATTAGTGAATTTTGGACGATTTCCATATTGTAAAGGCCATCTTAAAAAAGAAGATAAAGCGCAAGTTAGATATGCTTTAGATTTATTACAGTTAAATGAAATTAAAGATAGGAATATTAAAACATTGTCCGGTGGTCAACGTCAGAGAGCATATATCGCTATGACAATTGCACAAAATACAGAATACATTTTGTTAGATGAGCCATTAAATAATTTAGACATGAAGCATTCAGTTCAAATCATGCAGACATTACGTTCATTAGCTCAGAAATTAAATAAAACAATCGTTATTGTATTACACGATATTAATTTTGCGTCATGTTATTCAGATTACATTATTGCATTAAAACATGGCGAACTAGTACGTGCAGGAAAAAATGTGGACGTATTACAAACTGAGGTATTAAGAGAATTATATGAAATGGATGTCAAAGTAGAATCGGTTAATGGACAACGTATATGTTTATATTACGATGAACAAATACTTTCATAAAGTGAACGTTACAACCATTAAGGGAGTGATGCTTATCGTGAATGAATAATTGAGAAATAAGTACCCGTTACTCAGTCAATCGTGAAAATTTACAAAAGGAGTTACTACATAATGAAAAAATCAATTTTAGTCTTAATATTATCTATAGTTTTTATATTAGCAGCATGTGGTAATCAATCTAATAATAGTCAATCAGATTCCAAATCAGAGAAAAATGAATCAAAAGATACTGTTAAAATAGAAAATAACTATGAAGCACAGGGTAAAGAAAAAGATGGCAGTGATGCTAAAAAGGTTAAAGAAACGGTCGAAGTTCCTAAAAACCCTAAAAATGCTGTCGTTTTAGATTATGGTGTATTAAATGATATGAAAGAAATGGGTCTTTCAAGTAAAGTTAAAGCATTACCAAAAGGCGAAGGTGGAAAATCCCTACCGGATTTCTTAGAAGATTTTAAATCAGATAAATATATAAACACTGGTAATTTAAAACAAGTTAATTTTGATAAAGTGGCTAAAGCAAAACCAGAAGTGATTTTCATTTCAGGTAGAACAGCTAATCAGAAAAATTTAGATGAATTTAAAAAAGCTGCACCAAAAGCAAAAATCGTATATATGGGTGCGGATAATAAAAATGTTATCAATTCTATGAAAGACAATACTGAAAAATTAGGTAAAATCTACGACAAGGAAGACAAAGCTAAAGATTTAACTAAAAAATTAGATAACAAAGTAGAAGCAATGAAAGATAAAACTTCTAAATTTGATCAGAAAGCCATGTATCTATTAGTCAATGAAGGTGAATTATCTACATTTGGTCCAGGTTCAAGATTTGGTGGATTAGTATTTGATACATTAGGATTTAAACCGGTTGATAAAGATGTAAGTAAAGGGCCACATGGTCAGAATGTTAATAATGAATATATTAACAAGAATAACCCTGATGTGATTTTAGCTATGGATAGAGGACAAATTGTGGCAAATAATGCAACAGCTAAGAAGACATTAAACAATAAAGTATTGAAAAATGTTAAAGCTGTAAAAGACCATAAAATTTATGAACTTGATCCAAAACTTTGGTATTTCTCATCTGGTTCAACAACTACAACAATGAAACAAATTGATGAATTAGAAAAAGTAGTAAAATAAATAAAGAAAGCGCTAAAGGCATTAAATCATATGCTTTTAGCGCTTTTACTTTATATATTAAATTTCAAAATATAGATGGTAATGAAATTTGCATCTATGATTGAAGTGTGATTGACATCTTGGACAAGATTCTACCATCATGTATTCATTGATTGACATCTGATGTTTACAAACACCGCACATAACGACTCGTTGGTCGAATTCATCTACACTCCAACGTTGAATAGGGTGTGCTTCATGTTCATTATGACACTGATAACAAGGATAATATTTATCACAACATTTAAATTTAATAGCGATAATATCTAAAAAGGAGTGATAATGTATGCACCTTGTTTCATTATCAATCATTGAACCATAGACCTTAGTCATTGAAACAAACCTCCGATATTAATCATTAATCAGCGTCTGGATGTTCGCCAATGATACGTACTTCAGTGTTTAACTCTACATCAAATTTATCTTTAACTGTTTGTTGTACAAAATGGATTAAGTCTTCATAGTCTGTCGCAGTACCATTATCCACGTTGACCATAAATCCAGCATGTTTAGTAGAAACTTCTACACCACCAATACGATGGCCTTGTAGATCAGAATCTTGAATCAATTTACCCGCGAAGTGACCTGGTGGTCTTTGGAAAACACTACCGCATGAAGGATACTCAAGAGGTTGCTTAGATTCACGACGTTCAGTTAAGTCATCCATTTTCGCTTGAATCTCTTTTAAATTGCCTGGTTCTAGTGTGAAGGCTGCTTCTAAAACGACCAGATGTTTTTTCTGTACAATACTATTTCTATAATCTAGTTCTAATTCTTGCGTAGTTAATTTGATTAAATCTCCATTTTCATTAACGCATAACGCATAATCAATACAATCCTTAACTTCACCACCATAAGCACCGGCGTTCATGAATACGGCACCACCGATAGATCCAGGAATACCACATGCAAATTCTAATCCTGTGAGTGCATAATCTCTTGCAACACGTGAGACATCAATAATAGCTGCACCACTGCCAGCAATAATGGCATCATCTGACACTTCGATATGTTTAAGTGATAACAAGCTTAATACGATACCTCTAATACCGCCTTCCCGGATAATAATATTCGAACCATTTCCTAGATATGTGACAGGAATATTATGTTGGTTTGCATATTTTACAATGGCTTGTACTTCTTCATTTTTAGTAGGTGATAGGTAAAAATCTGCTTTACCACCAGTTTCAGTATAAGTATATTTTTTTAGGGGTTCATCTACTTCGATAATGTCGTTTGGAATAATTTCTTGCAAACCTTTTAAAATGTCGTTTTTATTCACTATCCGTACGTCCTTTCTATAATCAATGCTAACAATTTTATTATATCAATTTTAGTTGTTATTTGCGAAATATGAAGATATTTAACACTAAGATAATTGATTCCTGATGTATATAATGCATTGTTCTTTTAATTCTAAATATATGTTATATAATTAGAATGCATAATTCATTTAATTTCGATTTACAACGTAGAGATTGATACTAGAACTAACTTTATTAATGTCTTTATACATATTTATCCTTGGTGACTATATTGTTTATAAATTTTTTCGAAAATAGATTGTTTTTGATTTTCGTATTGTCTTATTGAATCAATATGCTGCAATAGTTGTCCTTTTTTAGTGGCAAATTGATTAGCGATATCCTGATGATGACTTAATATGTCATCGACTTTTTGATATTGTTCAAATAAAGGTGTATCTAACTGAATGATATGTAAGCGTACTTCTTGCTTTAAGTCTTTAAGATTATTAAACTTAGCCATCATGACTTTCTTTTTATAAGAATGATGTAGACGATAAAATCCAGCATAATTTAATCGTTTTTCGTCTAGAGCCGTAATATCATGTAAATTATCTACGCCTATAAGTATGTCAAGAATAGGTTCTGTATCATAATTGAAATGTCGAGTACCACCAATATGTTGCGTATATTTAACCGGTGAATCTAGTAAGTTGAATAATAATGTACGCGTTTCTTGATACAGCGTGTCGAAATAGTCATTATTTTGATATTTAATAAGGGGTTGAACATGACCGTACATAGTTTTTCTCCTTTATGTTGAATTAATAAGGTATAAAGTCTGAGATACTATAACATAATTCATTTTCTTAATAAATACGTTTTTATATAATGTTCTATGGTAAGGGGTGCAAATATGAAAAAAATAGTAATTATCCCAATGATATTTTTACTTATTGTTGCTTTAACAGCATGTAGTAATAAAACAGATTCTGATTTAAGCCATTTCGAAAGTAAATTAGATGAAGTTAATAATAAACAAGATAAGCTTGAAAAAGTGATGGATGAGATCAATCTAAAAGAATTGGATCATTTAAGTAAGACAGATACAACTGATAAAAATAGAAAGGAATTTATTCAACTTCAAGATGATATAAATAAACAATTGATCCCTGCATTTAAAGAATATGAAAAATCAGCGAAGCAATTACCTGCTGAAACACATGATGTAAAAGTGTTAAAAGCAAAATACCTTAAAACAGTAAAAACAAAGAAAAAGTCGATATATGATGTGAAAAAATTTGTGGATTTATGTAACGATTCAATCAAAGATAATGAAGATATTTTAGATTACACAAAGTTATTTGAAAAAAATCGTTCACAAGTTGAAAAGAAAATCAAAAATGCATCGAACCAAGAAGATGCTAATCAGTTAACTTCAAAATTGGAAAGTAATAATAAAGATTTAAAAGAGACAGCTCAAAAGCATCTAGATACATCATCAAGTAATGCGAAATCAGCGAAGAAAGCAATCAAAAATTATATTTCTCCATTAATTGAAAAACAAATTAAAGATATCAATCAAACGAATATATCAGATAAAAATGTTAATGATGCACGTAAAAATGCGATTGAGATGTACTATAGTTTGCAAAATTACTATGACACTCGTATCGATACAATAGAAGTTGGCGAAAAAATTTCTAAAATTAATGTCGATAAGTTACCAAAAGAGGGTAAAGATATAGATAGGAAAGATAAGGCGTTTAATTCGGAATTAAAAAAGGTTAAACAAAAAAACGATTAATTTTGATTAGAATTAAATAAATTAAAAAACCATGGTTAACATTGCTAAGTAAAATGTGTATAATTGTACCCACTGATATAATTTTCGGGATATGAATATCACGCATATGCTCAGAAAATGTGATAAATACTTTTAGAGGTGAATAGAATGGCTATAAAGCTGAGTTCGATTGACCAGTTTGAACAAGTGTTAGAAGAAAATAAATATGTTTTTGTTTTAAAACATAGCGAAACTTGTCCAATTTCTGCAAATGCGTATGATCAGTTTAATAAATTTTTATATGAACGCGATATGGACGGTTACTATTTAATAGTACAACAGGAGCGCAAATTATCGGACTACATTGCTGAAAAGACAAATGTCAAACATGAATCACCACAAGCATTTTACTTTATAGATGGTGAAATGAAATGGAATGCGTCACACAGTGACATCAATGTTTCGTCATTAGCGCAAGCAGAAGAATAATGAATAACTAACAAATGAATAAAGAACATAAATGTTATATCACTTATTTTATGTTCAATTAAATGAGGAAAGTCATTTTATTACGCTATTCGTAATAAAATGGCTTTTTTAATAGTGATTGTAAAAAGGAGAAGTTAATCGTTTATGCTTTAATTGAGAATAGTATATAATAGACCAATATTCATATTACTCATAGTTTAATAAAGATTATGATAGTGTTTATCATGAAATCATGCACATTCACATGTATAATATGTTAGTGTACAACACAAATAGATTATTGAATATGTAAAAAATGTAAGATTAATAATAAAAGTTAAATTGTATTGAAAGCACAATATTATATAAAAACAAGGTGGTTAAGACAATGAAAGTTTTAGTAGCCATGGACGAATTTAATGGCATTATTTCAAGCTATCAAGCAAATAGATATGTCGAAGAAGCGGTTGCTAGTCAAATTGAAAAGGCCGATATTGTTCAAGTTCCATTATTTAATGGACGACATGAATTAATGGATTCAGTCTTTTTATGGCAGTCGGGAAGTAAGTATCGAGTTGCTGCCCATGATGCAGACATGAATGAAGTAGAAGCAATTTATGGTCAAACAGATAGTGGTATGACCATTATTGAAGGTAATTTATTCTTAAATGGACAAAAACCTATCCAAGAAAGAACGAGTTATGGTTTAGGCGAAATACTACATGCTGCGTTAGATAATGATGCTAAACATATTATCATCTCCCTTGGTGGTATCGGAAGTTTCGATGGCGGTGCAGGAATGCTTCAAGCCTTAGGTGCAAAGTTCTATGATGATGAGGCAAATCTTGTTGATGTGACTAAGGGTGCGCATGTTATTAAATATATTCGACGTTTAGATTTTTCTGGTATCCATCCGAAGTTAGCTGAAGCAAATATTCAAGTAATGTCAGATTTTTCAAGTCGTTTATATGGTAAACAAAGTGAAATCATGCAAATGTATCCAATGTTAGGTATGACACAAAATGAAGCGGCAGAAATTGACAATTTAGTTTGGTACTTTAGTGAATTATTCAAGAGTGAATTACGAGTAACGATTGGTCCTATCGAGCGTGGTGGTGCTGGTGGCGGAATAGCTGCAGTTTTAAAAGGTTTATATCAAGCGGAAATCTTAACAAGTCATGAACTTGTGGATCAAATTACACACCTGGAAGATTTAGTTCAACAAGCAGATTTAATTATATTTGGTGAAGGTTTAAATGAACGTGATCAATTATTAGAAACGACGACATTGCGTATTGCAGATTTAACAGAAAAACACTATAAGACATCTATAGCGATTTGTGCTACAGATGATAAATTCGATTTGTTTGAAGGTAAGGGCGTAACGGCTATGTTCAATACATTCATAGATATGCCTGAATCATATACAGACTTTAAAATGGGTCTACAAATCAGACATTATACAGTTCAAGCATTAAAATTATTGAAAACACAATTCGATGTGAATAAATAATGATAGAATAATAAAAATAACACCCCTAAGTGTCTTATATTAGACACTTAGGGGTGTTGATATATTATTGATTTGATTTTGCAACTTCTTCAGTGATACCCACCATAACTTGTACGGCTTTTTCCATAACATCGATTGAGGCATACTCAAAAGGACCATGGAAATTGCCACAACCAGTAAAGATATTAGGTGTAGGTAATCCCATAAATGATAGTTGTGATCCATCAGTTCCACCACGAATAGGTTCCGTATTAGGCTCGATACCTAAACGATTAAATACTTTTGTAGGGATATCTATAATATGCTGATGAGGTTTGATTTTTTCAGCCATATTATAATATTGGTCTTCAACGTCGACTTTGACTGGATAATCTTCAAAATGTGAATTGATATCATCACGTATTTCCATAAAACGTTTTTTACGTAAATCAAATTGCTTTTTATCATGGTCTCTAATGATATATTGTAATGTAGCTTTTTCAACATTACCTTCAAAATTCATTAAATGATAAAAACCTTCATAACCTTCTGTACGTTCAGGAACTTCACTAGGAGGTAATAAACTATTAAATTGTTGTCCAAGTGAAATGGCATTAATCATCGCATTTTTAGCTGATCCAGGATGTACATTAACACCATGACATGTTACTTTTGCTGCAGCAGCATTAAAGCTTTCAAATTGTAATTCGCCTAATTGGCTACCATCCATAGTATAAGCGAAATCAGCATTGAAACGTTTAACATCAAATTTGTGAGGTCCTCTTCCTATTTCTTCGTCTGGCGTAAAGCCTACACGAATTTTACCATGTTTAATTTCAGGATGTTCAAGTAAGTAGTTAAGCCCTTCCATAATTTCTACTACACCTGCTTTGTCATCAGCGCCTAGTAATGAAGTACCATCAGTAATCATCAATGTATCGCCAATGACTTGTTTAAGCTCAGGAAAGACTTTAGGATCTAGAATTCTATCTGTTTTACCTAACTTAAGTGGATTACCGTCATATTTTTCAATGATTTGTGGGTTAACATTAGTAGCATTAAAATCAGGTGATGTATCAACATGAGCTAAGAAACCAACCGTTGGCACGTCATATTCCACATTACTGTCTAATGTAGCAAAAAGGTAACCATTGCTATCCATATCTGTTTCGAGTCCTAATGCTTTAAGCTCACTTTCTAATAGGTTTAATAAATCCCATTGTTTTGTCGTAGATGGTGTCGTATTTGAATTTGGATCTGATTGTGTATCTATTTTGACGTATCTCGTTAATCTATCGATAATTTGTTCTTTCATGTTAGACATCCCCTTAAACTCGATTATTCATATTATAAGATTTTCTATATGATTTACCTTTAATTTTACCATAATACTGCTTGATACGTGTGTAGAGATAATAGATGATTTCTGCTACAAGAATACCAAAAGATATCGCGCCAGATATTAAGGTAACCTCTAAAAAAGTATTTACAGCACTAGTATAGTTATTTGATACTAAAAAGCGTGTTGCTTCATACGCAGCACCACCTGGTACAAGTGGAATGATTCCAGGTACGATAAATATAATAACAGGTCTTTTATAGCGTCTACTCATCGTATGACTGAGTAAGCCTAAAATTAAACTTCCCAAAAATGTAGCGCCAACTTTTCCAAATTGCATATCAACGGTAAATTGATAAATTGTCCACGCAACTGCACCGACAAAACCACACGCTAATAATAATCGACGGGGTGCGTTAAATATGATGGAGAAAAGGACTGTGGAAATGAAACTTATTGTGAAGTGAAATAAATAAAATAACAATATGAACAGCCTCTCTTAAAAAATTAGTAATACTATAGCAACGCCAGCGCCAATAGCAAATGCAGTTAGCGCCGCTTCTACACCTCTAGACATACCTGCTAATAACTCTCCAGCTAGTAAATCACGAATCGCATTGGTAATTAAAATACCAGGTACAAGAGGCATTACGCTCGCAATGGTAATAATGTTCTGATTTGTTGCCAATCCAAGTTTCGAACAGGCAGAAGCTATTGTGATTACGACTGCAGCAGCAACAAATTCTGAGAAAAATTTAATTTGAATATATCGTTGAACAAGGCTAAACGTTAAAAACGCTGATCCTCCAGCTAGTATGGCAATCCAACAATCTGATGCTACGCCACCAAACATAAATAGGAAAAAACCACATGCAATCGCTGCTGCAAATAAATTAATTAAAAATGAATATTGCAACGATGCACTTCTAAGGTGGATTAATTCAGATTTTGCTTCATCAATAGTAAGTTGATTGCTAGAAATTTTACGAGACAAACTGTTGGTTAAAGCTATTTTTTCTAAATCTGTCGTACGTTCTCTAATACGAATTAATCGAGTACTAGTACGATCATTAAGAGAGAAGATAATAGCGGTTGAAGTTACAAAACTATATGTATCATGTAAGCCATAGCTATGTGCAATTCTATTCATGGTATCTTCAACACGATATGTTTCAGCACCAGCTTCTAGTAAAATCCTACCAGCAATCAACACGACATCAATCACTTTATTCTCATCAATGATAGTGATTGAATCTGACATGAATAACCACCTCCTAATTAATTTAATGATATGAATAATTGAAGTTTACAACTTGAGCTAACAACTTTCAATAGAGTAAGTCATATTGAAAAGATTATGTAATGAAGGAGATAGGTGAAAACGGTGGTAAACATTTATTTTAAATCTAAAATAAATAAGGCTATGGTGGATAAGAAATGCGTTTATAAAATAAAAAAGGAAGAGACGTGAAAGATTCAAACGTCGATAAATAAATTAACGAAATTACAAATCCTTTTGTCTCTACCTCTGATAGTGTATTCAATATTTGATTATAGTTTAATAATAGGATTAAACATGACTTTATTTCTACCTTCGCTTTTAGCCACATGTACCATATCATCTGCATCTTTAAAGACGCGTCTTTGTGATTTGCGATCATCTTGTGTTAAATAACCGACACCTATAGACACTGAAAGTTTTATGACTTCCTTATTAGGTAGATGGAATGATGACTTCTCTACACCTTGACGAATATTTTCGGCAAGTTTGACACTTTGATCCAATGTATAGTCATTAATTACAACAGAGAACTCTTCGCCACCATTTCTAAAAATAAGAAATTGTTTAGGGACATAATTTTTAAGTAATTGAGACATTTGTTTTAATACAGCATCTCCTGCTTGGTGCGTATATGTATCATTTACATCTTTAAAGCCATCAATGTCAATAAGTAACAAGCCTAAGCTTTCATTATGTGTCTCAGTATATTTAGATAACTGATTCAAATGTCTATCGAATTCTTTAACATTCCCAAGACCAGTTAAATAATCATATTTATCTTCATTTTCATAGCGATTAACGAGTGAGAAGAAATGCCAAATATCTACAAATGTAATTGCAGAGGCAATTGTGATAATGAATGACACAGGAATTAAAATTGCAATTTCAATTAAATCATAGATTGGGCTCACTAATGCAAGTATAAATAAAATGATAATACTGATTGTATTTAATATAAGTAACGATATAATATCGTTTTGTTTTAAAAACGGACCTACTGCACTGACCACACCCGCTATAACGACTAAAGTGATACCGTATATAATAGAGTTGTTAAAAATAAGTATGTCAACTAATGATACGACGACAGCTGAAGCTAATGTGTAAACCATGTTGGTGTAACGTCCTAAGAATAATAAAGGTACAAACGTTAAATGAACTAAGTATTCTAAACGGAAGGGAATGGGATATGCTGCTAATAAAAGTGCAACAAGCGTCATTAAAACAGTGACGTATCCTTTAGAAAAGACCATTCTTTTATTTTCAGAGTATTGCAGTCTATGAAACAAATATATGCCTGCAACCATGACTGAAATATTATATATAATTGCTTCAAACATAGTTTTACCGACTCCTTTATTGACCATTAGCTATTGTAAGTGAAAACTTACAATTTGTCATTAGTTAGACTAAAAAATTTATCACATAAAATAGTGATTAATGTTAAAATGTTAACTTAAGTGATATGATGAAAAAAAGTTTCGTCATGTGAGAGTATAAAAATCGATGTAGATATATATGAAGAAAGAATGTTGTTATAAATTTGGGATATCTTATTTTAGATTAACTACTATTATACAGTTGATTTAATAATAAGGAAAGATGATAGCAACTGATGTTATTGCGATAGAATTGAAGATTGATAGTAGTCGTTATTAAAGAGGAAAATCATACAAAATAACCGACGCACGTTTAAATATTAACTATAAATATAGGAAGAGAAATAGTTGGATTTCTTAAAACTTACCCTTTAAATGATAGAAACTAACTTAATTTTGATGAAGGTGAACTGATGTATACATTATTACTCATTGCATTTACTATGATAGTCAGTTTAATAATAACACCCATTATTATTGCGATGTCTAAAAAATTAAATTTAGTAGATAAACCCAATTTTCGTAAGGTGCATACAAAGCCGATTTCAGTCATGGGTGGCACAGTTATTTTATTCTCATTTTTAATTGGAATGTGGTTAGGCCATCCTATTGAAAGAGAAGTGAAACCATTAGTTATCGGAGCAATATTGATGTATGCCGTTGGTTTAATCGATGATATATTTGATCTTAAACCATATATCAAATTAGCTGGGCAAATCGTAGCAGCTTTAGTGGTCGCATTTTATGGTATTACCATTGATTTTATTTCATTACCAATGGGACCAACGATACATTTTGGAATTTTAAGTATTCCAATTACAGTGATTTGGATTGTAGCTATTACAAATGCTATTAATTTAATTGATGGATTAGATGGCTTAGCATCTGGTGTATCTGCGATTGCATTAATGACAATTGCATTTATCGCTATCTTACAAGCGAATATCTTTATTATAATGATTTGTTGTGTGTTAATCGGATCTTTATTAGGATTTTTATTCTATAACTCACACCCAGCTAAAATATTTCTTGGTGATAGTGGAGCCCTAATGATTGGTTTTATTATTGGATTTGTTTCATTGCTAGGTTTTAAAAACATTACATTTATTGCATTATTTTTCCCTATTGTTATTTTAGCAGTACCATTTATTGATACTATTTTTGCAATGATTCGACGAATGAAAAAAGGGCAACATATTATGCAAGCGGATAAATCTCATTTACATCATAAGTTATTAGAACTTGGTTATACACATAGACAAACCGTCTTACTCATATATTCCATTGCTATCTTATTCAGTCTATCTAGTATTATTCTGTATCTATCTCAACCTCTAGGTGCATTAATGATGTTCATTTTAATTATTTTAACGATTGAACTCATTGTTGAATTTACAGGATTAATTGACGATAATTATAGACCGATTTTAAACCTAATTACAAAAAAAGGTGATCATCCACATCCTCAACATCAATATGAAGAGGAAGACAATCACTAAACATCATAAAAGCTATCTAAAACAGAGTCCCGATTTCATCGTTATTTAGACTCTAACTTTAGATAGCTTATTTTTTAATCTGTTGTAATATCGAAGGGTAACATTTTAATTTCTTCAGTATTTAGCTCATAATTGCCAGCTGTCGTTCTATTTAAAAACTCGATAAAATCATCGTACTCAGTTTCAACTACATCTATTTGGTAGCTAACTTTGTCAGTATAGAATTGATTTCTAAGCATAAAGCTAGTGGAACCTAATTCATATTCAAATTTGCCAGTTTGATCATAATTCAAGGTAACGGTGGTTGGAATAGCAGCTCTTAACTCCACACGTCCAATATCATAAATAACATCACGTACTGCACCACTATATGCTCTTATGAGGCCGCCACCACCTAATTTGATACCGCCAAAATAGCGTGTAACAACGACGCACACATCATGTAGTTCTAACTTTTTTAATATTTCCAACATAGGGACGCCAGCAGTACCACTTGGTTCTCCATCGTCATTTGCTTTTTGAATATTCATTTCTGGCCCTACAGTGTATGCAGAACAGTTGTGTGTTGCATCTTTATGTTGTGATTTCACCTCATTTATGAATGCCTTTGCTTCATCCTCTGAAGCTACAGGTTTAATATGTGAAATAAAACGCGATTTATTGATTGTATTTTCAATAGTATGTTCTTCTTTAATAGTAATGATTGGTTTTGTCATTTTTTCACCTTCATCTTCGCTCTGTTTTCATATTTGTATTATACACTCTGTAAATACTTAAAATAAATTGTTTAATTAAGATTTTCTTTTTTAATAAAATATTGTATTATTACTATGAGTATAATTGAGGAGGACTACTATGAAGATTGCTGTAATGACTGATTCTACTAGCTATCTATCTCAAGATTTAATTGATAAATATAATATCCCAGTTGCACCGTTAAGTGTAACTTTTGATGATGGTGTAAGCTATACTGAAGATGTAAATGTTGATATTGACCATTTTTATAATAAAATGGCTTCTTCAGCAACGATACCTACGACAAGTCAACCGGCTGTAGGTGAATGGATTCAAAGATACGAAAAATTAAGAGAAGATGGTTACACAGATGTGATAGTTGTATTCTTATCTAGTGGAATTAGTGGGAGTTATCAATCTGGGAAGCAAGCTGGAGAGTTAGTTGAAGGCATTAATGTCTATGCATTTGATAGTAAGCTTGCGGCTATGATGGAAGGTTGTTACGTATTACGTGCAATAGAAATGGTAGAACAAGGTTATAAACCAGATGATATCATAGCAGAGTTAACTGATATGAGAGAACATACAGGTGCTTATTTAATTGTAGATGACTTAAAAAATTTACAAAAAAGCGGACGTATTACAGGTGCTCAAGCTTGGGTAGGTACATTGTTAAAAATGAAACCAGTACTTAAATTTGATGATGGTAAAATAGTACCAGAAGAAAAAGTACGTACTAAGAAGAGAGCGCTAAAAGCACTAGAAGATAAAGTCTTAAATCAAGTTAAAGATTATAATGATGTGACAATTTACGTGATTAATGGCGATAAAACAGAGGATGGTAAAGCCTTATTAGAATCTGTCAAAGCCAATGCGTCATCACATTACCAAGTAGCATATTCTGAATTCGGACCAGTGATTGCCGCGCACTTAGGATCTGGTGGGTTAGGTTTAGGCTACACTGCACGACAAATTAGACTTAATTAGAAGATTTAGAGGGCATATGGAATTGTTGAATGACAATTCGGTATGTCTTTTTTTATTGGAGGGAACATCAATATTACATTTTGGAAAGTTAATTCATTCAGAAATGAATATCACTACGGAACAAGTGGCACATGTTACTAAAGGCGTTGTATTTAAAAATAACCGTTGGCATTGTGTTCAATGTGAAACAGACGATGCTAAATATTTTCATCGCTATTTTTCAAATTTTATAAATAAAGACATTATATATTGTAGAAAATGTATACAACTTGGTCGTATGGATCATTTGACTGATTATAGAATAACTAAGAGTCATCAAAAGGCTACGCTATGTGAATATCACCTTGAATTTGCGCTTTCAGACCAACAAAGGTATGCCTCTCAACAAATTGTAAATGCAATTAAGGCACGACGAAAATTATTGTTATATGCAGTTACTGGGGCTGGTAAGACTGAAATGATTTTCGAAGGCATTAAGTTTGCTAGAAATCAAGGCGACAATATTGCGATTGTATCACCACGTGTTGATGTTGTAGTAGAAATTAGCCAACGGATTAAAAATGCATTTTTTCAGGAAGATATAGATGTATTGCATCAAAGTAGTAAACAAGAGTTCAACGGACACTTTATCATTTCAACGATTCATCAGCTATATCGATATAAAAACCACTTTGATGCTATTATTATTGATGAAGTAGATGCATTTCCATTATCAATGGATGACGACTTATTTAAAGTGATTCAAACAGCTTCCAAACAGAGTGCATGTCATATTTATATGACAGCTACGCCGCCGAAGAAACTATTATCGACGATAAGTAAAGATAATGTGATTAAATTACCTGCACGATTCCACCGACAACCACTTCCGGTACCCAATTTTCAATATTTAAAGTTTAATCCTAAGAAAGTTCAATATAAATTATTAAATTTTTTATCCCAACAAATACAACGTCAACGATATACTTTAGTATTTTTTAATCACATTGATTGCATGATTAAAGCTTTTAAGACGTATCAAGCTCAAATACCGAATTTAATATATATTCACAGTGAAGATGAGCAACGCTTTGAAAAAGTACAATCTTTAAGGGCAGGTAATCATGTTGTTGTTTTTACCACTACTATTCTTGAACGAGGTTTTACTATGGAAAAGTTGGATGTCGTAGTAATTGATGCTGACCAGTTTTCTAAAGAAGCATTAATACAGATTGCAGGTCGTGTAGGGAGAAAGAAGCAAGCGCCAAACGGGCATGTGATTTATTATCATAATGGTGTGTCACTATCGATGATGTTAGCAAGAAAAGATATTGAAAAAATGAATCAACTTGGGAAACAAAAAGGATGGTTAGACATATAATGGAAAGATGTCTACAATGCTTGAATCCTATAAATGAACCTTTTACTATCATTAATTTTTATAGAAACCCTAATGTTTTATGTGAGACTTGCGTCGGAAAATGGAATCAAGTAAAAATCCATGATGCTATAAAGCGTTGTAAAAAGTGTTTGAAAGTAATGACACAAGATGAACAAATTTGTGAAGATTGTCAATTTTTGAATGAGCGATTTAACATTCAATATCAATTAAAATGTGATTTTATTTATGAAGGTATTATGAAAGAAACGATTCATCAATATAAATTTTTGAAAGATCATTATTTATGCAAAATTCTTGCTGAGGTAATCAATATACCAGAAGGTAAATTTGACTACGTAATCCCTATACCATCCCCAGATGAACGTAATATTGAAAGAACATTTAATCCAGTTGAAGAAGTTTTAAAGATGAAAGGTGTTGATTATAAAAATGTATTAGGTACAGAATTTAGACCGAAACAAGCAGGTTTAAATAAAATTAAACGAATAAAAGAGACAAATCCCTTTTTTATAAGGAAAAATATTGAGTTAGATGGTAAGGAAATATTACTTGTTGATGATATTTATACAACGGGGTTAACGATTAATCGTGCAATGTGTAAATTATCCACATTAAATGTCAGAAAATTCAATGTGTTTGCGTTTGCAAGATAAGGATGACGTGGTAAAATATAATTAAGCATTACCAATATAAGAGGTTAAAGGAGAGATTACTATGATTAGATTTGAAATTCATGGAGATAACCTCACTATCACAGATGCAATTCGCAACTATATTGAGGAAAAAATTGGTAAGTTAGAACGTTACTTTAATAATGTACCGAATGCGGTTGCACACGTTAAAGTTAAAACTTATTCAAATTCAACTACAAAAGTTGAAGTAACAATTCCTCTTAAAGATGTCACTTTAAGAGCAGAAGAAAGACATGATGATTTATATGCTGGTGTTGATTTAATTACTAATAAACTTGAACGTCAAGTTAGAAAGTATAAAACACGTGTAAATCGTAAGCACCGTGACCGTGGTGATCAAGAAGTGTTTGTAGCAGAAGTTCAAGAAGCACCACCAGAAGAAATTAGCGGTGCAGAAGAAAATAATGATAATGATATCGAAATTATTCGTTCTAAACAATTCAGTTTAAAACCTATGGATTCTGAAGAAGCGGTATTACAAATGAATCTTTTAGGACATGACTTCTTTATCTTTACAGATCGTGAAACTGACGGTACTAGTATCGTTTATCGTCGTAAAGATGGAAAATATGGTTTAATTGAAACAACTGAACAATAAGGGTCAATGTGAACCATAAATATATGTAAGAAATGAATTCAGTTTAATAATTGAATAGGGTTAATTTGGGAGTGAGATGATTGTTATTCGTATGTGAATACTTCATCTTGCTCCCTTTTTATATATAATATTAAGGGGTTATTCTTAATAATGAGTTGAGTAAAGGGATTTAAAAGAATGATGTATGGATGTTTGAATTCGTAGACGCAATGATTATACTGTGCTAATCTTAATTGAAAATAACGGAAAAGAAATACTGTATAATAAATTTCGCAATTTATGCGAAGTTTATTTATTTGAGACGAGAAATAATACATTGTATCATGTTAGAATTAACTTGTTGACAATTCATTAGATTTAATTATGTTATAGATTGGAAAGACACAAAGGCATTTTGATTGAATTACCATGTAAAATAACTTAAAGTGTGTAAGCTATGATTGCCAATATGTTTATATTATGAACAAAGGGAATAACGTATACTAATGAGTATTTAAGTATGATTCTAAAGGTATAAATGGTAAGATTAATTGTTGAAAGCCAAGCAGTTTTTAGCTAAAGGAGCGAACAGAATGGGATTTTTATCAAAAATTGTTGACGGCAATAAAAAAGAAACGAAAAAGTTAGGTAAGTTAGCTGATAAAGTACTCGCATTAGAGGAAGATACAGCACTTTTAACTGATGAAGAAATTCGAAATAAAACTAAGAAATTTCAAGAAGAACTTGCTGAAATTGAAGATGTTAAAAAACAAAATGATTACTTAGATAAAATTTTACCTGAAGCGTATGCACTTGTACGTGAAGGTTCTAAACGCGTTTTTAATATGATTCCATATAAAGTACAAGTTATGGGTGGTATCGCTATTCATCATGGTGATATCGCTGAAATGAGAACAGGTGAAGGTAAAACGTTAACAGCAACAATGCCTACATATTTAAATGCATTAGCAGGGCGAGGCGTTCACGTTATTACAGTCAATGAATATTTATCTAGTGTTCAAAGTGAAGA
Organism: Staphylococcus sp. AC872; assembly: GCF_979255425.1. Taxonomy (NCBI): domain Bacteria; kingdom Bacillati; phylum Bacillota; class Bacilli; order Caryophanales; family Staphylococcaceae; genus Staphylococcus; species Staphylococcus sp. AC872. The sequence continues at coordinate 175,181 of NZ_CEEDKW010000004.1, forward strand.
AATGGCAGAACTATACGAATTTCTAGGTTTATCTGTAGGTCTAAACTTAAATAGTAAAACCACAACTGAAAAACGTGAAGCGTATGCACAAGATATCACATATAGTACGAATAACGAACTAGGATTCGACTATTTGAGAGATAACATGGTGAACTATGCAGAAGAGCGTGTTATGAGACCATTACATTTTGCCATTATTGATGAGGTAGACTCTATTTTAATTGATGAAGCAAGAACACCGCTTATTATTTCAGGTGAAGCAGAAAAATCTACATCACTTTATACACAAGCTAATGTTTTCGCTAAAATGCTAAAATTAGATGATGATTATAAATACGATGAAAAAACAAAATCTGTGAACTTAACAGAACAAGGTGCAGATAAAGCAGAGCGCATGTTTAAGATTGATAATCTTTATGATGTTCAAAACGTAGAAATTATTAGTCATATCAATACGGCATTAAGAGCGCATGTGACTTTACAACGAGATGTTGACTACATGGTTGTAGATGGCGAAGTACTTATCGTTGACCAATTTACTGGTCGTACAATGCCTGGTAGACGTTTCTCTGAAGGTTTACACCAAGCGATCGAAGCTAAAGAAGGCGAACAAATTCAAAATGAATCTAAAACAATGGCTTCTATCACCTTCCAAAACTATTTCAGAATGTACAATAAGTTAGCAGGTATGACAGGTACTGCTAAAACAGAGGAAGAAGAGTTCCGAAATATTTATAATATGACAGTAACTCAAATCCCGACTAATAAACCTGTACAACGAGTTGATAAATCTGACTTAATTTACATTAGTCAAAAAGGGAAATTTGATGCCGTTGTTGAAGATGTAGTTGAAAAGCATAAAAAAGGACAACCTGTATTATTAGGTACAGTAGCCGTAGAAACATCTGAATATATTTCTAATTTATTAAAAAAACGTGGCGTAAGACATGATGTATTAAACGCTAAAAACCATGAACGAGAAGCGGAAATTGTTGCAAATGCTGGTCAAAAAGGATCAGTTACCATTGCTACAAACATGGCTGGTCGTGGTACAGATATCAAATTAGGTGAAGGCGTTGAAGAAATCGGTGGTTTAGCTGTTATTGGTACAGAACGTCATGAATCACGTCGTATTGATGACCAATTACGTGGTCGTTCAGGTCGTCAAGGTGATAATGGGGATAGTCGCTTCTATTTATCATTACAAGATGAATTAATGGTACGTTTCGGTTCAGAAAGACTACAAAAAATGATGGGCCGATTAGGTATGGATGATTCTACACCAATTGAATCTAAAATGGTTTCAAGAGCAGTAGAATCAGCGCAAAAACGTGTTGAAGGTAACAACTTTGATGCACGTAAACGTATCTTAGAATATGACGAAGTACTACGTAAACAACGTGAAATTATCTATAATGAACGTAACGATATCATTGATAACGATGATAGTTCACAAGTTGTAGATGCCATGTTACGTTCAACATTACAACGTGGAATCAATTATCATATCAATGAAGAGGATGATAACTTAGATTATCAACCATTCATCAACTATATAAATGATGTCTTCTTACAAGAAGGAGAATTGAAAGAGTCAGAAATTAAAGGTAAAGATTCAGAAGATATCTTTGAAGTAGTATGGTCTAAAATTGAAAAAGCTTATGCTAAACAAAAAGAAACGCTTGGCGATCAAATGAATGAATTCGAAAGAATGATTTTATTACGTTCTATTGATAGTCATTGGACAGATCATATAGATACAATGGATCAATTACGTCAAGGTATCCATTTACGTTCATATGCACAACAAAATCCATTACGTGATTATCAAAATGAAGGTCACGAGTTATTTGATATGATGATGCAAAATATCGAAGAAGATACTTGTAAGTTTATATTAAAATCAGTGGTACAAGTTGAAGATGATATTGAACGTGAAAAAACAACAGACTTCGGTGAAGCAAAACATGTATCAGCCGAAGATGGCAAAGAAAAAGTGAAACCACAACCGATTGTTAAAGGTGAAGACATCGGTCGTAATGATCCATGTCCTTGCGGTAGCGGTAAGAAATATAAAAACTGTCATGGACAAGCATAGTTGCACCTAAATAAGTAATATATAGTTGAAGCCTGAGACAAAGTTGTCTTGGGCTTCTTTATTGTATATTTGATTGATTGAGAAAATAATTCAACAGCAATAATTAAGTTATGAGGCTTTAATTTTAATACAACAATCGTACTTATACTGTCATTCAGTTTGTTTATGATAGAATATAAACATATAATATGATGAATGTAGTGTAGTAATATTTAAGAATTTGATAAAGTAAATCAAATTGAAATAAAATCATAGATAAACAAATGAAATAGGAGAGACATTATGGAATTATCAGAAATTAAAAGAAATATAGATGCGTACAAAGACAATTTAAATCAAATTAGGGGGTCTCTTTGACTTAGAAAATAAAGAGACTAACATCCAAGAGTATGAAGAAATGATGACAGAGCCCAATTTTTGGGATGATCAAAATAGAGCACAAGATATCATCGATAAAAATAATGCTTTAAAGTCAATGGTAAATGGTTATTATGAATTAGAAGAAACCGTGGAAGATATGTCTGCAACAGTTGAATTGTTGCAAGAAGAATTTGACGAAGATATGAAGCAAGAGTTAGAAAATAATGTCATTGAATTTAAATCAGAGATTGACCACTTTGAATTACAATTATTATTAGATGGTCCTTACGATGCGAATAATGCGATTTTAGAATTACATCCTGGTGCAGGCGGTACTGAATCACAGGATTGGGTAAGTATGTTATTAAGAATGTATCAACGATATTGTGAACAAAGTGGATTTAAAGTTGAAACCGTGGATTATTTACCTGGCGATGAAGCGGGTGTTAAAAGTGTGACATTATTAATCAAAGGGCATAATGCATATGGTTATTTAAAAGCAGAAAAAGGTGTGCATCGATTAGTTCGAATTTCACCATTTGATTCATCTGGCCGTCGCCATACATCATTTGCGTCTTGTGATGTTATTCCTGATTTTGATAATGATGAGATTGAAATTGAAATCAATTCTGATGATATTACAGTTGATACCTTCAGAGCATCTGGCGCTGGTGGACAACATATTAATAAAACGGAATCAGCAATCAGAATTACGCATCATCCTACAGGTATTGTAGTTAATAACCAAAATGAACGTTCACAAATTAAAAACCGTGAAGCAGCAATGAAAATGTTGAAATCTAAATTGTACCAACTTAAATTAGAAGAACAAGAACGTGAAATGGCAGAAATACGTGGTGAGCAAAAAGAAATAGGTTGGGGAAGTCAAATTAGATCTTACGTATTCCATCCTTATTCAATGGTTAAAGATCATAGAACAAATGAAGAAACCGGTAAAGTGGATGCTGTAATGGATGGTGACATAGGTCCGTTTATTGAAGCGTATTTAAGACATCAAATGGATAAATAAATTGAAGAATAAGAGAAGGAGCGTTTGAGGCATATAATTGTCTCAAGTGCTTCTTTTTTATTAGCTGTAGTAGTTTCAAAGTACTACCATTTAAATAAAAATAAGAATGAATTATTTTGAAAATTTTAAAGTCAACAAAATCAATGTAAAAAATCTCTTGTAATATTACTCAGTTGATCATTATGACAAAGTCAAACTAACAATGAATCGCTCTAAAGTAGCTGATATATATGTATTTGTGATGATATATAAGATGACGCTTGAAATGATTGTGTATAAAAAATATATTACATCAATTTAACATTAACCTTTATAAAATAATATTGTGTTATATTAAATTCAACAAATTAGAATACACAACAAAGGAATGACATATTTAATGAAGAAGACGTTTTTATTATCATTATCATCAGTAGCAGCGTGTATCGCATTCAGCAATGTTGCAGATGCTCAAGAAGAAACCGCTGTATCTAATGTGAATACATCTGAAAACATAGCATCAGTTGAAACTGAAAATGCTAGTCAATATATCGTCAAACCTGGTGACACATTATACCAAATCGCTTTAAATCATAATATTACTTTAGATGAATTATATAGCCTTAATCCTGGGGTTACACCTTTAATTTTTCCGGGGGATATCATTACTGTTTCTCCATATGAAACACAATATCAAGTCAACAATACCACTTATAATTCAAGCAATTATAATGTTGGAGAACCAACATCAGCAGCAAGTCAACAATATGTAGATGTTACAAGTGAAACGGCATCACAACCATCTGTTACAACGAATCAATCATATAGTAATGAGGCTGGTGCTAGTTTGTATTCTGTAAGTAATTCTGGCAATTTATATAATTATGGCAACTGCACATATTATGCATTCAATCGTCGTGCAGAGTTAGGTAAACCAATTGGAAGTTTATGGGGGGATGCTGGTAGTTGGGCAGTAAATGCTAGAAATGCTGGTTTCACAGTGAATAATATTCCAGTTGCAGGTGCAGTTTTCCAATCTAATCCTGGTACAAATGGTTCGGGTGGCTATGGCCATGTAGGCGTCGTTGAAAGCGTAAATAGTAATGGTACAGTTACAGTTTCTGAAATGAACTGGAACGGTGGATTTAATGTAAAATCTTACAGAACAATTACAAATCCAGGTAGCTATAACTACATTCATTAAATTTGAATACACACTAAAGTTATATAGCAGTAACGTAATTTATATTATTACGTTGCTGCTTATTTAATATTAATCAACTAAGTTGAAATCGCCATTAAGATATTACTTTTAATCATGATTTTGATTGGTATAATGAAACTAAGTATCATCTATGATTAAATAAGAAGGAGGCATCACGGAATGGGCATACATCAATATTACAAAAGACTCTCTGACATGGAAAAGCTTATTAGGTTGCCTGGTAAATTTAAATATTTTGAGCATAATGTGGCTGCACACTCGTTTAAGGTAACAAAAATTGCTCAGTATCTTGGCACTGTTGAAGAATATAATGGAAATGTTATAGATTGGAAGAGCTTATATGAAAAAGCACTAAACCACGATTTTGCAGAGGTATTTACAGGTGATATTAAAACGCCAGTAAAGTATGCAAGTAGAGAATTGAAAATGCTTTTTTCACAAGTTGAAGAAGAAATGGTAGAAAATTTTATTAAAGAAGAAATCCCTGAGCAATACCGTGACATATATAGACAAAGGCTACAAGAAGGTAAAGATGATTCATTAGAAGGACAAGTACTTGCTGTTGCGGATAAAATTGATTTACTATATGAAACATTTGGTGAAATCCAAAAACGTAACCCAGAACCTTTGTTTTTTGAAATATATGAAATGAGTTTAGAAACAATTATGCAATTCGATCATTTAGCTTCTGTTCAAGATTTTATTGATAATGTAATTCCTGAAATGCTAACTGAAAACTTCATTCCTAGAACAGAATTACGAGAAACTACGATGACAATACTTAATAAAAGAAACAGGTGAAATAAATGATTTGGTATGCATGTGCTGCATTTTTTCCTTGTATTTTAATAGTACTTTTTAGTGTCGTAACTAAAAACAAATGGATTGGTACCTCTGTTACTTTAATATTAATTGCGACCTCAATATATAAAGGCTTTTTCCATAGTGAATGGATTATATTTATTGATGTTGTATCATTATTAGCGGGTTATTTAATCATAGATCAACTAGAATTCCATAAGAGAGAAGAATAAAACTCAATTAATAAACAAACGGATTGAAAATAAAGTGTATAAAACAAGCATAGTTTGCTAAGCTATGTTTGTTTTTATTTATCTTATAATATAAAAATGTTAGCGAACAAATGTTTGTATTTTATGTTCGAGATTTGTTAAAATAGAAAATAAATTCAGTGCTAATATTTACGTTAACGATATCATCAAAATGATGTATGACAAGAGGTAAACTAGGGAAAGTAATAAGTAAATAACGTATTTAGTGACGATATTCTTTAGAAAAAAATGAGTTCACTAATCTCGAGTGATAGAAGTTGAGTTGTAAACAATACAGGAGGCGTATGTAGTAATGGTTGAACATTATCCATTCAAATTAAATTCAGAGTTCGATCCTCAAGGTGATCAACCTGAAGCAATAAAGAAAATTGTTAAAGGTGTTAAAGAAGGTAAGAGACACCAAACACTACTTGGTGCAACCGGAACAGGTAAAACATTTACGATGAGTAATGTAATACAACAAGTAGGTAAACCAACCTTGATTATTGCACATAACAAAACATTGGCTGGACAATTATATAGTGAATTTAAAGAATTTTTCCCGGAAAATAGAGTGGAATATTTCGTGAGTTACTACGATTACTATCAGCCAGAAGCTTACGTACCATCGACAGATACATTTATTGAAAAAGATGCGTCTATTAATGATGAAATTGACCAATTAAGACACTCAGCAACGAGCGCATTGTTTGAGAGAGATGATGTTATTATCATAGCAAGTGTGAGTTGTATTTATGGTTTGGGTAATCCAGAAGAATATAAAGATTTGGTTGTCAGTGTGCGTGTGGGCATGGAAATGGAACGTAGCGAATTACTAAGAAAACTAGTTGATGTGCAATATACTAGAAATGATATAGACTTCCAACGTGGTACATTTAGAGTACGAGGCGATGTGGTTGAAATATTCCCTGCTTCAAGAGAAGAAATGTGTATTCGAGTAGAATTTTTCGGTGATGAAGTCGATCGTATTAGAGAAGTGAATTATTTAACAGGCGAAGTTATAAGAGAACGTGAACATTTTGCAATTTTCCCAGCATCCCACTTCGTTACGCGTGAAGAAAAGATGAAAGTTGCAATCGAGAGAATTGAAAAAGAATTAGAAGAACGTTTAAAAGAGTTAAGAGATGAAAATAAACTTTTAGAAGCACAGAGATTAGAACAAAGAACTAATTATGACTTAGAAATGATGCGTGAGATGGGGTTCTGCTCAGGTATTGAAAACTACTCTGTACATTTAACGTTAAGACCACTAGGTTCTACCCCATATACATTGCTTGATTACTTTGGCGATGATTGGTTAATCATGATTGATGAATCACACGTGACACTACCTCAAGTAAGGGGGATGTATAACGGTGATAGAGCACGTAAGCAAGTTTTAGTTGATCATGGATTCAGATTGCCAAGTGCTTTAGACAACAGACCTTTAAAATTTGAAGAGTTTGAAGAAAAAACAAATCAATTAGTCTATGTATCTGCCACACCAGGACCTTATGAAATAGAACATACCGATGAAATGGTAGAGCAGATTATTCGACCTACTGGATTGTTAGATCCAAAAATTGATGTACGTCCAACAGAAAATCAAATTGATGACTTGTTGAGTGAAATTCAAGATAGAATTGATAAAAATGAAAGAGTACTGGTTACTACTTTAACTAAAAAAATGAGTGAAGATTTAACAACATATATGAAAGAAGCAGGAATTAAAGTTAATTATCTTCATTCGGAAATCAAAACTCTCGAGAGAATAGAAATCATAAGAGACTTACGTATGGGTACCTATGATGCAATTGTTGGAATTAACTTGTTAAGAGAGGGGATAGATATTCCCGAAGTTTCATTGGTTGTTATCTTAGATGCAGATAAAGAAGGATTTTTACGTTCCAATCGTTCTTTAATTCAAACAATTGGACGTGCAGCACGAAATGATCGTGGTGAAGTTATTATGTACGCTGATAAGATTACAGATTCAATGAGATATGCCATTGATGAAACGCAGAGACGTCGTGATATACAAATGGCTCATAATGAAAAACACGGTATTACACCTCAAACAATTAATAAGAAAATTCATGATGTCATCAGCGCAACCGTCGAAAGTGATGATACAAATGAAAATAAACAAATAGAAGTTCCTAAGAAAATGACGAAGAAAGAACGTCAAAAAACGATAGAAAACATAGAAAAAGAAATGAAAAAAGCAGCTAAAGATTTAGACTTTGAGAAAGCAACAGAGTTAAGAGATATGTTATTCGAATTAAAATCAGAAGGGTGACATTTAAATGAGAGAACCATCCATAGTAGTGAAAGGTGCAAGAGCACATAATTTAAAAGGTGTTGATATAGAATTACCTAAAGACAAGTTGATAGTGATGACAGGACTTTCTGGTTCAGGTAAATCCTCTTTAGCTTTTGATACCATTTATGCCGAAGGTCAAAGAAGATATGTAGAATCATTAAGTGCTTATGCACGTCAATTTTTAGGTCAAATGGATAAACCGGATGTTGACACAATTGAAGGCTTATCACCAGCGATTTCAATTGATCAAAAAACAACAAGTAAGAACCCACGTTCTACAGTTGCCACAGTGACTGAAATATATGACTATATTAGGTTGCTATATGCACGTGTAGGAAAACCATATTGTCCTAATCATCATATTGAGATAGAATCACAGACTGTTCAACAAATGGTGGATAGAATTTTAGAATTAGAAACTCGAACTAAAATTCAATTGTTAGCACCAGTTGTTTCCCACCGTAAAGGTAGTCATGAAAAATTAATTGAAGATATAAGTAAAAAAGGGTATGTTCGCTTGCGAGTTGACGGTGAAATTGTTGATGTGAACGAAGTACCGGAATTAGATAAAAATAAAAACCACACTATTGAAGTTGTTGTTGATAGATTAGTCGTTAAAGATGGTATTGAAACAAGATTAGCAGATTCTATAGAAACGGCACTTGAACTTGCAGAAGGAAGTTTAACGGTAGATATAATTGATGGGGAAGAATTAAAATTCTCTGAAAATCATGCATGTCCAATTTGTGGATTTTCCATAGGTGAATTAGAACCACGTATGTTTAGTTTTAATAGTCCTTTTGGAGCGTGTCCTACATGTGATGGTTTAGGGCAACGATTAACAGTTGATATGGACTTAGTTATTCCTGACCCCAATAAAACCCTAAATGAAGGCGCAATTGAACCGTGGGAGCCTACAAGTTCAGATTTTTATCCAACATTATTAAAACGTGTATGTGAAGTCTATAAAATTAATATGGATAAACCATATAAAAAACTTACCGATAGACAAAAGAATATATTAATGCACGGCTCAGGAGATAAGGAAATTGAATTTACATTTAATCAACGATTCGGCGGCGGACAAAGAAAACGAAAAATGATATTTGAAGGTGTAGTTAACAACATCAATCGTCGTTATCATGAATCCCCATCTGAGTATACGAGAGAGATGATGAGACGATATATGACTGAGTTGCCATGTGAGACATGTCATGGTCAGCGTTTAAGTAAAGAGGCACTTTCAGTTTATGTTGCGGGATTAAATATTGGTGAAGTTGTTGAATACTCAATTAAAGAAGCTTTAAATTATTATCAAAATATCGAACTTTCAGAACAAGACAAAGCGATTGCGAACCAAATTCTTAAGGAAATCATTTCACGTTTAACATTCTTATATAATGTAGGGCTAGAATATCTGACATTGAACCGTGCGTCTGGTACATTATCTGGAGGTGAAGCACAACGTATTCGTTTAGCAACTCAAATTGGTTCTCGTCTAACTGGCGTTCTTTATGTACTTGACGAACCATCTATAGGTTTACATCAACGTGATAATGATCGCTTGATTAATACACTTAAAGAGATGAGAGACTTAGGCAATACGCTTATTGTTGTAGAACATGATGATGATACTATGCGCGCAGCTGATTATTTAGTAGATGTCGGACCTGGCGCAGGTAACCATGGTGGCGAAATTGTCGCTCAAGGTACACCTAAACAAGTAATGAAAAATAAGCACTCCCTAACAGGACAGTATTTAAGTGGTAAAAAGAAAATTGATGTTCCAGAGCACAGACGTGAAGTGACTAATAAAAAAATTAGCATCAAGGGTGCTAAAAGCAATAACTTGAAAAACGTGGATGTAGATATTCCACTTTCACTAATGACTGTAGTGACGGGTGTTTCAGGATCTGGTAAAAGTTCATTAGTGAACGAAGTATTATATAAATCTCTAGCACAAAAAATCAACAAATCTAAAGTAAAGCCAGGAGACTATGAGTCAATTAAAGGTATTGACCAATTAGATAAAATTATAGATATTGACCAATCACCAATTGGTAGAACACCTCGTTCAAATCCAGCAACATATACAGGGGTATTTGATGACATACGTGATGTGTTTGCTCAAACCAATGAAGCTAAGATTCGAGGCTATCAAAAAGGACGTTTCAGTTTTAACGTTAAAGGTGGTCGTTGTGAAGCATGTAAAGGCGATGGCATTATTAAAATAGAAATGCATTTCTTACCTGATGTTTATGTCCCTTGCGAAGTTTGTGATGGCAAACGTTATAACAGAGAAACACTAGAAGTTACTTATAAAGGTAAAAATATTGCTGATGTACTAGAAATGACAGCAGAAGATGCGACCCATTTCTTTGAAAATATACCTAAGATTAAACGTAAACTTCAAACATTGGTAGATGTCGGATTAGGTTATGTTACTTTAGGACAACAAGCTACTACTTTATCCGGTGGTGAAGCGCAACGTGTGAAACTGGCTTCTGAATTGCATAAACGTTCAACAGGACGTTCAATTTATATTCTGGATGAACCAACAACGGGTTTACATGTTGATGATATTAGTCGATTATTAAAAGTTTTAAACCGACTTGTCGAAAATGGGGACACAGTTGTCATTATTGAACATAATTTAGATGTTATTAAAACAGCTGATCACATTATTGATTTAGGTCCAGAAGGTGGCGATGGTGGCGGTACAATTGTTGCTACAGGAACGCCTGAAGATATTGCCAATGTCGATAGTTCATACACAGGTCAATATTTGAAAACAGTTTTAGAACGAGATAGAAATGAAGATGAATCATAATAAAATGATGTTATAATTTATATTAAGGTGATTTCAGAGTATACTGGAATCATCTTTTTTAAAAGATTTTTTCATACAATACATATCTAAATAAAATGTAGATACCGCTTTATTGATTATAAGCGATAAACAAACAAAGATCTAACGTTGATTTTGCATTTGTAAAACATGACTATTTTCTAAACATTGAGTTAATATAACTTTTTAATATAGATAGTAGTTTGATTTTTGATATGATTAAAGAAAGTGAATTTGTAGTAACAATTCAATATAGAGGTGAACGCATGTTAACAACTGAAAGATTAGTTGAAGTATTAAATTTAGAATTAATAGCTGGTGAAGAAGGGTTGAATAAACCCATTAAGAATACAGATATCTCTCGCCCTGGTTTAGAGATGGCCGGATATTTTTCTCATTATGCTTCAGATCGAATTCAATTATTAGGCACTACCGAGTTATCATTTTACAATTTATTACCTGATGATGAGCGACAAGGTAGAATGAGAAAGTTATGTCGACCAGACACACCTGCGATTATTGTAACGCGAGGTTTAGAACCACCTAATGAACTTGTTGAAGCTGCAAAAGAGCTTAACACGCCACTCATTGTTGCTAAAGATGCTACGACAAGCCTAATGAGTCGTTTAACAACGTTTTTAGAACATGAACTAGCAAAGACAACATCATTACATGGCGTACTTGTTGATGTTTATGGTGTAGGTGTACTTATCACAGGTGATTCAGGTATTGGTAAAAGTGAAACAGCTTTAGAATTAGTTAAAAGAGGGCACAGACTTGTTGCAGATGACAATGTTGAAATTAGAGAAATTACAAAAGATGAATTAATTGGTAAACCTCCAAAATTGATTGAGCATTTATTAGAGATTCGTGGTCTAGGTATTATTAATGTAATGACATTATTTGGTGCTGGTTCAATTTTGACTGAAAAGCAAATCCGCTTGAATATTAATCTGGAGAATTGGAATAAAGAAAAATTGTATGACCGTGTGGGTCTAAATGAAGAAACATTACGTATCTTAGATACAGAAATCACTAAAAAAACTATTCCAGTAAGACCTGGACGAAATGTTGCAGTGATTATCGAAGTTGCCGCAATGAACTATCGTTTAAATATCATGGGTATCAATACAGCAGAAGAATTTAGCGAACGCCTGAATGACGAAATTGTTCGCAACAGTCATAAAGGTGAGGAGTAGTTAGATGATGAATTTAACGTTAAGTTATATTGATCCTATTGCATTTCATTTGGGCCCATTACAAATAAGATGGTACGGCATTATAATTGCTTGTGGCATTTTATTAGGTTATTTTGTAGCACAAGAAGCATTAAAGAGAGTAGGGTTACATAAGGATACACTAGTAGATGTTATCTTCTACTGTGCAATATTTGGTTTCATAGTGGCACGTATTTATTTCGTTATCTTCCAATGGCCTTACTACATGCAGAATCCAGGTGAAATACCAAAAATTTGGCATGGTGGTATAGCCATTCATGGTGGATTAATTGGTGGTTTTATAACTGGTATTATAGTTTGTAAAATGAAAAATTTAAATCCATTTCAAATTGGAGATATTGTTGCACCAAGTATTATTTTGGCTCAAGGTATAGGCCGTTGGGGTAACTTTATGAATCATGAGGCGCACGGTGGGATAGTATCAAAATCGTTCTTAGAACAGTTGCACTTACCTCAATTTATTATTGATAATATGTATATTGATGGTCATTATTATCATCCAACATTTTTATATGAGTCAGTGTGGGACGTTTTAGGATTTATTATTTTAGTTACAGTTAGAAAGCATTTAAAATTAGGCGAAACATTTTTCTTATATTTAATTTGGTATTCGATTGGTCGTTTCTTTGTAGAGGGGCTTAGAACTGATAGTTTAATGCTAACAAGTCATATTAGAGTGGCTCAGTTAGTATCTGTGATTTTAATTATTATCAGTGTGGCAATAATGTTATATAGACGCTTCAAATACCAACCACCCACATACAAGAATGCTGGACCATTAAGTTGGCCTAAATAGAAGGTGTAATTAAAATATGAGAAAATTAAAACCTCATCGTGAATATCAAATAACTCATACGAATCCATTGTGGCATATTTATCGTTTAGTCAAATTTCCTAAAGTATTAAGACAAACGATTATTATCGAGGTTTGTCGGTACATGCCAAACTTAAAATTGAAAAGTAATATGTATCGTCAATTATTAGGGATGAACATTGGAAAGCATTCTGTATTCGCGTTTAAAGTAGTGCCAGATTTGTTTTATCCAGAGCTAATAACAGTTGGCAACAATAGTGTGATTGGTTATAATACTACAATATTAACGCATGAAATTTTAGTAGATGAATTTAAATATGGAAAGGTAACGATTGGCAGTCATACATTAATTGGTGCCAATGTCACTATACTTCCAGGTGTCACTATTGGAGATCATGTAAAAATTGGTGCAGGAACAGTTGTATCTAAAGATGTACCGAGTAATTCGGTCGCTTTTGGTAACCCTATACAAATAAAATGAATATGGAGGTGACAATCTTTGGCAGATAAAAATAATAAAATTATTTCAATGGCTTTTGATGAACCGTTTTATCGCAAAATGGCAGCACAAAAGTGGAAGCAACAAGACTTTAAAAAAGCAGCTGATTATTATAGTAAAGTGCTAGAATTGTCACCTGAAGATTTTGATATTCAATTAAACTATGCTCAATGTTTAGTTAAACTAGGTTTTGGTAGTCGTGCGGAACATTTATTTTATGAAAATATTATTAATGATAGACGCGTGGCTGATAGTTTTTATGAATTGAGTCAGTTGAACATTGAATTGAATGAACCAAACAAGGCATTCTTGTTTGGTATTAATTATGTATTAATTACAGATGATCAAGACTTTCGTGATGAACTAGAAGAAACGTTCGATGTATCGTATTCTAATGAACATCAAATAGAAGTAGAGGCACAACTTTTTGCAGTACAATTATTGTTCCAATTTTTATTTTCACAAGGTCGTTTAGAGCAAGCAAAATCATATATATTAAATCAAGAAGAAGCAATACAAAATCATCGCGTCATTAAAAATTTATTAGCAATGTGTTATTTATATCTAAGTAAATATGATATTGCTAAGGAAATGTTTGAAGACCTATTAAATGAAGATAATTCAGATGTCCATGCACTTTGTCATTATACTTTATTACTTTATAATACGAACGAAAGAGACAAGTATAAACGTTATTTGAATATATTAAGTAAAGTTGTACCAATGAACGATGATGAAAGCTTTAAATTAGGCATTGTATTAAGTTATTTGAAACAATATCATGCCTCGCAAAAGCTACTGCTTCCACTGTATAAAAAAGGGAAGTTTGCTTCGATACAAATGTTTAATGCCTTAAGTTATAATTATTATTACCTAGGAAATAAAGATGAGAGTATCCAATTTTGGAATAAACTATTACAAATTTCTAAAGTAGATGTAGGATTTCCCCCTTGGGTTATAGAGGAAAGCAAACATGTCTTTGATCAACGAATCTTACCATTATTAATGGATGATGATAGTCACTATAGATTGTATGGTATCTTCCTTTTAAATCAATTGAATGGTAAAGAAATATTGATAACAGAAGATATATGGGCCGTATTAGAAACATTAAATGATTATGAAAAATTATATTTAACATATTTAGTTCAAGGTTTAACGCTGAATAAATTGGACTTCATTCATCGTGGTATGCAAAAACTGTATCAATTCGACCAATTTCGAAATGATACATCATTATTTGTTCAATGGATAGATCAAGCTGAATCAATTATTGCTGATCAAGCAGATTTAACTGAAGTTGAAAGATATTTAGGTGCATATTTATATTTGTATTACCAACAAACAAATCAGAAGTTGACTAAGAAGCAAATCAAAGAATGGTTTGATATTAGTCATTACAAATTAGATAAAACGATAACTTATATTTTGAGCATATAAATTTATGAAATACTTATTTTGATATATAATGCGTTTAATGATTATTTAGTAGGAGGGCAAGTAAATGACTGAAGTAGATTTTGATGTAGCAATTATAGGTGCAGGCCCTGCTGGTATGACGGCTGCAGTTTATGCATCACGTGCCAATTTAAACACAGTTATGATTGAACGTGGTATGCCAGGTGGCCAAATGGCAAATACAGAAGAAGTAGAGAATTTTCCAGGATTTGAAATGATTACTGGACCAGACTTATCTACTAAAATGTTTGAACATGCCAAAAAATTCGGTGCTACGTATCAATATGGTGATATTAAATCAATCGAAGATAAAGGCGATTATAAAGTCGTTAACTTAGGAAATAAAGAAATTACAGCACACGCAGTGATTATTTCAACTGGAGCCGAATATAAAAAAATCGGCGTACCAGGAGAACAAGAATTAGGTGGACGTGGTGTAAGTTATTGTGCTGTATGTGACGGTGCATTCTTTAAAAACAAACGTTTATTTGTTATTGGTGGCGGTGACTCAGCTGTTGAAGAAGGTACATTCTTAACAAAATTTGCTGACAAAGTCACTATTGTTCATAGAAGAGATCAATTACGTGCACAAAGTATTTTACAAGACCGTGCATTTAAAAATGATAAAATTGATTTTATTTGGAGTCATACTTTAAAGACAATCAATGACAAAGACGGCAAGGTAGGATCAGTTACTTTGGAATCAACGAAAGATGGTTCTGAAGTCACTTATGATGCAGATGGTGTATTCATTTATATCGGTATGAAACCACTAACAGCACCATTTACTGATTTAGGTATTACAAATGAAAATGGTTATATTGTAACTGAAGCAGATATGAGTACAAACGTACCAGGTATCTATGCTGCTGGTGACGTAAGAGATAAAGGATTACGTCAAATTGTTACAGCAACAGGCGACGGAAGTATTGCAGCTCAAAGTGCAGCAGATTATATTGAAGCTATCAAAGATAAATTAGAAGCATAAATTAAATACCATTTATCACAACAGTAATTTAAGCTAGAGCAATAGGAGGATTATAATGCTAATAATCCGTTTGTTGTTCTAGCTTTTTTCTAAGTCTTAGTAACGTTCCTTTGTGAATTTGAGTGTGGTATGATGAAGCTATTAATGTACAAATTTCAAATAACTGGCGGTGACCAATGAAATGATGAATTCTGAAAAAGAAATGGGAAAAAGTGAACTATTAGTAGTGACTGGTTTGTCAGGTGCTGGTAAGTCTCTAGTCATTCAAAATTTAGAAGATATAGGCTATTTCTGTGTAGATAATTTACCACCTGTGTTATTGCCTAAATTCGTTGAATTAATGGAGCAAGGTAACCCTTCATTACAAAAAGTGGCAATTGCTATAGATTTAAGAGGCAAAGAATTATTTAAATCACTTGTGAAAGAAATAGATTTAATCAAAAGTAGAAATGACGTTATTGTAGATGTCATGTTTTTAGAAGCAACTACAGAAAAACTAATTTCAAGATATAAAGAATCACGACGTGCGCATCCATTAAATGAAAAAGGACAACGTTCATTAATAGAAGCCATTAATGAAGAACGTGGACAGCTTTCACAAATTAGAAGTATCGCTAATTATGTGATTGATACGAGCCAACTTAAACCTAAAGCATTAAAAGAACGAATTGTTAATTATTATAAGAATGATGATTTTGAAACATTTACGATTAACGTAACGAGCTTTGGATTTAAACATGGTATTCAAATGGATGCTGACTTAGTATTTGATGTGCGATTTTTACCTAATCCTTATTATGTAGAAGAGTTGCGACCATTAACTGGATTAAATGAAGAAGTGTATACCTATGTAATGAAATGGAGAGAAACTGAAATTTTCTTTGATAAATTAACGGATTTATTAAAATTCATGATTCCTGGTTACAAAAAAGAAGGTAAATCTCAATTAGTCATAGCTATTGGATGTACTGGTGGCCAACATCGTTCAGTAGCTTTAAGTAAACGTTTGGGTGAATATCTAAACGAGGTTTTTGATTATAACGTTTATGTTCATCACAGAGATGCACATATCGAAAGTGGCGAGCATCAATGAGAAGAATGAAAGTAGTATTAATCGGCGGAGGAACTGGTTTATCAGTATTAGCTAGAGGTTTAAGAGAATTTCCAATTGATATTACCGCTATTGTCACGGTCGCAGACGATGGTGGTAGTACAGGTAAAATTCGAAATGAAATGGATATTCCAGCTCCCGGAGATATTAGAAATGTTATTGCAGCGCTTAGTGACTCGGAATCAGTATTAACACAATTATTCCAATATCGATTTGAAGAAAATCAAATCAGTGGACATTCATTAGGTAATTTATTAATCGCTGGTATGACCAACATTACGAATGATTTTGGACATGCAATTAAAGAATTAAGTAAAGTATTAAATATTAAAGGTAAAGTAATCCCATCAACCAATTCAAGTGTGCAATTAAATGCCATTATGGAAGATGGAGACATTGTTTACGGTGAATCTAAAATACCTAAAATGCAGAAAAAGATAGACAAAGTCTTTTTAGAACCGGATGATGTTGAACCAATGGAAGAAGCAGTGGAAGCGTTAGAAGAAGCAGACTTAATCGTTTTAGGCCCAGGTTCGTTATATACGAGTGTCATTTCTAACTTATGTGTGAAAGGTATATCACATGCACTATTAAATTCATCTGCGCCTAAACTATATGTATCTAATGTAATGACACAGCCAGGTGAAACTGATGGTTATGATGTGAAAGAACATATTAATGCATTACATCGACAAGCAGGACAATCATTTGTCGATTACGTCATTTGCTGTACTGATCAATTTAATGATAATGTTTTACAAAAATATAGAGAAAAACATTCAGAACCGGTTGACGTTAACGTTGATGAATTAAAACAGGACGGTATTAAAGTGATTACTGCATCTAATCTAGTTGAAATATCAGATGAACATTTAGTAAGACACAATACCAAAGTATTATCTACTTTGATATATGAAGTCGCACTTGAATTAATTAGTACAATTCAATTTGATCCTAACAGCAAACGTCAGCAGTAGTCATGATGAGAGGATATGAGAGTTAGAATTTATTTAAGTCTGTAAATTCAATGAATGAAAAATAATTTAAATGAGATTAATTTAGAAAAAAGTCATTGCGAAAGAATCATGTAGGCGATGATAGGAAGGAATGAGTGTTCTATGAGCTTTGCATCAGATATGAAAAATGAATTAACTCGTATAGATGTAGATGAAGCTAATGCGAAAGCAGAGCTCAGTGCATTAATTCGTATGAATGGGGCACTTAGTTTGTCCAATCAACAGTTTGTGATAAATGTTCAAACTGAAAATGCCACAACTGCTAGAAGAATCTATTCACTGATTAAGCGTATCTTTAATGTTGAAGTAGAAATATTAGTACGTAAAAAAATGAAATTGAAGAAAAATAATATTTACATTTGTCGTACAAAGATGAAAGCACGAGAGATTCTTGATGAATTAGGAATTTTAAAAGAAGGCGTATTTACACATGAAATTGATCCAGAGATGATTCAAGATGATGAAATGAGACGAAGTTACTTGCGTGGCGCATTTTTAGCAGGGGGTTCTGTCAATAACCCTGAAACATCTTCATATCATTTAGAAATCTTTTCTCAATTTGAGAATCATTCTGAAGGATTAACTAAGTTGATGAATAGTTACGAATTAAATGCAAAACATCTTGAACGTAAAAAGGGTAGTATCGTTTATTTAAAAGAAGCGGAAAAAATATCTGACTTTTTAAGTTTAATTGGTGGATATCAAGCACTACTCAAATTTGAAGACGTACGTATTGTACGTGATATGAGAAATTCCGTTAATCGATTAGTAAACTGTGAAACAGCCAATTTAAATAAAACTGTGAGCGCAGCTATGAAACAAGTTGAAAGTATTCAATTAATTGACCAAGAAATTGGTTTAGATAATTTGCCAGATCGTTTACGTGAAGTCGCGAAATTACGTGTTGAACATCAAGAAATTTCTTTAAAAGAATTAGGTGAAATGATTTCCACAGGACCTATTTCTAAATCAGGTATGAACCATCGATTAAGAAAATTAAACGAATTAGCAGATAAAATCCGAAACGGCGAGAAGATTGAATTATAAAAAACTATCCCAATGGTATGAGATTCAGAAAAATATATCATATTGAAATGATAAAATAAAAGCCATGTCTCATTGATAGAACACATTGTGTAATCATGTATTCTAAATTTGAAGATCATGGCTTTCTTCTGTTAATTTGAATCACTACATAAGCAGTCTTTGTATTTAACCATATATGAGCCCCCTCGAAGGGAATCGAACCCCTATTCTAAGAACCGGAATCTTATGTGTTATCCATTACACTACAAGGGGAAAATAGATAAAGCTTATTTCTGTACTAAATGATATAAAATCAGTACAATCAAAAATAGTTATTTCTAGTGTACAAAAGTAATTCACTTAACGTCAATTAGCAATTAAACTAAAAGAACTTTATTTTTGACCATTTTTGACTTTTAGGTTAAAATATGAAGTAACAGTTATTACAAGGAGGAAATATAGATGAATTTAATTCCTACAGTTATTGAAACAACAAATCGTGGTGAACGTGCGTATGACATTTATTCACGATTATTAAAAGACCGTATTATTATGTTAGGTTCACAAATTGATGATAACGTTGCTAACTCAATTGTATCTCAATTATTATTCTTACAAGCCCAAGACTCTGAAAAAGATATTTACTTATATATCAATTCACCAGGGGGAAGCGTGACAGCTGGCTTTGCTATCTATGATACAATTCAACATATCAAACCAGATGTTCAAACAATTTGTATTGGTATGGCTGCGTCAATGGGTTCATTCTTATTAGCAGCAGGTGCAAAAGGTAAACGTTATGCTTTACCAAACGCTGAAGTAATGATTCACCAACCATTAGGTGGTGCACAAGGTCAAGCAACTGAAATCGAGATTGCTGCCAACCATATTTTAAAAACTCGTGAAAAATTAAATCGTATTTTTTCTGAAAGAACAGGTCAATCTATTGAAAAAATCCAACAAGATACTGATCGTGACAATTTCTTAACAGCTGAAGAAGCTAAAGCATATGGTTTAGTTGATGAAGTTATGGAACCAGAAGGTAAACAATAATATTTCTATTTAATTAGACATATTAATCGAAGTTCAATAAAAAGAAGTCAGGACCGTCATTTAAGGTCCTGACTTCTTTTTTATTTAAATTGATTTGCTTGAAATTAACTATTTTAACTTATGTCTCAATCCATTAATTGAAATATACGAGACTATAAGACCAATAATGATAAATAGGACAGAGAGTAATATCATAATTATTGTTTGATCAAATACTAAGACACCATTCAAAATACAGATTAGGCCTGCTATTATCATTAAAATGTATGTGAGTTTGTCATTTTGATTGTTTTCCATTGTTGTTGTACCTCTTAATTTAATTTCTGATTAAATCATCTAGTGCATTTTTAAGATTATTATACATGAAATTAAATCCTAGTGCTTCGAGTTTATTTGGTAATACCTTTTGTGTATCTAAAACAACGGTAGACATTTCACCAAGTACTAGTCTCATTGCAAAGCTTGGAACCCATGTTTCATGAGGTTTATGCATTGCACGAGCTAACGTATAACCGAATAAATTCTGACGTTCAGGTATTGGTGCAGTTAAGTTAAATGGGCCTTTGGCTTTGTCATTACCAATTGTAAATAATATTGCACGTGTTAAATCATCAATGTGAATCCATGAATACCATTGGAAACCAGATCCTAATTTACCACCGACATAAAATTGATAAGGTAATTTCATTGTTTGTAATGCGCCACCATCATTAGATAAAATCATTCCAAAGCGACCTAAAACGACTCTTGTTCCAAATGCTTCGAATTGCTTAGCAAATCTTTCCCATTGATAAACAATATCTGATAAAAAGTCAAACGGTAATGTTTTAAAAAGTTCTGTATAACTATGATGATAATTAGGTGGGTAATATCCCATAGCACTAGCATTAAATAATACTTCTGGCTTCTTTTCTCTTTCTTTAAATAATTCAAAAAGGGCTTGTGTAGATTGAATTCTGCTTAACATTAATGTTTGTTTGTAGTCTTTAGTCCAACGTTTATTAAGTGTTGCACCAGCTAGATTAATAACGATATCGATATCAGGCACTTTACTTTCCCAACCGTGTTTAGACCAATTCACATATGAAATCTGAGAATCGTTCGATTGTTCATCATGTCGAGTCAAAATAGTAATATGAGCGTTTGATTTCTTAATTTCATTCACTAAGTGTGAACCTACCATGCCAGTTCCACCAGTAATTAAATATTGTTTCATTATCTCACCTCAATAAAAAATTCTAACCTTATTAATAGTTAGTAGTGATTCTTATTATTCAAAATTTATCCAATTTTTAGCCAACAATATGTCAAATACTTTTTTATATTCGTATTTAAAAAAATTTCTGTTAAGTTATAATTGACTTGTACCTTCGGAAATTAATTAAACATCTCTTAATTAGTATGAGTATACCCCATAATATACTAGCGAAGGTAAATTTTGACTCCCTTTAGTAGTGGGCCCATGCGAGCAACGTATGGGTCTTTTTTTCTCTCTTTATTATTATTTTAAATGATTTTTACATCTTTTTACAGAAATAAACTTAATAAAAAATTGTGTGCATATTTATAATAGAAAAAATCATTTAATTGTTAAATGTTATTTTAAAGAAAAAACCAAATGAAAGTGAAAAGTATCAAAAAAACGATGATATAAAACCAGCTATTACTTAAGATGGGAGATTTATTTTGATGTTGATCATTACTTATCAACATCTTTTTTAATGTAATTTTGTGGTTATCATTAGTATGACTCTCTAAGTGATCTTCAATCATTTTCTTCATTATTATCACAAACCGTTCCTATTAAATTTATATTAAAAAAGTTTAAAATGGATGTTTCTTCTTCATTATGATGTTATCATAAATGAGATGAGATTAAGTAAATAGTAATTTGCTAATTCTATCGAAATTCTAAATATAAATTTTTGATGAATAAAACATAACGACAACTTAAGATATAAATTTATTTATAATAATATGATATTCCATGTTTAAAGTGAGGGAGAATATGTCAAAGCAAGATTTTAATGAGTACGACAATCAAGGTAAAAAAGGTATGAGTGGCATTGCGAAAATTATTAGTATCATTATCGTATTATTGCTACTAGGTGGTTTAACATTTGCTATATTTTCATTTGTAGATCATTCAAAGAAAGCTAATGAACGATTAAATAATGAGACGAAGCAAGAACAAAAAGATAAAAAAGACAAAGACGACAAAGATAAAAAAGAAAAATCGTCTGACAAAAAGTCTAATGAAAAGCAAAATACACAACAGCAACCATCACAACAACAGACGAGACAACAACCAACAACACAGCAACAACCTTCTACGCAACAACCCAAATCACAACAGCCTAAGACACAACAAAAACCAAAAGTAGATAATAAAACTAAAGAAGCACCAACTAAAGAAAAACCAAGTAAGCAAGAAAAGCCAAGCACTCAAGAGAAACCAAGTACCCAAGAAAAACCAAGCACGCAAGAGAAACCTAGCACACAACAAAAGCCAAGTACTCAAGAGAAACCAAGTTCACAACCTAAACCAAGTACTCAAGAAAAGCCAAGTGCCCAACAATCAACACAGAATAACTCAAATAA
Source organism: Staphylococcus sp. AC872 (assembly GCF_979255425.1). Taxonomy (NCBI): domain Bacteria; kingdom Bacillati; phylum Bacillota; class Bacilli; order Caryophanales; family Staphylococcaceae; genus Staphylococcus; species Staphylococcus sp. AC872. The sequence goes on from NZ_CEEDKW010000004.1 coordinate 197,900, forward strand.
TAATACGCAACGTAGTGCATCACAACAATCCAACAATAGTCAAAGTTCACAAAGTCAAAATAGTTCGTCTAACAATAAATCTGATGAATAAAAAATAAAAGGCCGATAAGGTATTTCGTACAATTGCGATTTGCAAGTTAATGTACTGACCTTATCGGCTTTTCTATTTTTAAAAGTAAGTAAATTCAGTACTGTGCCTCAAATACCATTTAAAATAACCAATAAATGAACATTGTGATTATAAGAGAAATGAGCATTAGTGTAGAGCAACCAATAGAACATCCACATCCCGTGTGTGTACATCCATATGTATAAACTTGATGATTGGATTTGTTATCGTCATAGCGATTTTGATGAAAATGTTCATCATCTTTATAACGTGGATCAGTTGGATCAATAACTTCTATTTTATTTTCCTCATCAGTACTCAAAATAAATTAAACCTTCTTTCAAAAAGAGTTGTCCTTATATTGATTATAAATGAAAAGCACAATGTTATAAAAGAATTGTTGCTTTATAAAGAGATGGTTAACTCGTAACATAAAGGGTAATATTATCAATGTGTAGAATAATATTTATCAATTTAATAGCGTACAACTAAAAGTTGATGAATAGCTTAAAATATCATGAATAAGTGATTGAATTCACGTAACCATACCTAAAGTAAATGAAATCGCTTTACACAATATTTGGAAAATTTTGAGCGGATTTACTTGCATTTTAATTCGCATAATAGTACTATTGCAATTGTAAAGAGGTTAGATTTTGTCCCACGTGGGACTTCAAACGTCAATCCTCTATGATTCAAGCAATATTGACTCATCCTTTAGAAATATACAAGGAGGAAAGAGTAGTGAAAGATTTGATCGAAATTCAACAACAACTTATTCCAGATTTGGTCGAAAAGATGTATCGTCGTTTTTCAATCTTAGCTACTATTTCTCAAAATGAGCCAGTTGGACGACGTAGTTTAAGTGAACATATGGATTTGACGGAAAGAGTTCTACGTTCTGAAACAGATTTGTTAAAAAAACAAGAACTAATCAAAGTTAAATCAACAGGAATGGAAATCACTGAAAAGGGTAAAGAGGTAATCAATCAATTAAATGATTATTTCAATCATTATTCAGATGATCACAAAATGGCTAACGCTATTAAAGAAAAGTACAACATAAAAGAAGTTCATGTTGTCCCTGGTGATTCAGACGAGAAACAATCAGTTAAAAGAGAAATGGGCAGACAGGCTGGCCAGTTATTAGAAAGTAGTTTATACGAAGATGCAATTGTGTCAGTAACTGGTGGTTCAACAATGGCTTATGTAAGTGAATCTATTCATTTACTACCATTTAATGTGTTTTTCGTACCTGCTCGTGGTGGTCTTGGTGAAAATATGGTATATCAAGCAAATACGATTGCATCAAGTATGGCACAACAAGCGGGTGGTTATTACACAACATTATATGTGCCTGATAACGTAAGTGAATCTACATATAATACATTAATGTTAGAACCTTCAGTCAGTCATACATTGGATAAAATTAAACAAGCGAATGTAACGATACATGGTATTGGTGATGCGCTGAAGATGGCGCATCGACGACAGTCACATAAAGATGTGATTGATAAGCTTCAACATCACCAAGCCGTGGGTGAAGCATTTGGTTATTATTTTGATGCTCAAGGTCATGTCGTCCACAAAGTAAAGACAATAGGATTACAATTAGAAGATCTTGAGTCCAAAGACTTTATCTATGCAGTGGCAGGTGGACAATCTAAGGGTGAAGCAATTAAAGCTTACTTAACCATTGCCCCTGACAACACAGTGTTAATCACTGATGAAGCTGCGGCGAAAGTAATATTAAATTAGGAATAAAAAGTTCAAAGCTTTTTAAATATCATTATTAAAGGAGGCCATTATAATGGCAGTAAAAGTAGCAATTAATGGTTTTGGTAGAATTGGTCGTTTAGCATTTAGAAGAATTCAAGACGTAGAAGGTTTAGAAGTAGTTGCAGTAAACGACTTAACTGATGACGATATGTTAGCACACTTATTAAAATATGACACTATGCAAGGTCGCTTCACTGGTGAAGTAGAAGTTATCGACGGTGGATTCCGTGTTAACGGTAAAGAAGTTAAATCATTCGATGAACCAGATGCAAGCAAATTACCTTGGAAAGACTTAGATATCGACGTAGTATTAGAATGTACTGGTTTCTATACTGACAAAGATAAAGCACAAGCTCATGTTGACGCAGGTGCTAAAAAAGTATTAATCTCAGCTCCAGCAACTGGTGACTTAAAAACAATCGTTTACAACACTAACCACGATGAATTAGATGGTTCTGAAACAGTAGTATCAGGTGCATCATGTACTACTAACTCATTAGCTCCTGTAGCTAAAGTGTTAAGTGATGAGTTCGGTTTAGTTGAAGGTTTAATGACAACTATCCACGCTTACACTGGTGACCAAAATACTCAAGATGCTCCACACAGAAAAGGCGACAAACGTCGTGCTCGTGCTGCAGCAGAAAACATCATCCCTAACTCAACTGGTGCTGCTAAAGCAATCGGTAAAGTAATTCCTGAAATCGACGGAAAATTAGACGGTGGTGCACAACGTGTTCCAGTTGCAACTGGTTCATTAACTGAATTAACAGTAGTATTAGAAAAAGACGTAACAGTTGAACAAGTTAACGAAGCAATGAAACAAGCTTCTGACGAATCATTCGGTTACACTGAAGACGAAATCGTATCTTCTGATGTAGTTGGTATGACTTACGGTTCATTATTCGATGCAACTCAAACTCGTGTAATGGCTGTTGGTGGTCGTCAATTAGTTAAAGTAGCTGCTTGGTACGACAATGAAATGTCATACACTGCTCAATTAGTACGTACTTTAAACAAATTAGCTGAGTTATCTAAATAATTAAAGCATAGTTAATTTAACTAGTGCTCTTAACTGTTAAATTTTATAATAAAGCTTATGAGTAAGCGGGGAGCACAAACGCTTCTCCGCTTATTTTTTAATATATGTTTTCCTAATTAAAGGAGGAAATGAAAATGGCTAAAAAAATAGTTTCTGATTTAGAACTTAAAGACAAAACGGTATTAGTTCGTGCGGACTTCAACGTACCATTAAAAGACGGTGAAATCACAAACGATAACCGTATTGTTCAAGCATTACCAACAATCAAATACATCATCGAACAAGGTGGTAAAGTTGTCTTATTCTCACACTTAGGTAAAGTGAAAGAAGAAAGCGACAAAGAATCATTAACTTTAAAACCTGTTGCAGATGACTTATCTAAAAAATTGGATAAAGACGTTGTATTTGTACCTGAAACTCGTGGCGAAAAATTAGAATCTGCAATCAAAGATCTTAAAGCTGGTGATGTATTATTAGTACAAAATACTCGTTTTGAAGATTTAGATGGTAAAAAAGAATCTAAAAATGACCCAGAATTAGGTAAATACTGGGCTTCATTAGGTGACGTATTTGTAAATGATGCATTCGGTACTGCTCACCGTGAACATGCTTCTAACGTAGGTATTTCTACTCATTTAGAAACTGCAGCTGGTTTCTTAATGGAAAAAGAAATTAAATTCATTGGTGGCGTAGTAAATGATCCACACAAACCAGTGGTAGCAATCCTTGGTGGTGCTAAAGTTTCTGATAAAATCGGTGTAATCAAAAACTTATTAAACATTGCTGATAAAATCCTTATCGGTGGTGGAATGGCTTATACATTCCTTAAAGCACAAGGTAAAGAAATTGGATTATCTTTATTAGAAGAAGACAAAATTGACTTTGCTAAAGAATTACTAGAAAGCAATGGAGACCAAATTGTATTACCTGTTGACGCTAAAGTAGCAAAAGAATTCTCAAATGATGCAGAAATCACTGAAGTATCAATTGATGATATTCCAAAAGACCAAGAAGCAATGGATGTTGGTCCTAAAACTGTTGAATTATTTAACAAAGAATTACAAGGTGCGCATACATTAGTATGGAATGGACCTATGGGTGTATTCGAATTTAGTAACTTTGCTCAAGGTACTATCGGTGTATGTGAGTCAATCGCTAACTTAAAAGATGCCGTGACAATTATCGGTGGTGGTGATTCTGCAGCAGCAGCAATCTCACTAGGATTCGAAGATAACTTCACTCACATTTCTACTGGTGGCGGTGCATCATTAGAATACTTAGAAGGTAAAGAATTACCTGGTATTAAAGCAATCAACAATAAATAATATCTATAAAATGTTGTGTTTTTCTCAGATATATTCGGGAAAACGAATGTTGAAAGATATATAGTATACCAATAAACATTAAAATATTAAGGAGTGTATTGAATGAGAACACCAATTATCGCAGGTAACTGGAAAATGAACAAAACAGTTCAAGAAGCTAAAGATTTCGTTAATGAATTATCAACATTACCTGATCCTAAAGAAGTTGAATCAGTAATTTGTGCACCAACAATTCAATTAGATGCATTAATCACAGCAGTTAAAGATGGTAAAGCTAAAGGCTTACAAATCGGTGCTCAAAATGCATATTTTGAAGATAATGGTGCTTTCACAGGAGAAACTTCTCCAGTAGCATTAGCTGATTTAGGCGTGAAATATGTTGTCATCGGACACTCTGAACGTCGTGACTTATTCCACGAAACAGACGAAGAAGTTAATAAAAAAGCGCACGCTATCTTCAATCACGGCATGACACCAATCATTTGTGTTGGTGAATCAGATGAAGAACGTGAAAGTGGTAAAGCTAATGAAGTTGTAGGTAACCAAGTTAAGAAAGCTGTTGAAGGTTTATCAAATGACCAACTTAAACAAGTTGTGATTGCATATGAACCAATTTGGGCTATCGGTACTGGTAAATCATCTACATCTGAAGATGCTAATGAAATGTGTGCACATGTTCGTAAAACAATTGCAGACTTATCAAGCCAAGATGTAGCTGATGCAACTCGTATTCAATATGGTGGTAGTGTTAAACCTAACAACATCAAAGAATATATGGCTCAATCAGATATCGACGGCGCATTAGTAGGCGGCGCTTCATTAAAAGTAGAAGATTTTGAACAATTGTTAGAAGGTGCAAAATAATTATGGCAAAACAACCAACTGCCTTAATCATTTTAGATGGTTTTGCAAATCGTGAAAGTGAACACGGTAACGCTGTAAAATTAGCAAACAAACCTAATTTTGATCGTTACTACAATAAATATCCAACTACTCAAATAGAGGCAAGTGGATTAGATGTTGGTCTTCCTGAAGGCCAAATGGGTAACTCTGAAGTAGGACACATGAATATTGGTGCTGGACGTATTGTTTATCAAAGTTTAACTCGTATTAACAAATCAATCGAAGACGGAGACTTCTTCGAAAATGATGTGTTAAATAACGCAGTAAAACATGTGAAAGACAACAATTCTGCATTACATGTATTCGGTTTACTATCAGATGGCGGTGTTCACAGTCATTATAAACACTTATTTGCTATTTTAGAATTAGCTAAAAAGCAAGGTGTTGAAAAAGTATATATACATGCATTTTTAGATGGACGTGACGTTGATCAAAAATCTGCAATTAAATATATCGAAGAAACAGAAGCTAAATTTAAAGAATTAGGTGTAGGCCAATTTGCTTCAGTATCTGGACGTTATTATGCAATGGACCGTGATAAACGTTGGGATCGTGAAGAAAAAGCTTACAACGCAATTCGTAATTTTGAAGGTCCTACATTCGCTACTGCTAAAGAAGGTGTAGAAGCGAACTATGATAAAGATTTAACAGATGAGTTTGTTGAACCATTTATCGTTGAAGGACAAAATGATGGCGTTAATGACGGAGATGCAGTTATTTTCTATAACTTCCGTCCAGACAGAGCTGCACAATTATCAGAAGTATTCACTAATAAAGCATTTGAAGGTTTCAAAGTAGAACGAGTTAATGACTTATTCTATGCTACATTTACAAAATACAACGATGACGTTGATGCTGAAGTTGTATTTGAAAAAGTAGATCTTAAAAATACAATTGGTGAAGTTGCTCAAGATAATAATCTTACACAATTACGTATTGCTGAGACTGAAAAATTCCCTCATGTCACTTACTTCATGAGTGGTGGTCGTAATGCTGAATTTGAAGGTGAACGTAGACGTTTAATCGATTCACCTAAAGTTGCAACTTATGACTTAAAACCAGAAATGAGCGCATATGAAGTAAAAGATGCCTTATTAGAAGAATTAGACAAAGGTGATTTAGATTTAATCTTATTAAACTTTGCTAATCCTGACATGGTTGGTCACAGTGGTATGTTAGAGCCAACAATCAAAGCTATCGAAGCTGTTGATGAATGTTTAGGTGAAGTTGTAGATAAAATTATCGATATGGGTGGTCATGCGATTATCACTGCAGACCATGGTAACTCTGACCAAGTCTTAACAGATGATGATCAACCAATGACTACACATACAACTAACCCAGTTCCAGTTATTGTTACAAAAGAAGGCGTAACTTTAAGAGAAACTGGTCGCTTAGGTGACTTAGCACCAACATTATTAGATTTATTAAATGTTCAACAACCTGAAGATATGACAGGTGAATCTTTAATTAATCATTAATTTATAGAAAATGTGTTTCAAATAAGGAATTAAGTTCCCTTGTTTGTTAACTTTTCGTTAACAACATGTATTATCATTTTATTAATTAAATAAATAAAGCTATAATAGCTTTAAATCATATATTTAAAGGAGAAATTAAACATGCCAATTATTACAGATGTTTACGCTCGCGAAGTCTTAGACTCACGTGGTAACCCAACAGTTGAGGTAGAAGTATTAACTGAAAGTGGCGCTTTCGGCCGTGCATTAGTACCATCAGGTGCTTCTACAGGTGAACACGAAGCAGTAGAATTACGTGACGGTGACAAATCACGTTACTTAGGTAAAGGTGTTACTAAAGCTGTTGAAAACGTAAATGAAATCATCGCACCAGAAATCGTTGAAGGTGAATTCTCAGTATTAGATCAAGTATCTATCGACAAAATGATGATTCAATTAGACGGTACTTCAAATAAAGGTAAATTAGGTGCTAACGCTATTTTAGGTGTATCAATTGCCGTAGCTAGAGCAGCAGCTGACTTATTAGGTCAACCTTTATACAAATACTTAGGTGGATTTAACGGTAAACAATTACCAGTTCCAATGATGAACATCGTTAACGGTGGTTCTCACTCAGATGCGCCAATCGCATTCCAAGAGTTCATGATTTTACCAGTAGGTGCTGAATCATTCAAAGAATCATTACGTTGGGGCGCTGAAATCTTCCATAACTTAAAATCAATTTTAAGTAAACGTGGATTAGAAACTGCAGTAGGTGACGAAGGTGGTTTCGCTCCTAAATTTGAAGGTACAGAAGATGCTGTAGAAACAATTATCCAAGCTATCGAAGCTGCTGGTTACAAACCAGGTGAAGAAGTATTCTTAGGATTTGACTGTGCTTCATCAGAATTCTACGAAAATGGTGTTTATGACTACACTAAATTCGAAGGTGAACATGGTGCTAAACGTAGCGCAGCTGAACAAGTTGACTACTTAGAACAATTAATTAACAAATACCCAATCATCACTATTGAAGACGGTATGGACGAAAACGACTGGGAAGGTTGGAAACAACTTACAGAACGTATCGGTGATAAAGTACAATTAGTTGGTGACGATTTATTCGTAACTAACACTGAAATCTTATCTAAAGGTATCGAACAAGGTATTGGTAACTCAATCTTAATCAAAGTTAACCAAATCGGTACTTTAACTGAAACATTCGATGCAATCGAAATGGCTCAAAAAGCTGGTTACACAGCAGTAGTTTCTCACCGTTCAGGTGAAACAGAAGATACAACAATTTCTGATATCGCTGTTGCTACAAACGCTGGTCAAATCAAAACTGGTTCATTATCAAGAACTGACCGTATTGCTAAATACAATCAATTATTACGTATTGAAGATGAATTATACGAAACTGCTAAATTTGATGGTATTAAATCATTCTACAATTTAGACAAATAAGTTTTGTTTTATCTTTAAAATTATTGAGTTCACGCTAAAAGTCTAGGATGTGCATCCTAGAAATATAACCCGTTACAGAGTTGAGGCTGTAACGGGTTTTTTATATGTTCATGCTATTGTGTCTAATCAATAAAATGTATATCAATAAGTATGATTTAACTTATATATACAAACTGGTATAATAATGTAAGTATTCAATTATAAAAGGAGAACGACAATGGCTGAAACAACAAAAAGAGAAGTCGTTACAGGTAATGTAATAGCTATCAGTTCACTTATATTTTTCATATTGTTAATCATTCATAATTTTATCGTGTTAGATGCTACAACTGTCAAAACACTGTTATCACTAGCAGGTCAAAAGACAACGACTAATTCAGTAAATCAAGTATTAAACAGTTTTAGATTTGACGGTGTCATGTATTTATTAGCTTATTTATCAGGTGTCATTGCATATTGGAATCGCCATCCTTATTTATGGTGGTTTATGTTTGCAGTATATATTTCGAATGCTTTCTTTACACTCGTCAATTTATACATGGTTGTACAAGCGATACTAGATGTTAAAAGTGTGATTGCCATATTACCAATTTTAATTGTAGTGATTGGTTCACTTATTTTAGCAGCTTATATGTTAGTCGTATCAATTAAGCGTAAAAGTACGTTCAATCGATAGAAGATTGATAAACAATACGAATGTGTGTTATAATTCGATTCGTATATAATGAATGGAGGACAATTTTTATGCATACATTTTTCGTCGTATTATTAATTATAGATTGTATTGCATTAGTGACTGTTGTATTACTCCAAGAAGGAAAAAGTAATGGACTTTCAGGTGCTATCAGTGGCGGCGCAGAACAGTTATTTGGTAAACAAAAACAACGTGGCGTCGATTTATTCTTGCATAGATTAACAATAATTTTATCTGTAATATTCTTTTTACTTATGATTGGCATAAGTTATCTTGGTTTATAAGGTCCGACGATGTTCATGTCGGGCTTTTTTATTTATAATAAAGAGAAAATGAATGGTAGAGATATTGACTAATAAAGGGAAGTCGTTTGATATAAAAATGGTTTATGAATACTTTTGGAAGAGGGATGAACATCATGCAAATTAAACTACCTAAGCCTTTCTTTTTCGAAGAGGGCAAGCGTGCAGTATTGTTATTACATGGATTTACAGGTAATTCTTCAGATGTAAGACAATTAGGCCGTTTCTTACAGAAAAAGGGCTATACATCTTATGCGCCACAATATGAGGGACATGCTGCACCACCTGAAGAGATATTAAAATCAAGTCCATACGTATGGTTTAAAGATGTCTTAGATGGCTATCAATATTTAGTTGATCAAGGATATGATGAAATCGCAGTTGCGGGATTATCATTAGGTGGCGTTTTTGCTCTAAAATTAAGCTTAAACAGAGATGTTAAGGGTATTATAACTATGTGCGCTCCTATGGATGATAAGTCATCGAGCACAATTTACGACGGGTTTTTAGAATATGCTAGAAATTTCAAGAAATATGAGGGTAAAGATCAAGCGACCATTGATCAAGAAATGGAACATTTCCATCCAACTGAAACACTTGAAGAATTAAGTGCTACAATGAAAGGCGTTAAAGATCAAGTGGATGAAGTGATGGACCCAATATTAGTTGTTCAAGCAGAACAAGATAAAATGATTGATCCTCAATCAGCAAATTATATATATGAAACTGTAGAATCTGATGATAAAGATATTAAATGGTATGCGAACTCAGGACATGTAATCACAATCGATAAAGAAAAAGAACAAGTCTTTGAGGATATATACGAATTTTTAGAATCATTAGATTGGTCAGAATAAAAATAAACAAGATAATTAGAAAGGAGGGGCATAATGAATTTAAAACAATCCATCGAAGAAATGATTAAACAACCTGACTACGAACCCATGTCAGTATCAGATTTTCAAGATGCGTTAGGTTTAAATAGTGCCGACTCATTCAGAGATTTAATAAAGGTGCTTGTTGAACTAGAACAAACTGGTTTGATTGAACGTACGAAGACAGATAGATATCAACGAAAGCAATCTAGTAAGTCAAAGTCGAAATTAGTAAGAGGAACGTTAAGTCAGAATAAAAAAGGATTTGCGTTCTTAAGACCAGAAGAAGAGGGTGTAGATGACATCTTCATCCCGCCAACAAAAATCAATAGAGCCTTAGATGGAGATACCGTCATTGTAGAAGTTCACAAAGGTAGAGGCGACTTTAAAGGCAAGACAGAAGGGGAAGTCAAATCCATCGAAAAACACTCTGTCACTCAAGTAGTAGGTACTTATAGTGAAGCGAAACATTTCGGGTTTGTCATTCCAGATGATAAACGTATTATGCAGGATATCTTTATTCCTAAGGGTCAAAGCTTAGGTGCAGTAGATGGTCATAAAGTATTAGTGCAAATCACTAAATATGCTGATGGTACAGATAACCCGGAAGGCCACATTTCAGCAATACTAGGCCATAAAAACGATCCTGGTGTAGATATTTTATCTATCATTTATCAACATGGTATTGAAATAGAATTCCCAGATAATGTACTTAAAGAAGCTGAAGATGTTCCTGATGAAATTGAACCTTCTGAAATCGAAGGACGTCATGATTTAAGAGACGAATTAACGATTACAATTGATGGCGCAGATGCTAAAGACTTAGATGACGCCATTAGCGTTAAAAAATTAAAAAATGGTAATACGGAATTAACTGTAAGTATTGCAGATGTTAGTTATTATGTAACTGAAGATTCAGCTTTAGATAAAGAGGCTTATGATAGAGCTACAAGCGTGTACTTAGTAGACAGAGTTATTCCAATGATTCCGCATAGATTAAGTAATGGTATTTGTTCATTAAATCCTGAAGTTGATCGTTTAACGTTAAGTTGTCGTATGGAAATCAATGCACGTGGTGAAGTAGTGAACCATGACATTTTTGATAGTGTCATCCATTCAAACTACAGAATGACTTATGATGCGGTTAACCAAATTATTACTGAACAAAATCCAGATGTGCGTCGTCAATATAGTGAAGTCACACCAATGCTTGACTTGGCACAAGATTTATCTAACCTTTTAGTAAATATGAGAAAACGTCGTGGTGAAATTGATTTCGACATTAACGAAGCGAAAGTACTTGTTAATGAAGATGGCATTCCAACAGATGTACAAGTGCGCGAACGTGGTGAAGGTGAACGTTTAATTGAGTCATTCATGTTAGCGGCTAATGAAACCGTAGCTGAACACTTTAATAAACTAGAAGTACCATTTATCTATCGTGTCCACGAACAACCTAAATCAGAACGTTTGAGACAGTTCTTTGACTTTATTACGAACTTTGGCATTATGATTAAAGGTACAGGCGAAGATATTCATCCGACAACGCTTCAAAATATTCAAGAAGAGGTTGAAGGACGACCAGAACAAATGGTTATCTCAACGATGATGTTACGTTCAATGCAACAAGCACATTATGATGATGTGAACTTAGGTCACTTTGGTCTATCTGCAGAGTATTACACACATTTCACATCACCTATACGTCGTTATCCGGATTTAACGGTACATCGTTTAATTCGTAAATACCTTATTGAACATTCAATGGATAAAAAGGAACAACATAAATGGGAAGATAAACTACCAGAACTAGCTGAACACACATCTCAACGTGAACGACGTGCGATTGAAGCAGAACGTGATACAGATGAGTTGAAGAAAGCTGAATATATGATTCAACACATTGGTGACGAATTCGAAGGTATCATTAGTTCTGTAGCTAATTTTGGTATGTTCATTGAATTACCAAATACTATTGAAGGTATGGTCCATATTTCAAATATGACCGATGATTATTATCAATTTGATGAACGTCAAATGGCATTAATTGGTGAACGCCAAGCCAAAGTGTTCCGTATCGGTGACGCTGTCAAAGTCAAAGTGACACATGTCGATGTGGATGAACGCATGATTGATTTCCAAATCGTAGGAATGCCATTACCTAAGAATGATAGAAGCCAACGACCAGCGCGTGGTAAGACCATTCAAGCAAAAACACGTGGTAAATCATTAGATAAATCAAAATCTGATGATAAAGGAAACGGTAAAAACAAACGTAAACAACGTAAAGGTAAAAATGCACGCCAACAAGATAAAAAAGGCAACACGAAGCATAAACCATTCTATAAAGATAAAAGCGTTAAGAAAAAATCACGTAAAAAGAAAAAATAAGCAGCAAAGAGGTGAGACAGAATGGCTAAGAAAAAATCACCAGGCACATTAGCTGAAAACCGTAAAGCAAGACATGATTATAATATAGAAGATACGATTGAAGCGGGGATTGTGTTACAAGGTACAGAAATTAAATCTATACGTAGAGGTAGCGCCAATCTTAAAGATAGCTATGCTCAAGTAAAACGTGGTGAAATCTATTTAAATAATATGCATATTGCGCCTTATGAAGAAGGTAACCGATTTAACCATGATCCATTGCGATCACGTAAGTTGCTCCTTCATAAAAGAGAAATTATTAAATTAGGTGACCGCACACGAGAAATTGGGTATTCTATTATTCCGCTAAAATTGTACTTAAAGCATGGTCAATGCAAAGTATTATTAGGTATTGCACGCGGTAAGAAAAAATATGACAAACGACAAGCTTTAAAAGAAAAAGCAGTCAAACGTGATATGGATCGCGCAGTAAAAGCCCGTTATTAAGCAATACTATTGCTTACACGGGCTACATTTGATATATTAATAAGTGCTTTGTTAGAAAAGTGGTCAAGTAAGAACATCTTATTTTAGGTGACTCAGGCGTTGTTCATCAAGTGCGAGTGACAATGATATTAATGATATGTTTGATTTCTACAAAGTACATTTTATTACGGGGACGTTTATGGATTCGACAGGGGTCCCCAGAGCTTATTAAGCGTGTCGGAGGGTTGTCTCCGTCACTAACACACTCAGTTTATAATAACTGGCAAATCAAACAATAATTTCGCAGTAGCTGCGTAATAGCACTCTGCATCGCCTAACAGCATCTCCTATGTGCTGTTAACGCGATTCAACCTAAGTAGGATATGCTAAACACTGCCGTTTGAAGTCTGTTTAGATGAAAACCAATCAAACTAGCATAATGTTGGTTGTTTATCACCTCTCATTATGCGAAACTCAATGATAAACTACACACGTAGAAAGATATGTATCAGGACCTCTGGACGCGGGTTCAAATCCCGCCGTCTCCATTATATAGCCTGCAACCCATGTGGTTGTGGGCTTTTTATTTTCGTTGCCACAGTATTGCCCCAGCACATAAAAACACTACCAATTTAATAAGCTATAGATATATATTGGGAATAATATAAAAACATTTTCGTTGAATTCATATTAAAATGGATCATGCGGAAGTGTTTTTTATTCTGAATCTTTAGGGACTGCACCATCTTTAGGCAGTCCAGTTTCAGGGTCTAATTGGTCGTTAGAATAAGATTTTTCGGAAGTAGGAACGCCTCCCATATCTCCATTAGGTATACCTGTATAGCCATTTTGTTTAGCAACTTTTGCATTAGCTTCCATTTGTTGTTTAGTTAAAGCCCTATTATTGTCTTGAGTCTGAACGTTTTGTTGTTGTGTCTGTTGATTAGTTTGTTCAGTAGATTGTTGTTGATTAGTATTCTGTTCAACAGATTGGTTTAGTGCTTCTTCTTTAGATTGCATTTTATGTTCTTTCTTCTTATCCTTCTTACTTTGTTTATCTTTCTTTGGATCATTAGATTTTTTATCAGACTTAGTTTCTGATTTTTTATTTTCGTCTTTCATTGCTTTGTCATTATTTTGACCACATGCAGTTAGTAAAACTGTTGCTGATAATAATGCAGCTCCTAATAATTTAAAATTCATGCTATTAATATCCTTTCATATGTTATATTTAATTTAATATTACAATTTAATTCCAAAATATTTAATTAAGTAAATGTTATTAAAGGTAATAATAAATATTGATTCTAAAGTAATTGTTGACAAAAAGCTAAGCTGAACGGATTTTATAAAAGTTGGATAAGCATTAATCGAATACTGATTTTCATGTTTGGGATGTATATTAAATTAGAGAAATACAAGGAAGTCCAATATCGATCGTAGAGGGCTTGTTATTTTAGGTTAGTAGATCAAATATAAATTTAGATAAATAATTCTCGAAAAAAGCTGCTATTACAAATAAAGGTAAGGCTATAAATACATATATTTTCAATAAGTTGATTATAGATAATTTTAGAGATAAATTCTCTTTTTTGTTTTTTCTAAATAAGTTGGTGATTTTTCTAATAATAGCTTGGTTAACTTTGACGAGACCGCTAGCAACAAAGCAAAAAGCTAATATTTCTACGAAGAAGTGAGGGATTGAAGATATAGTCACCATAGTCCCTTTATAAATGTCATAATTAATTACGAAACCTAGAGCTATAGCAGGAGGAATCGCTGTAGAGATAATGTTTAAATAATATAAAAAAGGGATTGGAATGATAGCTAATATTAGCATTTGAAAAGGAACTTTAAACCCATTATTTAGTATATATTCCCAAACTTTTTCTAACCCTACTGCATTGGCAACGTTACTGGGTATACCTTTAGATAGATTTTTTATGGTTTCAGTAGAAGGGCTAAATATAATTGCTAAAATAAAGGTGACTAAGAAAATTATTAATATTGTAACTAAAAATTTTATCGTTCTTCTAATATATGTCTCATCATGAATTTTAAACATAACTGCCTCCATTTTTAATTAATTGCCAATATTTGTTGATAGTAAAGGCCAAAATGAAAATGAGTTAAGTTTGAGGAATGAATAAAGTAAAGAGGTATATAAGCGTTTTTGATTTTTTGATACAGGCTATATTTATAATTCAGGTTTTGAAATAAACTGATTATGATATCATTAAAAGTAGGTAACTTATTATAATTACAAAAGGAGTTATACATATGAATAATCAAAATAAAATTTATATTCATCCAATTTTAAGTATATTAGGTTTCACTGTATTATTCAGTTTTATAATGGGGTTTCCTTTTGGAACATTTATTGGTTTAGCAATAGGCTTAGTTATTAGCAAACGAAATAAAGGTTTAGAGAATTATTAAATATGTTTACTATCTAATCAGTATGTTCTTTACTCTTAGAAACGTACTATGTCGATTACTACCTAATAGAATGAATTGTTCACTGAAGCATATAAAATAGCTCATAATTAAAGATAAATATTTGTAGATACTGAGTGCATTAAATTAATATCATTCTTGGTAATATAATTAAAAGTCTATGGAGGGCATCTATTTGGAGTTAATATTCAATATTATTGGTAGTATTTTATACGTGATCGTAGATTTTATAATTCATGGAAAATCTGATGAGGAATTTAGAGAAAGTAAGAAAAAACAAAGTAATTCATAAAAAAAGCATTATTTTGAAGTGAAGAGCAAGAGTGTGAATATTAATTTAATCAAACCTAATAGATACATAAAGCTCTTGTAATTTTTCAATTTTACACGCAACTGAAAAGACATCTTAAACATTACTACGACAAAAATTATAGCAATTTTTATGTGAAAAGATAAACGCATTAATGAACTCCAGCCGTATCCATTATATAGCCTGCGACCCATGTGGTTGTGGGCTTTTATTGTATGTGATGTGGTTAGTAGTAAATATTTGATGTAGCTCGAATAAAAGAACTAAAATATATGTCATTTGAGAGAGACGTAGTGATTATTAGGACGAATAAACAAGTAGAAAAGAGAGTTTTGTGAATGAGTAATTTTTATGATACTTAACGTTACTCAAAGCATTATAAATGCCGGTTATAGCTCAAATAGCGCATATGTAACAGGTAGCAGACTTTTGCGCAATGAGAAAGTAAAAGACTATATTCAAAGCAAGAAAGATGAGATTATAGACGATACCATTTTAACTGCGAAAAAAACACTATACTTGCTATCACGTTCAGCAGTGGGTGAGGAAACTGAAGTGAAAGAAGTTGTAGTTAAGAAAAGTTCATTTGAAAAGAACCCCGACACAGGACACATGAACCTCGTAAACAACGAACATGTGAAGTGCCCATTAAAGCGAATGATCGTTTAAAAGCTTGTGACCTTATTCGACATTAACACATTATATTTACTGATAAAGTGGATATAAATGTGGCAACACCAATATTTATTGATAGTCTTGTTCAAGACGATGAGAAGAATGAGCGAGATTTAATAGAATAGGAAAAGCAATATCCAAATACTGATTTTCATATTGATGATATTGGGAGATTTGAGGAATAAAGGAAGTTATATAAATATATGTGAGGGTATCGTTTAAGTAAAGGAGGGACGATAATATGTCTATTGGGTTATGGGTAAGTGTCATTTTTGCTGTACTTATAGGTGGTGGTGGCGTTTTATATGCCTATATCAAAGGAGAAAATAAGAAATGATTATATAATTAGTACTAGGTGCTAAAATATTGTATAATGGTATTGTGTAGTTGCAACTAATGTCATTCCCCGATATTAGTTGCTTTTTTCATATATAATCTTTTTATTTTGTAGATTTAAATATATAATGTATAAAACTACACACGAAAGAGGTTAAGGGGAAATGAATACGATTACAAAAAAATATGATTTCTTTGTTTTAACTTATGAATTTAAAGGTAAGGTTGACAAAAATTATGAAAGAATGAATGAATATTTAAAAGAATCTTTGGAAGAATTTGAAAAAAATAAAGATTTTAATTTTATTAAATGTAAAAAATCAACTTATATCGGATTTAACTATATTGAAAAATATAAGTACATAAATAATGAAGTTTGGGTTTTTTGTTTATCTAAAACGGTTACTACAAAAATTGCAGTTATAAATGAAATTAAAAAAATAGTAAAAGATGGTAGATCTGAATATGGCGATGAACCGGAGCAAGGCTTAACAGTTGATACTGTAGTGTTATTTTGCCCTAGATATGGAGTAGTGATTATTCCATCAAATAGAGGAGGGATTTCTCAATCAGATTTTAAAAGTTTTTTTTATAGAACAGTTAAGAAAAAAGGTGCCAAATTGAACGTTGCTATAAATAACACAAAAATTGATAATTTAAAACACATTGATGATCTAAAAGAAATTGAGTTTAATATTTCTAGAATTGTAGATGTAGATAAAATAAAGAATAAAAATCAGTCAACGCAAAGAGATAAAAAAATGATTGATAAACTAAATGCAGATTCTATGAAGGTAAAGTATACATCAAAAGCTTTAGATATTTCAGAGTCATTAAAACAAATAAAAAATATTTTAGCGAAAGATGAGACAAAAGAAGTCAAAAAAATGGTTATTAGAGGGGAGAATGATGGCCATGAACAAATTATTGATCTTATCGCTAACAGATTAATATATATAGATGATGATGTAGAATTAAACAACAATAATAAAATAACTATTAATTCTATGATTAAATCGATAAAAAAAGCTTATAGAGATAATTTAAAGATTATTGAAAAAGATATTCTTTAACAATTTGATAAAGGGTTGTGATTTTGTGTTTAAAAGAAACATAGATGTTGTTTTGTTTTTTATAATCCTAATTATTGTGTTCTTGTGTTTGAATGTTCAATATTCTGTTATTCAGAATAAAGAACAATATAGTGATTTTTTGGAAACAGTAATATCTTTTTCTTCTTTAACAACAGCATTTTTGTTTTTTTCTGTTACTCTTATACCACTTTTAAACGATAGAGCAAAATTGTTTGAGAAGTTAGACACAGAAAAGAAATTGATTGAAAATATTATGCTAAATACAGAGATGTTCTTATTGTTATCTATTTATACATTGGTTTTGTACTGTTTTAAATTATATGATATTGAAATTGATAACATTTATTTTGTTATTTGGTATTCAATTATATGTGCTTCTATTTTTAAACTAATAAGAACTTTCTATTTTTTGACAATCAATATTGCTAAGACCATTAAATGAAGATTAATATATATTAAAACACTTATATAAGGAATAATAAATAATGTATGACACATGATTTTAGAAAGATCTTTGTTCTAATAGTGGTGTTATCCATTCTGAGAAATGTCCTGTGTAGCAGTGAGGAATGAGTTTGTGTAACTATATAGGTAAAATATCTATTGTAACTAAATGGTATTTATTACGTAATAAATATTAATAATATGATAAAAATGAGGTAGGATTATGAACAATATTTTATTTAAAATACCCAATGACATAACTAAACAAGAGGTTATTAATAAGATGAATTACTTTAAGGAAAAGTCGCAAGAAATTAGCGAGGTATTCGAAGATGATGTTACTAATGGGAGAGATTTAGCTAGAGAGTTAAGGAAAGAGTTTGAATTAGAGTATAAAAATAATAATTTAATTAGAACTCAAAAATATTATGTTAATAATATTTATTTTAAAACTTTTAAGGTAGCTGTTAGAGATTCTTATGTTAATGTAATAGGTCAACTAGATAAAGGGCGTAAAACAAGAAGTTTTCTATATGATGTACAAGATTATATGACATATTACGAAAATGACTTTAAATGATTTAAGGGCGAAAAAGGGCATAATTTTGAAATAAAGAGCAAGAGTATGAACAGTAGTATAATCAGACCTATTCATTGCCCCAAATATCTTGTGTTTTTCAAATTTAACATTTTACACACAACTGAATAGACAATGTAAACTTTGCTATGACAATACTTATAGCGATTTTTATACAAATATATACGCATTAATGAACTCCCACCGTCTCCATTATATAGCCTGTAACCCATGTGGTTGTGGGCTTTTTTGATTTGGTTCTAAAATGGTGTATTGCACCAATCAATTTCAATTTAGTTATACGCGTATTTCGAGATAAAGTTTCTCGGCGTATGGCAGTAGTTCGGGAATATAGTTACGTGCATAGCCTTCAATAAATCTTAATGTTTGAGAATCCGTAAGGTCATCATATTTTTCAATAAACTGAATTAATATCTTTTTAAAATCATTTATTTCCATTTCTTCTGTATTTTTACTATGTGCTAATTTTAAGAATGCTATCAGTACTTTTTGATATTCTTCGAGTGTTATACCTAAATCCAAACATAAAAGGCTAATTGATTTTGTGTTGTAAGGATGGTGACCTATGATTTCAGCTAGTTCTGAAATAGCTTGATAAAGTAATGTAATATCATCTTTATTTTCGAACACGATTATTCACTCCTAAATATATAGTTTTATCTTGCAATTGGACTATATTTTCAGTTTAGAGTAATTCATATAGAGTTGTTTTGGATTTCTTAAGTGTCCAATTCTAATACATAAGTGTTAAAAAGAGAACATTTATATTAATGGTTATGAAATATTAAAAGCATCATTGAATAATTTAACTTCATCACTTTAATGACGAAATAACTAAAGTTTGTTAATGTTTTTATAAAAGAAGGTGCGAATATGGCAAAGTATTTTACTTCAATAAAATTAGGTATGTTTCTATTATTGTTAATCATATTGCAACCAATTGTTTTTAATTTATTAAATTTGAATCAATCTAAAATTTTTAGTGTAATAGGACATTTGATGTTTATATTGATTGGTATTTTATTAATTTATATTCATGCTCAATTTAATAAAAATAATTGAATTCGTAGAGCATTGAGCTAAACAATTCATTATTATGACTCTGTTATAACGCTTATTAAAGGATGATTAGATGCTACCTCATATATTAATGTGGGCTGTTACCATATTAGGAATAATATATATTGTATATAATTTTATATTAGCTAAATCCATAATTAATATTTTTTTTGCTATTTTATTTCAATCAATTTTGTTATTCTTAATTCGTTTCTTTTGGTTAGATCATTCATTTGGCGATGCATTTATACATTCGTTTGACTTGCTTACGATTATTGTTGTTGTGGTATATGTTATATATCAATTAATGGGCGATTCATCTGAAGATTAATACTTTGTATAAGAAGGGAATTTTATGAAAGATTCATTATTTTGGAAAAAAACTTTTATTCCTGTTTACTTTATTATCGCGTTATTATCATTTATACTGTTTAAATTTTATATCAAGACGGATAATATGGCTGTTTATTTGATGATTTTCTTTTTATTTTGTTTAGGAATAGCGTCTATTATTATTAACGCCAAGCAAAATAGGTGAACTCTTATATTGTTTATTGAATGTAATATCACTTCATAATATAAAGGATGATTAATATTAGTATATATGTAGCAATAATTTTAGGATTATTATTTATATTAATATATGCAACGTTTTGGACATTTTTATATCAATTAAATTATAAGCGTATGAATAGGGGACAGAGCTTGAATAAAACGCAAATTAAAATTAATATGTTTGGACATGGTGTAATTGCATTAGTATTAGTGGTAATAGCAATATATTTATCATATTTAAAATAGAACTTATATTATTATTGAAAAGTTACCTTCAATGGTAGCTTTTTTATTGTTTTATAGAAAACTTTTATGAAAACACATAGATAGACATATCTTATAATCTGCAAAAGGATAGACGAATTTAACAAGGTGGTGCTTGTATTACTAAATGGTAGACGGTATCATACAAATAGATATCAGACGATTATAAAAAGGAAAGTACTTGAATAAATGAAATACGATACAAATAAAAAGATGACTAAGTTTGCAGAACGAACATTAAAAGAATTTGCTAAAATACTCTTTTGGACATTGAAAACTAAACCATTGGAGAAAATTACCATTAATGAGTTGTGTGAGAAAGCCAACTATCCAAGAGCAACCTTTTATAATTATTTTGATGATATTAATGATCTTTTAAATTATTGTTGGCAAAGAATAGCTAGTGATATGGTCGTTGACAATTATGATTCACTTACGCCAGAAAAAAGACCTTATATACTATTTGAGCGATGTTACGACTATTTAAATGGATACAGAGATAATATTGCAAAAATTATGACGCATAATACTAATGATGGCCGATTTGCTGAATCGTTAAGAAAATATATTAGGCAACAGATTTATACTATTCTAGTAACTTGTCCACCTTCTAAAAAGTATCAATTATCATATGATCAGATGTCAGAACATTATGCCAACACCATTCATATGATTTTGGACTGGAGTTTTATTCGCAAAAATCAGATGGATAAAGAAGAGGCAATGGAGGCACTACGTTATTTAATAGGTGGGATACAGTAGTTATAAATCAGTTGTTTGGTGAAATGAAGAATACCATTTAGTTGAAAAATTAGTGACAGATTCTTTCTCTCTATCAATGCGACATTGAAATATAGCATTAATGCAAAGAAAATACAGAAATGAAACGAGACAAATCAAGGAGGAAGATATTTATGGTATTACAAGAAAAATATACACTAAATAACCAATTAGAAGTGCCAAAAATTGCTTTTGGAACATGGCAAATTTCTAATGAAAATGTGATATTAGCAGTGAAAGAGGCGCTTGAAATAGGCTATCGTCATATTGATACTGCTATTCATTATGAAAATGAAGAAGGTGTAGGTGAGGCAATTCGTGAATCTAGTATTCTAAGAGAAGATATTTTTGTCACTACAAAGATTCCGCCAGAGGTAAAAACCTATGAAGGCGCTAAAGCTTGTATTGAGAATTCTATTGAAAGATTGGGTATTGGAGTAATTGATCAAGTATTAATTCATTCGCCGAAACCTTGGAGAGAACTTCTTGTAGGTAGTCCTAAGCCATATTTTGATGAAAATCTTGCAGTATGGAAAGCAATGGAAGAAGCTGTAGAAGAAGGTAAGATTCGTTCTATTGGTGTTTCTAACTTTGAAATAGCAGACTTAGAAAATATTCTGAAGAACGGGAAGATTAAACCTGCAGTTAATCAAGTTGAAGTACATATTGGACTTACACCTAGGGATATTATGGAATACTGTGAAAAGCATGATATTTTGATTATGGCTTATTCACCTAATGCCACAGGCAAACTGATAAACGATCCGGTTGTTAAACGCGTTGCTGATAAATATGGCGTATCTGTACCACAATTATCTATTCGATATGACTTGCAAATTGGTGTTTTACCACTTCCAAGAAGTACCAATCCTGTTCATATGAAAGAAAATGCAAATCTTGATTTTGTTATCTTAGAGGAAGATATGATTACTTTAAGTAAGGTGAAAGAAAGACATAATTTGTGGTGGCGTCGGGTAAGTAAAGTAATAAGAAATATTCGAAGTTTTGGTAAAAAGTAAAAAATAAGGTGTCCTTTGAAAATGAAAGGACACCTTATTTAATATTGCATAATGATATGTAATTTCGTTTGAAAGATAAAAGAACAATACATATAAGTTATATGTTAGAGATTTTTTAATATTAGAATAGGATTGTTTTATGTTACATTACTATTATTTCGTGGTAATTATTATTAAAAGCCTATGGAGGTCATATGTATGGATTTGATAGGTAAAATGATTGCATTTATCATGGCAACGATTTCTAATTGGTTAGGATCTAGTGGTTTAATCAGAGATGTTAAAAGAGGTTTTAAATCATTAAAGAAGTAAAGACTTGTCGATAATAAAATTAGAATTTAAGCGGATGACTTAACCTGCAATTCCTAGAATTGTGGGTTATTTTCACACTAATATTTATATTTTTGGAAAATCAAAAATCCCACTCCTAATATGTTAGGAAAGCGGGACTTGAATCATAGTTTCAATATTATATAGTTAGTTCGGATTACTATGTTTTAACTATAGTTAATTTGAAGCGGGCATTGTGTTCTGACCACTAGATTGTGGTTGTTGTGTATTCTGTCCAGTGGATTGTTGAGGTTGTTGAGATTGCGATTGTTGTTGATTTTGGCCATTAGACTGTTGCGGTTGCTGATATTGTGATTGTTGTTGATTTTGACCATTAGACTGTTGGGATTGGCTTCCTTGTTGTGCATTTTGCCCGTTATTTTGAGTAGATGATTGTTTATTATGTTTAGGTTTACTTTGAGATGAAGATTGTTTTTTAGCTTTATCTTTCTTTTTATCCTTATCTTTTTTTGACTCTTTCTTCTCTTCGTCATAATCTTTGATATTATCTTTCTTAGGATCGTTTGAACGTTTGTTTTTAGACTTCTCTTTGTCTTTTTTAGAGTCATTTGACTTTTTATGTTCAATTTTTTTATGTTCTTCTTTATGTTCAGAATCATGGTTGCCACAAGCGCCTAAAATTAAACAACTTGATAATAAAATAAAAAAGGGTTTCTTCATTTCTCAATCTCCTTCATTTATATTATTTGGCTACAATGTAATTAGTGACATTGTGGTGTCATTCTAACGTATAGCGATATCAAATTTAAAGCAATATCATATCAAGGTAATATTTCAAAATATAAAAATGCCACTCCGAATATGAGTGGCAATGAAATGATACGTATTTATCTTTTAATGAGATGACAATGTTAATATTTTATTCTGACTTTGAACTACTGTCACTAGGTGCACTCGAAGGCGCACTATTTGATGAAGTGTTATTAGATGGTTTTGGTGTATTTTCACTATTTGGTATAGCTGATTTTGACTCTTGAGGTTCACTTTCTTTAGGTGCAGAAGATGATGAATCTTCTTTAGATGGTGTTGCTTTTGACGAACTACTACTAGCGTCTTGATGACTGCCAGTGTTTGATGAAGGTGATGCAGATGATGAAGTTGAATTACCGGTATTACTTGATGAAGTGTCATCCGATGAACCTGATGTGGTAGATGAAGTACTTTCGTCGTTAGTAGCATCATCATCTTTTTTATCTTTAGTAGATGTTTTAGCATCTGATAGATCCACAGTTATACTTTTAGTGCTGAATAAGCTAGATGTGATTTCTAGTTTTTTATCTTTAGTATTAGCAACTTTTTCGGAAACATCGAATACAACTTTTCCTTCGGCCGTACTGTCAGGATTAATTTGTTCTAAGAAAAATGAATTGGTGATACTTCCGTCATCACTTTGGTTAGCTGATACTGAACCAGTGGCATCTGCTTCAAATGATTTATCTCCAGATTTTAATTTAAACATTTGACTATCGATTGTTAATGCTTTGTCTCCCTTATTTTTAATTGAAACATCTGCAACAACAAATGTATCTTTCGCATTAGTAGGTGCAATTGAAGGACCAACGGCTTTAGTATTTTCAATTGATTTAACTTTAACTTCTAAATCACCGTTTTTAATTGTATCACCGATTTTATAATTTTTTGTACCGGTGGCATGATGCTTAAATCCACCATTCATACTAAAGGTCAATGCAACAATGCCAATAATAATTAAAATAAAGAAAACGAGACAACCTACACCAACCCAAATCCATGGTTTCTTAGATTTAGACTTTACATACTTTTGCTTTTCTTGTTGTCTTTGAAATTCTTGAAATTGTTCCCATTGTTTTCTTTGCTGTTCTTCATTATAGTTTTCTTCCATTCAACATAGCTCCTTTATTTGTTATTTACATATATATTAATAATACTGTTATGACAGGTTTTTTAGTAATCACTTTTAGTTATAAAGGTTGATAACTTAAATTACTTTTTATCAATTTTAAAATGATAATAGATTGTATAGATACTAATTTGTTATATAAGTCAATTTTATCTGATATAAAAATAGAAACTATAAATTGATTCGTGTCATTTTGAATTGATATAGAACAATTGGTACTATAAAGTTGAAAGAATGAAAAAATAATTTTAATGAGTTGCATTCTAGTAAAAGGAGAATTGATATGACTTTTTTCATTATCTTCTTCCCAGTATTTGTTTTTATAATACTGAACCTATATAGCCAAAATAAGAAGGGAAGAAATAAAGATTAAAAATATAACTTAAGAAACTGTATATGATTGATGTGTTTCTAACAAAGGAGACTATCTATGAATAATCAAACAAAATATTTTCATCATGTTGAACATCGTAAATTTCAAAATAGTTCTAAGACGACATTATGGTTATCTTTAATTATCACGCTCTTTTTTACAATAGTAGAGTTTGTAGGAGGGATCGTATCTAATTCGCTTGCCTTACTATCAGATTCATTTCATATGTTGAGTGATGTGCTTGCTTTAGCGCTATCTATGGTAGCAATATATTTCGCAAGTAAAGCACCCACTAAGAATTATACTTATGGTTTTATGAGGTTAGAAATTATAGTTGCCTTTTTAAATGGTTTGGCGCTTATAGTGATTTCACTAGGTATTATGTATGAAGGAATTATGAGGATTATTCATCCAAAACCTGTAGAAAGTGGTCTTATGGTTGTCATAGCTGTCATAGGATTAGTCGTTAATGTTGTTTTGACATTAATTTTAGTAGCGTCTTTAAAGAAAGAAGATAATATTAATATCCAAAGTGCATTATGGCATTTCTTTGGTGATTTATTAAATTCTATAGGTGTTATCGTAGCAGTAGTGATCATTTATTTCACAGGGTGGAATATTATTGATCCAATCATTAGTATTATTATTTCTTTAATTATATTTAATGGTGGGTTTAAAATTATTAAAAATGCATGGAAAGTATTGATGGAACGCGTGCCTGATGGTTTTAACACAGATATCATTATGGCAGACATGAAATCAGTAGAAGGGGTCATTGATATACATGAATTTCATCTATGGAGTATTACAACTAATCATAGGTCTTTAAGTGCTCACGTTGTACTAAGTGATGAATATATTAAGTCTCCTTATGAAACAATAAATAAAGTTTCTAAATTACTTAAAGATAAATATGGATTAAGACATGTCACATTGCAAATAGAGAATATACATCTCAATCATTTAGATGAAGCATATTTTAAACAATACGAAGAAGTATAGATATTAAAAATCTTTGCTCAGAATTATAAAAACATGACAATAAATGAGTAGGTGGAAATCTAATGGATAAAAATAAAGAGTTCCGCTTTTTAAAGGGAAATATGACAAGTCTTTATATGAAACTTACGAATCTATATGAAATATTACTTAAAAATTCGTCGTGCAATGTCAATGATGAGAAAATGATTTTATTGAATGAGGTGGATCATTTATTAGTAAATCTCAGTTTTTATTGTCATATTCATGATGGTTATAGTAAGTTAAATATTGAATTTATTGCTACTATGAGAACGTTTTATTTATTAGCTAGGGAGTACCTAATTAGTGAAAACGTAAATAAGGATGATATACACCTATATGTATATGAAATGGAATCAGTATATGATCAAGGTATTAATATATTAAACGAGATGTTCAATGAAAAGTAATCAAATTCAACATAGTTTAAATTAAGAAATATTGTCCGAAAAATATTTTGCTTATAAAATAAATAGCATTTATAAGTTCTAACGTATTAGATTAATTTAAAGCTGATTTTAATACAAATAGAAGTTCACAATTTTTGAAAATAAAATAAATTTAAAAGAATTTAGTAAAAAGGCTTTACTTTTCTCAAAATAAGCGTATAGTTGTAATTAAGTAATCAAGTACGTGAAGTTAATTGAGAGTTATTTATAAGAATACACTCCTTTTGATTCAATGAAATTTGTTACAAATATTTAGTGCAAAAGCACGCGGAGGTATTCTATATGAATAACGGTACAGTTAAATGGTTTAATTCAGAAAAAGGTTTTGGTTTCATCGAAAGAGAAGATGGAAGCGACGTATTCGTACATTTCTCAGCAATCGCTGAAGAAGGATACAAATCATTAGAAGAAGGACAAAAAGTTGAATTCGACATCGTTGAAGGCGATCGTGGAGAACAAGCAGCTAATGTCGTAAAAATGTAATAACATTTTTAAAGCAACCGTCATGGTTGCTTTTTTTTATGCCATTATTTAATTAGAATTATTTAAATATGAAAAACACTCCCAGTTCATTAATGAAATTGAGAGTGTTTAGTATAAATATAATATATAAAACAAAAAACTATCAATCAATGTTAATACTTAATAGATTTTAATTTAAAATTTTGCGTTATGCATAACATTAAGATTAAAAATTTTAGTTTGTCCACAGTTTTCGCAATAAGTAGCGAAAGCTTCGATGCCGTTAGATTGATTTGCTGCTGTAGGAATAAAGAAGACATCTTCTGAAAATGTAAGTTTTGGGTTTGAACAACAAACTGTTCGTCTTCTTGAATTATAGAAACGTTGAATTGTTTCTAGTTCTTCCGGACTAAATTTTGTGTCTCTCATGTTAATCACATCCTTTCCTCAGTTATGTATGTGAATAAGGATTACTATCATAAAGATGTTACAACATGGTTTACGCAAAAATATCAATTGACTATCTATTAAAGTACAAAATTGATATTAAATAGAGTTTAATACAATTAAGTACAATTTTGTTGGTTTTTGCTTAAGTGTTTGAAAAAACAGCTTAAATGTAATTAACATTTAAGCTGATATTTTTTAGTACGATGATTAATTTGTTTTATCACCATCAACGCGCTCTTTATTTCCTTTGTCATCTTGTGATTTAGGATTATCTTTCTTTTTAGCACTATCCTTCACTTTTTTGACTGTATCATCATTACTAGTCTTAGAGTCTTTTTTATCTTTTTGAGTTGATTTCTTTTCATCATGTTTTGAATCATGATCACTTTGACTACATGCACCTAAAACTAAAAAACTACATAAAACCAACCAAAATACCTTTTTCATATAATCCTCCTAAGATTCTTAATTATCTTAAGTTTACTACATATTATTGTTATTTTACATCTTTTTCTTTTTCAAAATTGTGAATATTTTTATTAATTTGTATAAATAAATGTAATAATAGTTCAAAGTAATTTATTATAATTAAAAAAGCGCCAACGTAAACTTTAATAATGACGAAAATTAAAGTTAAGTTGACGCTAACAAGAAGTAATGTTAAACACTCACAAAGTTTAACAAATTAAGATTACCATAAATATAAGCGTTTTACCACTTTATTATATTGATAATTAGAAAAGGAAAATTAAACTTCAAGTTATATAATTTATATAGTTGAATGAAACTTAAATATACAAAAAAATTAAAATTGAAAATGATAAAAGTATTAGAAATAATGCGAGGTCAAAAATATTGTGTATTGTTCAATTCATTCTATCAAGCATGTCGCCTTTATACTCAGTCAATGTTTATGAATGATCAAAGATATTTAATTCTTCATTATTAGTATCAGCTGACACATATAATAGGGGATCATATACATTGGTGATTTGATTATATGTGTCGATTTCAGCTAATATTTTAAAACTTCCATTGCTTTGTGGTTCAACAATAGAGATTTCATGATCATTTCGTTGAATTGCAAATTGTCTTTTTGAATGATTGTTAATTTTCCATTCTGCCACGTTTAATATACCTCCCATAAAGAAAATTCATTACAAACAAATCATACATAAGTTGACTTGATTTTGTACTAATCGTATTAGCCAAAACTTTTTTCAATATCCGTAAATGCTTTTGTTGTCATTTTGATATCATTGATTTGGTTATCTTCAATATGACCATCAATATAACCGTGTTTAATTAGAACTTTTAAATTTTCTACGAAGTCATCATAATTTCGATCACAAAAATAATCATCTTGAGTCGTTATGGAATCTTTAAAATCATTGGCTTCTTTTTCAGTTTGTCCTTCATTAGAGCGTTCCATATATAATTTGTAAAATTTTGCGATGGTATATTTTTGTTCTTTAGTTAGTTCGTCCATTTTTACTTTCCTCCCCAATATTGCACTACATATGTTTTACCCTATATTTTCAATTTACAAAACGAATTATCAGATCAATTACTGACAAAATTATGACTCTTTAGCTTTTTTGACACCATCTTGAACGGCATTAGCAAATTGATAGAACGTTTTTGTATAATTATCAGGATTAGAACGAACTTGTCTACTTAGCTTATGATTTTTGAAAAACTGTTCTCTTTGTTTTGTGGTTAATTCTAATTGTACACCTGAGTCATTTTCATTCTCATTGACAAAGTTTTTAGACGATTTGGCATCAATCTCGTTTGGGCTTTCTTTAACAGTAAATCCTTTATGTCGAAGTGATTTGGCTATAGATTTGGCCATTTTTTTATCTTTGCCACCAACAAAAACGATTGGGTCATCTCCTGAAAAACCGTGTATTGAAACGGTTTGCTCAGCATTTTTTAACATATCATGTAATTTAGGTTCGTCATAATTCGTAGATGTAATATGAAGTTGATCATTATTTTTCTTACGTAATCCTTCAAATGAATAAAAATCATAATGACCTACATTAGAAATACGACGCGCAAGTTCAGTTGTCCCTGGTTCAATACCGCCACCATGTATGGCAGTGACTAATATATCGTGATGTTTACGCTCTTTAGTGACAATTCTCCAATCCTTATGCTCTTTGGTATTTGTTTTAAGTTCTTGAAAATTATTGTATCGATCTAAATTCGATTGATTCATGTTTTTTCGTGTATTATAAAATATTAAAGCGACAATCAAGATTGCGATGACTATTAATATGATTGATAAATAATATAATTTAGTATAAAGACTCGTGTTCCTTTTCATACTCTCTCCTTAATTATCAATTTTTTGATTTATAAATCATATCAATTTTTTAATACGTTTAACAAGTAATTTGACTATAACTACATATTAATTATATTAATTAAAATATTTCTCAAAACCTAAAAATATGAAATAATAATAACTTCAATTATATCAAGGCGTACACTATAAAATTCTTTTTATTTAGTTAATGTAAAATAACGCTAAATATTAACAATCTCTTAATGTTAACGTGGTAATATGTAAATAAAGGGATGTGATGATATGGATAAAGAATTATTAAGACGATACTTAAATGACGATGGTTTCAAAGCAGTTGCGGTAGTATTTGGGAATAAGCGTGTCATTTTAGAAAACGATATCCACGTTGATTATGAACATGAGGTCATTATTTATCCTATGAAGAATTGCACAAGAATTATTCCATTCGGTGCGATATCTTATCTTGATTTATTAGAGAAAAATGACCAGTTTGTTAATTATTTTAAAGAAGTCTAATCGCATGAATAAACGCCTTACTCATCATTTGTAAAATGACTTAAATAGAGTAGGGCGTTTTAATATGTTTTCACTAATTTTAAATGGTATTCGTCTGTAAAGTTATCTTTAAGTGCATAAGGTGAAATGATATACATACCGTGGTCGGTTACTGCATTTTGACTTACACCTTCTTTATAGGCTTGATAGATAATTTTTGTACAGTAAGTGAAATGTTTACTTTTAAGATTTAATGTTACTAAGTATCTATGATTAGTATTTTCATAGTTCTCCTTAGTCCATCGAGCAGCTTTTTTACCGGCACCAGGCTTAGCGCAACGATATATTTTAATCCAGTCATCTTTACCTTCACCAAATCTTGACTTAAATGATTCAAATGACTCAGTGATAGGTTTGTCACCAGGGCCTTCAATTTGTAAAACCGTATCATGATCAATGGCGATACTTGAATGACCAAAAAAGCCGAATAAGACAGGACCTTTAGTTATAATGATATCTCCAGGTTGAAGTTGGAAGTCTTGTTTTGATTTCGACATAGAAGAATCTTCGGCATTAGCAATATTGATATGAAAAGGTGATAAGGTCAAGCATATATTGAAGATGATAGTGAAAAGTAATATATATGCAAACTTTTTATACAATGGTTAGAGACTCCTTTATAAATGTAAAATACATAAAAATTAATAAAGTATTAAAATAAAACGTTCAGCTACAACGGCAACTGAACGTATTTGTTTTGGACTAGAGTCCGAATAACAATGTATATATCAACATAGCTAATCCAAAAATGAAGAATACAATGGTGAAACCAAGATAAGATTCTTTCTTAGATTCTTTTTTAGTTTTAAGCATGATAGCTAGAATAATCGCACCAGCTACGATAAATATAAGTGAAAGCCAAAAAAGAATTGTAAAATGCAAGCTCATTTTTTAACCTCCTATCTCTTTAAAGAAAATCATAAAAAATTGGATAAATGTAGTACAGTGTAAGAATAATATTAATAAAGAAAAGAACTTCACTTAACAAGTCCTTTTTAGTTATAGCAATAGCAAAACTAATCATCATAATCAAACCGCATACAATTAATCCAGGCACTAACCATAAGGTATCGTCTAGGTTTGCATTATAAGTAATAATTACATTAAAAATAATAAATAATATCGTTAAAATAATATTGATTGCATGTATAATGTATAGTTTCATAGGTGCTTCACCTCTGGAAAATGCATCTTTGATTTCAAAATCCTTATTCTTATCATATCATTAATTGAGATTTGGTAAATATAGAAATGCTGTAACTATCAATTAAATGTGAATAAATAATGAGAAATTAATGAAAAAATGAATTTCAAACTGAAAAAGGAGCAATTAATTGAATAAATATTACAAATTAATAAAAAATGTGCAAAATTGAATTTTGCACATTTACAATCTCGAGTTTTCTGATAAGATTAAATACAAATCAACTATTGATTAAGATAAGGGGGTATGTGATTATGACATTTTATGATTTTATTATAGGTTTTATTAATGATGATACACCATTTGGAAGTTTAGCTAACTATATTAATAAAGATCACAAATTCCCAAAAGATGAAAAAAATAAGCATGTTATTCGATCATATGTGCTGTCTAATTATAAGGGCCCTCAACTTATTGAAAGCACCAATAGAGCGATTAGTTTATATCAACTAACTTAAGTAATACCAGTTTTGTTGGTTTAAAGCATGCCAAACGTCTTTCGTTTTAAAATTGATATCATTGTTTTTGATACTAAATGGCTTTATGATGTCGTTATCTAACCAGGTGTTAATGAGCTCATTTGGTACGCCGTCTAATAACATATCACTTTTACTTACTATAAAACATTCCCAATCAAGTGATACATTTTGCGGGTTCACATAATTGTAATCATGAGACTCCATTTTATTTAACACTCCTTTAACAAATGTAAATCTAGTGTTAAGTTATACCCTTTTTAAGGGTAGTCAAACCCTATCAGACAGTTAATTTATCAATAAATTGTTGATTTACTAACGACTTTAGTAGTGATTTAATGGTATTAGATAAGTAACTCGTTATCATTTAGTGTATAGCGAATTGTGAATAGTAGTTTAGTAGAGGTGTGAAAAATTGACGAAGATTTTATATTTAATGAGACATGGTCAAACTGTTTTTAATTTAAAGGGTAAAATCCAAGGGGCAAGTGATTCACCATTAACAAACCATGGTATTGAACAAGCTCAAGCCGCTGCACGTTATTTTGAGAATAATCATATTGAATTTGATACCTTGTTTTCATCTTCTCAGGAACGAGCGTGTGATACACTTGAGAATGCTGTACCTAACCATCAACATAAATATGTTCGGTCAAAAGGTTTAAAAGAATGGCATTTTGGTGTTTTTGAGGGTGAAAGTATTGAATTGCTTAAGAAAATCAAACAGCCTACAACGCTTTATGGAGATTATGTCGTTCCTTTCGGTGGAGAGTCGCGTTTACAAGTAGAACAACGTATGACAGATACATTAACTGAAATTATGGAACATCATTGTGATAAAACAACATTAGCTGTAAGTCATGGTAGTACTATAGGTCTTTTTATTAGAAAGTGCTTGGGTTATGAAGAGGGTAGTTCATTTGATATAGGAAATTGTCATATTTTAAAATTTGAATATCAAGATGGTCAATTTAAATTTATTGAATTGATTGATCCTACATTATAAAAATAAGCTCGACGTTGCAAATAAGGCAATGTTGAGCTTTTAATATATTTTATCATCTTAATTTGTTTAAATCTTTGAATGCATAATTAGAATATGGCCCACATATATCCTTAATTTAATCAAAGACATATATTAGCTTTTTCTTAAATCATAAGATAGCCAATGTTCATCAAAATATTCGTCACCAATTTTACTAGCATTTTTCTCAAAACCAAGATTTTCAAATCCTAGAGAACTAAAAAATACTTTAGCGCTGATATTACTAGATGTCACTGAAGTAAGTATTGTTTCTAAGTTCTTTTGTTCAGCAAAATGAAGTATATAATTGATTAATTCTCTGTTAATCACTTCATCATTGTCTTTTACAAAGTTATTTAGGATAACTGCTTTATGTTGTTTACCTACATATTTGCTTTGTCTCAATGTTGCAGTTGCAACTAGGACATCATCTTCAAAAGCACCAAAAACATTGATATGAGCTGTTTCTGAAGATAAAATTTTTGTCAAAGCTTCATCGGATACATGATCCAAATAATAGCGATCCCATGAATATGTGTGATGTTCCCCTGATAAAAGTGATTTGTATGAAGCTAAATCATCTAGGTTTAATGTACGTATGTTGTTCATAGTGACCTCCTGATTCAAATAGTTGATTAATTTGAAGTGGCTAGTTAATTACATAATAAAATATTTAATTAAAACTTTCAATAATAATTTAAAAATAGACAAAAACACTTTCGAAAATTTTGATAAAATAATTATTTAATTACATGGTTATGTATATTATATATTCAGTATACCAGAGTTATCGTCAGGATGGGGAAAATTACTTAAGGAGATTATATGAAAAAAAGACACGTTCTTATAAGAACGTGTCTTTTTATTTAATCTTTTAAACTATTATTTAGTCTTCTACTTTAACATTTAAATTGACATCGATATTACCGCGTGTCGCTTTAGAATATGGACAGAAGTCATGTGCATCTTGAAGATATTTTTCAGCATCTTCTTGAGATAATACATTTTTCACTTTCGCGTCAATATCTACGCTTAATTTTGGACTTTCAGCATCTGGATCATCTTCTAATCTTACTGTAAGTGTTACTTCTGGCTCTGCATCACGTACTTTATTTTGTTTTAAGATTAAATCAAACGCGCCATTAAAACATGATGCATAACCTGCGGCAAATAATTGCTCAGGGTTTGTTGCTTTACCATCTGCTTGTTGTGGTGGTAATACATCTACATTTATCGCATTATCATCAGTTTGAACGTGTCCTTTACGTCCACCAACGTTTGTTGCTTTAGTTTCATATTGAACTGCCATATATGATTACCTCCTATATTTTGTATATATTTTTCTATACCCGTAAATATTCATCTCAATCATGTGTGAATTTTTTTTAAGATATGTTACTGCAAAGCACTTTATGGCGGTTTGATGTAATTTAGTTTAGAATAATTATCAATTAATGATGTATTGAATGAAATGAGGGATTGATATGCAAAAGGTAGATATAGCCGTAACGATTGCGCCTAAAGAAGCAACGATAACTGACTTGTTTAAAGACTTAGAGTTCTTTCAAGACAGTATTGATATTATTGAATTACGAATAGATCAATGGGCAGATATTACAGGAGTTAATCAGGTTGTCGATGAGTTAAATGAATTGCCTTTTGAATTTAAAGTATTAATCACATATAGATCTAACTCCCAAGGAGGTAAGGGTTATGTGAATGAAGTTGAATATCAAAGTGTAATTCAAAACCTCATTGATGAATCAAATTATGACATGTTAGACATTGAATGGGATGACCAAAAAGACAAAAATACTTATTTAACTCTTATAAATAAGGCACATCAAAAAGGCATTCAAGTGGTACTATCACATCATAATTTTAATGAAACACCATCATTAGAAGAATTAAAATTCACTTATTATAAAATGCACCAATTCGAAGCAGACTATTTAAAAGTGGCAGTTATGCCTAATGATGAAAAGGATGTATTACATCTATTGGAGGCAGTCAAAGACTCGGCTGATGCTTTAAATCAGCACATTGTTGGTATAGCAATGTCGGATATAGGCTTAGTTAGTCGTACGGCACAGGGCGTATTTGGTGGTACTGTATCTTATGGTTGCTTAAATGAACCGCATGCTCCAGGACAAATTCATGTAGAAGAATTGAAAAAACAAATAGATTTCTATAATAAGTAAGTCGACGATTTGAACATTACCTTAATATATTTTATAATTGATAAAGATTATCAATGAACGAAGAAGGAGCGATATGATTGGAACTACAAGATGCAATATCAAACAGAAGAAGCGTCAAGAAGTTTAAACACGATATGACTATCGATGATAATGCTTTATATGAGGCTATAGAAAAGGCTACCGATGCTCCTAACCATGGTATGAGAGAGCCGTGGAGAGTTGTACATGTTGCTAAAGATAGATTAGGAAACATGAGTGAAGATATCACACGCTTTGCTTTCCCCGATAGTCCGGAAAAGCGAGCTGATCATTATGATAAAGTGACAAAACTAGGCGGCATGTTGTTGTTGATTATGAAAGCAGATCCAAGACAACGTCAAAATAGAGAAAATTACTTTGCATTCGGTGCATTTGCCCAAAATTTAATGTTGTTACTTTATGAAGCAGGTATTGGTACTTGTTGGAAATCACCTGCATATATTTTTGAACCTAAAATCCGTAAAGCATTAAATATTGAAGATGATGAAATATTAGCAGGATTCTTATATCTTACTGATTTAGAAGAACCAATGACAAAAGCTAAACGTAAGAATAGAGACCTAATTTCAGAGTATTAAAAGTGATGATGTAGAGCAATATAATAAAATAAGGTCGAGACGTTAACTAAGTCATAAACCAATAAGTTGGTACTATGATACTTAATCAATGTCTCGACCATTTTTTGTATATTATTTATTGAATGTTTCGTCTAAGAATGATTCTACTTGTTCAGGAGATTTAGCATTTGCTGAGTGTAAATGAGCTAACTTTTCACCATTTTTAAATACTAAAATACTAGGAATACCCATAACATCATTTTCAGCAGTTACATCTTCCAATTCATCACGATTTACAGTATACCATTCATAATCCTTATATTTTTCAACGATAGGGTCTATCCACATATCCATTGCTTTACAATCAGGGCACCAACCTGCTTCGAATTTGACGATAACAGGTTGATCGTTTTGGACAGTGTCGTTAAATTGTTCAGTTGTTTTAATACTTTCCATTTATAAAAGCTCCTTTGAAAAAATTTAGTAAATTTATTATAACGGATGAAAATACTTAAATAAAAAAATAAGCTTAAAAAGTAGAGCGTTTTCTAAAATAACATGATATATTGGATTTAAGAGATAAAGGAGGCAAAGCGATGATTAAATTTTACCAATATGCAAATTGTACAACTTGCAAAAAAGCAGCAAAATTTTTAGATGAATACGGTGTGAGTTATGAACCAATTGATATTGTTCAACATACACCAACGAAAAATGAATTTAAAGAAATTGTTGATAAAACTGGTGTAGACACTAAAAAATTATTTAATACACACGGTGCCAAATATCGTGAATTAGATTTAAAAAATAAATTAGATGATTTATCAGACGAAGAACGTTTTGAATTACTTGCTTCAGATGGCATGTTAGTGAAAAGACCTTTAGCTATATTAGGTGATAAAATCACATTAGGTTTTAAAGAAGAAGAGTATAAAAATACTTGGTTATAATTGGATACCATTTCAAAATATAAAAAGTGAACTTTCATTTTAATAAAGTCATAAAAATACCAATTTACATCTTAAATCCGAATATTTAAAGGTTTAAAATTTTTAGATAATAGTTGATTGATAATTGTGGGTATGGCATCATTAAAATGTACTTAAAATTAGGAGGGGATTTATCGTGGCAGTACCAAACGAATTTAAATACTCTAAAGAACATGAATGGGTTAAAGTTGAAGGAAATGTAGCGACAATTGGTATTACTGAATATGCTCAAAACGAGTTAGGTGATATCGTATTCGTTGAATTACCTGAAACTGATGATGAATTAAACGAAGGCGACACTTTCGGTAGTGTTGAATCTGTAAAAACTGTATCTGAATTATATGCACCAATTACTGGTAAAGTAGTTGAAGTTAATGAAGAATTAGAAGATAGTCCTGAATTTGTAAACGAATCACCATACGAAAAAGCATGGATGGTTAAAGTAGAAATTAGTGACGAAAGCCAAATTGACGAATTATTATCAGCAGAACAATATTCAGAAATGATTGGCGAATAATATTTGCAAACTCCTCGATCTCGTATCAAGGAGTTTTTTTTAGTGTTTCTTAAATCTTTAGATTTTAGAAACACTTATGCCATTGCGAAAGCAGAGGCGAACCGAAGGAAGAATTTTATAGGCATGCGTACATATAATCTGATGAACTTAGATTTAAAAAGACATTGATGCTATTTGTAAAAAAGATATTAACAGTGTAATGAAATGGTTAATTCATTTTAAGTTTTTGTAGTATATGTTTTATAAATAGCATCTTCGTGGAATTAAATAGTGATAGCTAATTTTCGATTTTTAAAGGGTGAATACTTATGACTATTGTGAATAAAGTAATCATTGTTGAAGGTAAATCTGATAAAAAACGAGTGCAGCAAGTCATTGCAGAACCAGTAAGTATTATTTGTACGCATGGTACTATGAGTATAGATAAGATAGATGATATGATAGAATCACTTTATGGTAAACAAGTTTTCGTCTTAGCTGATTCAGATGACGAAGGGGATCGAATTAGAAAATGGTTCAAACGGTATTTAAGTGAGTCTGAACATATTTTTGTAGATAAAACATTTTGCGAAGTGGCCAATTGTCCTAAAAATTATTTAGCGCATGTACTTACCAAACATGGATTTAATTGCAAAAAAGAGAAATCCCTTATACCTAATTTAAAAACTGAAAGGTTAGTTTTAGTGAATGAGTAAATCAATCGAAATAGACGATGTGACTGAAAACTTTGGTGAAGATAAACATCTCATTTTCGGATATACGCCTACATGCGGTACATGTAAAGTGTCTGAAAGAATGTTGGATATTGCAAATGAAATTTTGAAACTTCCGGTTAAGAAAATTGATATGAACTTTCATCCAAAGTTTAGTGAAACACATCAAATTATGTCAGTACCAGTATTAATGTTAATGAATAAGGATAAAGAAGTAAAAAGATTGTATGCGTTTAGGTCTGTTCCTTATTTGTTAGAAAATTTAAAATAATTATTGACGAATCTCTACCGTGATGGTAGGATTAAATAAAATTAAATCATGCAAACACTCTTATCGAGAGAGGTGGAGGGATGTGCCCTACGAAGCCCGGCAACCGTCTTATATAGAAATGGTGCCAATTCACATAAAGGTAAACTTTAGAAGATGAGAGAAAGATATTTTAAAATGCTTTCTCAAACAGTCTAAAGTTTTGAGGAAGCATTTTTTAATTTGTATTAGTTATAAACAAGGAGGCATTAACGTGATTGAGTTAAAACAAATCGTGAAACGATATCATACGAAAAATAAAGACGTACTCGCTGTAGATCACGTTGATTTAAACATTCAATCCGGTTCCATTTTTGGGGTGATTGGTTTTTCTGGAGCAGGTAAGAGTACCTTAATTAGAATGTTTAATAATTTAGAAGCACCCACTTCTGGAGAAGTTATTATTGATGGAGATAGCATAAGTCAATTATCGAAGTCAGATTTACGTAAGAAGCGCCAAAAAGTAAGTATGATTTTCCAACATTTTAATTTACTATGGTCGAGAACTGTACTTAAAAATATTACATTCCCACTAGAAATTGCAGGATTATCTAGAGGAGAAGCAAAACGTAAGGCAAATGAATTAATAGAACTTGTAGGCTTGAAGGGACGAGAAAATGCTTATCCATCTGAGTTGTCTG
The DNA here is from genome assembly GCF_979255425.1 of Staphylococcus sp. AC872. Taxonomy (NCBI): domain Bacteria; kingdom Bacillati; phylum Bacillota; class Bacilli; order Caryophanales; family Staphylococcaceae; genus Staphylococcus; species Staphylococcus sp. AC872. The sequence continues at coordinate 236,821 of NZ_CEEDKW010000004.1, forward strand.
GTGGACAGAAACAAAGAGTTGGTATTGCCAGAGCATTAGCCAATGATCCGACAGTATTGCTTTGTGATGAAGCTACAAGTGCACTTGATCCTCAAACTACAGATGAAATTTTAGACTTATTATTAAAAATACGTGAGCAACAAAATTTAACAATCGTGTTAATCACACATGAAATGCAAGTGATTCGCCGAATTTGTGATGAAGTCGCAGTTATGGAAAACGGACGCGTGATAGAACAAGGTCAAGTTAGCCAAGTATTTGAAAATCCACAACACGAAGTAACGAGACGATTTGTAAAAGATGATTTAAATGAGGATTTTGAGGAATCATTAGATGCGTTAGAACCATTAGATAACAATGCTTACATAGTTAGATTGAATTTTAACGGTGAAAATACGACTCAACCAATTGTATCGTACATTACAAAAACGCATCAGATTGACGTTAATATTTTAGAAGCTGACATTAAAAATACAAGAAATGGTACATTAGGATTTTTAGTTATCCATATACCTTTTATAAGTTCTGAAAATTTCGAAGATTTCAAATCTAATCTTAATGAGAAACATGTGAATGTGGAGGTGTTAAGACATGGGTAAGTCAGTTGGAGAAATACTCCAAGAAATGATTACAATGCCGAACGTCCAATGGCCAGAAGTTTGGCAAGCCATTGTTGAAACACTTTATATGACTGTCGTATCAACAATATTTGCTTTTATATTTGGATTGATTTTAGGTGTTTTATTATTTTTATCGGCTAAGAGTCATTCAAAAGTGGCAAGAATATTTTATTCAATCGTTTCATTTATCGTGAACCTATTTAGAGCGATACCGTTCATCATTTTAATCTTGTTATTAATACCATTTACAAGTGTCGTTTTAGGCACAATAAGTGGTCCAACAGGTGCACTACCTGCATTAATCATAGGTGCAGCGCCATTCTAGGCTAGATTAGTAGAAATTGCTTTCAAAGAGATAGATAAAGGGGTAATTGAGGCAGCGTGGTCTATGGGTGCTAATACTTGGACTGTAGTAAGAAAAGTATTACTACCTGAAGCAATGCCGGCGTTAGTATCAGGTTTAACAGTAACAGCAATTGCATTAGTGGGATCTACAGCAATTGCCGGAGTTATCGGTGCTGGTGGTTTAGGTAACTTAGCTTACTTAACAGGTTTCACTCGAAATCAAAAAGACGTTATTTTAGTTTCAACAGTTTTCATCTTAATCATTGTATTCATCATCCAATTTATTGGTGACTGGGTTACAAACAAAATTGATAAACGCTAAAGAAAAGGGGACAAATCAATGAAGAAAATTTTAGGTATTTTATTATTATTATCTTTAACTGTAGCATTAGCAGCATGTGGAGGTAAGGATGACGACAAGACAATTAAAGTAGGTGCTTCACCTGCACCTCACGCAGAAATTTTAGAAAAAGCAAAACCATTATTAGAGAAAAAAGGTTATAAATTAGATATTCAAACAATCAACGACTATACAACACCTAACAAATTATTAGATAAAGGTGAATTAGATGCCAACTTCTTCCAACATACACCTTATTTAAAAACTGAAAGTAAAGAAAAAGGATACAAAATTGAATCAGCTGGTGACGTAGAATTAGAACCAATGGCTGTCTACTCTAAAAAGTATAAAAGCTTAAAAGATTTACCTAAAGGTGCAACAGTATACGTTTCTAACAATCCTGCAGAACAAGGTCGTTTCCTTAAATTCTTCGTGGATGAAGGATTAATTAAAATTAAAAAAGGCGTTAAAATTGAAGACGCAAAATTCAGTGACATCACTGAAAACAAAAAAGACATCAAATTTAACAACAAACAATCAGCAGAATTCTTACCAAAAATCTATCAAAAACAAGATGCAGATGCAGTTATCATTAACTCAAATTATGCTATTGATCAAAAATTAAATCCTAAAAAAGACTCAATCGCTTATGAAAAAGCTAAAGATAATCCATATGCTAACTTAATCGCAGTTAAAGATGGACATAAAGACGATAAGAAAATTAAAGAATTAATGAAAGTTTTACGTTCAAAAGAAATTAAAGACTACATTAATAAAAAATATGATGGTGCTGTAGTGCCAGCAGAATAATTATAGAAATAGTAAAATCCTCAAGACAAAAGTGCTTGAGGATTTTTTATATTTATATCATTTGTATAATTTTTTTAATATCTAATAAGCTCATTTAAATAGGTTATAAAGTAACAAAATTAATGAAGCAATAAGTAGAAGTGTAGAAGGTAACATAGCATTATTATCAGGCTTAGTAAATTGATTTTTAATAATTAAAATCAAGGATATGAGTATTAATAATATTGCTACTATATGGACAATTATTGTAAACATTTAACCATCCCTTTTTTATAAGCGTAATATATTTGAAAGGCATTATTTTCATATTAGACCATCAATTAATATTAATTTTTTGAAAATAAATGTTTATATAGTATGAATAGTGGTATAAATTAAGCATAATAACTTACTAAATAAATACTAGGAGGAATTCATCATGGCTGAAGATAAATTCGAACAAGCAAAAGGTAATGTAAAAGAAACTGTAGGTAACGTAACTGATAACGAAAACCTTGAAAAAGAAGGTAAAGAAGATAAAGCTTCTGGTAAAGTAAAAGAAGCAGTAAATAATGTTATCGATAAAGTTAAAGGTAACAAAGAATAATTATTAAATAATCAAAAGGCTCTCATCCACATTAGTGTTTGAGAGCCTTATTTTTATATTTGTTCTTCATTTTTAGCAGTTATTTGTCCTAAGACATAGCTAACAATAAAGCCAACAATTAAAGTGACAATAGAAATGATCCATGTCAAAGCGGATTTAGGTAAGCCTGGATAAACAGCAAATATGGATCCAATAACAAAGCCTATAATTAATGCGAATGTCATGGTTGTATGATGATGTAACAAGTATTGGATTAATTTACTTGACACTAAGAATCCAGTTAGGATACCTAAACCTACTATTAAAAGTATAGGTAAAGCATTGAAATTAAATTTTACTAATTGAGATATAGCATACATTACAGTACCATAAGCACCAAATATAAGTAACATAAATGAACCTGAAATACCTGGTAAGAGCATTGCACTAGAAGCACATATACCTGCAATATAATATTTAATAATAAGACTAGTAGATAAAGATAATGTTTCTCCTGTGTGCTTGTCTCCACCATTAAGTAGGGTCATGATCACCAATATTGCGATGCCAACCAAAACTACAATGTAATGCTTTGCTATAAAAGTTGATTTAAAATGTGACACTTTAAGAAGGTAAGGAATAATTCCAATGATTAACCCGGTGAAAAAGAACATTGTTGGAATTTCATGTGTACTAAGCAAATAGTTAAATAGATTGCTTAATATACCGATTGCTAAAAGCATACCTATTATAATAGGTAATAAAAATTTCAAACTAGGCCAAAACCTTCTTGAAAATAAGCCACTAATGGAACTAATAAAACCATCATAAATTCCAAGTAAAAGTGCTATAGTGCCACCACTGACACCAGGTACTAAATCACTTGTACCCATACCAAAACCTTTTAATACATTAATCCATTTAAAGTTTTTCATTAATGTCTCCTTTCTTAACCCTAAAAGGTTAAAGTGTATAATAACATAATTCATTGGCTTGAGTTAAATAAAACAACTATTTGTCTAAAAAGTGTCTATTGAGAAAGATGCATATTTCGTTATCATTTGAAATAACTAAAAACAATAGATGAAAATCGTTTTTTGAAAAGAATTACTCTAATTTACGGTTTTAAAAAGTTTATATTATCCAGTAAGTACGTTATAATGAACAGGATTGAAAATTCCAAAGGCTTTTTGACTACAGATTAAAATTATTATAAACTAGTTAAGAAAACTTTATATTTTATGGAGGGAATATAAATGTCATCAACATTAGAAATTAAAGACCTACACGTGTCTATTGACGATAAAGAAATTTTAAAAGGTGTTAATTTAACAATTAATACTGGGGAAATTCATGCCATTATGGGACCAAATGGTACTGGTAAATCAACATTATCATCTGCAATTATGGGTCATCCAAGCTATGAAGTAACACAAGGTGAAGTATTACTTGATGGTGTTAACATTTTAGAATTAGAAGTTGATGAAAGAGCTAAAGCAGGATTATTCTTAGCAATGCAATATCCTTCAGAGATAACAGGTGTTACTAACGCTGATTTCATGCGTTCAGCAATCAATGCTAAACGTGAAGAAGGACAAGAAATCAACTTAATGCAATTTATTAAAAAATTAGATAAAGAAATGGATTTCTTAGATATTGACCAAGATATGGCACAACGTTATCTAAATGAAGGTTTCTCAGGCGGAGAGAAAAAACGTAACGAAATCCTACAATTAATGATGTTAGAACCTAAGTTTGCAATTTTAGATGAAATTGACTCAGGTTTAGATATTGATGCGTTAAAAGTAGTATCTAAAGGTATTAATCAAATGCGTGGAGAAGATTTCGGTGCATTAATGATTACTCACTATCAACGTTTATTAAACTATATTACACCTGACAAAGTACATGTTATGTATGGTGGTAAAGTAGTTAAATCTGGAGGACCAGAGTTAGCGAAACGTCTTGAAGAAGAAGGTTACGAATGGGTTAAAGAAGAATTTGGTGCAGCTGAATAATCGATATTGATTCATCGATTGTAAGCTCGTTGAGATGTTCGTATAAATGATGAAACTGAACATTGACTTATTAATACTATTTCATCAAGTGGGAGGATAAGAGTTATGACAACTGAAACTTTGAACATTTCTGAAGAACAACTTGTTGATTATTCAAAAGCGCACAATGAACCTTCTTGGATGACAGAATTACGTAATAAAGCGTTGAAATTAACAGAAACTTTAGAAATGCCAAAACCTGATAAAACAAAATTAAGAAAATGGGACTTTGATAGTTTTAAACAACATCACACTGAAGGCAGTGTATATCAAAGTTTAGAAGAACTACCTGAATCTGTTAAGAAAATTATCGATGTTGAAAATACTGAAAACTTAGTTATTCAACATAATAATGACTTAGCTTACACACAAGTTTCTGAGCAAGCTAAAAATGATGGTGTCATTATTGAAGGTTTATCAGAAGCGCTTGTTAATCATAGTGATTTAGTTCAAAAATATTATATGACAGATGCTGTAAATGTTGATGAACACCGTTTAACTGCTTTACACACTGCTTTAATGAATGGTGGCGTATTCGTTTACGTACCTAAAAATGTAGTAGTTGAGCATCCAGTACAATATGTTGTGTTACATGATGATGAAAATACAAGTTTTTATAATCACGTCATCATCGTTACTGAGCAAAGTGCAGAAGTAACTTATGTCGAAAACTATTTATCTAATGCAACCGGTGAAGGAAATCAAATTAATATTGTTTCTGAAGTTATCGCAGGTGCAAATTCTAATATTACGTATGGTTCAGTAGACTATTTAGATAAAGGATTTACTGGACATATCATTAGAAGAGGTACTACAGAAGCGGATGCATCAATTAATTGGGCTTTAGGATTAATGAATGAAGGAAGTCAAATTATTGATAATACTACAAACTTAATGGGTGACCGTTCAACAAGTGAACTTAAATCTGTTGTAGTCGGTACTGGTGACCAAAAAATTAATTTAACTTCTAAAATTGTTCAATATGGTAAAGAGACAGATGGCTATATCTTAAAACATGGTGTAATGAAAGAAAATGCATCTTCTGTATTTAACGGTATTGGTTACATCAAACATGGTGGTACTAAATCAATCGCAAACCAAGAATCACGTGTGTTAATGCTTTCTGAAAATGCACGAGGAGATGCTAACCCTATCTTATTAATCGATGAAGATGATGTAGAAGCGGGACACGCAGCGTCTGTAGGTCGTGTAGATCCAGAACAACTATACTACTTAATGAGCCGTGGTATTTCTAGAAGAGAAGCTGAACGCCTAGTTATTCATGGATTCTTAGACCCAGTTGTTAGAGAATTGCCAATTGAAGACGTAAAACGTCAATTAAGAGAAGTTATTGAGCTTAAAGTATCTAAATAAACTACAAATAAGAGATTTTTAATTAAAGAAAGGTCGTGAATAAAGTGGCCGAACAATCATTTGACGTTAATGAAGTTATTAAAGATTTTCCGATTTTAGAGCAACAAGTTAATGGCAAACGTTTAGCTTATCTTGATTCAACTGCGACAAGCCAAACACCAGTTCAAGTATTAAATGTATTAGATGATTATTATAAGCGTTATAACTCTAATGTACACAGAGGAGTTCACACATTAGGTTCTTTAGCTACAGATGGATATGAGAGTGCTCGTGAAACGGTAAGACGTTTCATCAATGCAAAATATTTTGAAGAAATCATCTTTACAAGAGGAACAACAGCGTCCATTAACATTGTTGCACATAGCTATGGTGATGCTAATGTTGAAGAAGGCGATGAAATTGTAGTTACTGAAATGGAGCATCACGCTAATATTGTGCCATGGCAACAACTTGCCAAACGTAAAAAAGCATCATTAAAATTCATTCCAATGACAGACCAAGGCGAACTAAATATTGATGACATTAAAGCGACAATTAATGATAATACTAAGATTGTTGCTATCGCACATGTTTCTAATGTTTTAGGGACAATTAATGATGTGAAAACAATAGCAGAAATTGCGCATCAACATGGTGCTATTATTAGTGTTGATGGTGCACAAGCAGCACCACATATGGCATTAGATATGCAAGATATTGATGCAGACTTTTACAGTTTTAGTGGACATAAAATGTTAGGTCCTACAGGTATCGGTGTGTTGTACGGTAAGCGTGAACTACTTAAAGACATGGAGCCTGTTGAATTTGGTGGCGATATGATTGACTTTGTAAGTAAATATGATGCTACTTGGGCAGATTTACCAACTAAATTCGAAGCAGGCACACCTTTAATTGCACAAGCAATCGGTTTAGCTGAAGCAATCCGTTATATTGAAAAATTAGGATTCGATGCTATTCATCAACATGAAAAAGAATTAACAGAGTATGCATATGAACAACTATCAGAAATTGAAGGTTTAGACATTTACGGTCCGCCTAAAGATAGACGTGCAGGTGTGATTACCTTTAATTTAGCTGATATTCATCCGCATGATGTTGCAACTGCTGTTGATACAGAATGTGTTGCGGTCAGAGCAGGACATCATTGTGCACAACCATTAATGAAATGGTTAGGCGTATCTTCAACTGCTAGAGCAAGCTTTTATGTATACAATAATAAGCAAGACATCGACCAATTTGTATATGCATTGAAACAAACGAAGGAGTTTTTCTCTTATGAATTTTAATAATTTAGATCAACTTTATCGATCTGTAATTATGGATCATTATAAAAATCCTAGAAACAAGGGCGTATTAGACAATGGTTCGATGACAGTTGATATGAATAATCCAACATGTGGTGACCGTATTCGACTAACCTTTGACATAGAAGATGGCGTTATTAATGATGCCAAATTCGAAGGTGAAGGCTGTTCAATCTCTATGTCCAGTGCCTCAATGATGACCGAAGCAGTAAAAGGTCACACATTAGCTGAAGCGATGCAAATGAGTCAAGAATTCACAAAAATGATGTTAGGTGAAGACTACGAAATAACTGAAGAAATGGGAGACATTGAAGCATTACAAGGTGTTTCTCAGTTCCCTGCACGTATTAAATGTGCCACTTTAGCTTGGAAAGCGCTCGAAAAAGGAACAGTTGAAAAAGAAGGTAAATCAGAAGGGACTACCGAAGAATAAGACTGGAGATGTTTCTATCTGACATAACGGGTAAACATGAACTAGATAATGAATTTTATCATTCATGTTGGCTTTTTACTTTCCTTAATCGTTGTTATAATATGATAACAATTTAAAACTTGTAATTAAAAATCTCACGCATGACGTTTAAATATATATAAGGAGTGATTGAAATGGCTAAAAAAGCACCTGATGTTGGGGATTACAAATATGGTTTCCACGACGAAGATGTTTCCATTTTCAGATCAGAACGAGGTCTAACTGAAAATATAGTTAGAGAAATTTCAAAAATGAAAGATGAACCTGAATGGATGCTTGATTTCCGTTTGAAAGCTTTAAAACTATTCTATAAAATGCCAATGCCTCAATGGGGTGGCGACTTATCAGAATTAGACTTTGATGACATTACTTACTATGTAAAACCATCAGAACATACTGAACGTTCATGGGATGAAGTACCTGAAGAAATCAAACGTACATTTGATAAATTAGGTATTCCTGAAGCTGAACAAAAATATTTAGCAGGTGTATCTGCTCAATATGAATCCGAAGTTGTTTATCACAACATGGAAAAAGAATTAGAAGAAAAAGGTATCATCTTCAAAGACACAGATAGTGCATTACGTGAGAATGAAGATTTATTCCGTGAATATTTCGCTACAGTTATTCCAGCTGCTGACAACAAATTTGCGGCATTAAACTCAGCTGTTTGGTCAGGTGGATCATTCATTTATGTACCTAAAAACGTTAAATTAGATACACCATTACAAGCATATTTCCGTATTAACTCTGAAAATATGGGACAATTTGAACGTACATTAATCATTGCTGATGAAGGCGCTTCTGTAAACTATGTAGAAGGTTGTACTGCACCAGTTTATACAACAAGCTCACTACACTCAGCAGTAGTTGAAATTATTGTTCATAAAGATGCACATGTGCGTTACACTACAATTCAAAACTGGGCAAATAATGTTTATAACTTAGTTACTAAACGTACATTTGTTCATGAGAATGGTAATATGGAATGGGTTGACGGTAACTTAGGTTCTAAGCTAACGATGAAATACCCTAACTGTGTATTATTAGGCGAAGGTGCAAAAGGTAGCACATTATCAATTGCATTTGCAGGTAAAGGACAAGTTCAAGACGCAGGTGCTAAAATGATTCATAAAGCGCCGAATACGTCTTCGACTATTGTCTCTAAATCTATTTCTAAAAATGGTGGTAAAGTTATCTATCGTGGTATTGTTCATTTTGGACGTAAAGCAAAAGGTGCACGTTCAAATATCGAATGTGACACATTAATTTTAGATAATGAATCAACTTCAGATACTATTCCATATAATGAAGTATTTAACGATAATATTTCATTGGAACACGAAGCAAAAGTTTCTAAAGTATCAGAAGAACAATTATTCTATTTAATGAGTCGTGGTATCTCTGAAGAAGAAGCGACTGAAATGATTGTTATGGGCTTCATTGAACCATTTACAAAAGAATTACCAATGGAATATGCAGTAGAAATGAATAGATTAATCAAATTTGAAATGGAAGGATCTATTGGTTAAACATAACTTATAGATGAACATTGTTTAATATAATTTGAGATATCAATCTCAGTCATTGCTAGCCAATGGATTTAATAATCCATTGGCTAGTTTTTATTTGGGTAGTTTTAATTAAAAATGATTTATAAGATAACGCTAGGAACTGAATAGTTTATAAAAGTATATTCAAGGGAATGTTTTAATTATTATTAAAGAAAATTTGTATGACTAAGGGGTATGCTTCATGATAATAGCTATCATATTCTTATTATTAGTATCATTCTTTTTTTCACTTAGTGAAACAGCATTAACGGCAGCAAACAAAAGTAAATTTCAGACTGAAGCGAAAAATGGTAATCAAAGATCACAAAAACTTTCTCAATTATTAGATAAACCAAGTGAGTTTATAACTACAATATTAATCATAAAAAATATAAGTAATATCATATTACCAGTGCTTGTAACACTCTTTGCTATTAAAATGCAATTTAATGTATTAGTTGCAATTATTATCATGATCATAATCATTGTATTAGTATCTGAAGTGATACCCAAAGCAATTGCAGCAGCGAATCCTGATAAAACTTCACGTATTGTATATCCAATCATTCGGACATTTGTTATCATTCTTAAACCAATTACAAAAATGTTGAATACTATTACAAGTAAAATTAGTAAATCATTTTCAAATGACAAATCTGATGATAATCAGTACTCTAAAGAAGAAATACGTACAATGTTGATTGTTGCAGGACGTGAGGGTGCATTTAATGAAACAGAACAGAATCGATTAAAAGGCGTATTAGATTTTGAAAATCTTAAAATAAAGGATGTAGATACAACGCCTCGTGTCAATGTTGTAGCATTTCCAAAAGATATTTCATTTGATGAAGCATATGACACAGTAATGAATGAACCATATACACGTTATCCAATTTATGATGAGGATATAGATCATGTCGTAGGTGTATTCCATTCTAAATATCTATTAGCATGGAGTAAGAAAAAATACGAATCAATAACTAATTTCTCATCAGACCCCTTATTTGTAAATGAACATAATAGGGCTGAATGGGTACTTAGAAAAATGACGGTTTCTAGAAAACATTTAGCAATCGTACTAGACGAATTTGGAGGGACAGACGCAATTGTTTCACATGAAGATTTAATAGAAGAGTTGCTAGGAATGGAAATCGAAGACGAATTAGATAAAGAAGAAGAGGAAAAATTAGAAAAGCAAACCTATCTCAATAAAACAAAGCGTAATAATTAGAAAAGGTGAGTAAAATGTGGAATGACAATAAGTTAACACGTTTATTAGGCATTCAATATCCCATTATACAAGCAGGTATGGCTGGTAGTACTACTGCATCTTTAGTTGCTACTGTCAGTGAAAAAGGTGGACTTGGTACTATAGGAGCTGGATATTTTAGTATTGATAAGTTGGAAAGTGAAATTAAAGCAGTAAAAGAAAAGTCCTCTCAACCGTTTGGTGTCAATTTATTTGTACCTAATCAAAATGCCACTGTAAATCCACTACAGGTCGATCAAATGAATGAATGGCTAAAACCGTATAGAAGAGCTTTTCATTTAGAGGAACCAGTGGTTAACATTGACGAAACTCAAAAGTTTAATGAAGCTGTAAACATGATTATTAAGTATAAAGTACCAATCTGTAGTTTTACATTCGGTATCCCTGATGCGCTAACTATTAAAAAGTTAAAAGAACATCAAGTGATATTGATTGGTACAGCTACAACAGTAGAAGAAGCTATAGAAAATGAAAAGGCAGGAATAGATATCGTCGTAGCACAAGGAAGTGAAGCGGGAGGGCATAGAGGAGCGTTCTTACAAATTGGTCATAGTACTGAACCAATGGTTGGCACAATGTCTTTAGTACCTCAAATTGTCGACCATGTATCTATACCTGTTGTCGCAGCTGGTGGTATTATGGAGGAAAGAGGTTTACTTGCCAGTCTAATGTTAGGAGCACAAGGAGTGCAAATGGGAACTGCATTCTTAACTTCTCATGAAAGTGGAGCAAACGAGTTACTTAAAGACACTATATTAAAAAGTAAAGAGACTGATACAGTGGTCACTAATGTATTTAGTGGCAAAAATGCTCGTGGTATTAATAACCAATTCGTTAAAGAAATGAACGAATATCAAGGGGATATACCAGATTACCCGATACAAAATCAGTTAACTGCTCAAATTAGAAAGGCTGCTGTACAACAAGGTGAAAGTGAACTAACCCATATATGGAGTGGTCAATCACCAAGATTAGCTGAAAAACAAAAAGCTGCAGATTTAATAGAACGTATGGTCAGTCGTATCAATGATATGTCAAATTTATAAATCTTAAATCAAACTCTCTCTTAAAATAATTAAGGGAGAGCTTTTTAATTATTAGATTCATAATCTGTTAGTTGATAATGGATTACTAAGAATCTGTAAATTTGAAATAGATAAAGTGAATCGTTGTTTTATTCTGTGGTATCATTAATTTGGTGATATAAATGATAAATATAGGTCTAACTGGTTGGGGAGATCATGATACATTATATGAAGATCTAGCTAGAAAATCAGATAAATTAAAAACATATTCAAGTCATTTTCCTATTGTAGAACTTGATGCATCATACTACGCGATTCAACCAGAACGTAATATCAAGAAATGGATTAATGAAACGCCAGAGAGGTTTCAATTTGTAGTTAAAATACATCAAGCTTTGACGCTACATGCAGATTTTAGAGATTTTTCAGAAACACGCCAAGAACTCTTTGATGCATTTAAAGAAATGTTGGCGCCATTACAAGAAAGTCAAAAACTAGCAATGGTTTTAGTACAATTTCCACCATGGTTTGATTGTTCAAGTCAAAATATTAAGTATATTTTATATGTTAAACAACAATTGCAAGACTATCCAATGTGTGTTGAATTCAGACACCAGTCTTGGTTTAACGATCAATTTAAAGAGGAAACGTTGTCCTTTTTAACTGAACATCAAATTATACATGCGGTTGTAGATGAACCCCAAGTCAAAGATGCAAGTATTCCACTTGTTAATAGAATAACTAGTGATATTGCTTTTGTTAGATATCATGGAAGAAATGTACATGGTTGGACAAAAAAAGATATGACCGATCAAGAATGGCGAGATGTAAGATATCTATACAATTATAATAAAACAGAATTACTGGATTTAGCACAGAAGGTTAAAATTTTAGAACAAAAAGCTAAAAAAGTATACGTTGTTTTTAATAATAACTCTGGTGGTCATGCAGCTCAAAATGCTAAAACATATCAAAATATTCTCGGTATTGACTATGAAGGACTCGCACCACAACAACTAAAATTATTCTAAGAGGCGAAAGTAAATGTTATTAACAATTTTATTATTAATTATCATTGGTGGATTGTCAGCGATTATAGGTTCAATAGTAGGTATTGGCGGTGGCATCATTATTGTACCTACATTAGTCTATCTCGGAGTAGATCATAGTATTTTACATGGTATTACTACTCAAATCGCAATAGGGACATCCTCTGTCATTCTCATTGTGACTGGGTTGTCGTCCTCATTAGGCTATTTAAAAACGAAACAAGTTGACATTAAAAACGGTTCTATTTTCTTATTTGGATTATTACCCGGGTCATTAATTGGTTCTTTTTTAAGTCAGTATTTAACATTAAAGTCATTTAATCTCTACTTTGGGATATTTATGATATTTGTAGCCATATTGTTAATGGTAAGACATAAAATTAAACCATTTAAAATATTTAACAAACCAAAATATGAGAAAACATATATAGATGCAGAAGGAAAAACTTATCATTATAGCGTTCCACCATTAGTTGCTTTTGTTGCTACCTTATTGATTGGTATTCTTACAGGACTTTTTGGTATTGGTGGTGGAGCATTAATGACACCGTTAATGCTAATTGTTTTTAGATTTCCACCTCATGTGGCAGTTGGAACGAGTATGATGATGATTTTCTTTTCAAGTGTGATGAGTTCCATTGGTCATATCATTCAAGGTCATGTGGCTTGGGATTATTCAATTGTACTTATTATTTCAAGTTATATAGGCGCTAAAATTGGTGTTAAGGTCAATCATTCTATTAAGTCTGATACAGTTGTAATGTTGTTACGTACTGTAATGTTGCTAATAGGTGCATATTTAATTATTAAATCTATTATTTAAAATGTTAAAAGTACATATATCTATTTATTTTTACGATACATGTTACATTATATAATGGCTTAACAAAACAACTTAAAAAGGGGGAAGCATTTTGAAGTTAACAATATACCATACTAATGATATTCATAGTCATTTAAACGAATATACACGTATTCAATCATATATGACAGAACATCGCTCAAAACTTCAACATCCCTCACTATATTTGGATATAGGTGATCATGTTGATTTATCAGCACCGATTACGCAAGCAACCCTAGGAAAGAAAAATATAGAATTATTAAATGAAGCTAAATGTGATATTGCAACAATAGGTAATAATGAAGGTATGACAATTTCGCATGAGGCATTACAAAATTTATATACAAATGCACAATTTGAAGTGATTTGTGCCAATGTATTTGATGAAGAGGGACATCTGCCTAACCGTATAGCATCATCATATATAAAAGAAATAGATGGTGTCCGCATATTATTTGTAGCTGCAACAGCACCATTCACACCATTTTATAGAGCTTTGGATTGGGTTGTTACAGATCCACTTGAATCCATCAAAGATGAAATAAAGGCTAACGACGGACATTATGATGTGTTAATTGTAATGAGTCATGTAGGCGTGTTTTTTGATGAGAAATTATGCCAAGAAATTCCTGAAATTGATTTAATTCTTGGTAGTCATACACATCATCATTTTGATCACGGTCAAATGAATAATGGTGTATTAATGGCAGCAGCTGGTAAATATGGACACTATTTGGGAGAAGTGAACTTAACAATTGAAGATAATAAGGTCACAAGTAAGACTGCGTGTTTGCATCCATTAGAAACCTTACCAGAAGTAAATACCAATTTTGATGAGGAAGGTAAGTCGATGATGAGTACGCCAGTTGTGAATCACCCGCTTAAGTTAGATAATAAAACAGATGTGATCACAAAAACGTCGTATTTATTAGCAGAAAGTGTCTATGAATTCACAAATGCGGATTGTACAATTATAAATGCAGGGTTAATTGTCAAAGGCATTGATGCGGATGAAATCACGGAATTCGATATTCATCGTATGTTACCTCATCCTATCAATGTTGTAAGAGTAAAATTGACTGGAGAAGAACTTAAAAAAGTTATTGTTAAAAGTCAAAAGCAAGAATATCTGCATGAGCATGCACAAGGTCTTGGTTTCCGAGGAGACATTTTTGGTGGATATATTTTATATCGATTAGGCTTTATAGAATCAGAAGGACGTTATTTTGTTGATGGAAAAGAAATACAAAATGATGAATATTATATTCTAGGAACAGTAGATATGTATACATTTGGTAGATATTTCCCATCGTTAAAAGGACTTCCAACAGAATATATCATGCCCGAATTTTTACGGGATATATTTAAACAAAAGTTACTAGAATTTTAAAATAACAATAGATTAGATTTTAATTTATGGTTAATTTCGTTATAATAAAATAGAGAGAGATTAAACAGGAGGGTATGCGTTGTTATGGCTACAAAAAATGAGGAAATACTACGAAAACCAGATTGGTTGAAAATAAAGCTGAACACGAACGAAAACTATACTGGCCTTAAGAAAATGATGCGTGAAAAGAATTTACACACTGTTTGCGAAGAAGCAAAGTGTCCAAATATACATGAGTGTTGGGGAGAAAGACGTACTGCTACATTTATGATTTTAGGAGCTGTATGTACACGTGCTTGTCGTTTCTGTGCTGTTAAAACTGGTTTGCCTAACGAATTAGACTTAAATGAACCAGAACGTGTTGCAGAATCAGTAGAATTAATGAACTTAAAACATGTTGTTATTACTGCGGTAGCGCGTGATGATTTACGTGATGCAGGTTCAAATGTGTATGCTGAAACAGTAAGAAAAGTTAGAGCAAGAAACCCATTCACTACAATTGAGATTTTACCGTCAGACATGGGCGGTGACTACGACGCGTTAGAAACGTTAATGGCTTCTAAACCAGATATCTTAAATCACAATATCGAAACAGTTCGTCGTTTGACACCTAGAGTTCGTGCTCGTGCAACATATGATCGTACATTAGAATTCTTACGTCGTTCTAAAGAATTACAACCAGATATTCCTACAAAATCAAGTTTAATGGTTGGCTTAGGGGAAACAATGGAAGAAATTTATGAAACAATGGATGATTTACGTGCCAATGATGTAGATATTTTAACTATAGGTCAATATTTACAACCTTCACGTAAACATTTAAAAGTTGAAAAATATTATACACCATTAGAATTTGGTAAAATGAGAAAAGTAGCTATGGAAAAAGGATTTAAACATTGTCAAGCAGGACCATTAGTACGTAGTTCTTATCATGCAGACGAACAAGTTAATGAAGCTGCAAAAGAAAAACAACGTCAAGGTGAAGAACAATTAAATAGCTAATCATAGTAATGACATTCATTAAATGAAGTTGAATGTTTTGATAGAACCACTTTTTTATGAGAATAAATGAAGTGGTTCTTGTTTTTTAATACTATCTATGCAGTATATGAAAGTGAGTAAAATTGAATATTATAGGTCAAAATTGTTAAAATAGAGACATAATCATTCGAGAAGTGGATTAGGTGAAAAAATGATAAAAGTAGAACAACAATATTTTGAATTAATAGAAGATTATAGAGCGTGTTTCGATGAAGAGATATTTGCCAATAGATATTCAGATATATTAGATAAATATGATTATGTCGTTGGAGACTTTGGATACGATCAATTACGTTTAAAAGGTTTCTATAAAGATACAAATAAAAAAGCTGAAATCAGTAAACGCTTCTCAAGTATTCAGGACTACTTATTGGAATATTGTAATTTTGGGTGTCCTTATTTTGTGGTTAAGCATTTATCTAATATCGAAGTAAAACAACGAATAGATGACCCGGCAATTATAGATCAAGAAGACAAATTACATGATGTCAAAATACAACCAACAATCCAAGATACTGAAAAATAATAATATAACTATAATCAAATTAATGATCTCCCTCTAAATACTCTAACGTAAGCAGAGGGAGATTTACTTTATTTTTATTGAATAACTTCATTAAGATATTCTATGATTTCATCGCCTTCTTCAGATGATACGCCAAGAATATGAGCGATATAACCTTCTTCTTCAATATCATCTGATCCTATGATACCAAATTTATTAGTCTGCATATTTAAGACAAGTGTTTTTCCATAATGACGATCTGTTTGTACTAACATCAAATCGTATCGACTATGTTCTCCAACAAAGCCCACAAATTGAACTTGGCTTTGTTCTTCATCATCATATAAGTACATATCAATCATTTTTTAAGACCCCTTTAATACGAAATTTACTAAAGTTAGTATAACGACAAATGAAGTGTACTGCAAAGTTGTGATATGATTAAGATAATAAGAGGTGACTAAGGAATGTATTTTGTAGACAAAGATAAACTTTCAGAAAAACTGAATTACTTACAACAATTAACGAATGATTATGAAACAAATAAAAAAAATCAATATGCATTTGAAAGAATTGCACAGATGTTAATCGAATCTTCAGTCGATATTGGCAATATGATTATTGATGGATTTATTTTAAGAGATCCAGGTAATTATAAAGATGTCATCGATATTTTAGAATTAGAAAACGTCATTTCAAAAGAGACACAAGAGCATATTAATCAAACTGTTGATGTTAGAAAGCAATTTGCACACAACTACATTCAACTAGATACTAAGGAAATTGAACCATTATTTGATCATGCATTACCATTTTATAAACAATTTATCGATGAGGTCGTGCAATTTTTAAATAATGAAAATGTTCCAATTACTGCATTTGGTAAAGGAGAGAATTAAGCGTGAAGCATTACAAGGCATATTTAATTGATTTAGATGGAACGATGTATAAAGGTACTGATGAAATTGATGGTGCAAGTCAATTTATTGATTATTTAAATCAAAATCAAATCCCTCATTTATATGTAACAAATAACTCAACAAAAACACCTGAACAGGTCGCAGCAAAATTACATGAAATGAACATTAATGCAACTGCAAATGAGGTGGTTACGTCTGCATTAGCAACTGCAGATTATATCTCAGAAAAATCACCAGGTGCTTCTGTATACATGTTAGGTGGAGAAGGTTTACATACTGCTCTAACTGAAGCTGGTCTTGTAGTTAAAGAAGATGAAAATGTAGATTATGTTGTCATTGGTTTAGATGAAAATGTAACATATGAAAAGCTTGCGATTGCAACACTTGCAGTAAGAAAAGGTGCAACATTTATTTCAACTAATCCAGATGTTTCAATACCAAAAGAACGTGGCTTTTTACCTGGTAATGGTGCGATAACAAGTGTTGTAACAGTTTCTACTGGTGTTCAACCACAATTCATCGGTAAACCGGAAACAATTATCATGGAAAAATCATTAGATATATTACAACTTGATAAACAGGATGTAGCCATGGTTGGTGATTTATATGACACGGATATTATGTCAGGTATCAATGTTGGTATTGATACGATACATGTACAAACAGGTGTAACAACATTTGATGAAATTCAAACAAAAGATGTGCCACCAACATATTCATTTAAAGATTTAAATGAAACTATTAGTGCATTAGAAAAATAAATTTATATAGAGGAGATTTTATATTGAATAAAATTGTCGTATCTCGTCAAATTCCTCAAAAATTCATAACACAATTAGAAGACATTGCAGAGGTAGTTGTCTGGAATGAATCATTAATACCTATGCCGAGAGATCAATTTTTAGCAGAATTACAAGATGCTGTAGCATGCTTTATAACATTAAGTGAAACAATAGATGAAACGTGTCTAGCGAATGCGCCACATTTAAAAATAATTGCAAATATGGCGGTAGGATATGATAATATTGACGTTAATTTAGCTAATCAAAAAGGTATCACAGTTACTAATACGCCGGAAGTACTTACTGAGACAACTGCAGAACTAGGTTTCACATTAATGTTGGCAACTGCACGTCGTATCGTTGAAGCTGAGAAATATGTTCAAGAAGGTCAATGGAAAAGTTGGGGACCATATTTATTATCAGGTAAAGATGTATATGGTTCAACAGTTGGTATATTCGGAATGGGAGACATTGGAAAAGCATTTGCCAAACGTTTAAAAGGATTCGATACTAACGTCCTTTATCATAATCGTTCGAGACATGAAGATGCAGAGCGTGATTATAATGCAACATTTGTATTCTTTGAAGAACTATTATAGAAAAGTGATTTTGTTGTTTGTACTGCGCCATTGACGGACGAAACTAAATATAAATTCAATGCCGAAGCTTTTGCAAAAATGAAAGCAGATGCCATTTTTATCAATATCGGTAGAGGTGCAATTGTGAATGAAAATGATTTAGTACATGCATTGAATACTGGGCAAATCTTGGCATGTGGATTAGATGTGTTAGAGCAAGAGCCAATTGAAGAGCAACACCCACTACTTAAAATGCCTAATGTAGTGATTGTCCCACATATTGGAAGTGCGTCAGAATATACGCGAGACCGCATGGTACAATTGTGTGTAGATAATATTAAAGCGGTTCTTAATAACGAACCAGCCATAACGCCTGTATCAAGTTAAATAACTTAGAACAAAGCTTGTTTACTAATTACGTAAAGTAAATAAGCTTTTTTGATTGAATTTTTGTTAATCTAACAATTTTGTTATATGGTCTGTAATTGTTTAATTCACGCTTAAGATTTAGAATAATAATATTCAGTAAATAATTACTCATGCATAAGAGGTATATCAAGACATTGGTATAAACAGATAAGCGTTCAATGTTTAAAAATTGTTTTGAATTTCAGCCGAAGAATGAGTATAATGAATTATAAAAATAAAATATAAATAATTAATTATATATCAGAGCTATTTAAAGAGACTATGGATACTTAATAGCTTGAAATAAAGATATTTAAATTTTAGGAGAGGTGCCAAATGAAATCTAAAGGTAAGGAACCTACGAATAAGTATTACCTAGCAATGAAGCCGTACCTTTTAACATTGTTATATTTAGCAATATTTATCGCACTATATTTAATTTATGGAAGCGGAGATACACAGAATAACTTCATTTATAATGAATTTTAATGAGGGAGAAAACTATGACAGATATTATTAATATTCTCAGTCAATTAAGTAAACAACAACCAGAAGCAATTGCAGTAAGACATACGACTGATGAAATCACTTATAAACAACTAGATGAATTTTCTAGTAAACTTGCACATCAACTACAAGGCAGTCGACAACCTATGATTCTATTTGGACATATGTCACCATTCATGATTGTAGGTATGATTGGTGCAATTAAAGCAGGATGTGGATATGTACCTATCGATACGTCAGTGCCAGAAGAACGTGTGAAGATGATTATCGATAAAGTACAACCTGAATATATCTTTAATACGACTGATTACACATTAGATCAACATAACGCTCAAGTTATCACAATTGAAAACGTTGAGAATTCACAAGATCCTGTAATTTTTGATAGCCAAATGAAGGCGAATGACGTTGTATATACAATCTTTACATCAGGTTCTACAGGCGAACCTAAAGGTGTACAAATTGAATATGCAAGTTTAGTTGAATTTGCAGAATGGATGGATTCATTGAATAAATCTGGCAATGGCCAGGAGTGGTTAAACCAAGCACCATTTTCATTTGATTTATCAGTAATGGCTATTTATCCATGTTTAGTTTCAGGTGGTACATTAAACCTAGTTGATAAAGATATGATTAATAAACCTAAATTATTAAATGATATGTTACAAGCGACACCGATTAACATTTGGGTTTCTACACCATCATTTATTGAAATGTGTTTATTATTACCGACTTTAAATGAGGAACAATATGGTAGTTTGAATCATTTCTTCTTCTGTGGAGAAATTTTAGGACATAGAACTGCTAAAGCATTAGTAGACCGTTTCCCTAATGGAACGATTTATAATACGTATGGGCCTACAGAAGCTACAGTTGCAGTGACTAGTATTCAAATTACACCAGAGGTACTAGAACAATATAATCCACTTCCAGTAGGTGTGGCTAGACCAGGTACTAAATTGACGACAACTGAAGATGGCGAATTAGTTATTCAAGGTCAAAGCGTCAGTGTTGGTTATTTAAAAAACGAAGAAAAAACAGTGGCTGTGTTTAATTTTGAGGACAGAGTAAGAACTTACCATACAGGTGATAAAGCAAAAGAAGAAAATGGTTTATGGTTCATACAAGGTCGTATCGACTTCCAAATCAAATTAAACGGTTATCGCATGGAATTAGAAGAAATAGAGTCACAATTACGTGATTCTGACTTAATCCGAGAAGCGATTGTAGTGCCAGTTTATAAAAATGATAAAGTTATTCATTTAATTGGTGCTGTCGTATCAACAGAAGAAGTTGAAGATGAGAGACAAATGACTAAAGCTATTAAAGACGAATTGAAATCGCGCTTACCAGAGTACATGATTCCGAGAAAGTTTGTTTGGATGGAGCAGTTACCACTGACATCTAATGGTAAACTTGACCGTAAGAAGATTGCTGAGGTAGTTAACGGATGATACCTTATGGCACATTTACATTCTTCCTAATATCATTTATCGTACTTATTCCTGTTATTATTCTTGGCTTTTTAGGTAAGCGAAGCTATATATATAACGGTATTAGTACAGCAATTATGATTGTACTTATCTTTTCTTCAGATAAGCATAATTTGTTTGGACAAAAGTACCTAAGCGTACAGTTAATAAGTTTTATCATATATATTATTTGGCAAGTTGGCCTAATCATGTTTTATTATAAATCTAGACAGAAAAATAACACATTTGCAAAATTTGTAACTATCATGATTCTGTCTATATTACCTTTAGCATTAGTTAAAGTATTACAAAGTACATGGCTAGGTGGCCACCAAATTCATTTCCATGAAAGTAAATTAATTGAGTTTGTAGGATTCCTTGGAATATCTTATGTTACATTTAAAAGTGTTCAATTAATTATGGAAATTCGTGATGGGTCTATTAAAGAGATTAAAGTGGGTAAATTAATCCAGTTTATTTCATTCTTCCCAACTATTTCTTCTGGACCAATTGACAGATATAAACGATTTGTTAAAGATGATAAAAAGGTTCCAACTGGTGGGGAATATAGAGAATTAGTATTAAAAGCAATCCACATGATTATGATAGGCTTTTTATATAAATATATTATTGCCTATTTCATTCAAGTATATGCAATTAATCCATTACAAATGAATTTACATGGATTCACACATATGTGGTTATATATGTATGCATATAGCTTTTATCTATTCTTTGACTTTGCAGGTTATAGTTTATTTGCTATAGCGCTTAGTTATTTATATGGAATTAAAACACCACCTAACTTTAATAAACCATTCCAATCCAAAAATATTAAAGACTTCTGGAATAGATGGCACATGACATTATCATTCTGGTTTAGAGACTGTATTTATATGAGATCTTTATTTTATATGTCTCGTAAAAAGATGTTTAAGAGTCAATTAGCAATGTCCAATATTGCATTCTTCCTTAATTTCTTTATTATGGGGATTTGGCACGGTTTAGAAGTTTACTATATTGTATATGGTTTATACCATGCAGCACTATTTATAGGTTATGGTTATTATGAAAAATGGAGAAAACAACATCCTCCACGTTGGCAAAATAAATGGACTACAGCATTAAGTGTTGTGATTACTTTCCATTTTGTTGCGTTTGGCTTTTTAATTTTCTCAGGTAAATTTATTTAATAAAGGAGTAATTAATTATGGAATTTAGAGATCAAGTATTAGATTTATTAGCAGAGGTTGCAGAAAACGATATCGTAAAAGAGAACCCTGATGTAGAAATTTTCGAAGAAGGTATTATTGATTCTTTCCAAACTGTAGGTTTATTATTAGAAATTCAAAATAAATTAGATATCGAAGTATCAATTATGGACTTTGACCGTGATGAGTGGGCTACACCAAATAAAATTGTGGAAGCATTAGAAGAACTACGATGAAATTAAAACCTTTTTTACCAATTCTAATTAGTGGCGTTATTTTTATCATATTCGTCCTGTTACCAGCACAGTTGTTTACAGGATTAATATCTGATAAAACGCTTGCTAATAATAGAATTTCATTAACAGATCAAGTATTAAAAGGCACGCTCATTCAAAATCAACTTTATAAGTCAGATAAATACTATCCTATTTATGGTTCTAGTGAATTAGGTAAAGATGATCCATTCAATCCAGCAATTGCATTGAATAAACATAATTCTGACAAAAATGTATTTCTATTAGGTACTGGTGGATCAACAGATTTGATTAATGCAGTGGAACTTGCGTCTCAATATGATAATTTAAAAGGTAAAAAATTAACTTTTATTATCTCACCACAATGGTTTACTAATCATGGATTAACTAACCAAAACTTTGATGCACGTATGTCACAAACACAAATTAACCAAATGTTTAATCAAAAGGATATGCCGGAAGATTTGAAACAACGTTTTGCTAAACGTTTGTTACAATTCCCACATGTTCATAATAAAGATTATTTAAAACAAGTTGCGAAAGATCCGAATCATGTATCTGGGAATTACATCTCAGCATTTAAAGAAAATCAATTAATTAAGATTGAAGCAATTAAATCATTATTCTCTTTCACTAAACCACCATTGTCTCATGTTGATCCTGTAACAGATGAAAAAGCATCATGGAGTCAAATGAGAAATAAAGCAGAAGAAATCGGTAAAGATAATACGAAATCTAATCAATATCATATTAGAGATCCATATTGGAAATTAATCAAAGAAAATAAACGTAAAATCAAACGTGATTATGAATTTAACGTTAACTCTCCTGAGTTCCAAGACTTAAAATTACTCGTTCAAACAATGAATAAAGCTGGCGCAGATGTGCAGTATGTAAGCATTCCTTCGAATGGTAAATGGTACGATCATATTGGTATTGATAGTGATAGACGTCAAGCAGTCTATAAAAAAATACATTCTACTGTCGTTGATAATGGCGGTAAAATATATGATATGTCAGATAAAGACTATGAAAAATATGTTATTAGCGATGCTGTTCATATAGGATGGAAAGGTTGGGTCTATGTTGACCAACAAATTGCCAAACATATGAACGATGACAAACAACCTAAAGTTGATCACAAAGATAAACATAAGCATCAAGAAGATAACAAATAATAATAAACGCCTTTCAAGTATCAATGATGATAAATATCATCATAAATATCTTGAAAGGCGTTTTTTAGAATAAGTTTTGAGTGACAAAGTAACTTATGATCGATAAGCAAATAGATACGATAATAATAATGAATAAGGGTTTTAATGCTCTAGATTTTAAATCTTTAAAAGAAACATTTAATCCAAGTGCTACCATCGCCATTAGTAAGAAGATATTGGTTATGATTTCTAATACTTTTATTAGAATTGATGGAAGTGGAATATATGTATTAATTAATGCCATTACAATAAAACCAATTAAAAAATAAGGGAAATCGATACGATGTGATTGTTCGCTATCCTTATTTTTATATTTAACGCACAGTATAAAAATGATAATCACAGGTATTAGTAGAAATACCCGTCCTAATTTAGCTAATAAAGCAATTTTTAATGAATCAATACCAGCATAATTTCCGGCTAAAACAACTTGAGCAATTTCATGTAAACTTGTACCAGACCAAATACCAAAATGGATAGATGACATATGAACAATTGAATAGATTAAAGTATAAAATAATGAAAAGACAGTGCCGACTAATGCGATAATACCAACACTAATGGCAATATCTTTATCCTTAGATTTTATTACAGGTGCAATAGCCGCTATAGCTGCTGCCCCACAAATACCAGTACCGACACCTAATAGAGTAGTAATTGACGTCTCAGCTTTAAACAAACGACTTAAGGCATATGTCATAACAATGCTAAAGATGATTATTCCTGCATCCATTATTAACAGTGGGCCACTATGTCCTAAGATTTCATCGATATTCAACTTGAGACCGTAAAAGACGATAGCAATTTTCAATAGGCGTTTAGATGAAAATGTTATACCAACTTTGTATTGATCTGGATAACTTTTAAAGTGGCGGTATAATATTGCAATAAGTATTGCAATAGATAAGCTACCGACATGTGTGAGTATAGGTAATTTAGATAAAGCAAGACTTAACATCGCAATGCCAAATGTAAATAAGATACCCATGATAAAATTTTTATGCTTCTGTTGAATCATATGACGTTCCTCCCATACGAGAAAGTTTAGCATTGCAATGTTATAATGTTAAATAAATCTTTGATATAGTATATATAACGAAAACGATATGATGAAAATGGAATTTTAAAAGGGGAATATCTATGGATCCATATAAAGTATTAATAGAAGTTGTTAAGACATCGAATTTTACAAAGGCAGCAGAGCGTCTGTACACCTCACAGCCATCTATTAGCCGTGACATTAAACGACTTGAAACTATGTATAATGTTAAAATTTTTGAATTTACTAGACCATCTATCCGCCTAACATCAGATGGAGAGAAGATTTTAAAATATGCACTGCAACGTGAAAATATAGAGCAGGAACTTTGGCAAAATTTAAAGAATGATAGAAAAGAAGTAGCGGGTGAACTATCTTTAGGCAGTAGTTATACATATGGTGAGCAATATTTATCACAAAAATTAATAGAAATGGCTAACCAATATCCAGAATTACATGTAAATGCTTATTTAACCAATTCAGATACGGTATTAAATAATGTTAAACACAACGTTGTAGACATTGGAATTGTAGAAAGAGAAATTCAAGACAATACCATTGATTTAGCATGCATAGCACAAGATGAAATGGTGTTAATTTACAATCAAAAAGTAGGCTTTAATGAGAAACAAATTTGCTTTGTTCGAGAACAAGGATCAGGTACAAGAATTTATCAAGAAATTGGGCTAACTAACTTATCATTACATCCATATTTAGTGGAAATTAATAGTAATCAAGTTATCGTTGATATGGTAAAAGCTGGAAAGGGATTTACTGTGATTTCTAAATCTGTATTAGACGAAGAACATCATAATGTTTTAGGTGCTGTTAAGTTAGACGTCTTTCGAAATTTTTATCTCATAAAGCATAAAGATAAATATCAAGATAATAATTTAAATGCTTTGATTGAATTATTTCAATGTCGATATGAAGAATAAACAATGCAAAATAATACAAAAATACCCATCAATGGATTAATCATCCGTTGATGGGATAAAACGAAATCAATCATTTTATATTATATCTTTATATTTCACTAACGAAAAACATTAGAATACTTGTTCAACTTCGATAACGCCAGGTACTTCTTCGTGTAACGCACGTTCAATACCAGCTTTTAATGTTATTGTTGAGCTCGGGCAAGTACCACAAGCACCATGTAATTGTAATTTAACGATGCCGTCTTCAACATCAACTAACGTACAGTCGCCACCATCACGTAATAAAAATGGACGTAAACGTTCTATTACTTCAGCTACTTGATCAAACATTGTCGCATTCTCAGTAGGCATGAGATATGTCTCCTTTCAAGTAAATTATTTCATTATCATTATTAGTACATTATAATAGATTAAGAAAGAAAAATCTATAAATCAAAACGAGGGATTTCAATGACTAAAGTAAGTGTTGTTGTTTATGGGGCAGATGTGGTATGTGCGAGTTGTGTGAATGCACCGACATCAAAAGATACATTTGAATGGATACAACCATTATTAAAAAGAAAATTTCCACAACATCATTTTGAATTTACTTATATTGATATTGAAAAGGATACAGAAAATTTAACAGATCACGATCAACAATTTATTGAACGTATTCAAGAAGATGAATTATTTTATCCTTTGATCACAATGAACGATGAATATGTAGCAGATGGTTATATTCAAACGAAGAAGATTACTCAATTTGTAGATCAACATTTTTAAATATGGAAAGATATCATAGGATATTAAAAATAGGGACGGTGAAACCAATTGAAATGATTTCACTGTCCCTTGTGTTTATTTTAGCCATTATGATATTTATATAACCACAGGACACCTGATTTTAAGATAGAAGCGAGACGTCCCGTAACAGTTCTATCCATAATATATGCAAATCCTTGTTTATCACCTAGAGAGCCTAAGAAACCTTGTACTTTAAGTTCTGGCATTTTTTCAGGTAATGGTTCATTATTCCATTGCTTTTTCATGACGTCAGCGATTTGTTCACCTTGTAATTCTGCTAATTGAGCACTAGGCGCATGTGGTAAATCTGCACAGTCTCCAACAACATAAACATTTGGATAAGTAGGAATTTGGTGATACTGATTTAAAATGACACGGCCGTTATTGTTGATATCTATAGGTAAGTTTCTTACTACTTCAACTGGTTGAATACCAGCAGTCCAAACGACTAAATCGACATTTTCAGGAACACCATTATTAAAGATTTGTCCAGGTTCAACTTTATCAATGACTGAGTTTGGCACTACAGTAACATCGTGTTTAGAGAACCATTTTGAAATATAGTTACTAAGTTTTTCCGGGAAATTTCGTAATATTCGTGGGCCACGATCGTATAGTAATATTTCTAAATCTGCACGACTTTCACGTAATTCACTAGCTAATTCAATACCACTCAACCCAGCACCAACAATAGCAACTTTAGCACCTTTAGGTAATTCACTAATACTATGAAAAGTATCACGTGCCTTCGAAAGGGTTTGAATACTGTGTGTATGCGTATCTGCACCTGGAACGTTATGATATTTATCTTCACAACCTAAGCCGATAACTAACTCATCATAATCCACTTTTGAATTGCCAACTGAGATGATTTGCTCATCTAAATTAATATCATTAATTTCCCCATAAACTGTATTGATATTAGCATCATTTGGAAATGACATACGTACATCTTTATCTGATTTTGTACCAGCAGCTAGTGCATAAAATTCTGGTTTTAAACCATGGAATGGCATACGGTCAATAAGAGTTAACCTGTATCCTTCTGGTAATGCATTAGGCAATATACGAGACATAATACGCATATTACCGTAACCCCCGCCTAATAAAACAATGTTTTTCATTTTAGTATACCCCTTTATCCTAAAAAATCATGTTATAAATAAGAGCATTAATTTCAATATTGCCCTTCAGACTAATGTCATATTAAGCATTTTTGCCCAAAAAAATGATGGAAATGAACAAAACTTTAACCATCTTATCTTATATGACTATGTATTTATATGATTATTATATCGGTTTTTCAAATTGACTACAAATATATATCGAATTAAATAGAATAAATTGTTTTATTAGCAAATTTTTCTATTTTTAACATTTTAAGCTCAATGATAGTCATATTAACTTGTTGTTTGTTATAATATTATAACTATTGTAATAGAGAGGGTGTCGTATGTTTCCGTTAGTTGAATTCTGCATTTCCAATATGGCTAAAGGTGGAGATGTAGTTTATGAAAAGTTAGAAAATGATCCCGATGTAGATGTATTAGAATACGGATGCTTACAAAATTGTGGTATATGCTCCGACGGCTTGTATGCACTGGTCGATGGTGATATTGTTGAAGGAGATACACCGGACGATTTGTTAAATAATATATATAAACATATAGAAGAAAATGATTTTACGAATTTATTATAGGAGGTTATGGCAATGCAAACAGTTATTTTAACTGAAGCGGCAGCATATGAAGTAAAAGATATGTTAGAAAGTAATGATATGCCTGATGGTTATCTTAAAATTAAAGTCAATGGTGGTGGATGCACAGGATTGACTTATGGTATGTCAGCAGAAGCTGAACCAGGTGAAAACGATGAAGTATTAGAATTCTTTGGTTTGAAAGTATTAGTAGATAAACATGATGCCCCAGTGTTAAACGGTACTACAATCGATTTTAAACAATCACTAATGGGTGGCGGATTCCAAATTGATAATCCAAATGCTATTGCTTCATGTGGTTGCGGTAGTTCATTTAGAACTGCAAAAGTTGCAGGTAATCCAGAAGATTGCTAGGCGATATGACGGTTTTAATCCAATAAATTAAATTTTTCACAAAGTAGACTATTGTCGCTTGAAAATATTGTGTAAAAGCTATAGAATTAAACTTGGATTAAATATTGTCTTTTCTGTGAACTTCACGAGATATAGCTTAAAGAAAAAAGACGTAATAATTACTGTGTTGACGTGGTTAAAAAGCAAGACTTTAATTAAAGTTCGTGTATTTTTAAGTATGTTACACTGGAGTTAAAATATTATGAAAGCTTAGGTGAAAACAATGGCTCAAGAACGTAAAAAAGTATTAGTTTTAGGTGCGGGTTATGCAGGTTTACAAACTGTTACTAAATTACAAAAAGAACTTTCTGCAGAAGAAGCGGAAATCACTCTAATTAACAAAAATGATTATCATTACGAAGCAACTTGGTTACATGAAGCTTCAGCAGGTACAATTAATTATGAAGATTTATTATACCCAGTTGAAAGTGTATTGAAAAAAGACAAAGTGAACTTCGTAACTGCGGAAGTTACTAAAATCGACCGTAATGCTAAAAAAGTAGAAACTGACAAAGGCATCTATGATTTCGATATCTTAGTTGTAGCATTAGGATTTGTTAGTGAAACATTTGGTATTGACGGAATGAAAGATCACGCTTTCCAAATTGAAAATGTTTTAACTACGCGTCAATTATCTCGTCATATCGAAGATAAATTCGCTAATTATGCAGCTTCTAAAGAGAAAGACGACAAAGATTTATCAATCTTAGTTGGTGGTGCTGGATTTACTGGTATCGAATTCTTAGGTGAATTAACTGATCGAATTCCTGAATTATGTAGCAAATATGGTATTGACCAAAACAAAGTGAAAATCACTTGTGTTGAAGCAGCACCTAAAATGTTACCAATGTTCTCAGATGACTTAGTTAACCATGCTGTAAACTACCTAGAAAACCGTGGCGTAGAATTTAAAATTGCTACACCAATCGTTGCTTGTAACGAAAAAGGTTTCGTAGTAGAAGTAAATGGTGAAAAACAACAATTAGAAGCAGGTACATCAGTATGGACTGCAGGTGTACGTGGTAGCCACTTAATGGAAGAATCATTTGAAGGCGTTAAACGTGGCCGTATTGTAACTAATCAAGACCTTACTATTGCAGGTCATGATGATATCTTTGTTATCGGTGATGTTTCTGCATTCATCCCAGCTGGTGAAGAACGTCCATTACCAACAACAGCTCAAATCGCAATGCAACAAGGTGAACATGTTGCTAAAAACATCAAACATATCTTAAATGGCGAAGCTAAAGAAGAATTTGAATATGTTGATCGTGGTACAGTATGTTCATTAGGTTCTCATGATGGTGTAGGTATTGTTTACGGTAAAGATATTACTGGTAAAAAAGCTGCATTCATGAAGAAAGTTATCGACACTCGTGCCGTATTTAAAATCGGTGGCGTAGGTCTTGCATTCAAAAAAGGTAAATTCTAACTTTTTATGATAAATGAAGCCTCCTTACTTAAAAGTTTGGAGGCTTTTTTGTATGCTTATATATAAATAATAGTTTTTACGACTATATAAAGAGTGGCTTTAAAGAGTATCACTTATAAAGGTAGTTGATTTGAATTAGTTATCAAAAGGAGATCGTATTATGAATATACATATTAATTCTACTAATCAAGATGACATGCAAACATTAATTATTGGTGTTCCTGAACATATGAATCAATTAAAAGATATTGTGTATCATGAACAATCATTAATAGATGACTTAAATGTATTAAAGAAAAATCATATTATACAGGGGGCAATTGGAAAACTAGCGACGTCAATAATCTATATTCAACAACAACCTAAACGTCTTGTTACTGTTGGATTAGGTAATGTTAAAGAATTAACTTATGCTGATTATTTAATCATTTGGGGAAATGTGTTTCAGTTTTTAAAACAAGAACATATCACAGAAGCAGAATTGTTACTAACCTCATTTTTAAGTCCACATATAGAAGAGGATGTAGTGACTAAAACGCTAGGTTTACAAAGTGAACAAGCCATTTATCAGTTTGACAATTATAAATCTGATAAGCGTGCACCTTATCAACCTGATTTATACGTAAATGTTGACCGTGACCTTGAGAAAATTGAAACTAACATACAAGAAGGTAGAACGATAGGAGAAGCAATTAATTTAGCGCGTGAATTTAGTCAAATACCTCCTAATCTATTAACACCACAATATTTTGCTGAGCTTGTCTTACAACGTTTTAAAGACTCATCTGTGAAGGTAGATATTAAAGATGGTCAGTCAATACAATCAGAAGGATTTGGATTGATACATGCAGTAGGAAAAGGATCAATGCACGAACCTAGAGTTATAACGATGCGATATGAAGGTGGTCGTAATAATGAGAAGCCAATTGTTTTAGTAGGAAAAGGTATTACCTATGACTCAGGTGGTTACAGTATTAAAAGTAAAACAGGAATGCAAACGATGAAATTTGATATGTGTGGCGCTGCAAATGTTGTTGCAATGATTGAGGTTGCTCGTCAATTAGCGTTACCCATTAATATTATAGGTATCATAGCTTCTGCTGAAAATATGATTATTGACAAGGCAATGAAGCCAGATGACGTTTATACCGCTTTAAGTGGTGAAACAGTTGAAGTACTCAATACAGATGCTGAAGGTCGTTTAGTATTAGGTGATGCTGTTGCATATGCAACTCAATTTCAGCCTCAAGTTATTTTAGATTTTGCTACATTAACAGGTGCAGCAATTGTAGCTCTGGGTGAAGATAAGGCAGCAGCGTTCGAATCAAATGCCAGAGAACAATTAAATACAATTTTAACCATTTCTAAAACTGTTGATGAACAAGTGTTTGAACTACCTATCACTAATACAGAAAGACAGTTAATTAAAAATAGTGATGTCGCCGACTTAGTCAACCATACAAATGGACAAGGTAAAGCCTTATTTGCCGCTTCATTTATTAGTCATTTTAGTGGTTCAGTGCCTCATTTGCACTTTGATATTGCAGGTCCGGCAACGACAAATAAAATGTCACATAAAGGTCCGAAAGGCCCAACAGGATATATGATTCCAACGATTGTTGAATGGTTAAAATCACTATAGTTATTAAAGGAAGCGCCTTAGCGCTTCCTTTTTTATTTTTTGAAAGGGTTATTTAAACCAGATTTCAATTTCGTATTGACTTTATAATATTGAGTTGCTATGATATTATGCATAAATGCTTTAGTTCGATAGAGTAGTAAAGGATGGTTTTGCGTATGATTAATGCAGTAGTGATTGCTGTTATTTTAATGATTATTTTATGTTTATGTAGGTTGAATGTTGTCATTAGTTTATTTATCAGTGCTTTAGTTGGTGGTATGCTATCAGGCATGAGCCTTGAAAAAGTCATTAATATATTTGGTAAAAATATAGTTGATGGTGCTGAAGTCGCACTGAGTTATGCATTATTAGGGGGATTTGCTGCTTTAATTTCCTATAGTGGTATTACCGATTACTTAGTTGGTAAAATTATTAAGGCCATTCACTCTGAAAATAGTCGACTTTCAAGAATTAAAGTGAAAGTGATTATTATCATTGCGCTTTTAGCAATGAGTATTATGAGTCAGAACTTGATACCTGTACATATAGCATTTATTCCAATTGTAATACCGCCATTATTAAGTCTATTCAATGATTTAAATATGGATAGACGTTTGATTGGTTTAGTTATTGGATTTGGTTTATGTTGGCCATATGTATTACTACCATATGGATTTGGTCAAATATTCCACCAAATTATTCAAAGTGGGTTCCAAAAGGCGCACCATCCTATCGAATTTAATATGATTTGGAAAGCAATGCTTATTCCTTCAATGGGCTATATTGTAGGTCTGATTTTAGGACTAATATACTATCGTAAGCCTAGAAAGTATGAAGAAAGAAATATTAATGATAGAGCAACTGTTACTGAACTAAAACCATATATATTAGTCGTAACTGTCATTGCCATTTTAGCGACATTTATAGTACAAACATTAACAGATTCAATGATTTTTGGTGCCTTAGCAGGTGTACTTGTTTTCTTCGTATCACGTGCATATAGTTGGTATGAATTAGACGAGCAATTTGTCGATGGTATTAAAATCATGGCCTATATTGGAGTGGTTATTTTAACGGCCAATGGTTTTGCTGGTGTTATGAATGCTACTGGAGATATTGATAGTTTAGTTAAAAGTTTAACTAGTATCACTGGAGACCACAAGTTAATTAGTATTGTAGTGATGTACATTATCGGATTGATTGTGACGTTAGGCATAGGTTCTTCATTTGCAACTATACCGATTATCGCCTCATTGTTTATTCCATTTGGTGCATCTATTGGTTTAGATACAATGGCATTAATAGCGTTAATTGGTACAGCTAGTGCCTTAGGTGATTCAGGTTCACCTGCAAGTGATTCTACATTAGGACCTACGGCAGGATTAAATATGGATGGTCAACACGATCATATTAGAGATACTTGTATCCCAAACTTTTTATTCTACAATATCCCATTAATTATTTTTGGTACGATTGCAGCCATGGTATTATAGTATAAAAAGAGGAGTGTTAGGTTGACCAATTTATTAGAAACATTTGAAATGAATGTTGAAATTGAAGAAGAAGGTAAAGTTGTCATTTCAATGCCAGTAACAGATAAAGTGAAACAACCATTTGGTTATCTACATGGTGGCGCAAGTTTAGCTTTAGGTGAAACTGCATGCTCGTTAGGTGCAGCAAACTTAATTGATACTTCTAAATATATTCCATTAGGTTTAGAGATGAATGCCAATCATATTCATTCTGTTAAAGAAGGTAAAGTCATTGCAATTGCCACCATTATTCATCAAGGCAAATCAACACAAGTATGGAATATTGAAATTAAAGATGACAATAATCAGTTAATCAGTATAATGCGAGGAACAATGGCTATTAAAGCCTTGAAATAAATAAAAGCTACCGTTTCGTTTTGAAGCGGTAGCTTTTATTTATTTTATGATGCGAGTTGTTTTTGTAGACGAATAAATGCTTGGTAAATTCTTTCTGATGCCTCTCTACCACCCATAATGTTTCTACCAAAAGGCCCTAGTTCTAAATCAGCTAAGCCTCCTGCTACGAATAAATGAGGTAACCATTCTAGTTCATGTGTTATGTCTGGAAAACCACATTGCGTAATCGGGGCGTTGCATTGTAAAACTAAATCTTGAATCATAGGTTGTGACATTACAGTATTTTCAAAACCTGTAGCCAACAAGATATGATCATAATACATATTGCCATTTGACGTAATGATATGATGATTTTTAATATCTTCAATCTCATTTTTATGAATGATTAAACGACCTTGGCTCATCTTTTTCTTTAATCGTAGGTATAATTCATGAGGCATCGAACCTTTATGACGTTCTGTTTGTATAATACGCATTCGTTCTTCAGAAGAATCAATATTTAAGAATGTGTTCATATTCTTGGGACCTAACCATCCTGGATCAGCGTCAAAGTCATGAATTTCAATATCTTTATTAAGCCATAAATGTATTGTTTTACTGTCATCATTATTAATTAATTTTAGTACTAAATGCGCAGCAGATATACCACTACCTACAACATGAGATGTTTGTTGTTCTTTAATTTGTGATTCTTCTTCATCAAAAATATGTTGAATATCAGGTTGCTGTTGAAACATTTCTGGAATGTAGGCACGATGATTACAACCATGAGCAATAATTAAATACTGCGTTGACATTATTCGACCATCATTTAATTCTAATTCCCATTGTTGTTGATGATTGCGATGTATATGCTTTACTGAACCTCGTATATGACTTTCATTCAAGCGATATTGATGGATGAGTTCATGGGTATGATGCATGAACATATCGCGTTGAGGACGTTTATAAGGTCCATAAGTAGCACCTGTATACTGATTTAATTTAGCATATTGTTTTAAATGAAATGGTTTTGGGTGTATATGGTGTACAAAAGGTGATCTTAAAAAAGGCATACTAATACGATGTGTATAACTATTAAATTGTTCGCACAATGTACGATAAGGATCAATAATCGTTAAATCTTTAGCGTCTAAACCAGCCTGTCTTAATTTTAAAGCTATCGTTATCCCTTGAATGCCACCACCAATAATTGTCCAATGCATACTATCAACTCTTTCCTAATTGTTATAAAACGTAATTATTTCGATTTATAAAATTGTAGCATATTCTCAGTATGAATACAATTTTCAAATAAAAGTGGTGTATGCCTCATTAAACTAAATGTAAACTTTAAATTGTGAAAAGTTTACATTATACTAAAATAAGTTGATGATTTTAGATATATTAAATGATTACTTTTTGTAGGAGGGGGATTTCTGATGACATTATCAGAACGAATTTTAAACAATGAGCATCTTTCTAAAGAAGAGTGGATACATATATTTGAAGATGAACATTTTGATACATTTGATTTATTACATGAAGCGTATAACATTAGAAAGCATTACTATGGGAAACGTGTTAAATTAAATATGATATTAAATGCTAAAAGTGGTATTTGTCCTGAAGACTGTGGCTATTGTGGTCAATCTAGAGAAATAAAGCAAAAACAAAGATATCGTTTGGTTGATAAAGAACAGATAAAAGATGGTGCCAATGTAGCGCAAGAACATCAAATTGGAACATATTGCATTGTGATGAGTGGCCGTGGTCCAAGTGATAAAGAAGTTACACATATTTGTGATACAGTAGAAGAAATTAAAAGTATCCATCCTCAATTAAAAATTTGTGCGTGTCTAGGATTAACAAATGAAGAACAAGCTGAACGGTTAAAAAATGCTGGTGTCGATCGTTATAATCATAACCTTAATACGAGCGAACGATACCACGACAATGTAGTGACAACGCATACGTATAGAGATCGTGTTAATACAGTTGAGATTATGAAACGACATCATATATCACCTTGTTCAGGTGTAATATGTGGTATGGGAGAATCAAATGAAGATATCATTGATATGGCCTTAGCATTAAAAAAGATTGATGCTGATAGTATACCTATTAATTTTTTACACCCGATTAAAGGTACTAAATTTGGAGATATGGATGAGTTAAATCCAATCAAGTGTTTAAGAATTATTGCGATGTTTAGATTAATCAATCCGTCTAAGGAAATAAGAATAGCAGGTGGACGAGAGGTGAATTTAAGGTCACTACAGCCCTTAGCCTTACAAGCTGCTAATTCAATTTTTGTTGGAGACTATTTAATTACTGGGGGACAACCCAATCAATTGGATTACGACATGTTAGAAGATTTAGGATTTGAAATAGATATAGTCAATAACGATAACTCATAAATTGATTACTAATAAAAAAGCCAACCGGTTGATGCATAACATCTCGGTTGGCTTTTTGTTTCTATAATTTTTTATCTTTTAAATCGTCTTTGATTTCATCTAGTTTAGTATTTTTACTGTACGGTGTTTTAATATTGTAGGCTGCTTTCATAATCATATGACTTGAAAGTGGACCAGTGATAAGAACAAAGATAATACCTATAATCAACTGCATATTTGTATAACCATCTTTGACAATAAAGTATAAAAAGGCCCCAAATAACAAACTCATTGCACCTAAAGTAGATGCTTTTCCTGCGGCATGTGCACGTGAATAAACATCTTCAAGTCTCAATAATCCAATAGCTGCTACTGCACTAATGAGTGCACCAATCATAATTAAGATAATTGAAATACTAATGATGATGGTTTCGATCATGTTCAATCACCTTACCTTTATCCATGAATTTTGAAAATACAGCAGTACCTAAAAAGGCTAAAATACCAACTAGTAGGATAACCACAATCATATATTTGATATCCATTAAAATACTAAAAAGAGCAATGACTGCCATCAACTGTAGTCCCATTGCATCTAAGGCAACCACTCTGTCGGCTAGAGAGGGGCCTAAAATAACTCTAACTAACATTGCTAGCATCGATAATACGACAATGACTAATGCAATAATTATTAATGTTTTGGTAATCATTATTGTTCGCCCACCTCTCTAACTACTTTTTCTAATGAAGATTTGATACCTTCTGTTTCTTCTTCAGTAGTACTAAAGTCAATGGCATGGATATAAATTTTCGTACGGTCATCGCTAATGCCAAGTACGACAGTACCTGGTGTTAGTGTAATGAGATTAGAAAGTAGTACTATTTGCCAATCCGTTTTCAAATCTGTGTGATAGACAAAAAATCCAGGTTTATTTGAAATATGTGGTTTTAAAATAATTTTCAACACATCTAAATTTGCCTTAATCAATTCTAATAAGAAAATGA
This sequence comes from Staphylococcus sp. AC872, assembly GCF_979255425.1. Classification (NCBI taxonomy): domain Bacteria; kingdom Bacillati; phylum Bacillota; class Bacilli; order Caryophanales; family Staphylococcaceae; genus Staphylococcus; species Staphylococcus sp. AC872. Next base: position 273,935 of record NZ_CEEDKW010000004.1, read on the forward strand.
AAACTAATTTAATCATTCTATAAATACGTACTAGATAAAACTTACCAGGCATCACACGGTGGAGTAGGTAAACTAAAATGAGACCAAATAGATAGCCTAATACGAAATTGTTAAGTGTATAACTATCAGAAATTAGTAACCAAATGATTGAGACTAATAAATTGATAACAATTTGGACTGCCATTATGATTTACCCCCCAATACGCTATTGATATAAACAGTTGGATCGTAGAATGTTGTTGCGCCTTCTTTAATGATAGGGTATAACACATCTGCTGATAAACCGAATATCACAGTAATAATCACAGCTACAATAGATACGGTAGTCATACCAAACGTATTTGCTTTAGTTGTGATGTCATACCCTTTCGGTTCTCCGAAAAATCCTTTTAAGAAAATTCTTATGACTGAATATAAGACAACTAAACTTGATAATAAGACAACGATACCAGTGATGTAAAAGCCTTTTTCAAATGTAGCTTGTACAATATATAGCTTTCCATAAAAACCACTTAAAGGTGGAATTCCGGCAAGACTTAAAGCAGCAATGAAAAAGGTCCAACCTAGTACTGGATATTGTTTAATTAAACCACCAAACTGACGTAAATCAGTAGTTTTAGTGATTTTATACATGACTCCAATGAGTAAGAATAGTGATGCTTTTACCAACATATCATGAATAGTGTAATAAATAGCACCTATCATACCTGCTTCATTCATCATAGCTACGCCAACTAAAATAACGCCAACAGCAATCATAATATTGTATAGAATGATTTTCTTCGTATCGTAGTATGCTATTGCGCCTACACAACCAAATATAATCGTCATAATAGCTAGGAATAAAATGACATAGTGAGAAAAACTTACTGTATTGTTAAAGAATAAGCTTAAAGTTCTAGCAATTGCATAAACACCGACTTTCGTTAATAACGCACCGAAGAATGCAATAATAGCGAAAGGTGGAGCATAGTATGCGCCTGGTAACCAAACATACATAGGGAAGACACCAGCTTTTGTAGCAAAGACAAATATAAATAATATAAATACAATGTTTACTAAGCCACTTTCATGTGTTGATAAATCATTTAAACGTTGACTAATATGCGCTAAATTTAATGTGCCTACTACAGAGTATAGTATTGCTACACCCATAACAAAGAATGATGACGATACAACATTGACTAGAATATACTTAATCGTTTCTTGTAATTGAATCTTTGTCGTACCAATAACTAATAAACAGTAGGATGACATTAAGAATACTTCAAAGAATACGAATAAGTTAAAAATATCACCTGTTGTAAATGCACCGATGATACCAATAAGCATAAACATAATAGAAAAATAATAATAAAACGTTTCTCTTTCAACACCAATAGATTGATATGAATATAAAATAATGAGTGCGGTAATGATAATACTCGTAATAATCAATAGGGCACTAAAAATATCTAATACAAAAACGATACTATATGGTGCTTTCCATGAACCTAATTCTAATTTAATAGGTCCGTCTTGTAAGACATTTTTTAAATTAAGTATTGCAATAATTAATGTAATCATTGTACCTGCTAATGCGACATAACGTTTGATATGCGGTCTTTTTCCAATGAAGACGAGTAATATTGCCGTCAGAATTGGTACAACTAAAGTTAGAGCTAACATATTACTCTCTGACATCTTCTGGAACTCCTTTCATACTTTCAACGTTATCTGTACCAAGTTCTTTATAAGTTCTAAATGCTAAAACTAAAAAGAAAGCAGTAGTAGCAAAAGCGATAACGATGGCTGTTAATATCAGTGCTTGTGGGATTGGATCAACATAGCTTTGCGTACCTTTTTCATAAATAGGTGCTTTGCCATGTTTTAATCCGCCCATAGTTATTAGAAATAAATTTGCTGCGTGTGTTAGTAGTGTCGTCCCCATAATGATTCGTATCAAACTCTTAGACAAAACGAGATAGACGCTGATTGCTGTGAGGATACCACTAACAAATATCATTATAATTTCCACTATTCGTTCTCTCCAATCGATAAAATAATAGTCATTACAGTTCCAACTACGGCACATAAGACACCGAAATCAAAGAATACAGCGGTAGTCATATGCATGGGCGCTAGCATTGGAATAGGTATGTCAAATGTGACATGTGTAAAAAAGTTGTTGGACATAAACCAACTTGCCATTGGAGTACCAACGCAAAATAATAATCCGATACCAATTAATATTTTAAAATCTATTGGAAAAATACGTCTCATTGTCTTGATATCAAAAGCAATAGCAATCACAACCAAGGCGCTTGAGAATAATAAACCTCCAACGAAACCGCCACCTGGTGTATAGTGACCTGCTAGAAATAGTGAAAAACCGAACATCATAACCATGAAGAAAATGATGACTGCTGTATATTGGAACATCAAATCATTTTTCTGTCTGTTCATGACGTTTCACCTCACTTGTTTCTGAACGATGTTGATGTTTCATACGTAATTTAATCATTGTATAAATACCTAAACCTGCGATACCTAATACTGATGATTCGAATAAAGTATCCATGCCACGGAAATCCACTAAAATAACATTAACCATGTTTTTACCTGAAGCAAGATCGTAAACATGATTTTGATAATAGTGAGTGATTGATTCGAAATGTCTATTACCATACGCAATTAGCCCTAAGATTGTAACAACAAGACCAACTCCAGCAGAAATTAAAGCATTTGTAACTTTAAATGATCGTGTTTCGTTGTAACGGTTAAGGTTAGGCAAGAAATAGAAACATAGTAAAAATAACGCGGTAGAAATTGATTCTACGACAAATTGTGTTAACGCTAGGTCAGGTGCCTTAAAGAATATAAACAACACTGAAACAGAATAACCGACAGCACTTAACATAATAATGCTAAATAAACGAGATTTAGCAAAGATAATTAAGAACGAGGCAATGACAAGCAATACAATAATACCTACTTCAAATATTCTAATGTGACTGACATCTTTAAAATTAATTGTGAATGGCACGCTTAATAAAATAACTGTAGTTAATAAAATTAATAAACCAAAGATAATCACAAGATTATTTCGAGAAGATTCAGTTACATAGCTATTTGTCATATTTTTAGAATACGTTGGCATTATTTTACCAGTACGATCGTACCAATAATTAAGTGTCAGTTGATTAGGTTGTGACTGTAATAATTTAATCCAATAAGCAAACGTTATGATGAGTATAATACCGACGATATAGATACCAATTGTAGTCATAAATGCAGGTGTTATACCGTGGAATAAATGGAACTCGGCATTTACTTGAGTCGTTTGACTCATTGATGTTGTCGCTGGTTCAATAATAGATTGTGTCAATATTCCTGGGAATAAACCCAAAATAATAACTAATATAGCTAATATTGATGGTGAAATAAGCATTAATATAGAAGCTTCATGAGCTTGTTGTGGTAATTGATTAGGTTTATATTCTCCAAAGAATATATGCATTATAAATTTAATTGAATAGACAAATGTAAAAATACTTCCGACAATTGCAAGTATTGGGAAGATGACGCCTAATGTATTAAGACTCATCACATGTGCGTGTGTTAACTCAATGACTGCTTCTAAGAATTTCTCTTTAGATAGAAAGCCATTAAAAGGTGGTACGCCTGCCATACTTAATGAAGTAATAACGGTGATTGTGAACGATATAGGCATAATAGTTAATAAACCACCTAATTTCTTAATATCACGTGTTCCGGTACTATGGTCAACAGCACCAGTAATCATGAATAACGCACCTTTAAACGTGGCATGATTAATTAAGTGAAACGCAGCTGCAGTAAAGGCGGCAACATAAAGTTGACTATCTTGACCTTCAAAATGATAGCTAACTGCGCCCATACCTAACATAGACATAATCATTCCAAGTTGTGACACAGTTGAAAAGGCTAGTATGCCTTTTAAATCTTGTTGTTTTGTAGCGTTTAAAGAGGCCCAAAATAAAGTGATTAGCCCAACTAATGTCACTGTCCAAATCCAACCTTGTGATACGGCAAAAATGGGTGTCATTCTTGCTATTAAATATAAACCAGCTTTAACCATTGTTGCTGAATGTAAATAAGCACTAACAGGCGTTGGTGCTTCCATTGCATCCGGTAACCATATGTAAAAAGGTACTTGAGCTGATTTAGTAAAAGCACCAATTAAAATGAATATCATAGCTAGGATAAAGAACGGACTGTTTTGTATTTCTGCTACATGTTGAATAATATAATGTAAACTAAATGAATCTGATGCAACAGAAAGTAAAATGATACCTCCTAAAAGGCTAAGTCCTCCAAAAACTGTGATGATTAACGACTTTTGAGCCCCATAAAGGGAAGCCTGTTTCTCTCTCCAAAATGAGATAAGTAAAAAACTTGAAAACGAAGTTAACTCCCAGAATAAATATAAGATAATAAGATTATCTGAAAGAACAACGCCTAACATTGCACCCATGAAAAGTAATAAATAACAGTAAAAATTCCCTAATTGTTCTGATTGGTTTAAATAACCAATGGAGTATAAGACAACTAAACTGCCGACACCAGTAATCAGTAAACTGAATAACAACCCTAAACCATCAACATAAAGGTTAAAATTCATACCGATATGTGGCATCCACTTAAAAGTTTTCATTACGGTATTACCTGACATAGTAGTCGTAATAAAAGATAAGAAATATATAAATAAGACGACGGGGACAGGTAATACAAACCAACCTATGTGAATTCTTTTGAAGAAGCGATATAGGATTGGAATAATGAGTGCAAATATTAACGGTAATAGTACCGCAATATGTAACAAACTCATTAAATTGTCCTCCTTTAAAAATGTTTATGATATTCATTATACATGAATCATATCATTCTGAAAAACGTCTGAACGCTTGAAATCAGTGAATTTCTATTACTGTTAAATAAGAAGAAACACGTCATTTTTTAATGAAATTTTTGTTTATATTGAATAGAATAATCATCTTTAAGCTGGTCTAAATTTTGTAATGAACGAGTTGCATGTGCGTCATTTTTTTCTTTTAATTGCGCCTCTAAATTTGTGATGGCTTGTTGAAGAGAATCTTCATATGACATTTTTTCGACATTAAAATCACGTAATTGTGAACGCTTAGCGTATCGTTTTTCATAATGGCTTAATGCTTTGCGTTCATGGAAAAATACACCTGTCGATTCATTAGGATTGTGTAAATCTCCTTGTTTAGGGTGTTTGATCACTTGTTCTACTTGAACTAAAACGTCGTCACCGTTATCTTCTTTAATTGATACACCGTAGCTTCCAGTCTTATGAGAAAATCGATATAACATGCTATATTACTTCCTTTCAAATGTGTTAATATATACGTATATCATAACATGAATGGAGAATTTTAATGACGAACTATCCGCAGTTAAATAAAGAGATACAAGAAGATGAAATTAAAGTTGTAATGCATACAAATAAAGGTGACATGACATTTAAGTTATTCCCTAACATTGCACCTAAAACAGTTGAAAACTTTGTTACACATGCTAAAAATGGTTACTATGATGGTGTAACTTTCCACCGCGTCATCAATGACTTTATGGTGCAAGGTGGCGATCCAACTGCAACTGGTATGGGTGGTGAAAGTATTTATGGTGGTGCATTCGAAGATGAATTTTCATTAGAAGCATTTAATTTATACGGTGCACTATCTATGGCTAATGCTGGTCCAAATACAAACGGTTCACAATTTTTTATTGTTCAAATGAAAGAAGTACCACAAAATATGCTAAGTCAATTAGCTGATGGTGGTTGGCCAGAACCAATCGTCAAAGCATATGGCGAAAACGGAGGTACGCCTTGGTTAGATCAAAAACATACTGTATTTGGTCAAATTGTTGAAGGTGAAACAACATTAGAAGACATTGCAAATACGAAAGTTGGACCTCAAGATAAACCTGTACATGATGTAGTAATCGAATCTATTGATGTTACCGAATAAGGTGACTGTTAGCATTTCACGATTCGTCAAATGTAATTATGATAATTTCAATTAAAACTAGATTAGAAACTTCACGTTAAAGTAAAATCACACTTTAATTGTGAAGTTTTTGTATGTTTGACATCATAGAAGTGTGCAACAGTTTATCAAAAATTTATTATAATCATCATAAGGATGAAAATTGTTTCAGAGAGTCTATTTCAAAATAATTCAAAAAATTCAACGTTATAGTTAGTCCATTAATTTGTTTTATGCTATGATAATAGTGTTAAGAAAAACGAAATAAGGGGTTATCAAGTTGAATAATCACTACAAAGAAGGTCAACATATTAAGGTACGTGTGACTGGTATTCAACCGTATGGCGCATTTGTTGAGGCCCCTGACCATACTGAAGGACTTATCCATATTTCTGAAATCATGGATGATTATGTCCATAACTTGAAGAAATTTCTATCTGAAGGACAAGTGGTAAAAGCTAAGATTTTATCGATTGATGAAGAAGGTAAACTCAACTTGTCTTTAAAAGATAATGATTACTTTAAAAATTATGAACGTAAGAAAGAAAAACAGTCGGTGCTAGATGAAATAAAAGAAACAGAAAAGTATGGGTTTCAAACACTTGAAGAACGCTTGCCGGTCTGGATCAAACGGTCTAAACGTACTATACGTCAAGAATAAAGTGACGTAATTATATTCGTTATATTTATACAAAGAATATAGGGATGATTTAAAACGATAGTATCTATTTTGTGATGGATATTATCGTTTTTATTTTGATAAAATTTAACAAATATACATCTTATAGAAAACATATTAATAAGTTTAATCATCATTCATTTAAAAACATGTATAAGCAAATTAATAGAGCATAAGATTTTTTCGTGTTATAGTCTCCATTATTATTAATCTGGAGGTAGAGTTATGAATAACAAATATAATTCATTATTTGACAGTGTGACATTGCCAAACGGCGTTGAATTAAAAAATAGGTTTGTTTTAGCACCTTTAACACACATTTCATCTAATGATGATGGCACAATTTCAGATGTCGAATTAACATATATAGAAAAACGTGCGAAAGATGTTGGATTAGCGATTAATGCAGCAAGTAATGTGAGCGATCTTGGTAAGGCATTTCCTGGACAGCCATCTGTAGCGCATGATTCAGACATGGAAGGACTTAAAAAACTTGCACAATCAATGAAGAAAAATGGTGCCAAAGCACTAGTTCAAATTCATCATGGTGGGGCTCAAGCATTACCTGAATTGACTCCCAATGGTGATGTAGCTGCTCCAAGTCCCATTTCATTAAAAAGTTTCGGTCAAAAACAAGAACATGATGCAAGAGAAATGACGTCAGAAGAAATTGAACAAACGATTAAAGATTTCGGTGAGGCAACACGACGCGTTATAGAAGCAGGGTTTGATGGTGTTGAAATTCATGGTGCTAACCATTATTTAATCCATCAATTTGTTTCACCATATTATAATAGAAGAAACGATGTATGGGCTGAGAATTTGAAATTCCCAATGGCAGTCATTGATGAAGTACTTAAAGCGAAAAAAGAATTTGCATCTGATGATTTCATTGTTGGATATCGTTTATCTCCAGAAGAAGCGGAATCTCCAGGTATTACGATGGATATAACTGAAGAATTGGTTAATGCAATTACTAAAAAAGATATAGATTATATTCATGTATCAATTATGGATATTTATTCTAAAACACGTGAAGGACAGTATGAAGGACAAAATAGATTAGAACTGATTCATAAATGGATTAACGGGCGTATGCCATTAATCGGTATAGGCTCAGTATTTACTGCAGATGATGCATTAAATGCAGTTGAAGATGTTGGCGTAGAATTAGTGGCTTTAGGGCGCGAGATACTACTAGATTATGATTTTGTCGGTAAGATAAAAGAAGGTAGAGAATCTGAAATTATAAGTTATTTTGATCCAGAACGTGAAGATAATCATGATTTACCGCCTAAATTATGGCAACAATTTAATAATGGTTTTTATCCTTTACCTAGAAAAGATCAATAATATAATTAAAGCTAGAAAATATCAGTTACCGATGATTATTTTCTAGCTTTTTACATAGGCTTTTATAGAATTTTTGATGAATTTTAAAATTAATAATGGCTGTCATTATAAGGTTTTTGAAGTACCAAAAGATATATTATGACGAATTTTTAAACTTTTACTTGTACAACATAGTGGGCATGTGTCATTATATTTGTAAGGGCTTTCAAAACATAGAATTTTAAGTAATAGGTGTTGTAATAAGAGATAGAAAAATTGCAATTTTAATAAAATTAGAAAATTTAGAAATATATTAATGTAATTTGTTTGAGAGCCACTAGAAATCAGTTATGATATTGGTAACTAGCTTTAGTATTTATTAAACAAAGGGGAGATATTATGACTAAGTCAGAACAAATTATTGAATTAACAAATCACTATGGAGCACATAACTATGTACCGCTTCCAATTGTCATTGCAGAAGCAAAAGGTGTATGGGTGACTGATCCGGAAGGTAATAAATACATGGATATGTTATCTGCATATTCAGCAGTAAACCAAGGCCATAGACATCCTAAAATTATTCAAGCACTTAAAGAACAAGCAGAAAAAGTAACTTTAGTATCACGTGCTTTCCATAGCGATAATTTAGGTGAATGGTACAAGAAGATTTGTGAATTATCTGGAAAAGATAAAGCATTACCAATGAATACTGGTGCAGAAGCTGTTGAAACAGCATTAAAAGCAGCACGTCGTTGGGCTTATGATGTGAAAGGTATCGAACCGAATAAAGCAGAAATCATTGCTTTCAATGGTAACTTCCATGGTCGTACAATGGCGCCAGTGTCATTATCATCTGAAGCCGAATATCAAAGAGGATACGGTCCATTATTAGATGGTTTCCGTAAAATTGATTTTGGTGATGTAGAAAAATTAAAAGCAGCCATTACTGATAATACTGCAGCTATCTTAGTGGAACCCATTCAAGGTGAGGCTGGTATTAATGTGCCACCAGAAGGTTATTTGAAAGCAATTAGAGAATTATGTGATGAACATAATATTTTATTTATAGCTGATGAAATACAAGCAGGGTTAGGCCGTTCAGGTAAGTTATTCGCGACTGATTGGGATAATGTTAAACCAGATGTATACATTTTAGGTAAAGCACTTGGCGGTGGCGTACTGCCAATTTCAGTTGTCTTAGCTGATAAAGAAGTTTTAGATGTATTTACACCGGGTTCACATGGTTCTACATTTGGCGGTAATCCATTAGCTTGTGCAGTATCATTAGCTGCTCTAGATGTTATTGTAGATGAAGACTTACCTGGTCGTTCATTAGAATTAGGTGAATACTTCAAATCTGAATTACAAAAAATTGAACATCCTTCTATTAAAGAAGTACGTGGTCGTGGCTTATTCATCGGAATTGAATTGACTGAAAATGCAAGACCATACTGTGAATCATTAAAAGAATTAGGTTTATTATGTAAAGAAACACATGATACAGTAATTCGATTCGCACCACCACTAGTCATTACTAAAGAAGAATTAGACCTTGCAATTGAAAAAATTAAACAAGTATTTAAATAAGTTCAAAAAGTTGTAACAATCATTTTGCAATCCCTTTAAAAAGGATAAAGTTGTGTTACAATAATAAATGAAAGCGAAATCATTAGTTAAAAAGAGGCGAAAAGGATCATGACTGAGAATAATAATTTAGTGACTTCTACTCAAGGAATTATTAAAGAAGCTTTGCATAAATTGGGCTTTGATGATGGTATGTACGACCTAATCAAAGAACCACTAAGATTTTTACAAGTACGTATTCCAGTGCGTATGGATGATGGTACAGTTCAAACATTCACTGGCTATCGTGCACAGCATAATGATGCAGTAGGTCCAACAAAAGGGGGCGTGCGTTTCCACCCAGATGTTGACGAAGAAGAAGTTAAAGCATTATCAATGTGGATGACATTAAAATGCGGCATTGTCAATTTACCATACGGTGGTGGTAAAGGTGGTATCGTTTGTGACCCTCGTCAAATGAGTATCCATGAAGTAGAACGTTTATCTCGTGGATATGTTAGAGCGATTTCACAATTCGTAGGACCTAACAAAGATATTCCAGCACCAGACGTATTTACTAACTCACAAATCATGGCTTGGATGATGGATGAATACAGTGCATTAGATAAATTCAATTCTCCAGGATTTATCACTGGTAAACCAATTGTACTTGGTGGATCACAAGGACGTGACCGTTCAACTGCACTAGGTGTTGTTATTGCAATTGAACAAGCAGCTAAACGTAAAGGCATGGATCTTAAAGATGCTAAAGTTGTTATCCAAGGATTTGGTAACGCAGGTAGTTTCTTAGCTAAATTCTTATATGATTTAGGTGCTAAAGTAGTTGGTATTTCAGATGCTTACGGTGCTTTACATGACCCTAATGGTTTAGATATTGACTATTTATTAGATAGAAGAGATAGCTTTGGTACTGTAACAAACTTATTCGAAGAGACAATCTCAAATAAAGAATTATTTGAATTAGACTGTGATATCTTAGTTCCAGCGGCGATTTCAAACCAAATTACTGAAGAAAATGCTAATGATATCAAAGCAAGTATTGTGGTAGAAGCTGCAAACGGACCAACTACACCAGAAGCAACACGTATTTTAACTGAACGTGGCATCTTATTAGTACCCGATGTTTTAGCTAGTGCAGGAGGCGTAACAGTATCATACTTCGAATGGGTTCAAAACAATCAAGGTTATTACTGGACTGAAGAAGAAGTTAATGAAAAACTACGCGAAAAATTAATTACTGCTTTTGATACTATTTATGAATTATCACAAAACAGAAAAATCGATATGCGTTTAGCAGCATATATTGTTGGTATTAAACGTACAGCAGAAGCAGCTAGATATCGTGGATGGGCATAATAACCTTTATAAATATTGGTTAAACCCATTTATATATATAAGAAAAACATTCACTCAATAATTATTGAGTGAATGTTTTTTGTCGTTTAATTTAAATCATTTTTTACTTGCTTTACGACTTTTAATATAGTTTCACTATCTTCAATATTTGGATAGTGAATCATTTGCTTGGCATTGGGATAAGGAGAAATCACTTTACAATCTTTCAATATTTCTGATGAGGAAGGTGTAGATTTAATCAATAGACGATTGTCGTATAAGCCACCAACCACAGTTTTATCAAAGTAAATGATATATTCTCCCATCATTTTACGAGTCGTAATATGGTCATCGTCAATGTATTTCATAAAACGATTGAGTGTATCTTCGGATGTTGCCATTTTTTTTCACAATCCTTAAATTAAATATAAATCTATCGTTAGTATACACAATGATTTATAATTATTGCTATTTTTGGTTTAAATTTTTGTACTTATCTGCGTAGTTAGTGAATACACCATCAACACCATAGTTATTTAAACGTTGCATATCTGCTTCTTCATTAACAGTAAATGGATGTATAAGGAATCCTAAATCTTTTAAATGCTTAGTATTTTTTTCATTTAAATCTGTATATTCAGGACCTACACCAACTGCATAAGACTTAATACGTTTTAAGTCTGCTTCACTTTGGAATGGCAACTCGCCTTTATCTAATAAACGGATTAAAGGAATATTAGGATTTAATTGTTTCATTTTTTGTAAACTAGGTTCAGAAAAGGATTGAACAATGACATGACCATTTTTGAGTGATTGATTTGTCAACATACCGTGTTTGTTTAAACTTTGAATTAATTGATTTTCCATACCTGGATAAACATCAGGAGATTTTGTTTCGATATAATAATTAGCATTTTTACCGTAACGACTTAAGATCTCATCCAAAGTAGGGACCTTTGCATTGTTATATTCAGATTGAGCTAGGTCTGGATGTTGCTTATTAAACCAACTACCGGCATCGAGTTTCTTTAATTCTGCTAAGGTATAATCTTCTACTCGTCCATGACCATTAGTAGTACGATTAACGGTTTCATCGTGCATAGCAACGAGGTGACCATCTTTCGTTCTTTGTAAATCAATTTCTATGTATGATGCACCTAATTCATTATGACTTTTATCATAGGCATTAAATGTATGTTCAGGCGCATAACCACTCGCTCCTCTATGAGCAATAGTCGTGTGAGCTTCACCAGTTAAATTTTTCTGCCATTGTGAATGACTTTGATTAGTATGATTAGGTGTTTGAGCTTGAGTTTGATTTTGAGATGAATCTGAAGTTTGAGTAGATTGACCATCTCCGCTTGCAAGTGCTGGTGTACTGACACTTAGCATAGATAAAGTGATTGTTGCAACTCCGACAGATACCCATTTATTTAATTTCAAAGTAATAACATCCTTTCAATTTGAGTGTTACTACTATCATGGCAATATTTTTAAATATGAGAAATAGAATTTACTGAATAATTAAATAACTCTCAAAGACTTAATATTCAATTCAAAATATATTAATAATTAACAAACTTTTTACATAGTTGAAGTTTTAAAAATATTAATAGTTTTGCTATGAAGTTTGAAATTAGCTTAATGCGATATATGTTTATATTTATCTGCATAGTTGGTGAAGACTCCGTCAATACCATAACGATTTAATCGTTTCATGTCGGAGATTTTATTAACAGTGAAAGGATGTATAATAAAACCTAAATCTTTTAAATAAACAGTGTTAGATTCATTTAGATCAGTATATTCTGGACTAATACATGTTGCGTAACTTCGGATATATTTTAAATCTTTATCTGTCAATTGTTCTAATTGGTGTTTTTTTAATAATCTAACTAATGGAATATGCTTATTTTGGTGATGCACTTTTAACAGACTATCTTCAGAAAAGGATTGAATCATAATATGACCATTGTTTAATGAGCTCTTATTTAATAAACCGTGCTTTTGAAGTGTTTGTAAAAGTTGTTCCTCCATTCCTGGGTAAACATTAGGTGATTTCGTTTCGATATAATAATTAGCTTGTTTACCATATCTTGATAGAATTTCATCTAAGGTTGGTACTTTGGCATTTTGATACTCTGGTTTAGCCATTTTAGGATGTAATTGATTAAACCGTGCACCGGCGTTAAGACCTTTAATTTGTGCAAGTGTTAAATCTTTGACTTTGCCATGTCCGTTAGTTGTTCGGTCAACAGAATCATCATGCATCGCTATGAGTTGACCATCTTTCGTTCTTTGTAGATCAATTTCAATGTATGAGGCGCCTATATCATAATGACTTTTATCATAGGCATTAAATGTATGTTCAGGCGCATAACCACTCGCGCCTCTATGCGCAATTGTTACAAATTTCTCATGTGTGGGATTGGTATGCCAATTTGAATGTTGACTAGTTTTGTTATTGAACTGTTCGGATTTAACACGGCTGTTTTGGAAGTGAGTATAAATAAACAGACTAATGAAAGACATAAATATCAAAAATAATGATAATAAAGTAATTTTAGGATGTTTAAACATAGATTGCCCTTTCTAATAATTTTTGAATACTTGATTATTATACTATAAGTTGATAGGCAATATAATTATAATTTAAAACAGTTGTCTTGATGTTTATGTTGGAAGATGTGAGGATTGGAGACTAAAACAAGGAGAGACAGTTTGTCTCTCCTTGTAAAATATATTATGAATTCATTAATTGTTGTGCAACTGATAGTTGGTGTTTAACTGCATCTTGACCTGTTGAACCATAACTCTTACGACGTTTTAAACAATTTTCAGGTTTTAAAAAGTCATAAATATCAGCTTCGATACTTTCATGATGTGATTGATAATCTTCTAAAGGTACATCGAGTAAATAAACACCCTTATTAATACAATCTAAGACGATTTTTCCAACAATTTCATGTGCTGTTCTAAATGGAACGTTCTTACTTACTAGATAATCCGCTAATTCAGTAGCATTTGAAAAATCTTTAGTAACTGTTTCATTTAAACGATTGGTATTTACCGTCATAGTATCTAGCATACCTTCAAATATTTTTAATGAACCTTTAATGGTATGAATCGCATCAAATAAGCCTTCTTTATCTTCTTGCATATCCTTATTATAAGCTAATGGCAACCCTTTGAGTGTTACTAACATACTCATTAAATGTCCTGTGGTACGTCCAACTTTACCTCTAATCAATTCAGCCATATCTGGATTTTTCTTTTGAGGCATGATGGAAGAGCCTGTAGAAAAGGCATCAGATAAAGTAATGAATTTAGCTTCATCTGTAGACCAAAAGATAATTTCTTCAGAAAATCTTGATAAATGAATCATAGTTAATGAGATATTATGCAAAGTTTCAACAATATAGTCACGGTCACTTACTGCGTCCAAACTATTTTCATAAACTGCACTAAAATTGAGTAATTTTTGTGTTTCATGACGATCAATAGGATGTGTTGTCCCACTTAATGCTGCTGCACCAAGAGGGGAGATATCGATTCTTTTCATACTATCTTGGAAACGTGATTTATCACGTTCTAACATCCAAAAGTAAGTCATAATGTGATGTGCAAATGAAATAGGTTGTGCACGTTGCAAGTGTGTATAACCAGGCATAATCGTATCGACATGTTGGTTAGCAATTGACAGTATTGTTTGTTGTAATGATTTAATTAATTCAATAATGCCATTTACTTCTTCTTTAGTATATAAATGCATATCTGTAGCTACTTGGTCATTTCTACTTCTTCCTGTGTGAAGTTTACCTCCAGCTTCGCCAACACGTTGAATCAGTTCATGTTCAATATTTAAATGAATATCTTCTAATGACGCTTTGAATGCTATTTTATTTTGATGTACGTCTTTTTGAATTGCTTTTAGCCCTTCGATAATTGTATGGGCTTCATCTTGACTGATAATATTTTGATTAGCGAGCATTGTAGCATGTGCTATACTGCCTTGTACATCTTGATCGATTAGATTTTGGTCGAAATCAATTGAAGCATTAAATTCATCAACCCATTCTTCTGGTTGTGCTTCAAATCTGCCTCCCCAAGCTTTATTACTCATTACTATAGCCTCCATGTAACATAGCATTGACTTGTGTTGGTAAACCATAAATATCGATAAATCCTACTGCAGCTTCTTGATTAAAGGCATCTTCTTTAGTGTAAGTCGCAAGTTTTTCATCATATAGTGTATATGGTGATTTTCTTCCATTTACAATCGCATTGCCTTTGAATAATTTAACTCTCACGTCACCTTCAACATATTGTTGTGTACTGTCAATAAATTGTTTAAGACTATCAGTCAATGGAGAGAACCATAGACCATTGTACACTTGTTCAGAAAATTGCTTTTCAATGACTGGTTTGAAGTGTGCCACGTCTTTAGTTAGGGTAATTGTTTCTAATGCTTTATGTGCTTTTAAGATAACTTCCGCACCTGGTGTTTCATAGATTTCTCTTGATTTAATACCTACTAATCTGTTTTCAACATGGTCAATTCTACCAATACCATGTTTACCAGCTAATTGATTTAAATAAAGGATTAAGTCATCTAAATTATAATCTTTACCATCGACTTGAACAGGTACACCATTTTTAAATGAAAGGATAATTTCATCAGCTTCATCAGGTGTATCTTCTAGTGCATTAGTTAAATCGAAGGCATCTTCAGGGGGAGCAGCATATGGATCTTCTAAAATACCGCATTCGTTAGCTCTACCCCATAAATTTTGATCGATGGAATAAGGTGAATCATAGTTAATAGAAACTGGAATATTATGTTTGATAGCATAATCAATTTCTTCTTCACGACTCCATGCCCATTCTCTTACTGGTGCAAATGCTTTTAAGTTAGGATTAAGTGCTTTAATAGCAACTTCGAAACGTACTTGGTCATTACCTTTACCTGTACATCCGTGAGCAATACCTACTGAATTTGTTTTTTCAGCAATTTCAACTAACTTTTTAGAGATTAGGGGACGAGATAATGCAGATACTAATGGATATGCATTTTCATACATTAAATTCCCTTTAATAGCATAGCTAACATAATCATCACTAAATTCTTTTGTTGCATCAATGATGTGACATTCTACAGCACCCATTTTTAATGCTTTGTCATGAACAAGGTCTAAATCTTTACCTTCTCCTACATCTAAGCAACAAGCGACTACGTCGTATCCTTTGTCAATTAACCATTGTACTGCAACGCTTGTATCTAATCCTCCGGAATATGCTAAAACGATTTTCTCTTTCATATTTACACCTCAAATTATTTTCAGAATTTTAATATAAATTCATCATAGCAAATTCTTGATGAAAAATAAACCATAAAACTACATAAATATACATTTTAGGTAAAACTTTTTAGAATAGAAATACATGTAATAGTTGGTATGCAGGCATTTTAATTAATTAATAATTTTTAGAAAATTGTATAAAGAAGGAAGGTTGTTTAAATGATTTAAGAAGATGACACTGAAAATTCACTTTTTGAATATAAAATAGAGACTTGTGAATTGAATAGCATATACAAACTTAGTAGAATTAAAGTAGTAAAACATAGGAGGCTTTTTAGATGACTCATATTCAATTAGATTATGGTAAGACTTTAGAATTTTTTGGAGAACATGAATTAGAACAACAAAAAGATATCGTGAAGACATTACACAAAACGATACATGAAGGAACTGGTGCAGGAAATGATTTCTTGGGTTGGGTAGACCTTCCAGTTGATTATGATAAAGAAGAGTTTTCAAGAATTGTAGAAGCTTCTAAACGTATTAAAGCAAATTCTGACGTGTTAGTTGTTATTGGTATTGGTGGCTCATACCTTGGTGCACGTGCTGCTATTGAAATGCTAACATCTTCATTTAGAACAAATAATGACTATCCTGAAATTGTTTTTGTAGGTAATCATTTATCATCAAGCTATACAAAAGAATTAGTAGATTATTTAGCTGACAAAGATTTCTCTGTAAACGTCATTTCTAAATCTGGTACAACTACAGAACCAGCAGTTGCATTCCGTTTGTTCAAACAATTAGTTGAGAATAAATATGGCAAAGAAGAAGCTAAAAAACGTATCTTTGCTACAACAGATAAACAAAA
>NZ_CEEDKW010000005.1:0-105246 GCF_979255425.1 Staphylococcus sp. AC872
ACTTTATTATAAGCGGCTTCTTGACCACCAGGCATTAATGAAGGACCAGTTAAAGCGCCTACTTCACCACCTGATACACCCATACCAATGAAATTAACGCCACTTTCAGCTAATGCTTTATTTCGACGAATTGTATCTTGATAGTTTGTATTACCACCATCAATTAAAATATCATCATCATCTAATAAAGGTAATAAACCATCTATTGTTGCATCGGTAGCAGGACCAGCTTTAACCATTAATAAAATTTTACGGGGTTTTTCTAATGAATTAACAAATTCTTCTAAAGAATATGTTGGGTGGATGCTTTTACCTTTTGATTCTTCCACCATTTCATCCGTTTTTTGTCTAGAACGATTATAAACAGATACACTATAACCACGTGATTCAATATTCCATGCAAGGTTTTTACCCATTACGGCTAAACCTACTACACCTATTTGTTGTGTCATATTACTTACCTCTCTTATTCGAATATTTCATTCATATTGTATCACAAATTGTGTACATACTTCACTAAATTGGCCGTGCTAATCTGCAACGAGTTCAATAATTTTTAGTACTTGGCTAGTTAACATATTAAGATCTTTAACGGCAATTCTTTCACTTGTAGTGTGAATATTTTCATAACCAACCCCTAAAATAACGGATGGAATACCATACGTATTAATGATACTACCATCTGAACCGCCGCCAGAGATTACTGTATTACCTTTTAGCCCTAAAGTAACAGCACTTTCTTTAGCTATTTTAGTTACCAGTTCATCATCATTAACCTTAAATCCAGGATAACTTTTCTCTATTTCTACGTGAGCTTGACCACCTAAATCTTTAGCAGTTTGTTCAAAGGTATCTTTCATGTGTTGTACTTGCTTTTCAATACTTTGATCATTATGTGAGCGTGCCTCTGCTTCGATAATTACTTCATCAGCTACAATATTTGTTGCTGAACCACCATGAAATTTACCTATATTTGCAGTAGTTAAATCATCGATCTGACCTAGATGCATTTTACTAATCGCTTTAGCGGCTATATTAATAGCACTAATACCTTGATCTGGTGTACTTGCATGCGCAGTCTTCCCGTTAATTGTTGTATTAATCTTCATTTGTGTTGGGGCGCCGACAACAGTAGTACCGACGTCAACACTGGCATCAATAGCATATCCAAAGTCAGCATCTAATAAAGATGTATCCAGAGCTTGAGCACCTAATAGACCTGATTCCTCACCTACTGTAATTACAAATTGAATTTGTCCATGGGATAAGTGTTGTTCATTTATAGTAGTAATTGCTTCAATAATAGCTGCTAAACCTGCTTTATCATCAGAACCTAGAATGGTAGTTCCATCTGAGTATATGTAGCCATCTTCTGCAACATGGGGCTTGATATCAAGACCAGGAACTACAGTATCCATATGACTTGTAAAATATAATTTAGGTACATCTTTATTTGAAATATTACTTGGCATCGTACAAACAAGATTGTTAGCACCTAAACCATCTGTTTGACTTGCCTGGTCTTCCTCAACTTTTAACCCGAGTGCTTCAAATTTTTGTTTTAAAATGGGTTGAATTTTCTCTTCATTACCAGTTTCTGAATTGATTTTTACTAATTCTAAAAATGTATCTAAGAGACGTTCTTTATTCATCATTGTCATTCCCCCTTAATCCTATAACTACAGTTTAACTGAATTCTGAATATATCAAAAATAAATTGATTGCAATTCAGAATTAAATCATATAATGTTAATCTATACCTAGATTTTGTATTATGAATTAAGTCTTAAATACGTTTTATGCAATTGGAGGAACTTCATATGACGAATAAAGTATTACGTGTAATTATAGTAGTGATGTTAGTAGCGGTAGTATTAGCCCTACTACTTACTAGTTTAGTCCCAATGTTGAACTAATCTTTTAAAATATTTAAAAAGCCAGAGACATCTATGATTGATGTCTCTGGCTTTTGTATATGGAAATTTATATTTTTAAGCATAATTTTTAATTTCACTATGCAATTTTAATGAGCCAAATTGAGATTTAATATTTAAATACTCTTCTAATTCGTTAAGTAATTGAATAATATTAGCACGCGAATTTAAAGCTTGATGTGAAGTCGGCAATGGTAATTCATCTAAAGATAATCTTATTTCATACAATGAATGTAAACGTAAAGCAGTATAGTCATTGCTATTAACATTACTACCTATTTCAGAGAGTAATTGTGAAATTCGGTCTAAAATTGGATCTTTAGTTTGTATATTTTCAATTAAAAATTTCATTCTTTTTAATAAATCTAGTTGCTCTTCGCGCATATCAAAATAATGATAATATGAATTCTCATTTCTTACAAAGTGATTCTTAACATCTCTAAATGCTAATGATTTGGCTTTTCTAATATTTAATGCAAGCGGTTCAAAAGTAATATTGAGTTCATGGTTATCGTGTTTACATGCATTTTCAAAAGCTATAAAAACATCAGTAATTTGATGTTCTATCTCATTCTTAAAATGTTTTAACGTTTTGTCTAAACTTGGCATGATTAAATTCATTATAAAGGCAATGCCGAGTCCAACAATTAACAACATTATTTCATTAAGAATCAGATGTCCATTGATTGTTTTAGCATTGAAAACATGTAGTAATATAACACAGCTTGTAATAACACCTTCTTGCGCATTTAATACAACTGTTAATGGAATAAACAATAATACAATTAAACCTAATACGACGGCATGTTGTCCTAGTATTGAAAATATTGCTGACCCTAAAAATAGGATTAATAAGCATGATACTAAGCGAGAAACAATTGCCGTTAGTGAATGCATTTTAGTATGTTTAATACAAAGTACAACAAGTATTGCACTTGAAGCATAGTTATCGAGGCCCAAAAGCTTACAAATTATAACACCTAATGTCATTCCTACTGCTGTCTTGAGTGTTCTAAATCCAATCTTATACGGATTTAACTTGAGCATCTGACTAGGACCTCTTATCTTTCTTCACAATATTGATCGAACAAGTTTTGTAATTGATTAATCACATTCATGACATCATGACCTTCTATTTGATGACGTTCAATCATCTCTGTGATCTTACCATCTTTAATCAATGCGAATGAAGGACTTGAAGGTGCATAACCTTCAAAATAATCTCTAGCTTGTTGTGTAGCTTCTTTGTCTTGTCCAGCAAATACAGTTACTAATCGATCTGGTAATCTATCATAATGTAGTGCATGTGCAGCTGCTGGACGTGCAATACCACCTGCACAACCACACACAGAGTTAACCATAACAAGTGTTGTACCATCTTGTTTTAATACTTTATCAACTTCATCAGCTGTTGTTAGTTGCTCATAGCCAGCTTCTTCAATTTCGTTTCTTGCTTGGTCCACGACCCCGTTCATATATAAATCAAAGTTTAAATCCATAAATTAGAATCACCTTTCGTTATTAATTTAACTGTCTTTATTTTACTAATTAAACTTCGATACTTCAACATGCATGATTATTGGAAATTAAAATAGACATAAATACTTTCGTAAATGAGAAAGTACTTATGTCTACGAATAAAATAGTGACTAATATATATTAGTGTTTTCTACTGTGTATTGTTCTACGCGTTGTTTAATATGATTCATAAATTGGCCAGTTTGTAAACCATCTAAGATACGGTGGTCGATGGATATGCAAAGATTAACCATACTTCTAATTGCTATCATATCATCGATGACCACAGGTTTTTTAACGACAGATTCAACTTGTAAAATAGCTGCTTGTGGATGGTTGATAATACCCATTGAGGATACAGAACCAAATGAACCTGTATTATTAACAGTAAATGTGCCATCTTGCATATCTTCTTGAGTTAATTGATTATTTCTTGCTTTTTGAGCTAGTTCATTAATCTCTCGAGCGATACCCTTAATTGATTTTTCATCAGCATGTTTAATGACTGGTACATATAATTTATTTTCATGTGCAACTGCAATGGAAATATTGATATCTTTATGAATGACAATTTCATTGCCATTCCAACTACTATTTAACATAGGGTAAGCTTTTAATGCTTCTGCGACTGCTTTGACAAAGAAAGCAAAGAATGTAAGATTGTAGCCTTCATTCTTTTTAAAACTATTTTTATGATAGTTTCTAGTTTTAACTAAATTAGTAGCATCTGCCTCAATCATCATCCAACCATGTGGTATTTCAGTTGCGCTTGTTACCATGTTATTAGCAATCGCTTTACGAACACCATTAACAGGTATTGTACTTTGATCACCGTCCCATTGTTGTGAATCGTTTGCTTCTGTTGTAACTTTTGGTTGTGCGTTAACTGATGATTGTGACGTGTTAGTTTGTGTTGAATGTGAATCTGTTGAATTGATATACGCTAAGATATCTTTTTTGGTAACTCTACCTTCAAATCCAGTTCCTGGTACATGTGATAAATCAATTTGATTTTCAGACGCCAATTTAAATACTACAGGTGAAAAGCGACCATTATTTTTAGGTTGATTATCATTATGATGTTGAGCAGTATGATGTTGTTTTGTTGCTGTCTCATCTGCTACGTTTTGCGATTGAGAGTGTGACTCATTTTGTTTATCCTCATTTGAGGATGTATTTGCATTACTCTCATCAGGTGAATCAATTTTACAAATGACTGTATTGATTTCTACAGTTTCCCCTTCACTTACAGTTAATTCTGTTATCGTACCTGAAACTGTAGATGGTACTTCTGCTGTTACTTTATCAGTAATTACTTCACAAAGTGGATCATATTCATCGACATGGTCACCAACAGATACGAGCCATTGCTCAATTGTACCCTCATGAACACTCTCGCCTAATTTTGGCATTTTAATATCCATTGTAAAGCCTCCTTAAAATTCTGCGAGTTCACGCATTTTCGCCTGTATTTTCTCAGGATTCATCATTAATTCATTTTCTAAAACTGGTGAGAATGGCATTGAAGGTACATCGGCACCAGCTAATCGCATAATAGGTGCATCTAAGTCGAATAAGCAGTTTTCAGCGATAATAGCGGATACCTCTGACATAATGCTACCTTCTAAATTATCTTCAGTGACTAATAAGACTTTTCCTGTCTTTTTGGCACGGTCGATAATAGTATCTTTATCTAGTGGATAAACAGTTCTTAAGTCAACTACTTCAACGTTGATACCATCTTCTGCAAGAATATCAGCAACTTGTAAACAATAATTAACCATTAATCCATAACAAAATACTGTTATGTCATCGCCATGACGTTTTACATCAGCTTTACCTAAAGGGACTGTGTAGTAATCTTCTGGTACTTCTTCTTTTAAGAAGCGATATGCTTTTTTATGTTCAAAGTAAAGCACTGGGTCGTTAGATTCAATTGAAGATAACAGTAATCCTTTGGCGTCATATGGGGATGATGGTATAACAATTGTTAATCCCGGTGTTGAAGCAAAGATACTTTCAATACTTTGTGAATGATATAATCCACCATGCACGCCACCACCAAATGGTGCTCTGATTGTAATCGGGCATTGCCAATCATTATTGGAACGATAGCGCATTTTTGCTGCTTCGCTAATAATTTGATTTGTAGCTGGTAAAATAAAATCTGCGAATTGAATTTCGGCAATAGGACGTTTACCTAACATGGCTGCACCTATTGCAGTACCAACGATATTTGATTCAGCTAATGGTGTATCAATGACGCGTTCTTTGCCATATTTACTTTGTAATCCCAAAGTAGCACCAAATACGCCACCTTTTTTACCAACATCTTCACCAAGAATAAAAGTGTTTTGGTCTTTTTCCATAGCTAAGTCTTGTGCTTGGCGAATTGCATCTAAATAAGATAGCTTAGTCATGATTGATACTCCCTTCTTCTTCATAAACATAGGCATAAGCTTCTTCAACTGAAGGATATGGTGCTTCTTCTGCAGCTTTTGTCGCATGATTAATAATGTCTTTATGTTCTTGTTCTATTTCCGATAACCAAGCATCGTCAATGATTCCTAAATCTAATAAATGATTTTTAAAGCGGATATTACAATCGGCTTCTTTTAATCCGTCACGTTCTTCCTGTGTTCTATATTTATCATCATCGTCTGATGAATGTGCTGTCATTCGAGTTGTGATTGCTTCAATTAGAGTTGCACCCTCACCATTAAGTGCTCTGTCTCTCGATTCTTTCATAGCTTTATACATTGCAATTGGATCATTACCATCAACTTGTACACCTTCCATACCATAACCAATGGCACGATCTGATAAATTTTTTGCAGCATATTGCAAGGAATCAGGTACTGAAATTGCATATTTATTATTTATAATGACACATACAAAAGGTAATTGATGTACGCCAGCAAAGTTCAAGCCTTCATGAAAGTCTCCTTGGTTAGAACTACCTTCACCAACTGTTGCAGTAGCGATATTTGGCTTTTTGTCCATTTTTAGCGCTAATGCTGCACCTACAGAATGCGGAATTTGAGTAGCTACTGGAGAACTTTGAGATAAAATACCTTTTTCTCTATGACTATAGTGAGATGGCATTTGTTTACCACCTGAGTTAATATCGTCTCTCTTACCGAAAGAAGCTAACATTGTATCGAGTGGCGTCATACCCATGTATGTTACAAAAGCTAAATCTCTATAATATGGAGATGAAATATCGCCTTGTTCCATAGCATACGCCATACCAATTTGAGTTGCTTCTTGTCCTTGACCACTAACGACGAAAGGAATTTTTCCAGCTCTATTGAGTAACCAAAGTCTTTCATCTAATTTGCGTCCAAGGTCCATCCATTTATACATATTTTTTAGGTCTTCTTCTGTAAGGCCTGCTGACTTATAGTCAATCATGTTATTTCCTCCTATTTAAACGTGAATTGCTCGGTTTTCAATTTTTAGGCCAAGTTCCATCAATACTTCAGATAGAGATGGATGGGCATGAGTGGTTAAACCTAATTCTAATGATGAGCCATTCATAAATTGTAATAATGATACTTCATTGATTAATTCTGTTACATGTGGGCCAATCATATTTAATCCAATTATTTCATCTTGATCCTGATCAACTACCACTTCACAAAAGCCATTTTGTGGACCAGTAGATTCTATCATTGCTTTACCAATTGCTTTAAATGAAACTTTGTAATTTTTAGCATTAATATTAGCTTCTTTAGCCTGTTCTAAATTTTTCCCTATTGAAGCTATTTCAGGATAAGTGTAAATGCATTTTGGCATCAAATCATAGTTGATAGGTAAAGGTGAATCATCAAACATGTGTTCAACTGCAACGATACCTTCTTTTGACCCTACATGTGCTAATTGCAATTTACCAATACAATCACCTGCAGCATATATATGCTTATCTTCAGTTTGTTGATATTGATTTGTGATAATGTGACCTGATTGAGTCGTTTTCACTTTTGTATTTTGTAATCCGATATCAGAAGTATTTGGTTTACGTCCAACCGATAACAAGACTTTATCTACAGAGATTTGTTGATTATTCATATGAATTGTTGCGCTATTGTTATCTTTGTTAATCTCAACACTTTGTTCATCTAAGGCAACATTTTCAAAGAATTTTGCTCCGCGATTTTCTAATTCTCGTTTAATTGTTTTTGCAATTTGAGCACTTTCATTTGGTAAAATGCGTTCATTAGCTTCAATAATTGTCACATCGACACCTAAATCCGTAAGATACGATGCGAATTCTAAACCAATGACACCCCCACCAATAATTGCGATACTATCTGGCAAAATATCCATATTTAAAATATCATCACTCGATAATATTACTTGATGATCAAAGTTTAAAAATGGCAACGGTTGTGGTGAAGAACCAGTAGCTATAAGTACGAATTGATTTGGAATCACTTCATTTTCTCCATCTTCAAATTCTACTGATATCGTACCACTTTGTGGAGAAAATATAGATTCTCCTAAAATACGACCAGTGCTGTTAAACACATCAATGTGATTCTGTTTCATTAAATGCTGAACACCTTGATACATTTGATTTACGATTTCATCTTTCCTATCTAAAATACGTTCATAATTCAAATGATACTCAGGAACTTCAATACCAAATTGTTTCGCATTTTTTATAGTATGGACTACTTCTGCAGATTTTAGTAGTGATTTAGTAGGAATGCATCCTTTATGTAAACACGTACCTCCTAATAGCGATTTTTCAACAATAGCAACCGTTTTACCTAACTGTGAAGCACGTATTGCTGCTACATAACCTGCAGTGCCACCACCTAATACAACTAAATCATATTGCTTTTCAGACATTTGCTTACTCCTAACTATATGTATAGAGAACATTAATAAAACTAAGTTTATTAAAAATTCTCTGATAATAAATGGTTATCTTTCTTTGCATCTTCAAAATTAATCAATACTATAATATTCTACATCAGTTAAAACATTTTCGAAATTCTAAAAACTTCATTTTTTTGTATAAAAAGTGACTAATCAATACTACCGGAAAATATACAGACTAACAATTCATCAAAGATTAAGGTTACTTTTTAAATAGAAGTTTTACTTACTTAAATCTAAGACATTATTTTCTTTGATTTTGAGCAATCATTTCTTTTGCGTTTTCTCTCGTTAAATCTGTAACACTTGCGCCAGAAATCATACGAGCTACTTCATCAATCCGATCATCATTTTCAAGTTCTTTAACTTGAGTGGTTGTTCGATCTTCTGTAGTATGTTTCGAAATAAGTAAATGATGATCACTCATTGTAGCTACTTGAGGTAAGTGTGAAATACATATAACTTGAATATATTCAGCGATATCACGCATTTTCTCAGCCATTTTTTGAGCTGCTTGACCTGAAACACCAGAATCAACTTCATCGAATAAAATAGCTGTTTGTCCTCTTGATTTAACAAATATACTTTTTAATGCAAGCATAATTCTAGATAGTTCTCCGCCTGAAGCTATTTTATTTAAGCTTTTTAAAGGTTCACCTTTATTTGGACTAATTAAAAATTCCACAAATTCAATACCTTCAATATTTGGTTCATCGAGTGGTTTAAATGAAATTTCTAAATTGGCATCTTTCATTTGTAAATTTTGTATTTCTGATACAATGTGGTCTCTTAATTCTCTTGCAACTTTCCTTCTTTTAGCAGATAACGATTTACCTACTTTAATCACTTGTTTGTATAAATCGTTAATCTCTTCACGTAATTGAGATGTGCTTTGTTCATAGTTTTCAATTTTATTGATTTCATTTTCAAGTTTGCCTTGATATGCAATCAACTCAGAAACATCCTTACCATATTTGCGCTTTAAGTTATTAAGCAAGTTCATACGTGATTCAAGTTCATTAAGGACTTGTTCATCAAATTCAGTGTTAGTCATTTCATCATAAAGTTCATGCTTGGCATCTTCTAACGTATAGTAAAACTGATCGACTGCTTCTTTTAATTTCACATATTTATCTGGAACGATGTCATTAATTTCATTTAAGAAATTGCTTAGCTCATAGAGTCGATCAGTAATTGCATTTTCATCTGTTAAAGTCATATGTGCATTATTTAATGCTAAACTTAGTTTTTCTGAATTTTGAATTCTTTTAATATCTGTTTCTAGCTGATCGACTTCTCCCTCTTTTAAAGATGCTTCAGTCAATTCTTCTAATTGAAATTTCATCAAGTCTAATCTTTGTAGTAATGCTTGGTCAGCAGATTCTAGTTCTTCGAGTTCTTTGCGCTTAGATTTATATCGATTAAAGACATCATGATATTGTGATAAAAGATCACTATATTGATCGCCAGCGTAATCATCGAGTAATTGTAAATGATATTTTTGTTTAAGCAATGATTGCGTCTCATGTTGACCATGAATATCTAAAAGTTCCTGCATCACTTTTCTTAAATCTTGTAACGTAATTGTTTGATTATTAATTCGGCAGATACTTTTGCCAGAACTAAAAATTTCTCTTTTAACTAATAAAAAGTCTTCGTCGATATCTATATTTAAATCTTGTAACACATGTATCGCATCTTTGCTATTATCGATATCGAATATCCCTTCAATGATTGCTTTTTTCTCACCATGTCTAACATAATCTGATGACGCGCGCATACCAATAAGTTGTCCAATAGCATCTATAATAATTGATTTACCTGAACCTGTTTCACCACTTAAAACAGTTAAACCATCTGAAAATTGAATTTCTAATTCATCGATGATTGCAAATTGTTTTATTGATAAGGTTTGTAACATAAATTCATCGCATCCTTATAATAAATTGAAAATTCTAGTTTTGATTTCTTCACTCGCTTCATCATTACGACAAATAATAAGGCAAGTATCATCACCACAAATTGTACCTAACACTTCTTCCCAATCGATTTGGTCTAATATTGCGCCTATAGATTGTGCATTACCTGGTAATGTTTTTAATACTAGTAGATTACCGGTACCTTCTATATTTACAAATGAGTCCATTAAATATCTTCCGAGTTTTTCAAGAGGATGATATTTACGGTCATTAGGTAAACTATAAACATATTGGCCTGATGCAGCTGGTACTTTTATTAGTTGTAATTCTTTAATATCACGAGAGACTGTCGCCTGTGTCACATTTAATTCATATTCATTCAATCGTTTAACTAATTCATCTTGTGTTTCAATTTGTTCATTCGATATTATTTCTCTGATTTTTATATGTCTTACCGATTTTTTTGGCAAAATTAACACCTCTAGTTACGAATATTTATACAGTTATTTTAACATATGCATTTATTAACTACTACTCATCACCCTTTTAAACAAGGTAATAAAGCACGTTAAAAAACTGTTAATATAGTTTTTTAAGAATATTATTATACAAATAAATTAATCGTACTTTATATGCATTTTGATGATATTGATGAATAATTATTGTATAACAATTTTGAATTTAATTTTGAACATAAAACGAGGTTAACAAAAATTGAAAATAATTTCTGTTAACCTCTATTATGTGATTAAAATGGAAAAATAAATAAAATTAATGATCACGATGGTAGAATAAATCTACTATGTCTCTTAAATTTGTAGTTTCATATTGATCACTTATTTTATCTAAACATTTGAGTGCTTCATTACGATGATAATTTAATTTATCTTCTGCGCCGCCTTTATTCAATAATGAGACATAAGTACTTTTATCATTTTCTAAATCACTACCCACTTTTTTACCTAGCTTTTGTTCGTCGCCATATATATCTAATAAATCGTCTTTGATTTGAAACATTAATCCAAGATGGTCACTAAATTCATTTAACATTGCAGATGTATGTTCATCAGTGTCGGCAATGTCTACTGCACTCATAATTGCAAAAGTAAGTAGTGCACCTGTTTTTGTTCTATGAATAGATTCTAATGTTGAAATATCTATAGCTTTATCTTCACTTTGCATGTCTAGTGTCTGTCCACCAACCATACCAAGATGTCCACTAGCAAAAGCTAGTCTTTGTATGACTTTAACTTTTTTGGTGTCACTTAAAGCTGAATCGTAAGATACGAGTTCAAAAGCTTTAGTTAAAAGTGCATCGCCGGCTAAAATGGCTTTCCATTCACCATATACTTTGTGGTTAGTAAGCTTGCCTCTACGATAATCATCATTATCCATTGCTGGAAGATCATCATGAATAAGTGAATATGTATGAATCATTTCTAAGGCTAAAGCGCTTTGCATACCTTGACGATAATCTTCATTTAACATATCTAAAGTAAGTAACAATAATACAGGTCTAATTCTTTTTCCACCTGCATTAAGAGAATAAAGCATACTTTCTTCTAAATTCGTATTTAGAGTAGACTCTGGTATTGACTTCTTAAGAGCGTCATTTATTTCATTAATTAAATCATTCATTTGTAGTTTCTTCATTATCTTGTTCCTCTGCTTCTTCTTGCATTAATTTATTTACCTTTTTCTCGGCATCTTTTAATGTTGAATCGCATGCTGTAGATAATTTCATTCCTCGTTGATATAAATCTAGAGATTCTTCTAATGATACAGTTTCATTATCTAATTTTTGTACAATGCTCTCAAGTTCTTGCATCATTTCTTCAAAGCTTTGTTTTTCTTTACTCATCATTACACCTTACTTTCTTAACAATAGCATCAATTTGTCCATCTTTCATAGTTAAAACAATTTCATCATTTTCCGACATATCTTTGGTACTTGTAACTACGTCATCATCTTTGTTTACAATTGCGTATCCACGTAACATAGTATTTGTTGGGCTTAATTGATTCAGTTGTTCAATTTTTGATTTAAGTGCATTTTTATATTGTGATAAATCGTTATTTATCTTTTGAGTTAGTCGTGATTTAAGTTGACCATTTTGTTGTTGATTTCTAACAATAGACGTTTCGAGATGTTTTGGATTAAATCTTTGTTTCAAAATATTTAATTGATGTTGTTGTTGCTCTAACTTACTAGCCAACTTTTGATTTAATTGCTTCTCAAGATCATCTCTTCTTTGAATTTGTTGATCATATAAGAGAGATGGCTGTTTAAATTTGTAGTACGAGGCTAGATGTTCAAGATGCTTTTTATGTTGTTCCACATATTGTTTAATATGTCTAGTTAGAGTGAATTGATATTGCTTGATTTGTTGCAATAATTCGTACTGATCTGGCGTTGCCATAACTGCAGCTTGTGTTGGTGTAGCCGCTCTTACATCAGCCACAAAATCACTTAATGTAAAATCGGTTTCATGTCCAACTGCTGAGATAATTGGCGTTTGACATTCAAATATAGCTTTAACAACTTCTTCTTCATTAAAGTTCCATAAATCTTCAATTGATCCTCCACCACGTCCAACAATAATGGTATCTACATCTAATTGATCTGCATACTTAATCTTTTCTATAATGTCGTCTTTGGCTTGTTTCCCTTGTACTAATGTACTAATTTGTACTTGTTCCACAAGTGGATAGCGACTATTGATTGTTGAATGTATATCCCTGATAGCGGCACCTGTACTTGCAGTAAGGACAGCAATTCTTTTGGGAAAACGCGGTATAGGTTTTTTATTACTATTATCAAAATAACCTTCTTTTGAAAGTTTTTTCTTTAGTTCTTCCAATTTTTGATATAGATTACCAATACCATCAAGCTGCATCTTATTTACATATATTTGATAGTTGCCTCTACGTTCATAGACAGATACACGTGCCTCTAATAGTACTTCATCGCCCTCTTTAGGTTCGAAATTGAGTTTAGAAGCACTACCTTTAAACATCATTGCACTAATAACGCTTTCTTTATCTTTTACATTGAAATATAAATGCCCACTTGAATGTTTTTTAAAATTTGAAAGTTCTCCTTTTATAAGAACAGACTGTAAATGTGGGTCTTGATCAAATTTATACTTAATATATTTTGTTAATGTCGAAACTGTTAAGTAATCAGTCATATATATCACTCAATTTTATTAGTTTATGTTACTCAGTACGCCATTGATAAATTTATAATGATCATCATCACTAAATTGTTTTGCTAATTCAACGGCTTCGTTGATGACTACTTTAGCTGGTGTATCACTGTGTAATATTTCAAAAGTTGCCATGCGTAAGATAATACGATCTGTTTTTAGTAATCTTTCGAGTGACCAATCTTTAAGATATGGTTTGATTTTTTCATCTAATACGGGTTCATGATCTTTAACACCAGTCACTAACCAATTAATAAAATCAAAGTCTAAATCTGGGTAGTCATCTTTAATAAAGTTAATTGCTTCTTTGATAGTTAAATCAGTGTCTTTAATTTCTAATTGAAATAAAGTTTGAAAAGCTTGAACTCTTGATTCTTTACGACTCATAAATAACTCCTTCAAACGTATTTATAAAAGATTAGGTACTATTGAGATGTATTTTAAATTGATGACATCTCTATACTAGTACCTAACTTAATTTAATATTTATTTTTCTACTACAATTTGTGTAATATGAACGTTAATTTGTTTTGGTTCAATTGCTGCCATTGTAGAAATTTGATTGAAAATAGCAGACTGAATTTGATTAGCTGTTTTAGAGATATTGATACCGTGTTTAAAAGCGCAATAAACATCGATATAAATACCATCTTCTCGAGCTTCTATTTTTAAATCTCTATTTAAATTTTTACGACTAATTTTTTCTAAGTTAGTATTTTTTAATTCTGCAAAATGTCCTGTAATGCCATCTACTTCTGATGTAGCAATACTAGCAATAACAGATAAAACTTCTGGAGCAATTTCGATTTTGCCTAAATTTGTATGAGAATAATCCGCAACATTGACCATTGTTTTAACCTCCTATTGGTTGTCATCAGCCATAATATTATATTTTTCTAGGAATTTTGTATTAAATTCACCACTTCTAAAGATATCATTTGTTAATAATTTTAAATGGAATGGAATCGTAGTATCAATTCCTAAAACTAAATATTCACTTAACGCTCTGATACCTGTCATGATTGCTTCATCTCTTGTTGACTCATGTACGATAAGTTTAGCAACCATAGAATCATAATATGGCGGAATTGTATAATTAGTATAACATGCAGATTCAATTCTGACTCCGAATCCACCTGGTGCTAAATATTGTGTGATTTTACCAGGAGATGGCATGAAATCTTTGTAAGGATTTTCGGCGTTAATTCTAAATTCAATCGCATGACCATTAATTTTGATATCTTTTTGTTTAAATGGTAATGCTTCACCCATCGCCACTTTTAATTGCAGTTTAACTAAGTCCACACCTGTAACCATTTCAGTAACTGGGTGTTCAACTTGAATACGGGTATTCATTTCCATGAAGTAGAATTTATCATCATTTAAATCATATATAAATTCTATCGTTCCAGCATTTTCATAGTTAACGGCTTTAGCAGCTCTTATAGCAGCGTTACCCATTTCTTGACGTGTTTCTTCTGACAAGATTGGTGAAGGTGCTTCTTCTACTAATTTTTGCATACGTCTTTGAATTGTACAGTCACGTTCACCTAAATGAATTACATTACCATAACTGTCACCTATGATTTGAATTTCAATATGACGGAAATTTTCAATGAATTTTTCTAAATATAACCCGCCATTACCAAATGCAGTTTCCGCTTCTTGTTGTGTCATTCGATAGCCTGTTTCTAGTTCTTTCTCATCACGAGCTACACGTATACCTTTTCCACCACCACCAGCTGTGGCTTTAATTATGACAGGATAACCAATTTTCTTTGCAACTTTTTTCGCATCGTCAATATTATGAACTAAACCTTCACTACCTGGAACAACAGGAACATTGGCTTTGATCATTTCAGCTTTAGCGACATCTTTTATACCCATTTTTTGAATAGATTCATGGCTTGGCCCGATAAACTTTAATTGACAAGCTTCACATAATTCAGCAAAATCACCATTTTCAGCTAAGAAACCGTAACCTGGATGAACACCATCACATCCTGTTGATGTAGCAATTGATAAGATATTAGGAATATTTAAATATGAATCCTTAGACAGAGTTGGACCAACGCAATATGCTTCATCAGCAATTTGAGTATGTAAAGCGTCTTTGTCTCCTTCTGAATAAATAGCAACTGTTTGAATACCTAGCTCGTGGCAAGCTCTGATGATTCTAACTGCGATTTCGCCACGATTTGCAATAAGTACTTTTTTCATTATTTCACCTTAAATAACGGTTGGCCATACTCTACCATTTGTCCGTCTTCTACTAATATTTCAACAATTTCACCTGAGATTTCTGCTTGAATTTCATTAAATAGTTTCATTGCTTCTAAAATACAAACAGTTGTGTCATTAGAGACTTTATCTCCAACTTGTACGTAAGCACCTTCTTCTGGTGATGGTGATTTATAAAATGTACCAACCATTGGTGCATTAATAGTTTCGTAATTATCTGCCACAACTTCTTGTGATTGTGTATCTTCACTCACTTGTGGTGCAGATTGAGCAACTTGAGGTTGAGCTACAGAGGGTGCTGGTTGTTGTGCTACTTGAGGTGTGATAATTTCAGTTTCTTTTTCTTTTTTTAAGTTAACTACGCTACCTTTATTATCTTCAATGTTAATTTCTGTTAAGTTTGATTGATCAAGAATCTCTATTAATTCTTTTATTTCTTTAAAGTTCATAATTATTACTGACTCCTTCAGTTTGTTTTCATCTACCCGTCTATTTTACTTGAGACAACCTTTCAATTCAAGCATGATAAGATATCCTATATTATGAAATAAAATGGTTAGCTTAAAATCACAGTATCGAGAGATAATCCAAATCAAAGGACGATAGTTAAGATAACTCATTAAAAGTATAAAAATGTGAGGATATAATAGCTAATCATATCCTCACATTAAACTTTATTTATGATTCATTAAAGATGTCTTTTAACACACATACTGCTTGATTAATTTCTTGAGAACTAATGGTTAGTGGTGGCAATAATCGTATAACGTTTTGACCTGCAGTTAAAATGATTAAACCATGCTGACGTGCTTTGTTTACAAGTTGAGACAAGTCTAAATCTGTTTCAATACCTATCATTAATCCTTTGCCACGTATGTCAATGATACGAGGGTTGTCAAATAAAGCTTTGTTTAATTTAGTAAATAATTCTTCTGATTTTTTTGAAACGTCATTTAAAAATTGTGCATCATTAATGGTTTCTAAGGTGGCTTTGGCAGCTGTCATTGCAAGTTTATTCCCACCAAATGTAGACCCATGACTACCATAATCAAAAACATATGATAAACTTCGCTTTCCTAACATAGCGCCTACGGGTACGCCATTAGCAAGTCCTTTAGCAGAAGTAATAATATCAGGTTCTATATCGTAATGTTCAAAAGCAAAACATTTACCCGTTCGTCCAATACCAGTTTGTACCTCATCTACGATTAATAAGATATCATGTTCATTACATAGTTGACTTAATTGTTTAATAAAGGTTGATTTAGCAACGTGTATACCAGATTCACCTTGAATAAGTTCTAACATGATAGCTGCTGTATCTTTAGTGATTAGTGATTTCACACTATTGATGTCATTAAATTTTGCATAACTAAAGTGAGGAACTACATCTCCAAAGCCTGCTTTTATTTTTCCTTGTCCTGTAGCAGACATTGCACCATATGTTCTGCCATGAAATGATTGGTCAAAACATATAATAGATTGTTTGCCCGTATATTTACGTGCTAATTTAATAGCAGCCTCATTTGCTTCAGCACCGCTATTACAGAAAAATACACAATAGTCATATTGACGTACTAATAATTGAGCCACATCTTCTTGTAGCGTATTTAAATATAAATTAGGTGTATGCCAAATACTGGCAACTTGTATCTGTAATTGCTCTTTAACGTATGGGTGAAATCCTAAATTTGTTACACCTATACCTGAAGAAAAATCGAGATATTTATTACCGTTTGTATCAATTAACTCATTTCCTTCTGCTCTTACGAATTCGACATTTGTTCTTTTGTAATTTTGAAATAAATAACTCATTTGTTGTTCCCTTCTATGATGGTTCCTGTTAATAAATTATTTCCAATTATGACTTCATTAACTCCTGCCTTAATTGTTGCTACTGCACTTTCAACTTTAGGTATCATGCCACCAGTAATGATACGGTTGTCTATTTTAGATTGCACATCGCTAATATTTAACCTTTTTATCAAAGTTCCATGTTCTATCACACCTTGAACGTCAGTCATTAATATTAATTTTTGTGCTTTCATTGCGATGGCAATTGCTGTTGCTAAATGATCGGCATTGATATTAATTAAATCATCATCTTGATGTGAACCGATAGAACTTATAACAGGAATCATATTTTGATTTAAATATTTCTGAATTGCACTTACATTTACTTGTATATTTTTACCTACTGAACCGTATTGATGATAATCCAAATAATCAGCTTGAATGATTAAAAATTGTTCTTCTCTTAACTGCTTAACATTTAAGTTTACAGCTTTTAAATCACTAGCTAACCCTTTACCAATATAATTAAACAGGGCATCCTTAATAATTGGTAAATCTTCCTTAGCAGTTACTCTTAATCCATCTTTTTTGATTGTGGGGTGTTTAGCTTTTATCAATAATGATTCTATAACATTACCTCCACCGTGGACGATGATTATTTGATAGTTTTGTTGAATCCAATGCTTTATTTGTATAAGAGTATCTTCGGTTAAATGTTTTATAGCTATGCCACCCATTTTAATTACTATAATTTGTTTCATTTTGTTACCTCTATGTTGTATATAATGCATTAATTTTTACGTAATCATAAGTTAAATCACAACCCCATGCAGTACCTGAGGTATTACCTTGATGCATATTAATGTTGATATGAATATCTTTATTTTTTAATTTATTTTGCATCGTATCAATGTTATAAGTGATAGGTGTTGAACCTTTCATAACAGGGATACCTTCTATTAAAATATCAACGTTATTGATGTCAAAGTTGGATTGTGTATAACCTATTGCTGCGAATATGCGTCCCCAATTAGGATCTTCTCCATAAATAGCAGTCTTTACTAAATTGGAACCCACAACTGTCTTGGCTATCATTCTTGCGGTTATTTCATCTGGCATTTCGTCTACAGTCACTTCAATTAATTTTGTAGCGCCTTCACCGTCTTTGGCAATTTGTATCGCAAGTGAACGCATGACATGTTCTAACATATTGCAAAATGTTGTGAATTCTTCAGTGTTCGGTAAAATTTCTTTATTTTTAGCTAAGCCATTTGATAAAACTAACACTAAATCATTAGTAGATGTATCGCCATCGATAGTAATTTGATTAAACGTTTTATCTATATTTGTTTTTAATGCAACTTGCAATGTTTCAGTAGAAATATTAGCATCACATGTTATAAAAGCTAGCATTGTAGCCATATTTGGGTGAATCATGCCAGAACCTTTAGCAACACCTGCCATGGTCACAGTCGTTTGGTCAAATGTTTCATTTACGACACATGTTTTAGTTGTTAAATCAGTAGTTAAAATTGCTTTTGCAAAATGATTAGCATTACCATCTATGTTAAGTTGTTGTATACCTTTTTTAACTTTAACCATTGGTAAACGTTGACCAATAATTCCGGTAGAAGCAACACAAATTAAATCCTGATTGATACTTAATGATTCTGATGTTTGCTGTTGCATTGAAATGGCATCTTCCATACCCTTTTCTCCTGTACATGCATTGGCTATCCCTGAGTTGGCAATGATAGCTTGAATTTTTCCTTTAGTTTGTATTGTTCTTTTATTTAAAATTAAAGGTGCTGCTTTGACTTTGTTTGTTGTTTGAACATAAGCGACACTTGATGGACATTCGGACACAATCCAACCTAAATCCAATTTTCTTTTTTTGATACCAGTATGAATTCCATCTGCAGAAAAACCTTTTGGACTCGCAATATTCCCTAAAATTTCTTTCATTTTTTAAACTCCTTACTACACTAATGGAGGTACACTGCATAGTCCTTCAGTTTCATCAAAACCATACATAAGGTTGATGTTTTGTAGTGCTTGTCCAGAAGCGCCCTTGATTAAATTATCTAGTACTACCATAACTGTTAAAACATTTGTTTTATCATTGTATCTAAATCCTAAATTTACATAATTAGTTCCGACAACTTCATTTAATTGTGGCATGGTTCTTAGAATGCGTATAAATGGCTTATCTTTATAAATTGATTCATATGTTGCTGTAATCTGATTAGTGAATGTCGGATTGTTTAATTTACAGTAAATGGTTGCAACGATACCTCTATTAACAGGTATTAAAGAAGTGGAAAACTGAATATTCTGTAAATTATGATCGTAATGTTTTAACATCTGTATTATTTCAGGTATATGCTGATGTTCGTTTAATTTATAAGTTAAATAATTGTTATTTATATTAACAAAGTGACTAGCTGTTGTAGGATTTTTACCAGCACCTGACAAACCACTTTTAGCATCAATGATAATTGAGTCTAACTGTATCAATTTGTTTTGTAACAAAGGAATGAGTGCCAGTTCAACTGCAGTTGCATAACACCCAGGATTTGATATAAAGCGATGGTTCTTAGATGTATTAAACTCTGGCAAACAATATGTGAATTGCTTTTGAATATGATAATCAACTGGTTCTTTTTTATACCATAATTTATATTCATCTGGTGGTAATCTATGATCGCCTGAAATATCAACTACTGGAAAATCTGAAATGACAAATTCTGGAGATAATTGACTAGCAATACCACTAGGAGTTGCGAATACAACTAGATCGCTATGTTTCATAATTTCATTTGCATCAAATGGTTGTACAGTTAAATCGCATATCCCCTTTAAATGTGGATATAGATCTGAAATAGGATTACCAATTGATTGAGTAGCATGTATTGATGATACCTCAATATGAGGATGATGATGTATAAGACGCAATAGTTCTAGCCCTGAATATCCAGTGATTCCTACAATACTTATACGCATACTTAAACCTCTTTTCGTATTTTTATACAATTTTATAGTATAAAATATAAAAAAGCAAGTGCACAATTTAATAATTGGCAAGATGCACGCCCAATTGTTCGCATAAAAAAACACATAACCTACAACATTGTAAGTTATGTGCTTAATGTTAAAACTGCCTTTCTAGATTAACCTCTAGAAATGTAGCTTCCGTCACCAGTGTTGATAACAAGAATGTCACCTTCGTTAACAAATAAAGGTACATTTAATGTATATCCTGTCTCAACAGTAGCTGATTTAGTAGCACCTGTGGCAGTATCACCTTTAATACCTGGTTCAGTTTCAGTTACTTGTAATTCTACTGTTTTCGGTAATTCTAATCCAATTACTTCACCATCATATGATTGAATTTGAACTTCCATATTGGCTTTTAAGTAATTTAATTCGTCTTTTAAGTAGTCACCTGGTAATTCTGTTTGGTCAAATGTTTCATTATCCATGAAAACATGATTATCTCCATCAGCATATAAGTATTGCATACGACGATTTTCAATCATAGCTTGTTCTACTTTTTCACCAGCTCTAAATGTTTTTTCTTGTATAGCACCTGTTCTTAGATTACGTAATTTTGAACGTACGAAAGCAGATCCTTTACCTGGTTTTACATGTTGGAAATCAATTACTTTCCAAATGCCATTATCTACAGAAATTGTTAAACCTGTTTTAAAATCATTTACTGAAATCATTCAGTTTCCTCCTCAATATACACGCTTATTTTAAAATAATAAGGTCTTTTGTGCATTTAGTAAAGACTTCACAACCATTTTCTGTCATCAATATATCATCTTCAATTCGAACGCCACCTAAACCATCAACATATATACCTGGTTCGATAGTGACGCAGTTATTAACTTGAAGTTGACCGGATGCATTTTTAGATAGTAATGGTCCTTCGTGTATGTCTAAACCAATACCATGACCTAATGAATGGCCAAATTCCTCACCATATCCATGTGCTTCAATGAAATCTCGGGATAAAGCATCAGCTTCTTTTACAGTCATACCCGGTTTAATTTCATCGAGCGCTTTTTGTTGTGCTTTTAATACTATATCATAAATCTCTTTCATTTTAGGATCTGGTTCACCTATCGCAAAAGTTCTTGTGATATCTGAACAATAACCTTTATAGTATGCACCAAAATCTAATGTAACCATATCACCTTGCTCAATAATTTTATCACTTGCAACACCGTGTGGTAAAGCGCCTCGATGGCCAGATGCTACAATTGTATCAAAAGATGGACCATCCGCACCTAAATGTAACATTTTACTTTCAAGTTCAGCTTTTACTTCACGTTCTGTCATACCTGCTTTAGCAATTGTTAAAATATAATCGTATGTTTCATCAACAATTTGAGCAGCTTTTTTGATTATTTCGATTTCTGATTGTGATTTTACCTCTCTGATTTTTTCAATAGCATCAGAAATGCTGATTAAAGTTATCATACCTTTATTTAATTCTATATAAGTATCATAACTAACTTCATGACCTTCAAATCCTACGTTACTTAAGTTCTCTTTTTTTAATATTGCTTTTATTTCAGAAATTAAATCAGATTTTCTATTTATGATTTCAAATTCTGAAGCTTGATTTTTTGCTTGTTCAATATATCTAAAGTCTGTAACCAAATATTGATGGTTTGGTGAAATAATTAATGCACCACTTGTGCCTGTGAACTCAGATAAATATCTTCTGTTAAAATCTGAAAGAATCACAACTGCATCTAGCTTTTTTCGTTCTAAAAGTTCATGTACTTGTCCTAATTTGTTCATAGAATCCCCTCCAAATCTTGTATAACGTTTGTACATTTTATATGAATACATTAAAATGATAGCATAATCAATAAATAATATAATAGTTTTTAGTTTAGGGAGATAATCATGAAGAGATATATAATCGTGATTGGCGCATCTTGTTTATTAGCTGGTTGTGGTAGTCAAAATCTTGCACCACTCGAAGATAAAACTACAAAATTAAGAGATGACAATCATCAATTAAAATTAGATATTCAACAATTAAATCAAGACATTAGTAATCAAAAGTCGACGATTGCAGGATTACAAAAAGATAAAGAGAATGGCAAACAAACAGCAGATAATAAGAAAAAAGAGAAAAATTTAAAGGCGAGTTCTACGTATTATGACAATGTAGCAAGTGCGGTTGATAAGTATAATAACATTAAACCTGATGTAACTAAAAATAAAGGTAGTCAATCAATCCAAAAGAAATTATCGACGATATCTTCGGATTTAGAAGATGCGTATAATACGTATAATTCTGATATCGATGAAGATTCTATGACTAGTGAAGATAAACAAACTAAAAAAAATATTAGCAGTTTAAATAAAGATATTACTTCTGCCTTTGATAAAATTGAAACAGGATATCAAGAAAAAGATAAAAAGAAAATAGAAAAAGGTCAACAAAAATTATCGACTATACAAACAGATGCAAATTAGAATTAGGTGAATTTCAATGAAAAATATTTGGTTTTATATTGTACTAGCTATTGCAGCATTTGGTTTAATTATGAATTTAGATGTGTTTCTATTTTCAATCGTTAGAATGTTAATTAGCTTTGCAATTTTAGTTTTAGTGATATATCTTATATATTATTTCTTCTTCTTAACAGAAGAACAGCGTAAGTATAAAAGAGCGCAACGTAAGTATCGTAAACGTAAATAATAAACAAATTATAATAAAGCAGTAGTCATCATTATCAAATAGATTTGATTGACTACTGCTTTTTGTATTGATTCATTTTTTATTTTCTATAGGTCCAATCGTCTGAACGGAATTTTTCTTCCAATGCTCTTACTTCTTCTAATTGTGCATCAGTTAATGTTAGTGGTTTAAACGTAATCTGTAATCCCTTTTTGAAGCCATCTTCAAATGCTTTTTCCATTTCATTTAAAGTAATATGTTGTTCTGATATGTCGTTGATGGCCACTGCTTTGTCTACAAAAGCTTCTTTCATTTTTGCTTTTAAACGATCATGTTTGAAAATGAACAAATCAAATAGTTCATCGATATCTATATCTTGTAATATAGATCCATGTTGTAGAATGACACCTTTTTGACGTGTCTGAGCACTACCAGCTATTTTGCGGCCTTCTACTACAAGCTCATACCAACTTGGTGCATCAAAGCATACAGAGCTACGAGGTTGCTTTAATTTCTCTCTTTCTTCTTTAGAACGAGGAACAGCAAAATAAGTATCGAAGCCTAGGTTTTTGAATCCTTCTAATAATCCTTGTG
This sequence comes from Staphylococcus sp. AC872, assembly GCF_979255425.1. Lineage (NCBI taxonomy): Bacteria > Bacillati > Bacillota > Bacilli > Caryophanales > Staphylococcaceae > Staphylococcus > Staphylococcus sp. AC872. Next base: position 23,804 of record NZ_CEEDKW010000005.1, read on the forward strand.
AAATTACTCTATAAGCTTCTGTTATCGTTGATGGCATTTTAGGATGTGATTCAGGTACTATAACACTATAAGTTAACTCTTTGTCATGCAATACGCCTCTACCACCAGTTTGGCGTCTTACAAGTCCATAGCCCTTTTCTTTCACTTTTTCGATATCAATTTCTTTAGTTAATCGTTGGAAATAGCCGATTGATAATGTGGCTGGGTCCCAAGTATAGAAACGAATGACAGGATCAATTTCACCTCTAGATACGAAATTAAGTAATGCTTCATCCATTGCCATATTATAATATGGATCGTGACTACCAGTATTAATAAAGTTCCATGTTTCTGTCATGATTAAAATCCCCCATTAAATGAATGCTTAGTAACAAAATTTGCTATTTTGCTTATTAATTTTGAATAAATTATTAAAACATCTGTGATATCATAAAAATATTTTGATAATTTGTTCTAACAGTCTTATAATTATAATATCGGTAAATTAGGGAGGATGCAACATGAGTATCTCTTTGTATATTGCAATTATTATATTAGTTATAATAATTGGTTATATGGTCGTTCAACAAATTCTTAATAAGCGAGCTGTTAAAGAATTAGACCAAAAGAATTTTCATAAAGGCTTACGTAAAGCACAAGTGGTTGATGTGAGAGAAAAAGTTGACTATGATTATGGTCACATCAATGGCGCTCGAAATATTCCCATTACTATGTTTAAACAAAGATTTCAAGGTCTAAGAAAAGACCAACCTATTTATCTTTGTGATGCAAATGGTATTGCTAGTTATCGTGCTGCTCGTATGTTAAGAAAAAACGGCTATACAGATCTTTATATGCTTAAAGGCGGCTATAAAAAATGGACTGGCAAAATCAAGTCCAAAAAATAGTTAGGCTCGGCCTAGAATAATATTTATGAATTATGAGTGAAACGTTTGAGGCAAATTAATGCCTTATACTTTTCACTCATTTTTTTATTCAAAAAACCATCCCTCTACAATTAACTAGGTAAAGGAATGGTTTTTGAAGTAATATATTATTTTTCAGCGTGCAAGTTTTCAAATTTAAGAATAGGTTTTCTTGCTGCAGTCGTTTCATCTAATCTATCGATAATTGTAGTATGAGGTGCTTCAAGTACTTTATCTGGGTCTTCTTTCGCCTCATTAGCAATTTGAATTAACGTATCAGCAAAATGATCTAACGTTTCTTTAGATTCTGTTTCAGTAGGTTCAATCATCATTCCTTCCTCAACATTTAATGGGAAGTAAATTGTAGGTGGATGTACACCAAAGTCCAATAATCGTTTGGCCATATCTAAAGTTCTAACACCATATTGTTTTTGTTTAATTCCACTTAATACAAATTCATGTTTACAGTATTGTTTATATGGAATTTCAAAATGATCAGTTAATCTTGCTTTAAGATAATTAGCATTTAATACTGCCGCTTCAGAAACTTCTTTTAATCCTTGAGCACCCATTGTTCTAATATAAGTATAGGCTCTTAAATAGATTCCAAAGTTACCGTAAAATGGTTTTACTCGTCCAATTGAGTTTTTAATATCATTATCATATTTGAAATAGTCATTTTCTTTTATAACCATTGGCTTAGGTAAGTAACTAGCTAATTCCTTCACGACACCGACTGGTCCTGAACCAGGGCCGCCACCTCCATGAGGGCCTGTAAATGTTTTATGGAGATTTAAATGTACAGCATCGAATCCCATATCACCAGGACGTACTTTATCCATGATGGCATTTAGGTTAGCACCATCATAGTATAATAATCCTCCTGCTTCATGGACAATTTCTCTGATTTCCATAATATTCTTTTCAAAAATACCTAAAGTATTTGGATTTGTTAACATAATAGCTGCAGTGTTTTCATTAACAACACGTTTTAGGTCATCAATATCTACTTCGCCGCGTTCATTTGATTTAACCGTTACTGATTTAAAACCTGCAAATGATGCTGAAGCAGGGTTTGTTCCGTGAGCTGAGTCAGGTACAATAACTTCATCACGATGTCCTTCTCCATTATTTTGATGATACGCTTTAAAAATCATTAGTGCAGTCCATTCACCATGTGCACCAGCAGCTGGTTGAAGCGTCACTTCATCCATACCTGTTATTTCTTTAAGTTCTTCTTGTAAATTATAAATAATTTCAAGAGAACCTTGAATTTGATTTTCATCTTGTAATGGATGTGCTTCACTAAATCCAGGAATTCTAGCTACTTTTTCATTTACTTTAGGATTGTATTTCATAGTACAAGATCCTAAAGGATAGAATCCTGAGTCTACACCAAAGTTTTTATTAGATAATTCTGTATAGTGACGTACTAAATCTAATTCTGCTACTTCAGGAAATTCTGCTTTTTCTTTTCTAATAAATTTATCATCTAAAATAGATTCAAATGATTTATTGTTAATATCGCTTTGCGGTAAAGAATAGGCATATCTTCCTTCTTTAGATCTTTCAAAAATAAGTGGGCTTGATTTACTTACCATTAATTTCACCAGCTTTCTTAACAAATGTATCAATCTCATCTTTTGTTCTTAACTCAGTAACAGCTATTAACATATGATTTTCAAACTCATTAGAAACAACACTTAGGTCGAAGCCTCCAATAATCTCTTCTTCTGCTAATGCCTTATTAACTTCAGTGATTGATTTATTAAATTCAACAACGAATTCATTAAATGAAGTACCTTCTAATACATTGAACCCAGCTTCTTTAAATGCTTGCTTAGCATAATTTGCATGTTCAAAGTTCTGCACAGCAATATCATAAACACCTTGTTTACCTAATGCAGACATTGCGATTGACGAAGCTAATGCATTTAATGCTTGGTTAGAACAAATATTTGATGTCGCTTTATCACGACGGATATGTTGTTCACGAGCTTGTAAAGTGAGAACGAAACCTCTATTTCCTTCGTCATCTTGTGTTTGACCCACGAGTCTACCTGGTACTTTACGCATTAATTTTTTTGTAGTTGCAAAATAACCACAATGTGGTCCACCAAATTGTGCAGGGATACCAAATGGTTGTGTGTCACCAACAACAATATCAGCACCGAATGAACCTGGTGGTGTTAATAAACCTAATGCTAATGGATTTGCATACACGATAAATAATGCTTTTTTACCTTCAATAAAGCTTTGAATTTTTTCAAGATCTTCTATTGAACCAAAGAAGTTAGGATATTGAACGGCAACTGCTGCAGTATTATCATCTACAGCTTGTTCTAATTTTTCTAAATCAGTAATCGTACCATCTAAATCAATTTCTACAACTTCGAATTCTTCACGAGTTTTAGCGTATGTGTTTAAAACTTGTAAAGCTTGGTAATGTAGTCCTTTTGAAACGACAATTTTATTTTTCTTAGTATGGCTGTATGCTAAAATACATGCTTCTGCAAAACTAGTCATACCATCATACATTGATGAATTTGCTACATCCATATTAGTTAATTCACAAATTAATGTTTGGAATTCAAAAATTGCTTGCAATTCTCCTTGAGAAATCTCAGGTTGATATGGTGTATAAGCAGTATAGAATTCAGATCTAGAAATCATTGCATCTACAACTGATGGTGCATAATGATCATAAACACCTGCGCCAAGGAAAGAAGTATGTGTTTCTTTAGTAATATTTTTACTTGCAACTTTGTTTAGTCGTTTAAGTAAAGTAGTTTCTGCTTCTCCACTGGCGATACCTAAATCTCTATTTAATAAAATGTCAGAAGGCACATCTCCAAATAATTCATTAATAGATTTCGCACCAATAGTGTCTAACATGTCTTGCTTATCTTGATCAGTTAATGGAATATAACGATGACTCAACTTGTCCACCCCTTTGTTCTATTTTTCGATTTGATTTTTCTTAACGATTTTAGCTTTTACCTGTCTTTTTCTTACTTGTACTAATAACTCTCGACCCATTTCAAATGCATCTCTATTAATAATAGCTAATGCAATTGATTTATCAGACGAAGGAGATTTTGTTCCTGAAGTGACTTCTCCAATTTGATTACCATCTATGTCTAATACTTCATAGCCAGTTCTAGCGATACCTTTATCTAAAAGTTCTAAACCAACTGTTCTTCTAGATGATCCATTTTCTTTTTGATCTTTTAAAACAGATTTACCAATAAAGTCATCATCAATTAATGGTTTAGCAGCAAATGCGATACCACCTTCATATGGTGTTATAGATTCTGTTAAATCTTGACCATGTAATGGAAGTCCTGCTTCTAATCTAAGAGTATCTCTGGCTCCTAGACCACATGGTGTTACATCATATTCAAGTAAACCTTCCCAGATTGCTACTGTATCATTGGCATCACAATATATCTCGAAGCCATCTTCACCAGTATAGCCAGATTGTGAAAGAATTACATTTTTATTGAATAATTGAACATCTTTTTTAAATTCAAACATTCCCATTTCAGAAATATCTATATCTACTAATTTTTGCATTAAGTCTCTAGCTTTAGGACCTTGAAGTGCTAATTGGCCATATTGTTCAGATACATTTTTAACTTCAACTTCAAAAGATTTAACATGTTTTTCAATCCATTTAAAGTCTTTATCAGTATTGGCAGCATTAACCACTAATAAATAGTCATCATCTGCTAGTTTATATGTAACCAAGTCGTCAATAATGCCACCTTCTTCATTACATAATGCAGTATATAGTGCTTTAGAATCTGTTAGATTATTAGTGTCATTGGATAAAATATATTGTACAAAAGATTTCGCATCATTACCTTGAATTTCAATTTCTCCCATATGACTTACATCGAAAAGTCCGATTTCATATCTAACAGCGTTGTGTTCTTCCTTAATACTTGAGAATTGAACAGGCATTGCCCATCCACCAAATTCTACTATTTTAGCACCACTGTCTACGTAATTTTGATATAATGGCGTCTTTTTTAACTCACTTGTCATTTGAAAACCCCCTATATTTATTTAAAAACAGGATAGCAAAACTTGCTACCCTGTTTAAATATTTTTTCCAGGAACGCGTTACAGTATTATCCTTTTGCCTGAGAGTTTCGTAATAAAATTACTTGCACCTTCGGCGATAAAAAGTTATCTTTTTATGCTCTCTAATACTGATCAATCGCTACTTAATAAAGTTGTTATTTCTTGATAAATTTCAGATACATTTTGATTACTATTCACTTTCATGAATGCGATTTCATTATATCTTGAAATCCTTGATAAATACAAGTTTTTTAGTTGTTCTAGGGACTTATTATTCGCATTAGGACGATGGGGATCATTCACTATTCTATTAAAGACAATCTTAATATCACAATCTAACCATATGACTTGCTTCTGTTTTTTTAAAAGATCTAATGAAGCATCATTTTCTATTATTCCACCACCAGTAGAAATGATATCAAATTGGTTGATACATTCATTCAAATATTTAAATTCTAATTTTCTAAAGTAAGATTCTCCCTTTTCATCAAATATTTCAGGAATAGTTATGCTTTCTCTTTGCTCGATATACTCATCTAGATCTACATAACTTAGATGTAATTGATTCATCAAATATTGACCTACTGTTGTTTTACCGGTTCCCATGAATCCTATTAGAATGATTGGTATTTCTAGATTTTTCAACAACATCAACCTCTATAAGCTTATTAACGATAACTTCTTTATATATTTTTTCTAAGTTATGTGTTGTCTTTAATTTTAAACTATATTGAGTAATATAAAAAGATATAACTGTTAAATATAAAGAAAAAATAATCATCAAGAATGGACTAATAAAGGCTTTTTGTTTATAAAAATAATGTTTTGTATTGATTATAATTCGGATTTCCTACTTTCAAAATTATTTTGATGATATTATCGTTCGACTTTATCATTTTTACCATACTGACTTGATTCAGCAATGTAATATTGCCTTTACCATTTATTTGTTTATATATTTTATTGTTTTTGAAAATATATTCTGCATTCTTTTCTTTATTGATTAAGTGTAAAGTATGCTTATCTTTAATAATTGGTTTAAGTGCATCCTTTTTTTGTTCTTTTAACAAATCGCTATGAAATAATTCAAATTCTATTGAACTATTTTCTAAAGCAATTTGTTTATATTGACTAATAATTTTGATAGTCAATGGTACTGTACTTAGTAGGACTATAGTTATCAATAATGAAAAAATCATTTCAATAAATGTAAAACTAGGTAGTTTATTTTTTAATACAATAGCGCTTTTGATTTTGGTTATTTGTGGTACAAATTTCCTTATTAGACAATTTAATTGTAAAATCATCTATTTTAACTCCTTGCTTCAAATGATCTAAATCAAATTTATTTAAGCTTACAATGGTTATTTTTTGCATCTCGATATTATCTAATTGATTTTGATAATTAATCATTAAATGATTGATCATTTCAATAAATGTTAAGGTGATTATGCTCATAATAAAAAATGCAAATAAGCTATCCAGCATGAAACTGCCCTTTATTTTATAGTTTGGTATACCTTATTCGTCCTTTCTCAATATGAAATATGACTTTGTATATTGAATGTTTCATTTTTATATTTAACGAACCAAAATGATTAACATTGCCATTTTTATCAAAGGTAATTAGATTTATTTTCGTTATCTTTATGATCTTCCCATCTTTTATTTTTATTTGATACTTTTTACCATGTTCTTCTTTAACATTTATATGAGAAGATTGATGATTAAACATTAAAGTGATTGATTGTTTTTCGCTAATTGCTTTTGATTTTATATAATTCAATTGAGTTATTAGTAGATTAATATTCATTTCATCATTAGACATTGATAATGTTAAAAGATTTTTACTGCTTAAAGTACACAACAATAGTATAGACAAAATGAATAATACCATTAATATTTCTATGTAATTATACGCTTTAATTTGCAATCGCTTCGCCATTACTTATTGAAATTGTTTCACCTGTTTTACAACTTTTTTGATTCTCTTTAATATATCCTTCTGTAATTAAATCCTGAATAGTATTTGGATTTCTATTATGTTTTAAAGTATACGCTTCAATTTGGCTATTTATCATTTTAACTTGTGCATCGCAGCCAGTTGATTGAATATGTGCCGTCTGTTTGGCGACATTAGGTATAATTAAAATAAGTAATAAACTTATGATTAATAATACTAAAAGCATTTCTATTAAGGTGAAAGCTTTAGTTTTAAGTGAGTATTTATGTTTTCTCATTATATGACACCTCTAATTAATTGATTGCAACATATCGAACATTGGTAGCATGATAGATAAATATAAAGTAACAATAAATATACCTAGCATTAGAAATATTATTGGTTGGATGAATTTGATATGTCGTTTCGCTAATATTTCAAATTGATGTACAAGTATTTGACTATATAGTGTTAATTCAATATCAAGCTTTCCGCTCTTTTCACCTTGTTCTATGAATTTGATCAAATCACTTTCGTAGCACTTAAATTGCTTTAAAATATTAGGAAGTTTTTCACCTTGATTGGACTGTTTTAAAATTATATCGCCTAAATATTGGTGGAATTGATTACTATTTGATTGCTGAAAGATTTCTACGATAAGTTGAAGATTAATTCCATTTCTATAAAAATGAGCAAGTTCATTAGATAATTGATATGTTTTAAAAATTTTATAGTAGCTTTTTATAATAGGTAGATTGCTCATTAAATGAATTTGTTTGATTGTAGGCATATTTCTATAACTAGTATGAATGAGGATAACAATAACTAAAATAATACAAGTGAGAAATAAAATGAAAAATGGAAGTCCAGATATAAATGAGGAAAGTACTAATTGGAGTGGTGATAATGCAATATTCATTGATTGATATAGTTCTTTGAATTGAGGTATTACAGTGAAATTTAAAAGCATTAAGATAAGGAAAAATATAATCATTAATACAACAGGGTATTGAATCGTTTTAATAACACTTTGTTTAACTTGAATTTGCTTTTTTAAAAAAAGTATTGATTCATGTAAAGTAGCCTCCAGATTTCCAAATCTTTCAGCTAGGTATATTTGAGTAATGATATCATTGGAAAAGTCTAAATATTGAAAGACTTCATAGCAATGTGCACCATTTTCTATCTTCGCCATAAGTTCCATTTGAGTTTTGTCGCCTTTATATTTAAAATGCAAGTTCAAAAATTTAAAGGATTCGTATAATGTGAATCCATTTGTTAGTAATTGATGTAATCGTTGCATCAAATCTAACTGTTCGACTTTGGTTAAACATTTTCGCTTAGATTGATTAAATATATTTATCAGCAATTGTTTCACATATAATTCCCTCTTTAGTCATATCATCTAGTTTTGAAGATAGTCGCTTAAAAGATCTAGGCATTGTTTGATTATGTTCAAAAAAGTAATTGATTTGATTTTTGAACATAAGTTCACAAACTAATTGGCGTCGTTGGCTTGAAGTGGTTATTAAACGTTGGTTAGATATTAAATTGATAGCTTGTGATAGTTCTTGAATCGTAATACCCATCTCTAATAATCTTAACAATGCCCCTTTGCAATCATTAGCATGTAATGTACTTAATACTAAATGGCCACTCAAGCTTGCTTGAAACACATATTTTGCTATTTCAGCGTCTCTGATTTCTCCAATCAAAATAACATCTGGATCGCACCGAAGTATGGCTTTAAATGAACTTGCATAAGTAATACCGGCTTTAGTATTCACTGAGATTTGAGTAATACCTTTTAAAATTTGTTCTACGGGGTCTTCGATAGATATGACATTGAGATTCAATTCTTTTTGCGCGTACATAACCATTTGATACATGAGTGTGCTTTTACCTGAACCAGTTGGTCCTGTAAAAAGCAATAATCCTTGTTTCTTATTCATTAAATGTTTAAAATCGTTAAATTCATAAGTTTCCTTTTTATTTTGAAAATATTGAGGCACTATTCTAATTACACAACTTTCACTACCGATTGATAAAGGGAGAGTTGAAATACGTAAGTAATAAACTGATCTTAATTTATATGTGTAACGACCACTTTGAGCGATTTGCTGCGTCGACACATCCAATCCTGCTTGAAATTTCATAAAAACAAGTAATTTACGATAAATTCCGATATCAAGAGTTTCATATGATGTTAAAGTATCATTCACTCTGAATTTTATATGAACATAATGTTCCATTGGAATAAAATGTACATCACTTGCTTTATAAACTATAGCTTTATTAATTATTTCTTGAAATAATATCTTCAAAGAAACACCTCCTACTTATATTTACGTAGGAGGTGTTAAATTTACTTTAACCATTTAAAAATGGATTCAATTGTTCATCGTCGACTGTGGTATATGGTCCATGTCCAGGGAATAATGGTAAATCGCCATCTAATTCAAATAATTTATCTTTAATAGAATCAACTAGGGTTTCATAATCACCTTTATATAAATCAGTTCTACCAATACCATTATTAAATAAAGTATCGCCTACGACTGCAAATTCATCAAATACAAATGATAAACTTCCAGGCGAGTGTCCAGGTGTATGCAATACATTAAATGTGAAATCCCCTATTTGTGCCTGACCTTCATCAAGTGCTTCAGGATTCGCCTGACTAATTACTTGTGGCATACCGTATTGTTTAAATTTTGATGCACCATTTTTTTCTGGATCGTTTAAGAAGTCAAATTCTTCTTTATGCATATATACTGGTACATTGTATTTATTTATAATATCGTCTAATGCCCCGATATGATCATAATGTGCATGAGTAAGTATTATTGCTTCTAAAGGTTTGTTAATTTGATTTAACTTTTTAACAATTTTATCTGTTTCACTAGATGGATCCACAAGTAATACTTTTTTATCATTTTCTATAAAGTACGTGTTGGTATCTACTAACCCTAAAGTTAAACTAGAGATTCTCATGATTTACTCCCCACCATTATCTAAATGTTTTTGTACAGATTTTAACTTATCATTCATTTTTCTAGATTTATCTCTGCGGTCGTCAATTCTGATGTTGGTACAAACTCTATCTAAACCTTTATCAAATGGTAATTCGTGAATTGCTTGTACTACTTCAAATAAATCTTTTAAATCACCTTCGATAAGCGTGTTCATAGGAGTCAATTGGTAATCTATTTTGCCCTGATCTTTATATTCTTTTAATTTTGTTTGAATCTCAGCAATGTACTTACTAACACTTGGACCCTCAGTACCTACTGGAATAACTACAACGTCAACAATTGCCATTATTTCACACCCTCTTTATCTAAAATGTATGTTTTAATTAAGCCAGCTGCGCCAGTTATACCTGCATCATTTCCTAACTCTGCTTGTACAATTTCAGTATCTTGTTGTGCAGGCGTAAATGTTAAGTTACGGTATTCAGTTTTAATATTTTCTACTAAGATTAGTCCTGCTGTAGACATGCCTCCACCTAATACAATGTATTTAGGATTGCTAGTTACACTTAAAATACTACATAAGTATGCAATATAATTAGCGACTTTTTCAGTAATGAAAATACAGAATTGGTCACCTTCTTTAGCTGCATCAAATACTGCTTTAGCTGTTACTTTATTATCTTTAATGAGTTGTAGGATTGATGATTTAAAAGTTAATTTAGGATAATAAAAATTAACCAAATTAACAACACCAGTAGCAGAGGCAACAGTTTCTATACAACCGGATTTACCACAATTACACTTGAATCGTTGATCAAAGTCAGCTCTAAAGTGACCTATTTCAGCACCAGAACCATTATGGCCATGTACCAATTCACCATTTGAAATAATGCCGCCACCAAGGCCTGTTCCTAAAGTGATGGTAACAACATCATCAGCGCCTTTACCTGCGCCTTTATGTTTTTCACCTAATGCTGCAACGTTCGCATCGTTATCAACATAGACTGGGCAATCTATGAAACTTTGATAAATTTCAGTAACGTTAACACTATCTTCCCAATGTAAATTGACAGCACCATTAACTACGCCAGTTTCAAAGTCTACCGGTCCAGGAACACCAATTCCCACTCCGATAACATTTGACATCTCATAACCTAGTTCAGCAACTTTTTCTTCAAATGATTCATGTATATTTTTTAAAAGTAATTTTCCTGTATGATCAGTTGTATCTGTATGGATTGACCATTTTTCAATACGGTCGAGATTAGTATTAAATATACCTAATTTACAAGTAGTCCCACCAATATCTGCAGCTAAAATAATTTTCGTCATTTATGTTCATTCCTTCTTTGGTTTATTATCATTATACATTTAAGATATTCATCTTTGGTTAATAACTCAAAATGGTATAAAGATTTGATTTCTTGTAACATCATTTCATACATATCTTGAGGATCTTTGAAATAGATGATATATCCATATTTTTTTAATAACTGTAAAACATCATAAAAATTATTAAGTTTACGAGTCACTTTTTTCACTCAACTCTTTTTCTAAATTTTTATATTGAGAATTTTTAGGGTTAGCTTTTACCGCTTTTTTTATATATTTTAAAGCTTTATCATTATCTTTTAATGAACGGTTGGCTATTGCCATTTCATAATTTAATGTAGCCGAATTGGGAAAATATCTTAACCCACGTTCCCAGTCTGCCATAGCTTCGGCTTTAGAACTTTTAGTAGCAGTGATCAATCCACTTAAATAATATGTTTGATCATCTGCATAATCTTTTTTAATAGATTGATTAACAATTTTTTTGGCTTCATCATAGTGTCCTGATAACATTTGATCTCGTATTAATTTGTCATAAATATTATCCTCTTTAATACTAAATATTCTAATTTGCATTGCCACAAAAAGCACTAATAAGACAATCAATAATATCCAAAATATATTACGGTTTACGTTAAAATAATAGCCAATTAAGGTGATTAGTAGTCCACCAATAAATCCTCCTAAATGAGCCATAACATTAATATTTGACATGAATAATGATAGACCAATTAAAATAACCAATGCAATTAATAATTGACCAATTACTCTTTTATCAAATGTTTTACTTAAATATAAAATGGCAAAAATTGAACCTATTAGTCCAAAGATTGCACCACTAGCACCAACGGAAATTGTAGTTGTATTAAAAGATAATGATACGAAGTTACCGAAAATGCCAGCAAATAAATAAATAGCCAACATCTTCCAGGATCCTAACACTGATTCTACAATTTTACCAAAAATGTAAAGTGATAACATATTCATCAAAATATGTTCAAAATTAAAGTGTAGAAACATTGATGTCACTAATCGATACCACTCACCATGAACAACATTAAAATGTACTAACCCACCTACATCAAGTAATTTTATATCAGAAAAGCGGTTGAAATAAAGTATCATACATAACCATAAGATAACATTCGATATAATTAATATATAAGTAACGGGTGAAAAACGTTGCATATGTTTATCTAAAATATTGTTCGATAGTACTTTATTTCTATATGAGATAGCTGTTTTTTTTGAATCATCACGTTTAAACAATTTAGTTAAGAAAACATTAGGCATCGCGCGTTCTAAATCTCTATCTTCATTTATAATTTTGAATTTCAATTTTAAAGGATATGTTCTGTCTAAAGCATCTGTTGTTATTGATTTGTCTGTAAAGTAATAAAATTGAATGGATGAAGGTTTGTATCCAACATTTGATTCAATTTTTTCTTTATTTTCAATTATTTTACTTTTATCAAAACGAATTTCTTGCGTGGTAGTAACATAATTTGAAAATATGACTATACTTTTTTTCTTTTTATTACTTAACCATATTTCTTGGTCATCTTTTTCCCTACTTATAACATCATAATTTAAATATCTAATCCAGTAATATATGGTTTTCCAAAATTGTTTTTTTATGTTCATTTTTGCCTCCATTTGCGGCTTTTATATATAATCAACTCATCTACAGGCTGATCGTGTTTATCCGGTTCAAAATCAATTAATTGAAAATCATATAATAAACTAATTGTTTTCGGATTAAAATTTGAAATAAAACGATCATAAAAACCGCCCCCATATCCTATCCTATATCCATCACTTTTAAATCCGACACCGGGGACGACAACTAAATCTAATTGATCTGTGGTTTGAGTATTTGAAATGGAATGATAAATCCCTTTTGCATCACGTTCTATTTCATTCAAATCTAATAATTGTTTAAAAGTCATCAATTTGGATTTGTAGTCTACTTCAGGAACAAATATTTTTTTATGATCTTTCAGTGATTGTTGAATAATTATATATGTATTAACTTCATGCGGTAAGGATAAAACTATACCAATTGATGTTGCCTCTTGATATGATTGAGAATTAAAAAATTGATTGGCTAACCAATCATCAGCAATATTTTTTTCAGTATTAGAATGTTTTTTCATTGTGGTTAAAATAGACGATCTTATATCTTTTTTATTCATTTTTTCACCTACTTTTACTATTCCATATTATAACGTTTATATAATTTTATGTCATTAAGTTGAATCGTATATTAGTGAATACCATTTCTATATTGAAGATATTGTTCAAAATTCTGTAGAATGATTGTCAAAATTTAACTAATGTTAAGCATTGCTTAAAAATAAAAGACGGAATCTAAATTTAGATTTCCGTCTTTTTGTATTGAATATTTGTTTAGTTAAATAAATTAATTATTTAGTTTCACGGTGTAAAGTTTGTTTATTATCACGTGCACAGTATTTTTTCATTTCAATACGTTCTGGGTTTGTTCTTTTGTTTTTTGTAGAGATGTAGTTTCTTTCACCACATTCTGTACAAGCTAATGTAACGTTAACGCGCATGATTATTCCTCCTTACCTTTTCTAAATACGACCTTTACATTATACCAATTAGTTTATTAAATGCAAAGTAAATTTTAAGAATCAATAGTAATACTTTTGAAAATAATACTAAATAGAATTAAATGAAACGACTAGTTTTCTGTACTATCACCATTTTTATCTTTATCTTTAAAGTAATAATTAATGACATCTCTTCCTAAATCTCCACCATTTAACCAAGGAGGCGGTACAGGTTGATTCGTATAAACTATTGAGAAAGCTAATTTTGGATCTTTAATTGGTGCATAACCAATGTATGTCGAATTTACTCTTGGTTCACCATCTTGGAATACCTCAGCTGTTCCTGTCTTACCTGCTGAAGGTACTACTGTATCTTTGAAACTAGCATATCCTGTTCCATCTTTTTCGTTAAATGCCATTTTAAAGCCATCTTTCACTTCATCAATTTCTTTTTGAGAATTATTAACTTTGTTTAATACATTTCCTTTTACTTTTCTTTTTACTGGACCTAATTCATCTTTATTTGTTGCATCGTGTATAGAAAGTCCAATATGTGGTTGAATTCTGTATCCATTATTAGCAATAGTTGAAACGTATTGTGACAATTGTAAAGGTGTATACGTATCATATTGACCAATAGACAAATCTAGATAATTACCTGGATTATTTGTTAATGGTTCAATTTGACCATTTGTTTCATTTGGTAAATCGATACCTGTTTTAACACCTAAACCAACTTGATTTAGCCCTTTACGAAGTTTTTGCCCTGCAATTGAGATATCATTAGGTAATGGCATGCCTGAATAATATGGATCTCCTGCTAATTTCAAGGCTGTTTTAAACATATAAACGTTAGATGAATGCATTAACGCTTCTTTATCATTAATAGTTACACGACCATCTTTATTAAAGTAAGAACGTTTTGTTAGTCCACCTTGGAATTTTAATGGTTCATCAACCATTTGTTCTCCAACTTTAATAGCCTTATTTTGATATCCGGCAAGTAATGTACCACCTTTAACAGAAGAACCTACAGCAAATTGTGCTGTAAAGTTTCCGATATCATAATCCGTTAATTTACCGTTTTTACTAATTTGTTTACCTGCCATAGCTAAGATATCCCCGTTTTTAGGGTCTTGGACAACAATCATTGCATTGTCCATGTCTTTAGCACCTTGACTACGTAGCTTTGCAATTTGTTTATCTAAAAGAGATTCTACTTTTTTCTGTAGGTCAATATCTATTGTTAACTGTAAATCATGTCCTCTTGAACCAGGATTAACGACTTCAGAATTGATGACTTTACCAGATTTATCAGTTGTATACTTCATTTGTTTCTTTTTACCACGAAGTACATCTTCGTATTGATATTCTAGGTATGATTTCCCTACTCGATCATTTCGTGAATAGCCTTTAGATAAATATTGCTCGGTTAGTTCTTTTGGTAAACCTTCTGTTGACGTAGATACATCACCAAAAATACCTCTTAGCGTATCTTTATAAGGATATTTTCTATCCCAATCCATAGATGTATTAACACCTGGCAATTTAGATAATTGTTGAGATACTGCTGCATATTCTTTTTCTGTAACATCTTCATTTTTAATTGTTTGAGGGTCCAATGTACTACCCGCATTCATTTCTCGATAAATAGCTAAAATTTGTAAATCTTTTTTGGATAATTCGCTTAATTGCTTTTTACCGATTTTCTTACGTTGTTGTTCATCATATTGTTCTTGAGAGATGCTTCCATCTTCTAACATAGACTGCTCTTTTTTCATTAAGTCTTTGGCTTTTTGGGGATGTAAAGTGACCCAAAAATCCTTTTTATCTCGATCAGTAATTTTGTCTGTATCCATCTTAATTAATGAAGATAACTTTTTAGCTGTTTCGAGCATCTCTTTTTGCGATGTCTTACGTCCTCTTGTATATATAATAGCCATCTTAGATGCATTGTCTACTAAGACCTTACCATTACGGTCTACAATGCGTCCTCTAGGTACAGATTCATTCACGGTAATATTCTCATCATTTTTAATTAACTGTTTATAATGTGAACCTTGTGCAATCTGTAAATAGCCAAGCCTTAATACCATAATTGCAAAAATAAACACAACTAAACCAAAGATAAAATTTATTCTTCGATTCATGGTGTTTCTTACTTTTTCATCATTTGATTTTTCCTTTAATCTTTTAAGCAAAACAACCTACCTCTATTCAAAGTATCTCTTTAAAATGATATATGAAAATCAGAAATTTTTCTATCATTTTGATAAAAAAAGAGTCTGGAAAACTATTAAAGTTCCAGACTCTAGTAAATACTGTTAAATTATTTAGCAGCGTTGTATAATTCGTCAACTTTTTCCCAGTTAACAACATTCCAGAAAGCACTGATATAATCTGGACGTTTGTTTTGATATTTAAGGTAATAAGCATGTTCCCAAACATCTAAGCCTAGGATAGGTGTTTTACCTTCAGTTAATGGGTTATCTTGGTTTGGAGTTGTAACGATTTCTAATTGACCATTATTAACAACTAACCAAGCCCAACCTGAACCAAAACGAGCTGCAGCTTTGTCAGCAAATTCTTTTTTGAATTCATCTAAAGAACCCCATTGTTCTTTAATTTTATCTACTACTTCACCTTTTTCTTCTGAATTAGGTGTTAATAATTCCCAGAATAATGAGTGGTTTAAGTGTCCGCCACCGTTATTTCTTACTGCAGTTTGAATATCAGAAGGAACACTATCTAAGTTAGCTACAATTTCTTCGATTGATTTAGCTTCTAAGTCAGTACCTTCTACAGCTGCATTTAATTTTGTTACATAAGTGTTGTGGTGTTTATCATGGTGAATCTCCATAGTTTCTTTATCGATGTGTGGTTCTAATGCGTCAAATGCATATGGTAATTTTGGTAATTCAAATGCCATAAATAATCATCCTCCTAAAATGTCTGTAATTTCATCATAACAAGCAGTCACAATTTCGACAATTAATGTGCTTACTTATGTGCTACTAATTATCGTTACAGTCATTATATATCTCAAAATGGCTTATTTTAAACATTAAAACATAATAAAAAATGCATATTAATCGATTTCATACTAATGGAGTATGCATATTGAGAATATTTGTGTACTTTCACAATAAATAAGATGGAATCAGTTAGACTAATTACTAAAGCCTATTGATGATTCCATCTTAATATTAAAGTATCGTTTAATTATTTAGCTACCTTTTGACATTTTTCACAAACACCATAAACTTCAAGTTTATGTGTATGAATATCGACATTTGGTAAATATTGTTTGACTTGATCAATTGGACAAAAATCGATCACCTTTGTGTCACCACATTTTTCACAGATGAAGTGATGATGGTGATGATTCGTACAAGCAATTCTAAATTTCATTTCGCCATCTAATTCAGTACTTTCAATAATGGCTAAATCTTTAAATAAATGAAGATTTCGATAAATAGTATCAAATGAAATACCTGGATAATCTTTATCCATCACTTGTTGAATATATTTAGCATTAATATATTTATCTTCCTTAACAAAAATATTAAGCATATAATTACGTTTATCTGTATACTTCAAACCGTTATCTTTTAAAATTTTTATTGCATCACTAGTATTCATATTTTCGATCTCCCTTTTGTGACTTTGTTTTTAATTTTTGATAAGTCATCGTTATCATTAGCATAATGACTAATAGTACTACAATCACGCCACCAGGTGAAATATTGATATAAAAAGCTACAATAAGTCCTAATATAACTGAAAGTTCACCAATAATAATACTTAACACAATTAATTGTTTAAATCCTTTCGTCCAACGCATAGCAATTGCTACAGGTAATGTGATTAACGCACTAACTAATAATATTCCAACTACTCTCATGGATGCAGAAATAACCATTGCCACTACGACAATAAATAAAAACTGAATCCATTTTGGAATACCAATCACTTTACTATATTCTTCGTCGAAAGATAATATAAACAGTTCTTTGTAAAATAATGTAATAAATAATAATACTAATATAGTAATGAAAATGATAGTTGTTAAATCACTTAGGTTTACTGCACTGATAGAACCAAATAACAAGCCAACAATTTCCTGATTAAATCCATCTGCCAATGAAATAAAAATAGCACTTAATGCGATACCCGCACTCATAATAATCGGAATTGCGATTTCTTGATAATTTGTATAAGATGTACGTAATTTTTCTATTAATAATGCACCAATAATAGCAAATAATATACCAAACCACATTGGGTTAATTAAAGTTAGTGCAGGTATAACAGTAATCACAAACATCCCAAATGATATTCCACCTAATGTAACATGGCTCAATGCATCAGCAATAAGTGAAAGCCTTCGTACTACTATAAAAGCACCAATTAAAGGTGCAATAAAACCTATTAAGATACCACTAATTAAGGAGTATCTCATAAAATCAAAATTTAATAATGCATCTATCATGAGTTACACTCCTCAAAAATATTTCTAATTAGATATATAAACATTAATAATAATATTAGTTACAACATTCTCTATTGTGTTGATGATCAACGAATTGAATAGGATGACCATATATTTTAGAAATTTCAACTTCGTCAAGAGATTTAAAATCTTCTGTAGTACCATGAAAATGTAAATGTTTGTTTAAACATGCAACTTCTGTAGCTGTATCAGCAACTACACCAATATCATGTGTAACTAAAATAATAGTTATGCCTTCTTTTTTTAAGCGATCTAGAGTTTCATAAAACTCATTGACGTGTTTAGCATCAATTCCATTAGTTGGTTCATCTAAAACCAATACACTCGGGTTAGAAATTAAAGCACGAGCAATGAGAACACGTTGCTGTTGACCACCTGAAAGCTCCGCAATATTTTTATGAATTAAATGTGAAATATTTAATCGTTCTAAAACATGTTCAACTTGTTTCACATCATTTTGATTAAAACGTTGGAAGAGTTTTTTCGTCTTAGTTAGTCCGCTAAGAACTACTTCTTTAACACTTGCTGGGAAACCGGCAGTAAATGAAGAGGCCTTTTGAGAAACATAACTTATTTTCAAGGAAGATTTATTATTTTTTATTGGATGACCATCAATAAAAATTTCTCCAGATTGTAAAGGTAATAATCCTAAAATGATTTTTAAAAGAGTCGATTTTCCAGCACCATTAGGACCTACTATTGCTAAAAATTCCCCTTTATTAATTTTAATATTTATATTTTCGAGTACTTGCTTATGATCAAAATAATAATCAATGTTTTTGAGTTCAAATACTGGTGTTGTCATTTTTTCACCTCATTTTATACTATACATCTTGATATACGTAATGTAAATAGTAATGTTTACGACTAAAATAGCGTTACAGAATTATCTGTAACGCCAGTTTACTTAATTATTGATTTAAAATTTTCTCTTTTAAATTTGGATCAAATGTTTGTGATTTTAACATTTCAATTTCGTGTTTATATGGAGGCTTTTTATTTTTTTTATCTTCTCCAACATATGGTGTTTCTAAAATTTTAGGTATATCTTTAAATGTATCATGATGTACTACATAATTGAGTGCATCAAAGCCGATATGACCAAATCCAATATTCTCATGTCTATCTTTATGTGCACCCTGTTCGTTTTTACTATCATTGACATGAACGACTTTAATTCTATCTACACCAATAATTTTATCAAATTCGTTTAATACACCATCAAAATCATCTTTAATGTTGTAACCAGCATCATGTGTATGGCAAGTATCAAAACATATTGATAAACGTTCATTATGTGTTACGCCATCAATAATTTGCGCGATTTCTTCGAATGTACGACCTACTTCTGATCCTTTTCCAGCCATTGTTTCTAATGCGATTCTGACATTATTGTCATTGGTTAATACTTCATTTAATCCATCGATAATCTTTTTAATACCTACTTCTGCACCAGCACCAACGTGTGATCCTGGATGTAAGACGATATCTTTAGCTCCTATGGCTTGAGTACGTTCAATTTCATTTTGTAAAAAGTTAACGCCTAATTCGAAAACTTCTGGTTTAGTAGTATTAGCAATGTTTATAATATAAGGCGCATGTACCACGATATTAGATAAGCCATATTTTTCCATAGCTTCATGACCTTTTGTGATATTTAAATCTTCAATACTTTTTCGACGAGTATTTTGAGGTGCACCTGTATAAATCATAAATGTAGATTCACCGAATTTGTGTGCTTCTTCTGCAGATCCCTCTAACATTTTTTTACCACTCATTGATACATGTGATCCAAGTAACATATAATCCACCTATCCTTTTCTACTCTTTCTATTTTGACGGTTTTGACGTTTACTAAATTGTTTACGTTCTTGTCGTTTCATTCTTTCAACTTCTTGTTTAAATTTCTTTTTATAACCTGGTTTAACTTTGCGTTTTGTTTTGCTACGGACTTTGTTTTTAACTTCATTAGTTAAATGGTCATCTTTGCGCTGTCTAGTGCGTCTAGTATTATGTGCTTTGATAGGTGTAAGTTCATCGTTTTTAATATCCACATTTTCAAAGACATAACCTCTATCTTCAATCGCAGAAACATTTTCCTCTTCATCTGGACTATATAAGGTAATTGCTACACCTCGATAGTTTCCTCGACCAGTACGTCCTACTCTATGAGTAAAGAAATCAATATCATTTGGTACATCGAAATTGATGACATGGCTTACACCCTCAATATCAATACCTCTTGATGCTAAATCACTGGCAATCACAAATTGGAAATCTAGATTTCTAATACGTTTCATTTGTTGTTTACGTTCACGAGGTGTTAATCCACCATGAATCATACCCACTTTGATACCGGCTTCATTGAGTGTTCGTGCTAATTCATCTGCGCTGTCTCTACTATTACAGAAAATAATACATAAATAAGGGTTTAGTATATCAATTAATTTAAGTGTCTTTTCAACTTTTGCAGTTCCTTTAGTAGGAATTAAATAAAATTCAATATTCTTTTTATTTTGTGATTGGCTATCAACTTCTACAAAATCAGGTTGCTCTAAATATTTATTTAAAAATGGCTGTAATGATTTTGGAATTGTTGCACTGAATACAGCAATATTTGAATGTTCTTCTAAACGTGAAGCGATAAAGTCTACATCTTCAATCAATCCTAAATCTATCATTAAATCAGCTTCATCTATGATTAAATATGAGGCTAAATGTGTGTGTAAATGACCACTTTTAGCTAAATCATTAATTCTTGTTGGTGTACCAATGACTAGCTGTGGTTGTTGGTTACAACGTTGTCTGTCTTTCTCAATATCTGTACCGCCGATAAATAGTTTAGCATTGACGCCTTCTTTAAAACCGCTTAAATGGTTAGCTGCTTGATAAAGTTGTTGTGCTAATTCTCTTGTAGGTGCAACAACGATAGCTTGAGGTTCATGAATGTCCGTATCAATTTGATTAACTAACGGTAATAAAAACGAATGGGATTTACCTGTCCCCGTCTGTGATTGTCCAATAATGTTAGTTCCTTTTAATATTCTTGGAATAATTCTATTTTGAATTTCAGTAGGTTTCTCAAATTTTAAATCTTTTACAGCTTCGATCATACTTGAGTTTAAACCGAAGTGTTCAAATGGATGTTTTGCCATTGTATGGCCTCCTTATAAGTTCATCTTTACTATTATAAAGTAATTAATGGTGTTTTTAAATATAATTCATCTTTGATACCAGTTATAATTGCTTGATTAACGATTATCAGATTTATAATTATACTTTAAATATATGTGAATGGATCTGTATTAATATTTGACGCTACTAATTTTATGTTATTTTCATTTTCTTCAACTAACCATTCTTCTAATAATTGTTTTAGTCCTTCTTTCATCACAAATTCACTATAATGATTGATATCTAGTAAGTTGACACCTGCAATTTTGGCATCAAGTGCATCATGATGTTTGATATCGCCCGTAATAAATATGTCTGCACCTAATTGTGAAGCTTCGTATTCAAAACCAATACCAGAACCACCAATCATAGCTACTTTATTAATCAGTGTATTTGAACTACCAACGTAACGTACACTAGGAATTTGTAATCGAGATTTTACTAACGAAACAAAATCCTCTATATTCATTGGTTCATTTAATTCTCCAATAATGCCCAAACCATACGAACCTTCTTTTGTTAATTCAATAAAATCATAAACTGGGGTTTCATATGGATGATATTGGTGAATCGCTTTTTCAGTTAGTTGTTGTTGTTGATATGAAATCATAAATTCTAATTTCACTTCATCTACATATTCAATTTCACCGATTTCACCTAAATAAGGATTGGCATCATCTATAGGTTTAAATTGTCCCTTACCTTTACTTTCAAAGAAGCAATATTCATAATTACCTTCTTTAGCTAAACCAATATTATTGAGTTGTTGTTTAAATGTTTCAACATGGCTCTCGGGAATAAAAGTCTGAACTTTGAAGTATCGTTCAGGTTCTTTATTAATTAAACTAGTATTTTTCAGACCAATCTTAGAAGCAAGCATAGCATTGACACCTCTAGGATTAACGTCTAGATTGGTATGCATTGCTATTAAATTGATATTGTTTTGTATAAGTAATCTTATTATTTCACCATAGCCTTGATTAGTAATGGATTGGACACCTTTAAAAATTAATGGATGATGACTAATAATAGTATTGATATTTTCTTCTATTGCTTGTTCTACAATTTCTAACGTACAATCTAGTGCAGTTAAAATCCCAGTAACTTCTTGCGATTCATCACCTATAAGTAGTCCAACATTATCCCATGATTCTGCAGTGTTAAAAGGCACATGTTCATCTAACATAACCATTAATTCATTGATTTTCATTTGTAAGCACCTCTTTGATCATTTCTATTTCTGTCTCAATCTCTTGATATCGATGTTGATGAATGTCTGGATTAAGTTGTTGTTTTATCTTTTCTAAAGCTTGTAATTCTCTTTCCCACTTATTATAAAAACATTCATTTTTGTTTTCTAGTAAAACTGGGCCAAATTTAAGTTCAAATTCGTTATATTTGAACATTTTGGGTTGATGCTCAGCTACTACAATTTCATAAATATGTCCTTTCTCTTCCATAATTCTTTCATCAATGATTTGATATTGAATGTCTTGTAATAACGTTCTTAAATTTTGTGTTTGTATATTACTCTGGAGGATAAGTCTAGGATTTGATTTAAGTTTTTGTTGTCCTTCTTTTAATATTTTTGCTATTAAAGGACCGCCCATACCACAAATTGTGATATTGTCTAACTGTTCATTATGTTTTATTACCTCTAAACCATCCCCAAGACGCACATCAATTTGGTTACTTAGCGCGTATTCTCGAACATTCTTTTTTGCAGCTTCGAAAGGCCCTTTTATAACTTCACCAGCAATAGCTTGCGAAATTAAATTTGTTTGAATAGCGTAAATAGGTAAATAAGCATGATCTGAACCAATATCAGCAAGTTTACCAGGTTTGATAAATTCTGATACAGTTCGTAATCTATGATTTATCGTAATCATTAAGATGGTCTCCTTTTTACATGTATTTAAATGTATATAATTGTATGTATGTTATATCACTTATAAATGAAATAAAGGCTGGGACAACCATTATGCCCCAGCCTAAATATATTAATCCATAAAGTCTTTTAGACGTTTACTTCTACTTGGATGTCTTAACTTTCTTAATGCTTTTGCTTCGATTTGACGAATACGTTCTCTAGTCACACCAAATACTTTACCAACTTCTTCTAATGTTCTAGTTCTTCCATCATCTAGTCCAAATCTTAAACGAAGAACGTTTTCTTCACGGTCTGTTAATGTATCTAAAACATCTTCAAGTTGTTCTTTTAACAATTCATAGGCAGCATGATCTGAAGGACTTTGTGCTTCTTGGTCTTCAATGAAGTCTCCTAAGTGACTGTCATCTTCTTCACCTATTGGAGTTTCTAATGACACAGGTTCTTGTGCAATTTTAAGAATTTCTCTTACCTTTTCAGGTGGTAAGTCCATTTCTTCCCCAATTTCTTCAGGTGCTGGATCACGACCCAAATCCTGTAATAACTGACGTTGAACACGAATTAATTTGTTAATAGTTTCAACCATGTGTACAGGTATACGAATTGTACGTGCTTGGTCAGCAATTGCACGTGTGATTGCTTGTCGTATCCACCACGTTGCATAAGTAGAAAACTTAAATCCTTTATTGAAATCGAATTTTTCAACGGCTTTAATAAGGCCCATATTACCTTCTTGAATTAAATCAAGGAATAACATACCTCTTCCGACATATCTTTTAGCGATACTTACTACTAAACGTAAATTGGCCTCTGCTAGTCTTGATTTAGCGATTTCATCACCTTGCTCAATTCTTTTAGCAAGTTCAATTTCTTCTTGGGCACTTAATAAGTCAACTCGACCTATTTCTTTTAAATACATACGCACAGGGTCATTAATTTTAACTCCTGGAGGTGCACTTAAATCATTAGGATTTAATTTAGCATCTGTATCTGAATGGTCTTTTTCATTTACTAATGTGATATCATTATCATTTAATTGATCAAAGAAATCATCCATCATATCAGAATCCATTTCGAAATTCTGTAATTTTTCTGCAATTTCTTCGTGACTTAAGTGACCTTCCTTTTTCCCTTTTTCAATTAATTGTTTTTTAACATCTTCCAATGTTAAAGTCGGATCAATTGTTTGTTTTTTAATTTTAACTTTATCAGACATGAAAAGGCCTCCTGGTATTAATATAAACTTTCAATTTATTCATATAATTATTTGTAATTACTTCATTTTATTTGATGATGCGTCTAATTATCGAAACTCAATATATTACTTTTTTAATAACGCATTCATCATAACTTATTGTATGAGATGTGGCCTAATTAATTTTTAATTCAACACCAATCAAATAAGTTTCTATTCTAAACTCCCTAATAATTTAATGGTTAGGTCATATTGTGCAATATTCGATATTACATATTTACCCAATGTATGAGTGTAATAACCATTATTCAATGCCTAAAGTATAACAATACCATAAATTTTTATAATATTACATTCTACTTTTGTTTTTATTTACTATTAATTGCAAGTAATACTTTTGAAGTTCAATATCCCCTATTCTCGTTGCTTCACGCAGTTTATGGTTCAAGACTTCTAATGAATCTTCATTTTTATTCTCATTTAATATGTTGATGTAATCTTCTAATTCATGTTCAAATGGTTCTTCATTTAAAACATGTGAGTCTAAAGAAATTAGCGCTTCTCTTAAATCATCAGAATCTATATATTGAATCATAGAACTGAGTTGATACGTATCATTATTTGAATAATAATCATGCAAAATATTAAATATACGCTTGAAATAAGCATTTGTAAAGTCATCTACTTCTATCTGTTGATGATAGTTTAGGAACGTATCTTTATCTTGCAAGAAATGTTTTAAGAGTGCTCGTTCAGCTTTTTCATGACGAGTGAGTTGGTTAAATTGAATAACTTGCTGAGGTTGTCCTTCGTATGCGTATGCATAGTCTGGATACGAAGGTACGTTTCCTTGAGATTGCTGACGTAATCCCACTTCATAGTCTAGAGTCTCAAAACTTACTTTAAACAATTCTGCAACGTCTTGCAATACTTTTTTCTGTAGTATAGGTGAAGTCATAGCCGCAATATCTTGAGTTACTTCTTTTAAATATTTTTCATATGCTAAATCATTATTTTGAATTTCATCTTTGTGTGTATTGACTTTAAACATTACAAATGATTTTTTATCTTTTTGAACAAATTCTATAAATGCATCATTTCCATATTTTCTAATATATTCATCTGGATCCATATCTGACGGTAATTGTACAACGAACACATTTAATCCTTGTTCTAATAATGCTTGACCAGTTTTTAAGGTTGCCTCTCTACCTGCAAAGTCACCATCAAACATTAATGTAATATTAGAAGTTAACTTTTTTATAAAGGTAACATGTTCGTTTGAAAGTTGGGTACCCATACTCGCAACGACTGTTTTTAAACCTGCATGATCTGATTTTATAACATCCATAAAACCTTCAAGTAATATGATTTCATCATTTTTTCTAATGCTTTTACGTGCTTTATCGAGGTTATATAACAATTTTCTTTTTTGGAATATTGGTGTTTCCGGGCTATTTAAATACTTAGGTTCTTGATTAGTATACGTCCTTGCAGAATATCCAACAATTCGGCCTTGAGCATTTTTTAATGGGAACATAATTCTATCTCTAAAGCGATCGTAATAACTAAAATTCTCTTCATTTCTTGATAAAAGTCCAGCTTCATAAGCTAATTCAATATCATACCCTTTTTTTTCTAAGAAATCATGACAGAAATGTGATGAATTAGGTGCATAACCTATACCTCTTTCTTTGATCAACTGTTCTGGAAAATCTCTTTCTTTTAAATAGGTAAGAGCTTTTTCACCTTCCACTGTTTTCATAAGTGCATAGTGATAATATTCTTGCATTAGCTCATGCATTTCTATCATTTGTAAATCATCTGAAGCAATTTGAGTATTAGTATTCTGATATTCGTTATTTCCAACATCAACCGTAATATTAACACGTTCACCAAGTTCTTTTACTGCTTCTGTAAACGAAATATCTTTTATTTCTTGAGTAAATTGAAATACATTACCACCTTTTTTACATCCGAAGCAATGACAAATTTGTTTGTCTTCAGAAACTGTGAACGAAGGTGTTTTTTCATCATGAAAAGGACACAAACCTATATAATTGCGCCCTCTCTTTTCTAACTTTACATATTCACTTACCAAGTCGAGTATATCTGTCTTATCTTTAATTTCATTTATAACTGATTGTTCTATACGCAAATTAAATCACCTATGACATATTAGTCTTAATATTATACCTTTTTTATGCATTAATTGAAATTATTTTGTTTTATTGTTTTCGATAAAATAAATGATATCATTTGCTGTTTCTTCTATTGCTTTATCAGTTACATCGATAACTGGACACCCTACTTTTTCTACTAATGATTCAAAGTATTCTAATTCCTCTTTAATTCTAGTTTCTGTAGCATATCTAGCAGAGTCACCTAATCCAAGTTGTTTGAGTCTTTCTTTACGAATACGATTTAATTTTTCTTCGCTAATTTTTAAAGCAATACATTTTGAAGGATCAATATCAAACAATGCATCTGGAGGTGTCACTTCTGGAACAATCGGTATATTCATCACTTTATAACTTTTATGTGCCAAGTATTGTGATAAAGGTGTTTTAGACGTTCTTGAAATACCTAATAGAACAATATCAGCTTTGGGTAAACCTTTAGGTTCTTTACCATCATCATATTTAACGGCAAACTCTATAGCATCTATTTTTTTAAAATAAGCGTCATCTAATCTATGTACAATACCTGGTTCATAGTAAGGTGTTTCTTCTATTGAACCAGATAATAAGTCCATAAGTGGTCCCATAATATCAACTGACTTTAATTGATGCTCTTTAACTTTAGCAACCATGTATTTTTTGATTTCTGGTTTGACTAAAGTATATACAATAATTGCGTCTGTATCTTCAGCAACTTGAATCACTTCATCGACATTTTCAAAGGATTCTATGTATGGGTAACGTAAAAATTCATGTTTACATTGCTTAGGATTAAATTGAGAAACACCAGCCCTCGCTACTAATTCTGCTGTTTCCCCGATTGAATCAGAAGCAACAATAATATTTATATTATCCATCTATTAACCACCTATTCTTTAAATAATGATACAAATAATTTTGTAATTGTCGTTTTAGATATTCTACCAACTACTTCAAATTTTTGGTTATCTTTAGATCTAACGATGGGGATTGCATCTATTTCCTTATCTATCATTTGATTTGCCGCATAAATAATTAGTTCACTTTCTTCAAGATATGTTAAATTTGGCATACGAGTCATATTGACGCTTATAGGCATTGTATGAATATCATTTCCAATCATTGATGCTCTTAAAAGGTCTTTACGAGAACAAACACCGATAAAGTCATTATCGTCATTTGTAATAAATAATGTTCCAGCATCTTCTAAAAATATCGTACAAATTGCGTCATACACTGACATATCTTCTTTAACCACAACAGGTTGAGACATGTAATCTTTTACAACATATTGTCGTAACTGTTCATGTATAATTTTATTTTTTGATTTACCTGAATAGTAATAACCCACTCTTGGTCGTGCTTCTAAAAAGCCAGACATAGTTAAAATAGCTAAGTCAGGTCGTAATGTAGCACGTGTTAAATTTAATTGATCAGCAATATGCTCACCAGTTATTGGTCCATGTTGCTTAACGATTTCAATAATTTGTTCTTGTCTTTGATTTAATTCTATAGGTCCTCACCCCTCTTATATACATTACATATTATAACTGTTATTTTTATTTGCCACAAACACATATAAACGCTTGCTATTAAATATTTAATCAATTAGAATAATTATAAAGCGAGCTAAGGGTGGTGTGAGCTTAGCATAAAAATTTTGGCATAAAAAATTTAATTAATTTTAAAGTGAGTGGCTACACTAATTTGGGTGGAACCGCGGGTTAAATGATATTTTAATGTATATGATTTATACTAAATAAAAAATGATTAACTCGTCCCAAGATAATAAAGTATATTTATGATGCTTTGTTGTCTTGGGGCGTTTTTATGTGTAAGGAGAGAAAAATTATGGCAAATGATATGGAACAAATTGTACAATTAGCAAAACACAGAGGTTTTGTATTCCCAGGTAGTGACATTTATGGTGGTTTATCTAATACATGGGATTATGGTCCACTTGGTGTTGAATTAAAAAATAATGTCAAAAAAGCATGGTGGCAAAAATTTATTACGCAATCACCTTATAACGTAGGTCTAGATGCTGCGATTTTAATGAACCCGAAAACTTGGGAAGCTTCTGGACACTTAGGTAACTTTAATGATCCTATGATCGATAACAAAGATAGTAAAATTCGTTATCGTGCTGACAAATTAATTGAAGATTACATGCAACATGAAAAAGGCGACGAAAACTTCATTGCTGATGGTTTAAGCTTTGATGAAATGAAAAAAATTATTGATGATGAAGGTATTGTTTGTCCTGTAAGTGGTACTGCTAATTGGACTGATATTCGTCAATTCAATTTAATGTTCAAAACATTCCAAGGTGTAACTGAAGATTCAACAAATGAACTTTTCTTACGTCCAGAAACAGCCCAAGGTATTTTTGTAAACTACAAAAATGTTCAACGATCAATGCGTAAAAAATTACCATTTGGTATTGGACAAGTTGGTAAATCATTCCGTAACGAGATTACGCCAGGCAACTTCATCTTCAGAACACGTGAATTCGAACAAATGGAACTTGAATTCTTCTGTAAACCAGGTGAAGAAATTGAATGGCAAAACTACTGGAAGACATTTGCTAGCCAATGGTTAAAAGACTTAAATATCAGTGAAGAAAACATGCGTTTAAGAGACCATGATGCTGATGAATTATCTCATTATTCAAATGCTACAACTGATATCGAATATAAATTCCCATTTGGTTGGGGCGAACTATGGGGTATCGCAAGTCGTACTGACTTTGACTTGAAAAAACATAGTGAACATTCTGGTGAAGATTTCAAATATCACGATCCTGAAACAAATGAAAAATATATCCCGTATTGTATTGAACCTTCATTAGGTGCCGATCGTGTGACATTAGCATTCTTATGTGATGCGTATTCACAAGAAGGTGTTGAAGGAAGTAAGGATGAACGTACTGTACTTAAATTCCACCCTGCTTTAGCACCATATAAAGCGGCTATCTTACCATTAAGTAAGAAATTATCAAGTGAAGCAATTAAAATCTTTGAACAATTAAGTCAAAGCTTCTCAATAGATTTTGATGAATCACAATCTATCGGTAAACGTTATCGTAGACAAGATGAAATTGGTACGCCTTATTGCATTACATTCGACTTTGATTCTTTAGAAGATAATCAAGTTACTGTACGTGACAGAGATTCAATGGAACAAGTTCGTATGCCAATATCAGAATTAGAAGCATTCTTAGCTGAAAAAGTTAAATTCTAATTCATCTATGATATATAATCTATAAAAAGACCGAATCACATGTGAATGTGGTTCGGTCTTTTTTGAGCAAGTTAAAGCTTAGTCTTTCATTTCTAACCTCTTCAACTGGTTGATTAACTTTTGACTTTTAAAGAACATACCTGCGTATTCTCTATATAGCATCATCATCAATTCTGACATTTCGTCTAAAATATCTTGATGAATATTTAATTCATTCATTTTGTCTATGGGGAGTTTATAAAGAACATCTAATAAATACAATGTTTTATTGGATAATTGTAATGCATGTGGATCTTGGTAAGCTACAGATTGAGAAATTGCACCATCAAATTTGAAACTATATCCAACTAATTTTGACTGATCAGTGTTCCCGCTTATGACACATTTATTAAATAAAGCAGAAAAACCGAATTTATTCATACATTTGAGTAATACAATAATAGACATTAATTGTGCGGACTGACCAGATGATATCTTGGTTAAAACAAAGTTTAATAAATCGTAATTATATTTCGATATTTCATTTTCTTCCATCGAACGATCAATCGTTTCAGCGCATAAAGTAGCAAAACTACTTTCATACAAATCTAGTTGTAATTCATAATGTTGGTTAATCACATCTACAGAATTAAGCGTACCCATACCTCGCCATTTATTATAAATAAATAAGCCATACACAAACATTTGTGTATGCGCTTGTAAACCTGATTTTATTTTCTTGGCTCTTCTAGCCATCAATGGCACTTTGCTACCATATTCATTTAAAATTGTAATAATTTTATCTGATTCGCCATACTCCACTGATTTAATTATGATACCTTTTTGCTTCATTAGCATACTAACTCACCATCTCTCTGAGTTAATCTTGGTCTTCGATATAACCGATTTGACGAATAAAGTTAACTTTATTTCTCCAATCCTTTTGCACTTTGACCCATAGTTCAAGATATACTTTTGAACCTAGGAGCATCTCTATATCATGTCTTGCCCTTTTACCCACTTCTTTAAGTTTCTTACCACCCTTACCAATGACGATTCCTTTTTGAGAATCACGTTCTACATATATCGTAGCTTCGATTCGAACTCTATCCTCATCTTCTTTAATCATACGGTCAACGTTAACTCCAATAGCATGAGGAATTTCTTCACTTGTTAAATGTAATATTTTTTCACGAATAATTTCACCAACCACAAACTGTTCAGGATGGTCCGAAATTTGATCGTCTGGATAATATTTAGGTCCCTCAGGTAAGTATGACTTTAATACATCGATAAAGTGGTCGACATTCAAACCTTCAAGTGCAGAAATAGGTACGATTTCAGTGAAGTTCATATATTCTTGATACTTTTCTATTTTAGGCATTAATGCATCAGGATGTACTAAATCGATTTTATTTAATACTAAAAATACTGGCGTTTTTAAATCTTTTAACATATCCATAATATATTCATCGCCACGACCTATATCTTCATTAACATTTACCATAAACATAATCGCATCTATTTCAGAAAGTGTATTTGTGGCTACTTTCATCATATAGTCTCCAAGCTTATGTTTAGGTTTATGGATACCAGGAGTATCAATAAATATAATTTGAGCATCATCTCTAGTCATAACGCCTTGTATTTTATTACGCGTTGTTTGTGCTTTATCAGACATAATCGCAATTTTATGCCCAATAACTCTATTCACAAATGTAGATTTACCTACATTTGGTCTTCCTATAATTGAAACAAATCCTGATTTATGTTCTGTCATTTATTTAAATCCTTTCCAGAAAATCCGTATGGTAGTAATTCTTTCACTGTTGATTCGATCATATCCCCTTTATGATTAGTCATATAAACAGGCATATCATCGTCACATAATTCTTTTAATACTTGTCGACATTCACAACATGGTGATGATGGTACTTCTGAATCTACTGTAACTGTAATAGACTCAAAATCTCCAGGTTGATATCCAGCTGATATCGCAGCTACTAAACTTGCGCGTTCAGCACATATACACATTGAATAAGCAGCATTTTCTACATTGGTTCCATAAAATGTTCGTCCATCTTTAGCTTTCAAATAGGCGCCAACTTTAAAGTTACTATATGGTGAATATGATCGTCGTTGTGCTTCTCTAACTTCTTTAAAATAATGAGATTGATAACTCATTTATTCGCCCTCCTATATTAAATTAATTAAATGTGGTATGAAGACGATTAAGCCAATGATTAATGCTAAGATGGAAACAATCATCACACTAAAAGCAGCAATATCTTTCGCATATTTAGCGTAATCATGATACTCAGTAGTAACTAAGTCAACCACATATTCAACTGCTGTATTTATTGCTTCAAATGCTAAAACTAAACTAATTGCTAATAAAATAAATATCCACTCAGAACGATTAATATGAAGTAAAAACCCAAAAACAATTGCTATAATACTAGCATAAATATGAAGTGAGAATTTTTGGTCTTTTATTAAAAGTGTTTTCAAACCATCTAGTGCATATTTAAAACGACTCATCACTAGTCTCTCGTCAATCCATATGCATTTAAAATAGCATCCTGACGACCAAACATTTCTTTCTCATCTTCCTCATTCATATGATCATAGCCTAGTAAGTGAAGAAAGCCATGTAATGCTAAAAATCCAAGCTCTCTTTCAAAAGAATGACCATATGATTCTGATTGTTCTTGAGCGACATCAGTACAAATAATGATGTCTCCTAATACTCTAGGTATATTAAATTCACTCATATCAATGTCTGGCTCATCTTCTTCAAGTGCAAAAGATATGACATCCGTAACTTTGTCTTTGTCTCTATACATCTTATTAATCTCTTGAATTTCAGATTTATCTACGAAGGTAATAGATAATTCAGCATCTTCGTTTATTTGTTCTTCCTGCTTAGCAAAATTAAGTAGCTTTTCAATTTGTTCATACCATTCGTCTTTAACTAACTCAGTATGATCACTAAAATCTATAGTAAACATTTAGTCCTCTCCCTCGTATCTATCTATAATTTTACTTACAAGTGGATGTCTCACTACATCATCTTGATCAAGTTTCATAATATTAATCCCTTTAACACCATGTAACTTTTTAACTGCTTCTTTCAATCCACTTTTAACACCTTTTGGTAAGTCGATTTGTGTTTGATCACCTGTAACTACCATCTTAGAACCAAATCCTAAACGAGTTAAAAACATTTTCATTTGAGCATGAGTTGTATTTTGTGCTTCATCTAAAATAACAAAAGCATCGTCTAACGTACGTCCACGCATGTATGCTAATGGTGCAATTTCTATAATACCACGTTCTATAAATCGTGCGGTTTGTTCTCTACCTAGCACGGTATTTAATCCATCATATAATGGTCTTAAATATGGATCGACTTTCTCTTTTAAATCACCAGGTAAAAATCCCAATGATTCACCCGCTTCAACTGCTGGACGTGTTAATACGATACGTTTAACATTTCCTTTACGTAATTGTTTAGCAGCATAGACCACTGCTAAAAATGTTTTACCTGTTCCTGCAGGACCTATACCAAAGACTAAATCATTTCGATACATAGCATTTACGTACATTCGCTGACCCATAGTTTTAGCGCGGATGGTTTTGCCAAAAGCATCTTTAGTAATTTCTTCATCATATAAGTCTAAAAGTTGTTGAATTGTTCCATTTTCCGCCATTTTAATAGCAGCTTCTACATCTTTTAGCGTTATATTATTTCCCAATTCAATCACTTTCAATAAATTGGTAAGCACTAATTCGGCTTTTTCTACATGCTCAATTTTTTCACCTTTAACCGCAATTTCTTGACCACGAGCATGTATTACGACATCAAAACTATCTTCTATAGCTTTTAAATGTTCATCATTGTTACCTATTAAAGCTTGGGATTGATTAATGTCGTCGATTTGAATTATACCAGGCATAAACGCGCTCCTTTTCAAAAAACATATTTATAATTCACTATACCCATATATGGGTTAATATACTTATATTATACCATTGTTAGACTTACATTGATTCTATTTCGTTTTATTTTAAATAATTCAATCAAGTCGGTTAATTCGGTAGATTTAATTGATTCAATCATTCTTAATTAAATATTACTAAATTCTTTAAAGTGACTCAAATTATATTTTAATCAGTATTACATTCGAAATTAAAAAATAAAAAAACCTATTGGATAGAATCCAATAGGTAGATCATTAAAGTTGTTTAGGTTTGGCCAAAATTTCCGACCAGATGATACCATTAACGACTTCATCATTGTCGAATTGAAATGCTGATTTAGACATATTACGTTCTATATTTTGAGAATTAAGTAATTGTTTTAATCTTATTCGTTTAGTGCGTTCAGATAAATATTTATCATTGATAATATCCTGCGCTTTTTGTTCGATAAGAGCAAGTTGTTTTTCTTTCTCTCTATCAATTTCACTTCTAACATTTTTAAGATCTTGATGAAGATTTTTCTCTAATGCTTTACGTAAGTTCTCAGAATTTTCATCTCTTGTTGATGATTGTTTAACTGGCTCACGTATATCTTTTTCATTATGATATGGTGTCGGATCTGGTTTAGGAATTGAATCATCATAATCTGTTGGCCTTCTATGCTTCTCTTCTGTTGTCTGTTCGGTTTTATCTAATTCTTGATTAATGGGTGGCAATGTATCTTCGTATTTCTTTTTCTTTTCAGTAGTTGTATCTCCATTAATCTCATCATTTATTTCTTTGAATGTTTTTTCAATTTCTTCAAAGAAACCACCTGTCTTGGGTTGTTGATTATCTTTAGGTGATTGTGGTGGCTTTTGATTCTGTCTTTCTTTATGACTATTATCACGTATGGTACTAATGATTGTCGCTATCACAGATATGACAAAAATAATTACCCCAATACTCATTTAATCACCCCACAGTTATTGTTCTGGTGATTCATCATCATTTTGATCAGTACGCTTATTAATAGCATTTCTCATACCAGTATCGGCTTCTATATTTTTAAGATTATAGTAATCTTTAACGCCAATATTTCCTGATCTTAGAGCTTCTGCCATTGCTAGAGGTACTTCTGATTCAGCTTCTACAACTTTAGCACGCATTTCTTGTACTCGTGCTTTCATTTCTTGTTCAGAAGCTACAGCCATAGCACGACGTTCTTCAGCTTTAGCTTGCGCAATATTTTTATCGGCAAGTGCTTGTTCAGTTTGTAAATCTGCACCAATATTTTTACTAATATCTACATCGGCAATATCAATTGAAAGTATTTCAAAAGCAGTCCCTGAGTCTAATCCTTTACTTAAAACTGTTTTAGAAATATTGTCAGGATTTTCAAGTACTTCTGTATGATGTTTACTAGAACCAATTGTTGAAACAATACCTTCACCTACACGAGCGATGATAGTTTCTTCACCAGCACCACCTACTAAACGAGCAATATTAGCGCGAACAGTAATGCGGGCTTTCGCTTTAACTTCGATACCGTTCATAGCTACACCGGCAATAAATGGTGTTTCAATAACTTTAGGGTTAACTGACATTTGAACTGCTTCTAATACATCTCTACCTGCTAAATCTATTGCTGCACCTCGTTCAAATGGCAAATCTATATCAGCACGTTGCGCGGCGATATTAGCGTCTACAACTCTATCTACATTACCTCCAGCAAGATAATGTGATTCAAGTTGATTTGTTTTTAAATTCAATCCAGCTTTGTGCGCTTTAATTAATGGTCCAATTACTTTTCTAGGTGATACTCTTCTTAAACGCATACCTACTAATGTACCAATACCAACATGTACACCAGCAGCTAAAGCAGAAATCCAAAGACCTACCGGTACAAATGAGAAAAGTATTAATAAGGCTACAATAATTACAACTGCAATTATAATAAATCCTATACTAAACATTGTATCTCTCCTTTTATATTATTCTATTTCTCTTACAACAACTCGTGTACCTTCAACCTCTAGTATTTTGACTTGTCTATTTCTTAATATAAACGTACCATCAGAAACTGCATCGATACGATCATCATCGCAAGTTATGATACCAGCTGGTCTTAAATCAGTAATAGTTCGAGCTGTTTTACCAACTAAATGAGAGCGATCATCATGAGACGTATATCCAGATTCAGTATTTGTTGAATCTTTTAAAATGACCTTTTCCAAAAATGGAATCTTTCTTTTGAATAATTTAACTAAAATCACCCATTCAATGATTGATAATATTAAGGCTACGATGACATTACCTAGCATGAGTAATAAGTTATTACCTAACATGACTATGCTTATTGTTATTAAAATCATGCCAATCATACCAATGACTGCTCCCACGACAAATAATTCAATAATGACGAAAATAACACCCACTGCAAATAATATGACTGATAAAATATTGACATCACCTTGCATTAGAAAGCCTAAAAACATGATTAATAAGGCTAACGAAGCGATAATACCAATAAAATTAATCCTTTTAGAATACAATTGATATAAAAAGCCTAAAAATATAATACATGTAAGAATAAGTGATACCAATGGATGAACAATAATATTAGCAATGTCATTAACCCAATTATTCTCTGATGAAAAATGAGTTAAGAGTAACGTATGTATTTCATTTAGATATCCCATTCTTTCACCTCGCTCTCAAAATAATTATACATGAAAACGCAGTCATATTATAGTGATTCACTAATATATAAAAAAATAATTTGTATAAATTAATAGTAATTACAGAGGGATTTGTTATAAACAATGAATTTAATTTACTGTAAAAAGCAAACAAAAAACACCTCAGATTACAAACTGAGGTGTTTCATATTTATAATTAACATTCTTGTTGAGGGAGTCAACAGAGTTATTAATTATTTGAATTTACGTTTACGTGCAGCTTCTGATTTCTTTTTACGTTTAACACTAGGTTTTTCGTAAAATTCACGTTTACGTACTTCTTGGATAGTACCACTTTTTGAAACTGAACGCTTAAATCGACGTAAAGCATCTTCAAGTGATTCATTTTTACGTACTACTGTTTTAGACATCTGTATTTCCCTCCCTCCAAATATCAACGGAAATTTATATATTCAAGTGCATAGGTAAAACTATGCTTTAATTAGTATAATATATCTCCAATATCCGGTCAATTACTAAAATTTATATTTTTAAAATAATTAAACTAGTACTTCATGTTCTGATTTATTTGTTGCATGTTCTACGATACGGATAGCTTTCCCGTAGTTTAAAGGATAATCAGCTTTTTGAATTTTTACTTTAATAATTTGACCAATTAAATCTTCAGAACCTTCAAATTCTACTTTCATGTAATTATCAGCATATCCTACTAATGTATTTGGTTTTTCGCCTTTTTCTTCAGGAATAACTTCTAGTACTTCGTCTTCAAATTTTGAAGCATACTCTTTTGCAAGTTGATCACTTAATGCAATTAATTTGTGAACACGTTCATTTTTGATTTCTTCATCAATTTGATCGTCCATTCTTGCTGCTGGTGTTCCAATTCTAGATGAATATGGGAAAACGTGTAATTCAGAAAATTTATGTTTAACAATAAAGTCATACGTTTCTTGAAATTCTTCTTCAGTTTCACCAGGGAAACCTACGATAACATCACTCGTTATTGCAACATCTGGTAATGCTTCATGTAGTTTAGTAATTCTTTCAGAGAAATGTTCCATAGTGTATTTACGTCTCATACGTTTAAGAACCGTATCAGAACCAGATTGCAACGGTACATGTAAATGTCTTACGATTTTGTTTGAACGTTCTAAGACATCAATGACTTCATCAGTCAGTTGACTTGCTTCAATAGAAGAAATACGAATACGTTCTAAACCATCCACTTGATCTAAATCTCTTAATAATTGTGCTAAGTTGTAATTCTTAAGATCTTGACCATATCCACCTGTATGGATACCAGTTAAAACAATTTCTTTATAACCCGCGTTAACTAATGTTGTAGCTTGTTCTACAACTTTTTCAGGATCTCTTGATCTCATTAAACCACGTGCCCATGGAATAATACAGAATGTACAGAAATTATTACAACCTTCTTGTATTTTTAAGGATGCTCTTGTTCTATCTGTGAAGTATGGTACATCTAATTCTTCATATTTACGGTTTTTCATGATGTTACCTACACCATTAATTGGTTGACGTTCTTTTTGGAACTCATCTATATAATCTAGTAATTTATGTCTATCTTGTGTTCCTACTACGACATCTACGCCAGGAATCTCCATAATTTCTGCTGAAGATGTTTGCGCATAGCAACCAGTAACACAAACGACAGCGTCTGGATTTTTTCTGATTGCTCTTCTAATGATTTGTCTACTTTTTTTATCACCAGTATTAGTTACAGTACAAGTATTGATAACAAATACATCTGCATTTGTTTCAAAATCAACTCGCTCGTAATCTGCTTCCTTAAATAATTGCCAAATTGCTTCTGTTTCATAGTGGTTAACTTTACAACCTAAAGTGTGAAACGCAACTGTGGACATATTGTTCACCCCATTAATTCTTTTTCATAACTTAATGCGCCTAATGTATATAATGGCGCTGTTTCTGCCCGTAAAATTCTTGGTCCTAAACCAACTAACTGTGAATGAGATTTTAACATTGACACTTCTTCATCAGATAGTCCGCCTTCAGGACCAAATATAAGTAATACACGATCTTGTGGCTTAAATTGCTTTAACATATGCTTAAAATGACTGATTTCACCATGTTTAGCTTCTTCTTCATAAGCAACAAGGACATAATCATACTGATTTATAATATCACAAATTGACTTTGAATTCGATAGATAACTGATATGTGGAATAGTTAATCGATAACTTTGTTCAGCCGCTTCTTTTATAATTTTTTGCCATCTTTCAAGCTTTTTTGACACCTTTGTATGATTTAATTTAACTATAGAACGTTGCATTTCAACAGCTATAAATCCACTAGCACCTAGTTCAGTTGCCTTTTGAATCATCCATTCGTATTTATCTGCTTTAATTAACCCACTGCATATCGTAATATGCTGCGGTAACTCAGTATCAATATCTTGCTTTTCTATTAATTCAACTTCTACTTCTTGATCTGCTAAATGGATGATTTTACATGTATAGACATTTTGATCATTAAATGTGATGACTATCAGTTGGCCTTCACTATGTCTCATCACATTCTTAATATGATGTATATCTTCTTTATTTGTAATAAAAAAACGCTGACTTTCATCAGCGTTTTGATTGATAAAATATCTTTGCAAATTAGTCACTCACTTTCTGACCAACGATACAAACCCAACCGTTGTCATGTTGAACTGAAATAATTTTAAAACCTACACGCTTCATATGTGATTCAATATCTTCGTATTTTTCTTCAATAATACCGGAAGTTATAAAATAACCATCTTCATTGACTGTATTATAAGCGTCTTCTATCATTTCATCAATAATATGAGCTAAAATATTTGCAATAACTATATCAAAATGTTCTTTTTCATCTTTTAACAAATTGCCAGGAACTGCTTCGATCGCGTTTAAACAATGATTCTTTTCGAAATTCTCTTTGGCTACATTGACTGCCATCTCATCGATATCTAAAGCTTTAATTCTTTTAACACTAATCAAGTGACTTGCAATACTTAAAATACCTGACCCAGTACCTACATCGATTACAGAATGTTGAGGCTCTACAAAGTGCTCAATTGCTTTTAAACACATACTTGTTGTGGGATGATCTCCAGTACCAAAAGCCATTCCAGGGTCTAATTCTATACAAAGTTCATTTGCTGATTCTTTAGTATAGGTTTCCCAACTAGGAACAATCGTAAATGTTTCAGATGCTCTGAAAGGATGAAAATAATTTTTCCATTCATTTTCCCAATCTGCTTCTGCAATTGTTTGATGTGAAATATTTAAAATGTTCTGATCGATATCTTGTAGCGATAAAATGTCCTTCTCTATATTAGATAGCATTGTATCATCAAAGGTCATTTCATTAAAGTAAGCTTTTAATCTAACACCTTCTGATGGATAATCTTCGCTATTTAATTCGTAAATCTCGCCAAATTTATCTTCTGGTGGATTGATTAAGTCATTGGAATCTTCTATAACTACTCCATTTGATCCATAATTTTCTAGTATATCTGTAACCAAATATTCAACATCATGGTTTACTACGATTGATAGTTCCGTCCAATTCATTATTTTTATTCTCCTTTAAAGAATCTTTTTGCTTTATCTTTAAAATTAGATGGTTGCTCAGTTAATTCTTCACCATTTATATCTGCAAATTCTTTCATTAATTCTTTTTGACGTTCCGTCATTTTAGTTGGTGTTAGCACCTTAATATTAACAAATAAGTCACCATGTCCATATCCGTGTACATTTTTAATACCTTTATCTTTTAGGCGGAATTGTTTTCTAGTTTGTGTACCTGCAGGAATTGTTAATACGACATTACTATTTAAAGTAGGGATTTTAACTTCATCACCTAATGCGGCTTGAGGGAAACTAATATTTAAATCATAATAAATATCATCGCCATCACGTTTGAATACTTCAGAAGGTTTAACTCTGAAAACAACATATAAGTCGCCACTAGGACCACCGTTAACACCTGGAGAACCTTCTCCAGCAAGACGTATTTGTTGTTCATTATCAACACCTTCAGGGATAGTGACTTCTAATTTGACTGTTTTATTTTCAGTTCCTTTACCATGACATGTTGGACATGGTTCTTCAAACTCTTGACCGCTACCTTCACATTTAGGACAAACTTGTTCTGTTCTAACTCTACCTAGAATCGTATTTTGTTCTACTGAAACTGATCCTGCTCCGTTACAATAACTACATGTTTTCTTATTAGTTCCAGGTTTTGCACCTTCACCATCACATGTATGACAAGTGACATCTTTGCGAATTGAAATTTCTTTTTTACCACCGAATACTGCTTCGTCAAATGTGATAGTCATCGTATATTGTAGGTCATCACCTTTACGTGGTGCATTAGGATCACGTTGTCTTGAGGCACCGCCGAAGAATGAACTGAAAATATCTTCGAAGCCACCTCCACTAAATCCGCCAAAGTCGCCTCCGCCAAAGCCTTGACTACCGAAACCACCTTGAGCGCCAGCATGTCCGAATTGATCATAATTTGCTCTTTTATTATCATCACTTAACACTTCATATGCTTCAGATATTTCTTTAAATTTTTCATCTGCGCCTTCTTCTTTATTGATGTCGGGATGATATTTTTTCGATAATTTTCTGTAAGCTTTTTTAATTTCGTCTTTAGAAGCACCTTTACTTACTCCTAAGACCTCATAATAATCTCTTTTGGCCACAGTAACCTCTCCTTTTTATACTAACAAGATTAGTTTAACTAATTCATATTAACTATCCAAATAAAAAGCCAAAGCCAATGTGCAATTGACTTTGACTTTTTTAATAGCTTTGCAAGAAGTTAATTCAATTGAATTAGATATTATTTTTTATCTTCGTCATCTTTAACTTCTTTAAATTCTGCATCTTCAACAGTGCTATCTTGGTTTTGTTCACCAGCTGCACCTTGAGCTTGTTGTTGTGCTTGTTGAGCCTGTTGATATACTTTAGCTGATAAATCTTGAACAACTTTTTCAAGCTCTTCTTTTTTAGCTTTAATATCGTCGATATCTTCACCTTCAAGTGCTGATTTTAATGCATCTTTTTTATCTTCAGCATTTTTCTTATCATCTTCACCGATATTTTCACCTAAATCATTGATTGTTTTTTCTACTTGGAATACTAAGCTATCTGCTTCGTTTCTTAAGTCTACTTCTTCACGACGTTTTTTATCTGTTTCAGCATTTTCTTCTGCGTCTTTAACCATACGATCGATTTCATCATCTGATAATGAAGAACTTGATTGGATTGTAATATTTTGTTCTTTATTAGTACCTAAGTCTTTAGCAGTTACGTTAACAATACCGTTTTTATCGATATCGAAAGTCACTTCGATTTGAGGTACACCACGTGGTGCTGGTGGAATATCAGTTAATTGGAATCTACCAAGTGTTTTATTGTCTGACGCCATTGGACGTTCACCTTGTAATACGTGGATATCTACTGCTGGTTGATTATCAGCCGCTGTAGAATATACTTGTGATTTTGAAGTTGGGATTGTTGTATTACGTTCAATTAACGTATTCATACGACCACCCATAATTTCAATACCTAATGATAATGGCGTTACGTCTAATAATACTACGTCTTTAACATCGCCAGTGATTACGCCACCTTGAATTGCTGCACCCATTGCAACAACTTCGTCTGGGTTAACACCTTTATGTGGATCTTTACCAATTTCTTTTTTAACTGCATCTTGAACTGCTGGAATACGTGTTGAACCACCAACTAAGATTACTTCATCGATATCAGAATTTGATAATCCAGCATCTTTCATAGCTTGACGAGTTGGTTCCATTGTACGTTTAATTAATGAATCTGCTAATTCTTCAAATTTTGAACGAGTTAAGTTGATTTCTAAGTGTAATGGACCACTTTCTCCTGCAGAGATGAATGGTAATGAAATTTGTGTTTGAGATACGCCTGATAAGTCTTTTTTAGCTTTTTCTGCTGCATCTTTAAGACGTTGTAATGCCATTTTATCTTGTGATAAATCTACACCGTTTTCTTTTTTGAATTCAGAAACTAAGTAGTCGATAATAACTTGGTCAAAGTCATCCCCACCTAGTTTATTATCACCTGCTGTAGAAAGTACTTCGAATACACCGTCACCTAATTCTAGGATTGAAACGTCGAAAGTACCGCCACCTAAGTCAAATACTAATACTTTTTGATCTTGTTCAGTTTTATCTAAACCATATGCTAATGCTGCTGCAGTAGGTTCGTTAATGATACGTTCTACTTCTAATCCAGCAATTTTACCAGCATCTTTAGTTGCTTGACGTTCAGCATCATTGAAGTAAGCTGGAACTGTAATTACAGCTTTTTCAACTTTATCGCCTAAATAACTTTCAGCAGTATTTTTTAAGTTTTGTAAAATCATTGCTGAAATTTCTTGAGGTGTATATGATTTACCTTCAATATCTACTTTATAATCTGTACCCATATGACGTTTGATTGACTGTACAGTATTTGGGTTAGTGATTGCTTGTCTTTTAGCTACTTCACCAACTTGAGTTTCGCCATTTTTAAATGCAACTACTGATGGAGTAGTACGTGCACCCTCAGGGTTTTGAATTACTTTTGGTTCGTCTCCTTCTAATACTGATACACAAGAGTTTGTTGTTCCTAAGTCTATACCGATTACTTTACTCATAATAAAATTCCTCCATTTTGATTAATCATTTTGTTCAATGTTTTTTCGCCAATTTTTATTGGTTTACTTTAACCATTGATGGTCTTAATACTCTATCTTTTAATTTGTACCCTTTTTGTAATTCTTGTGTGATAACACCTGATTCATATTCAGGATTATCATCTTGAACTACAGCTTGATGTACATTTGGATCAAAAGATTGACCTTCAGATTCAATTTCTTCAAGACCATTATCTTTCAGAGCTCTTAATAGGCTTTCATGTACCATTTGAACACCTTTTTGAAGTGATTTAAATGAATCATTATCTCCTTCAATTTGAAGTGCGCGTTCAATATTATCAATTGTTGGTAATATGTCAGTTAAGACGCCTTGAGCTTGATAGGTTTTATTGATTTTGTTTTCATTTTGAATTCGACGTTTATAATTTTCGAATTCTGCATATAATCTTAAATATTTTTCTTCATTATCATTTGCTAATTGTTGCAAACGTTCAATTTCTTGATCTTTTGGATCTACATTTTCATCATCTTCATTTGAAGCATCCTTATTTGTCGCTTCTTCATTTGTTTCAACATCTTGCGAATTATTAGATTCAGTGTTTTCTACTGAATTAGATGCTTCTTCAGAGTTGTTTTCTGTTGTTTCTTCTGTTTGTGATTCAGCATTTTGTTTCACTGATTCGTCTTTTTCTGTCATTTTGTGCCCTCCAATACAATTCTAATTACATTACCAAATTTGGTTGAGTAATTGAATCACATTTTGATAATGCATCGCAGTTGGTCCAATAACCGCAATTTGACCTTTGAGTTTCTCATCAAAGTGATACTGAGTTGTTACGATGGATATATCGCTTAAATTTTCATCTATCTCTTTACCAATTTTTACATTGATATGAGATGTAGATATATCATCTAATAGCTCTACAATTCGATTTGATTCGATATATTGCAGGATGGGTTGAATTGAAGATACATTTGATTCATTCAATGCATCAATCAGTTTAACCTTTCCACCCATGTAAATGCTATTACTTTGATTGGAAATGTGTAAATTCATCATTTTAATTAGTTGTTTAATAAAATGAGCTTCATTTTGA
The DNA here is from genome assembly GCF_979255425.1 of Staphylococcus sp. AC872. Classification (NCBI taxonomy): domain Bacteria; kingdom Bacillati; phylum Bacillota; class Bacilli; order Caryophanales; family Staphylococcaceae; genus Staphylococcus; species Staphylococcus sp. AC872. Next base: position 68,238 of record NZ_CEEDKW010000005.1, read on the forward strand.
TCTTGTGCAAATCTATCTATCTCTTCAATCTGACCTTTAACTAACTCATCATATTGTTGTGACAAGAAGTTTGATATTTTATTTAATTCATCATTGGTTAAAGGTAGTTCGGATGTTAGATGCACATTTTCAACATGACCTGATGAAAATACGATAACCATAATCACTAAATGTGTATTAGCACGAATCAAATGAATATTATTTATAATATCTTGATTATGATTAGGACGAACAACCAACGTTGCATATTGAGACATCATTGATAATTCATTTGCGAAGTAAGACAAAGCAGATGATGTATCATAATGATTCTCAACCATTAATTGATTTAAACGTTGAATTTTGTTTGAATTTTGATGAGATGTTTGTTCTAATAATTGATTAACATAATATCTAAAACCTAATTCAGATGGTGAACGTCCCGAGGAAGTATGGACTTTCTCAATGAAATTCATATCCTCAAGTTGTTTCATTTCGTTACGTATCGTCGCAGGACTTACATTTAAATTGTGACGATCGATCAGTGTTTTAGAACCAATGGGTTGTCCATAATCAACATAATCTTCAACAATTGCATTTAAAATGCTTAATTGTCTATCTGTTATCATGTTTTCACCTCATTAGCACTCTTTTCTCTCAAGTGCTAATTATAATTTATCAAATTGGTCAAAGTAAGTCAATGTTAAAGCTCTAGAATTTTAAATTTATTTTAACTATTTAATAAAAATGCTTCAAAAACCTCATTACCAATGACTTTTCCTCTTTCGGTTAGATAAATATAATCTTGAGTTTCTTCAATTAACTTTCTATTTTTTAACTCAATAATAGTTTGACCAAATATTCGGTCGATCGTTGTATTAAATTTTTCATTGAATTTATTTTTGTTAACACCGCAATTTAACCTTAATCCTAGAAACATTTCTTCTTCCATTTGTTCGTTTGTAGTTGGACGTGTCTCTGTTAATATGGGTTCTTCTTGATTAGCAATAGCTTTTATATAGTGATTGACAGGATTTACATTTGTATAACGTACGCCATTTGTATAACCACTCGCTCCTGCTCCGAAACCATAGTATTCTTCATTTAACCAATATACCTTATTATGCTCTGACTCATGACCTTCTATAGCAAAATTTGAAATTTCGTATTGATGGAATTTTGAGTCTTCAATTTTATGCATTAAAGTCTGATACATTTCTGCGCCTAAATCTTCATTAGGCAATTTTAAATGACCTTTTCTATACATGTTATAAAATTGAGTTTTGGGCTCTAGAATTAATCCATAACTTGAGATATGATCAATATCCATTTTCATAGCTAAATTCAAACTTTTTTCAAAATCCTCTAAGGTTTGTTGAGGTAAATGATACATTAAGTCCAAACTAATAGATTCGATCCCGGCATCTCTAGCATTTCTTACAGCATCATAGATATCTTCTGTTTTGTGTGTTCTTCCAAGAATTTCTAACAATTCAGGTTTAAATGTTTGTACTCCCATAGATACTCGATTCACACCAAATGCTTTAAGTAATTTTACTTTTTCGAATGTTAATTCATCAGGGTTCGCTTCAAAACTAAATTCACCTTCAATAGTGAAAATTCTATTAATTGCTGATAAGAATTTATTTAATTGGTCTATATTGAGAGCTGTTGGAGTACCTCCACCTACATACATTGTTTTTAATTTCGTATTAGCATTTTGGGTACGTCGTTCCATCTCTAAAATTAATGCATCTAAATATTCATCAACTGGTTGCTTATCGATAAAATACTTGTTGAAGTCACAGTAAGTACATATGCGAACGCAAAAAGGTATATGAATATATGCGCTTTGTATTGTCACTTTAACTCCTCCAAAATTATGGTTTAAAATTATAAAAAATTAGAGGCGGGATAGAATTAGTTTCAGAAACATCATTCTTTTCCCACCTCAGTTCAAATACTTAGCTTTTTATATCTAACACAAATTTAAATAAGTGTTTACAATTTCAAGATTATTCTTCGTCCATTTTTAGTACTGCAAGGAATGCATCTTGCGGAATTTCCACGTTACCAACAGCTTTCATTTTAGCTTTACCGGCTTTTTGTTTTTCTAATAATTTACGTTTACGGCTAATGTCTCCGCCGTAACATTTAGAAAGTACATTTTTACCCATGGATTTAATGTTTGTTCGTGCAACAATTTTTTGACCAATCGCTGCTTGTACTGGAACTTCAAATTGCTGTCTTGGAATTAATGTTTTTAGTTTTTCAACTAATGCTTTTCCTCTATCGTAAGCAAATTCTTTATGCACGATAAAGCTTAATGCATCAACTTTTTCACCATTAAGCAATATGTCCATTTTAACTAGGTCACTTTCTTTATTTTCAATGAATTCATAGTCAAACGAAGCATATCCTTTTGTATTGGATTTAAGTTGATCAAAGAAATCAAATACTACTTCAGATAATGGAATTTCATAAACAATGTTAACTCGAATGTCATCTAAATAATCCATATTAACGAATTGTCCACGCTTACGTTGACATAGTTCCATAACTGCACCAACATAATCATTCGGCACCATCATAGTTGCACGAACGTATGGTTCGTATATCTTTTCAATTCTATCACGTTCAGGCATTTGCGCAGGGTTATCAACTGTAACTTCTGAACCATCTTTTAAGATACATTGGTAAATTACAGATGGTGCTGTCGCAATCAATTCAATTCCAAATTCTCGTTCGATTCTTTCTTGAATGATTTCCATGTGTAACATACCTAAAAATCCAGTTCTATAGCCAAATCCAAGTGCTTGAGATGACTCAGGTTCGAATTCTAATGAAGCATCGTTTAATTGTAGTTTTTCAAGTGCTTCACGCAAATCATTATAATTTTTATTATCAATTGGGAAGAGTCCACAATAAACCATTGGATTCATTTTCTTATACCCTTGTAATGGTTGTTCAGCAGGTCGGTTTGCAAGTGTAATCGTATCACCAACACGCGAATCATCAACATTTTTAATACTAGCAATAATATAGCCAACATCACCAACAGTTAATTCGTCGACTGGTAATTGCTTAGGTGTATTAATTCCAACCTCAGTAACTTCGAATTCTTTACCGGTAGCCATCATTTTAATCTTGTCCCCTGCTTTGACTACCCCATCTATAACACGAATAGATGAAATTACACCTCTATAAGGATCATATTCAGAGTCAAAAATTAAAGCTTTCAATGGTGCATCTGGATCACCATCGGGTGCTGGTACAACCTCAACAATCTTTTCTAGAATTTCTTCTATACCGATATTAGATTTGGCACTAGCTAGAACGACATCGTCTTGATCTAAACCAATCACATCTTCTAACTCTTGTTTAACTCTATCAGGTTCAGCTGCTGGTAGGTCAATTTTATTAACTACAGGTAATAGTTCTAAATTATTATCTAAAGCTAAATAAACGTTAGCTAAAGTTTGTGCTTCTATACCTTGAGCGGCATCTACAACTAAAATAGCTCCTTCACATGCTGCTAATGAACGAGATACTTCATATGTAAAATCGACGTGCCCTGGTGTATCAATTAAGTGGAATGTGTATGTTTCTCCATCTTTAGCTTCGTATTTTAAACGTACAGCATTTAATTTAATTGTAATACCACGTTCTCTTTCTAAATCCATTGAATCTAACAATTGATCTTGCATATCTCTTGTTTCAACTGATTTTGTATTTTCAAGGATTCTATCTGCTAGAGTAGATTTACCGTGGTCTATATGAGCAATAATGGAGAAATTTCTAATTTTCTCTCTTCTATTAAAATGTTCTTGCTTATCCATTGTATCCTTCTCACTTTCATATTAGTAACCCGTATTTGTATATCTTTGATATGATAACGTTTTTAAATTGCAATTGCAAACTTCTAATTAAACGTTTAAATAAATCAATTACTTTGATAAACTAATACTTATATTGGTTTAAGTATTATTAATGCATACTTTATTATAAAGTGTTACGAACTTAATTCCAATACTATAATGTGATATTCATTCATTAAGATACGCATTAAATAAATGATTGCACAAAGGTAGTACATTTGATAAAATATTTCTTGTTGTAATCAAATATAATTAAATTTGATAAGTTAGTTCACTTTTAGGAGGTGACAGTAATGCCAAACATTAAATCTGCAGTTAAACGTGTTAAAACAACTCAAACAGCTGAAGAGCGTAATATTTCTAAGAAAAATACTATGCGTACAGCAGTTAAACGTGCGAAATCAGCTATTGAGACAAATGCCGATAACAAAAATGAATTAGTAAGCTTTGCAATTAAGCAATTAGATAAAGCTGCTCAAAGCAACTTAATCCACTCAAACAAAGCTGACCGCGTAAAATCACAATTGATGAGCGCTAACAAATAATAATCAATAAAAGCTAGTTCACCTATTTGGTTGAACTAGCTTTTATTTGTGTATAGGTATTTAAACTCATAGTTATAATGATAAAATAAACAATTCTAATATAAGGTGTTTATCCATATATGAAGATTTCAATTTATAATCGGTTTCAGCACAAGAATTAATGATATTCAATAAGTCTTCCAATTGATAATGACGGACCTGACCTAATGCCAATTTAACCCTATAAGGATGAACATTGACTGTTTTAGCAATTTGTTGCCCGCTATAACCTTTTTGATTTAAAATCTTGCATTGATAATACAACCTATAATTACTTGTAATAAGAGCAAGTAATTTAATTGGTTCTTCCTTCATATTTATTAAATCTTTAACTAATTGAATCGCTTTGTTTTTTTGACGCTTTTGAATATATTCAGTTAATAAAAACACATTTTGTTCCAAACTTCGATTAATAATTTGATGAACATCATCTTTATTGATTGTAGGTCTATCACCTAAAAATAGCATGAGTTTATCTAGTTCTTGAGAAACAATATTAAAATTAACTCCTGTTAATTCTATAAACAAATTAAGTGCATCTTGTTTAATATCTTTATAATTCTCATTCAGTTTAGACTGTATCCATTTTTTTATTTCTTCTTCAGACATTTGCTCTACTTTTTTAAGTTGACCATTTTTTTTAAGTGCTTTAGTTAGTTTCTTTCGCTCATCTAATTTATTTTGGTAAACTTCAAATATTATAAGGTTATCACCATCATATTTCTCTAGGAATTCTATTAATTGGTCAGTATTTTGATTTAATTCCTTAGTTACTTTTTCTCCAGTAAATACGTATGCATTCTTAACTAAAATAGCCTTTTTGTCTGAAAAAAACGGCATAGTCAAAGTTTCTTCAATGATTGGTGTAATTTCTGTTTCGTATAAATTAAACTTTATAAAATTAAAGTCGTCTTTCTCTGTCTGTAAGTATTTATTGATCATTTCAGAACTTTTTTTCTCTACTAGGTCTGGCACTTCTCCATATACCGTAATGATATTATCAGACATATATTACACCCTTTCAAATTAGTTCACATTATAAAATTATATCATGATACAAGCATCAATCACTAGTCATTTAATTAGTTTGATTCGTAGTAATATTTAAATCTGAATTTAGCTTAACGGTTATCTCTCCATTTATTTGAGTATCATATACTTTACTACCATTTTCGTATAGTCTTTGAATCACTTCTTGATTAGGTAATTGATATTTATTACCTCTACCGCTCGATATGAGACTGATTTCTGGCTTGATCAACTCAATTAAATTCGAAGAACTACTCGTTTTACTACCATGGTGTGCTACTTTTAAAATATCAATTTTAGGTAATTGATAACGTTGTAGAAGTAACGTTTCGTTTTGAATAGTCATATCACCTGTTAACAATATATTTTTATGTTTATATGATAAAAGGATAACAATGGACTGCTCATTTTTATCATCACTATCTTTTATATATGTATCCAAAAATCGAAGTGTTGTATCTTTTAAATTTAGTGTATGTAATCGATTAGCGTCTAATACATTTATATGATTGGTATTACTGATTTTCTCTATATTATATAATTCTGATCTAGAAAAACTATCTTTAAATAAAATGATGTTCTTAATATTAATATGAGATGCTAAATAGGGTAATTCCCCCATATGGTCGAGATGAGGATGAGAAATAATAAGATAATCTATTTTAGAAATACCTTTTGATTTTAAACTCGGAATTGTTTTGTACTTCGAAATATTAAAGTTAGGTTGCTTATGATTTTCCGATCGTTTCCCTCCAGTATCAATCATAATATTTTGTTTACTATCAGTTTGAAATAATATACTGTCTCCTTGTCCGACATCTAACATAGTTAATTGCCCTTCAGTACTACTAGAGTAATATATGATAAGAAAAATACCCATACATATAATAAGCGTAGCTTTAATAAAATGCTTTTTAACAAATAAAAACAAAGATAGAAATGTGAATATCATAATAAAAATTAAGCTAATTGTACTAAGGTCTGGTACAAAAATTCTTAGATACTTTAACTTTAAAAATATAGATACTAAACAATCATGTAATTTAAAAATAACGCTAATAATAGCATTTAAAATACTTAAATGAATAGTAAAATGAGAAAGAATATAAAACAGAATAGCTAATGGAAATATAAAGAAACTATAAAAAGGTACAAAAACTAAATTAGAAATTAAACCAATCCATTGTATTTGATTAAAATGATAGATGCTAATGAGTAAGGCACCAAGTTGTGCAATAAATGTAACTTCAATTATTAGTTTTAATCCGGATAATTGTTTTAATAAAGGTGAGGATATCACTAGAAATAGTGAAATGAGGAATGAAAATTGAAAACCAATATCATAGACTATTTGTGGATTAATAAAAAACATTAAAATAAAAACGATAGACAACAATTCAAGTGGATTTATTTTTAAAGATTTAGGAAGTAAAAGTAAAATGATAGCAGCTAAAATAGCTCTAACCGCACTAGGGGCAAAATCGGTATATAAAGCATAAAGAGGTAAAAGTATAAGAAGTACTGACTTAATGATAATAATGGGCGTATTGAATCTAACAAATATCTGATATATCAAATATATTATTGCAGCTACATGTGAACCACTTACTGCAAGTAAATGATAAATACCTATTTCTTTTACATCTTCTATAAACATTGGATTTAATACACTAGTATCTCCGGATATTAAGGCTAATATTCGATCATAATAAATATTATGAGACTTTTGCATTTGATTATGAATATAACTTTGATAATTAGTTATAAAAGAAAGAGTCTTGTTGGATTGACAACTGCTTAAATCGACTTGGCTAATAAATATAAATGGTTGAGAAGTATTGTTTAAAGAGAATTCACCTTTTATCAAACAGGTTTGATTTTCGATATTTATGGGTTTATTTATATCTTTGGTTTTATATATATACTTATATTTGTTTCCCTTCCAGCTAAGAATCCCCCTATATGACACCAATTTTTTATTCCACTTAATAATAGACACATTATCGATTATGATTCTATTTTTATATAGATATTGTTCTTCTTGATACTTTTTATCATTAGAAGTGTTTAATGTGACCAAACTTATTAAAATGAAGATAAATACGGCTAAAACATATCTTTTCAATAATTTCTTACGCATTAGTATAAATAAAAGACAACATAATATAAAAGTAGAGAATACACGGTTAGATAACCATAGAATCCCTACTAAAAAAGATAATGCAATATAAAACAATGACTTAGCCTTGTGTTAAATATTGAGCTACATATTCAGGTGAGAAAGGTATTTTTTTGTACTCTATACCAGACTGATCTAATAACTGCATAGCATATTCATGATTATGATAATCTTCAGCATAGTATATAGTTTTAATACCAGCTTGAATAATAGATTTAGTGCAATTCAAACAAGGGAAATGTGTAACATAAATTGTTGCACCTTCTGTAGAAACACCTTGTTTTGCACATTGTAACAATGCATTCATTTCAGCATGAATAGTGCGAATACAATGTCCATCCTCAATTAAACACCCTTCATCTATACAATGAACTTCACCAGCAACTGAACCATTGTAACCACCCGCGATAATACGATTATCTTTCACAATCGTGGCACCTACTGATAATCTTTGACAAGTTGATCTTAATGCTAACAAGTGGCTTTGTGCCATAAAGTATTCTTCCCATTTGATTCTCTCCATGATGTTCTGTGCCTCCATCGTACATAATTAAAATAATAATTATAGCTTAATCATTTTAAAACGATATTGCAAATGCAATTATGATTAAACAGTAAAATATTCTTTGAGTTTTTCGAATGTTTTTGGACCAAAACCTTTGATGTTTTTCAAGTCATCTATACTATTAAATGATCCTTTTTGATTTTTAAATTCAATGATTTCTTTTGCTTTAGATGGGCCAATACCTGGTACTTTCATTAATTGTTCTTCTGTGGCTGAATTTAAATTAATAGGTGTCTTAGCTCCATCTCCACTTGTCTGTTGAGTTTGACTTTGCACTTGTTTAGCAATTGTTTCCCCTTTTTCAGGTACGTATATTAACTTTTGATCTATAAGTTTTTCTGAAAAATTGAGTTGCTTAGTATCGGCATTTTTTAATAATTGAGCTTTATTCAAAATATCAATCATTCTATCCGAACTATTCATTTTATATACATTAGGATGCCTCACTGCACCTTTAATATCTACATATATAACTTGATTATCTTTCTTTCCTTCCTCTTTATTAGTCGATTTTGCCATATTTGATTTTTTTAAATTTTGCTTGTCTTTATCGACATAACTGTGAGTTGTAGATTCTATATAAGCTGATTTATCGTCCGATTGATTTGAATTCATAATATAAAGTAACAACAAAAATATTATCAGTGCACCAATAATAATATACATTTTGTTGTTGCCTATGTAAGTTTTAAATTGATTTAATTTAGATAACAAAAAATCACCCTTTCATACTAACTAACGCATGCCAGAGTGATTTTACTTTATTTAAATTTATTTTTGGGCTATAAAAAATAAGCGATCTGCTTGTTCATTATCAGAATTCATATCAAAATCGGTAAATGTTTTAATAATTTTGAAACCACATTGGTCCAATAATTTTAAATAAACCGATTTTTCAAATGTTCTTTGGTAGTGTTCTTCATCAAATCGTTGATATAAACCGTTCTCATGTTCAATAAAGAAGGACATTTGATGATATACGCTTAAAGGTTCTTCACCTCTAATTGCATCCCAACCTAAATACAAATCATCAGTTTCATCGATATAACTTTGATTATTAAATAGCGTGTTCATTTTTTCTACAGTATGAACATCAAAGATTAATAATCCTCCCTCTTTTAAATGGGAATAGACATGTATAAATGTGTTTTCTACATCTTCAAAAGTAGGCAAATAGTTTAATGAGTCGCAAAATATAGTTATGATATCAAATTGATGATCTAACTCAAAGCGTGTCATATCGCCTTCTAACCAATTTATTTGATTAGACTTTTGAGAAGCAATTGCCAACATATCAGAACTAATATCCATACCGTGAATGTTACCTAATTCATTTAGCATGCATGTAAGTGTACCCGTCCCACATCCAATATCAAGTATATCGGGATGATTGTGTGCATAATATTGAACTATATCGAACCATAAATGGTAAGGTTGATCTCGAGTAAGCTGATCATATACCAAGCTCATTTCTTCATATTGAGACATAATTAGTGAACAACCTGTCCATATGATTCAATTGGTGCATCTTGATATAATTTCTCGATATTATAATAAGGTCTTTCATCTTTATGGAAAATATGAACAACCACATTGGCTAAGTCAATAAGTATCCATCTTGCATCTTGATAGCCTTCCATACGTTTCACATCAATATCTTGTTCATGAACTGCTTCTTTTACAGCCCTAGCAATGGATTGTACTTGACGTTCATTATTTCCGTGACAAACTACAAAGTAATCTGTCATATCACTAATTCCTTGCATATTAAGAGAAATAATATCTTCTGCTTTTTTGTTTTCTGCTGCATCTACAGCAATATTTAACAATTTGTCTGAGTTCATTTAATCATCCTTTATTCTTTCATCACTATAATTATAATAATTTAAACAAGCAATCGTAGCGCCATAAACCGTAATATCTTTTTGAATTAAAAACAACACTGTACGCTTAGAAATTTCATAAATTGTTTTATCTAAGCTACCTTGATTGTATGCCATATCTCTTATTTCTTCAACTCCTGGGGTCTTTCTACCAGGTTCTATATAGTCGGCTATAAACACTAATTTCTCAGTTTTAGTCATTTGTTGACGACCAGTTGTATGATATTTGATTGCTAAAAGAACTTCTTCATCTTTAACATCAAAATCATTTTCCATTATTGCAGAACAAACAGGTCCGTGTAGTATTTCGCCACCATAGCTTAATAAATCAGATTCTAATTCATATTGTCTAACCACTTGATACATTGTACTTAAATCATCGTATTTACAGTAGTCATGTAAGACACCAGCTAACTCAGCCTTATCTTTATCTCCATCATAAATCTCTGCTAATTTTACTGCTGTCTCTGCTACTCTTAATGAATGTTTATATCGTTTTTCAGGTAATTTTGCTTTTACTAATTCTTTAGCATTTTCAATTTTCATATAATCCTTCCTCTCGAATATAATGTTCAACACTTTGAGGAACTAATATTTGAATAGATTGTTTAGCTTTAATACGTTCTCGTATCATAGAGGAACTAATATCCATACGTGGAATTGTAATAGATATCATATTATCCTCAACCTGTTGTACTTCTTTTTCTCTATTAACAACAATAAAGGTAATCAATTGTTTTAATTCGTCGATGTTATACCACCGATCCAATTGATTATATTGGTCGGTTCCTATTATGAAATAAAAATCTGAATTGGGTTGTGAATGTATTAGAGATAAAAGCGTGTCATACGTATAACTTTGTCCTTTTCTTTCTATCTCTTCATAGCTAATTTTACCAAATCCTAGTGTATCAATGGCTAATTCAATCATTTTAATTCGTTGGGGTGCGTCCAAGAAATCTTTGTGATCTTTTAAAGGTGCCATATAACTAAGTAAAAAATAAAATTCATCCGGTTGAATTTTATGAAATACTTCACTTGCTACCATCATATGTGCAGTATGAATCGGGTTGAATTGTCCACCATACAGAATTACTTTTTTGGGCATTATGGTAAAGTGATTTCTTTATTTTCTTGGGATTCTCTATACAAGACAATCATAGACCCGATTACTTGAACAATTTCACAATTAGTAGCTTCACTTAATGTAGTTGCAAGTTCATTTTTATCATCAAAATTATTTTGTAAAACATGGATTTTAATTAGCTCACGTTTTTCTAGTGTTTCATCAATTTGATTTACCATATTTTCATTAATACCACCTTTACCAATTTGGAAAGTGGGATCAGTATTGTGTGCTAAACTACGTAAATATCTTTTTTGTTTTCCTGTTAACATTATTTAACTCCTTTTAGTTTGTTTAAAACTGATTTTTTCATTGTCTTTATATCTGCTTGTAATCCAGTCCAAATTTTAAAACTTTCAGCTCCTTGATATACAAACATATCTAAACCATTATATATTGGGTTACCTTTGTTCTCTGCTGCTATTAAAATAGGCGTTTTATATGGTATATATACAATATCACTTACTAATGTCTCTGGGTTTAAGTATTTTAAATCAATAGGTATATCTTGATTATCATCCATACCTGCAGGTGTAGTATTGATGATAATATCAAATTCATCTAAATGTGATTCCGCTTGTTCGAGTGAAATTTGATTGACCTCTAAATCCCATGTCTCAAAGCGTTTCATCGTACGGTTAGCAACGGTTAATTTGGTATTAACAAACTTAATGAGTTCATTCGCTATTCCCTTACTAGCACCGCCAGCACCTAATATTAAAATATAAGCATTTTCTAAATCATTATATACTTGTTTTAAGCCTGTAACATAACCTATCCCGTCTGTATTATAACCTATCCATTTTCCGTCACGAATTAATACAGTATTAACTGCACCAACAGAAGATGACTGCGCATCAATTTCATCTAAATAAGGTATAATTCTTTCTTTATGTGGAATAGTGATATTGAAACCATCTAAATGTTTTTCTTCAATAATCTCTCTGATATGTTTAAAATTTTCAATTGGAACATTAACAGCTTCATAAGTAAATTTTAAATCTAACGACTCAAAATTTTTGTTATGCATTAGTGGTGATAAGGAATGTGAAATTGGATCTCCAATTACTGCAAATTTCACGTTTATCCCTCCTATAAAATTGAATTTCTTAAGATGACATCTACATTTTTAGGGACTCTAACAATCACTTTTGCACCAGCATCAATCGTTATAAAGCCTAAACCAGAAATCATTACATCTCTTTTCTCTTTACCAGTTTCTAAACGAACTGCTTTCATTTCACTCATATTAAATTGGCTAGGATCATGAGGGGGTGTTAATAAATCGCCAATATGATTCTTCCATAATTCATTTGCTTTTTCAGTTTTTGTTCGGTGTATGTTTAGCTCATTAGAGAAGAAGCATATTAAAGGTCTTTTACCGCCTGAAACATAATCAATTCGCGCTAAACCACCAAAAAACAGTGTTTGGCCTTCATTTAATTGATATACACGTTGTTTTATTTCTTTTTTAGGCATAATTAATTTTAATTCTTTTTCAGTTACAAAATGAGTCATTTGGTGAGATTGTATTATTCCTGGCGTATCAAACATAAAGGACTTTTCATCTAATGGTATATCAATCATATCCAAAGTTGTACCTGGGAATCTTGATGTTGTAACAACATCTTTTTCACCTACACTTAATTCGATAAGTTTATTAATTAATGTTGATTTGCCTACATTAGTCGTACCGACAATATAAACATCCTCTTGGTCACGATACTTATTGATTGAATATAATAAGTCTTCGATGCCTTGCCCTTTTTCGGCAGAAATAAGTACAACATCTTCGGCTTCAAGTCCATATTTTTTAGCGGCACGTTTCAACCATTCTTTTACGCGACGATGATTAATTTGTTTTGGAAGTAAATCCATTTTATTAGCGACTAAGATAATTTTTTTATTACCTACAATTCGCTTAATCGCATTGATAAATGAACCTTCAAAATCAAAAACGTCTACAACATTTACTACAATACCCTTTTTATCAGATAAACCTGTTAGTAAATTAAGGAAATCATCGCTGTCCATGCCCACATCTTGAACTTCATTATAGTTTTTTAGACGAAAACATCTTTTACAAATAACATCTTCTCTAAATAAATTGTGTTCTGGAACATAACCAGGAGCATTCTTATCCTCTGATTGCAAAGGTGCTCCACAACCTATACATTTTAATTCTTCACTCAATCAATTTTCCTCCCACTTGATATAACCTTTTTTTCTAAAGTGATTTAATAATCTTCTTTCAATGAGTCGATTAAATTTAGTGATAAATCCATCTGTTCTTTTAACAGGTACTACCATAATTGTATATAAACCATTACGATTACCACCAAAAACGTCGGTTAACATTTGATCGCCAATGACAACTGTTTCATTAGGTTTTATATTCATTTGACTAATTGCTTTTTTAAATGCTTTTCCCATCGGTTTTCTGGCTTTACAAATAAAATCCACATTTAAATCTTTTGAAAATTCGCCTACACGTTGTTCATTATTATTTGAAACGATTGTAATTTGAATCCCTTTTTCTCTTGCTTCTTTGAACCATTGCTTTATTTGTTCAGTAGGTGCCACAACATCCCAACCTACTAACGTGTTATCTAAATCTGTAATAATACCTTTTACACCTGTGTCTGCTAATTTATCTATATTTATTTCGAATACTGATTTAACATATGCATTAGGCATAAAATAATTTTTAATAATACCCATTAATCTGTCACCTTTACTCATTTATTATAATTTTTTTACTAATAATTCTACCATTTCACTTGAAGAAACTGCAGCCTTACCTAAAAATTCCTCAAACGTCATATCCGCTTCACCATTTGCTAAATCAGATACTGCTCTTGTGATTATAAAAGGAACTTTAAATTGATAACATACTTGTGCAATTGCTGTTGCTTCCATTTCAACTGCCATAGCGTCTGTAAATCGTGATTTTATTAATTTACGTTGTTCTGCACTACCTATAAAACTGTCGCCACTCACTATCAAACCTGTTTTAGCATTTAAATGTTGTTGTTGAACCACTTCAACAGTTTCACTTAATAATTGTTCATTAGCTTCATATTTTTCAGGCATTTGCGGAATTTGTCCTAATGCATATCCAAATGCAGTAGCGTCAGCATCATGATACGTCACATCATTGCTGATCAATACATCACCAATTTCTAGACTTTCATCTAATGCACCGGCAGAACCAGTGTTGATAATGTATTTAGGATTAAATTTTTCGATGAGTAGTGTTGTTGAAATTGCAGCATTGACTTTACCTATACCACTTTGAGTAATGACAACTTCTTTATGATTAAGTTCACCTGTATAAAATTTAACATGTGCAACTGTAATTTCACTTAAATTCACTAATTTATCTTTTAAAATGGCAACTTCTTCTTCCATTGCACCAATAATACCAATCATTATTGTCCCACCTTACTTATATTATACTAGCATTTGTTATTCTATCACATTTTCATAATTTCAACGATACTACTCGCATTAAAAACGCTACCTATATATTACAAAAATAAAGCGCTAATACTATGAGGAGACATGACAAAGTAATTCATCGCTCGAACTGAGACAAAACAGTTCTCCGAAAATAGGATTGTTTAATAGGTTAACTATACCAAGTCAAAGTTTTAACATTTGACTTTTTAATCATCTATAATCCTATTTACTTTTATCAGGACCTCATTGTATTAACGCCCATTAATTATTTAGTTATTAAACAAAAACTATTATTTAACCTTTCCATAAACTTGCTAAATCTTGTAATGAAAAGATACCAGTTAAAATTGTAACGATAACAGCTACAATACCGAATACTAACATCCATGTAGGGTGTTTATAATCGCCAACAATCGATTTCTTTCTACTTGCAATTAAAATGACAGATAGTGTAATTGGTAAAATCCAACCGTTAATCACACCTGCGATTATAAGTAAACTTACAGGTTTACCAATGAATAAGAAAATGATTGTTGAAATAACTATAAATGTAATAACAATTAAATTATTCTTGTTGAAAAGTGATTTGTGCATTGTTTTTAAGAACGTAGCACTAGTATAAGCTGAACCGATTACTGAAGACATTGCTGCTGCAAAAATAACAACACCAAATATATTTTTCCCAATAGGTCCTATAGCATGTTCAAACACTGACGCTGGTGGGTTTTCAGAACTAAGAGTAACACCAGTTACAACAACACCTAATACTGCTAGGAATAATAATGTACGCATCACACCCGTAGTTAAAATACCTGCAATAGCTGAATGGTTAACAAATGGTAAAAATTCTTTACCTTTGATACCAGAGTCCAAAATTCTGTGTGCTCCAGCAAATGTAATATAACCACCTACTGTTCCACCCACTAATGTAATTATAGGTAAAATTAATTTGATTGGATGTTCAGGTGCGAAAGTATGTACCAAGGCATCTCCATATGGTGGATTAGATACAACCATGACATATGCTACGATTAATATCATAACGACACCTAAAATCATAGATACGACATCCATAATTTTTTGACCACTTTTACTAACAAAAATCAAAATTGAAAAGATAGCAGTAATCGCTGCACCCCATTTTACATCTATACCAAACATAGCGTTTAGTCCTAGACCTGCACCGGCGATATTACCAATATTAAAGGCTAATCCACCGAATGCAATTAAAACAGAGATAACTGTTCCAAGACCAGGAACAATTTTATTGGATACCTCTTGTCCTCTTAAGCCAGTAACAACAAGAACTCGCCAGATATTAATTTGTGCACCTATATCTATTAATATAGAAATTAAAATCGCAAACGCGAAACTAGCATAAAATTGTGCTGTAAATACTGCCGTTTGAGTTAAAAAGGCAGGTCCAATAGCTGACGTTGCCATTAAGAAAACTGATCCTAGCAATAATCTTTTATGATTTCTAGTGAATGTTGCTTTCCCATTATTGTTTGATGATAATTTTTCTCCCATATTAGAACCCCCTATAAGGACTGAATATCAATGCCTTCTTTCGTTAATTTTTCCCTAATTTTAGTTACAAATTCTAAAGCATGCGCACCATCGCCGTGAACGCATATCGTATCTGCTTGAAGTGTGATTTCTTTATTATTTTTAGATATAACTTTATTTTCTGTTACCATTTTAACGACTTGATTTAATGCTTCGTCAGAGTCAGATATCACAGCATCAGGTTCTTTACGACTAACAAGTTGGCCGTCATCTTCATAACGACGGTCTGCAAAAACCTCAGATGCAGTTTTTAAGCCTAATTTTTTAGCCTCTGATATGAGTAATGTATTAGCCAAACCAACAAATACCAACGTTTTATCAAAGTCATACACTGCTTGTGCAATCGCACTTGCAATTGACTTATCTTTAGCACCCATTTGGTACAATGCACCATGTGGTTTTACATGATTCATTTTCACATCATGAATCTGACAAAAGCCATTTAGCGCCCCTAGTTGATAAACTACAATGTTATATACTTCTTCAGGTGACATATCTAATTTACGACGACCAAAGCCTTGTAAATCAGGTAAACCTGGATGTGCTCCAATGCCAATGTTATGTCTTTTTGCTAATTGAATCGTTTCATTCATCACATTGGCATCTCCAGCATGGAATCCACACGCGATATTGGCTGAAGTGATTAGTGGAAGTATGTCTTTATCTCCACCAAAAGAATAGTTACCAAATGCTTCTCCTAAGTCACAATTTAAGTCTATTTGCATTATAAAGTCACCCCTTTAATAATTTGATGTTTTTCTAGGAATTTTATATCTACATTCCTAGCATCACCATCTGCATATGCAGGATAATTGAGTACTGCATATAAGAAATCAGCAGTCGTTGTAAAGCCGTCAATGACCATTTCATCTAACGTCACTTTTAATTTTTGGATTGCACTACTTCTATCCGCACCTTTAACAATTACTTTGGCTACTAATGAATCATAGTAAGGAGAAACCTTGTAACCTGGATAAAGCAGAGAGTCTACTCTGACGTTAAAACCTTGTGGTAAATGCAAAGCATTAACTTTACCCGGTGTAGGTTGGAATTGTTTTTCCGGATTTTCAGCATTTATTCTAGCTTCAATGACGTGACCGTTAAATCTGATATCTTCTTGTTTAAACGGTAACTCATCATGTTGTAATAAATAAAGTTGTGCGACTAATAAATCTCTATCCGCACGCATTTCAGTTACTGTATGTTCTACTTGAATTCTCGCATTCATTTCAATGAAATAATGTGCATCTTCAGTAACTAAGAATTCAATTGTTCCTGCACTTCTATATTTTGATGCTTTTGCTACTTTAACCGCATCTTCACAAATTCGTTCTCGTCTTTCTTCTGTAAGTGCAGCACATGGAGATTCTTCTATTAATTTTTGATTTTTTCTTTGTACTGAGCAGTCACGTTCACCTAAATGCACAAAGTTATCTTTACCATCACCAATAATTTGTACTTCAACATGTTTAGCAACTGGTATAAATGCTTCGACATATACACGATTATCGTTGAAATATTTTTCCCCTTCACTTTTGGCTTCTTTGAATGCCTTAGCTAATTGTTCACGTTCTTTAACAATTCGTATACCTTTACCACCACCGCCACTAGCAGCTTTTAAAACAACAGGATAACCAATATCTTTAGCAAGTTCTTCAATTTCTTCTACTGATTTTACTTCGTCAGTAGATCCAGGTATCACTGGTACGCCAGCGCCATCTACTGTTTGTCTAGCGGTTATCTTATCTCCCATCATTTCCATAGTAGTTTTATTGGGTCCTATAAAATGAATATTATTATCTTCAACTGCTTCAGCAAATGAAGTTGATTCTGATAAAAAGCCATAACCTGGGTGTATTGCATTTGCACCACTTACCTCAGCGGCTCCAATTATTCTTGGAATATTTAAATAGCTATCAAGAGGGTTTGCTTCACCAATACATATAGCTTGATCTGCTAACCCTACATGAAGACTATCTTCATCTCCTTTAGCATAAATTGCTACGGTTTCGATACCCATTTCTCTACAGGCACGAATAATCCTTACAGCAATTTCCCCTCTGTTTGCAATTAAACATCGATACATCATGTAAGCCTCCTTACTTCAAAGTCACTAATATTTGGTCATATTCAACATTTGTACCATGTTCTACAGCAATATTAGCCACTTCTCCAGCAATATCACTCGTCACTTCATTCATTACTTTCATGGCCTCTATAAAACCTATCACGTCACCTTTTTCAATTTTGTCTCCAACTTTAATTTGTGGTTCAGTTAATTCTTTACTATCTTGTAAAAAGAATGTTCCGACCATAGGTGATTTAATAGCATTTTCTTCAGTTTGAATATCTGTACTTTGTGTATCTTGTTGAGCATTTTGATTTGAATTACTGCTTGGGCCTTGTGAAACGGAAGGCGCTTGAGATATAACTTGACCTTCTGTGAAATCTAACTCTATTTCATTTTCAAAATCCTTATATTTAAATTTTTTAACATCATTTGCTTTTACTAATTTAATAATCTCTTCTATTTTTTTGGTATTCATTTGTTAAAATTCTCCTTTCATCAGATTCGCTAATTTTCTAGATGTTCTTCTCATACTTTTCATGTCGTATAGCGGCTGACTATTTATTTTCATTAATTCTTCTTTAAACTGTTTATTAAATTGATTTGTTTCATTTATAGCCTCTTCTACTGATATCCATTTAAAGCGAATCGACTCACCTGGTTGAAATTGAACTAATAGATTTAACCCTAATTGTGTAACTGTAGCAATTTTTGTATAACCACCAACAGTCTGTTTATCATTAAGTAAAATGATAGGATTACCATCATTAGGCACTTGAATACTACCTAATGCTACAGGCTCAGAAATAATATCGGCACTTTCTTCAGGTGCAATATTTTCTCCTTTAAGACGGAAACCCATACGATCTGACATCTCTGAAATTACATATTCATTTTCAGTTAATTTTGATTTTGCTTCCTCAGAAAATGATGCAATTTGTGGTCCTTCAATGATGTGTATTACATTATCTTTATTTGCAAGATTAATTTGAGAAGCACGTCCAATATTTTTCTTATAAGAAGGGTGCTCAATTGTTTGAATAACATCGTCTTTCTTTAAAGATCGTCCTTTGTATCCACCCATCTTACTTCTTGTGTGTGTCGAATAACTGTCAGCAATTAGTGGTATATCAAGTGGTTGTCCAAACGTAATATACCCTCTAGCACCTGTGATCGCATTACCAATCTCTAATATATCACCTGGTTTCACACCATATATAATCTGAGATTCGATTGCGTCACCATTGAGCGTTGCATTGAAGCGACCACCTGCTATTGTAAATGAATTCTCTTGTAAAAACTGTATCGTTGGACCAATAATTGTAAACTCCAATGCTGGGCCATTATTGCCAATGAGATGAGATGCAATTTGATAATGATGCTGATCAAGTGCACCTGCTTCTGAAAACCCAACGTTCATATAACCTTTACGACCAATATCTTGAACAGTAGTAAATAAACCTGGTTTCAAAATTTTAATACTCATTTTCGTACGTCACCCACTTATCTATTTCAAAATGTTCATCATTAATATCTGATACAATTTGGTCGTATTCACTTTGTGTAATGGCCTTAAATTGAATATAATCGCCAGCCTCATAAATCGTCATTGGATCTCTATTTAAATCAAAAACTTTTAATGGTGTACGTCCAATAATTTGCCAACCTCCCGGTGAATCTAGTGGATATAACCCCGTTTGGTTATTTGCAATACCTACTGAACCAGCGTCAATCTTAACTCTTGGTTCAGAACGACGTGGTGTATGAATGCGCTTATCTAATCCACCTAAATATGGGAACCCTGGCATAAAGCCTAGCATATAGATCAAATAAGCTTGTTGTGTGTGTATATCTATCACTTCTTCATTTGTCAAATTATTATAAGACGCAACCTCATCTAAATCTGGACCAAATTCTCCACCATATACAACGGGTACGGTAATAATCTTGCGTTGATTCTGATTATTTAGATTTGTGTCCGAAATTTGACTAAGTTCTAAATTTTCAATCAATTTAGTGCCATCGATACTCATATTATCGAATGTAATTAAAATAGCTCTGTAAGATGGGACAATATCAATAATATCCTTGTGCTTTTGATTCTGAATATATTGTACTGTCTTATTTACTTTTTCATATGTATTTTCACTAATTTCATTTTCGAAATAAATCATTAGTGATTGTTCATTAATCAATCTTGTTTCCAACTTACCAATTCCTCCCCTTTATATAGGACTTAGTTGTTGTACCATTCTATTGTATCATTTTCATTGTATATATGTTTAATAAGTAATTCGAATTATTGTTAATAACCAATTTGTCCCTATAAACAAAAAATTGCTCATTTCAACAATAAAACTAATTATACAAAATTTTCTATATTCTATTTAATCATAATCTTTTGTTTTTGTCGCTATTAATTATGTCATTTTCTATTGCTCAAACTAAAATCGAAGTATAGATTAAGTATTTTTCCACATAAAAAAGCAAGCATTGTAAAATAACAATGCTTGCAATGTTTATAGCTATTTTAATTATTTAATATCAACAATTTTAACGTTCATTTCTCCACCATTTGGTAATGGTACGCGGACTTCATCATCTAATGATTTACCGATTAATGCTGATGCCATTGGAGATTCATTTGAAATTTTACCTTTGAAAGCATCTGCTTCGGCAGAACCCACAATCTGGTAACTTTCTTCTTCATCACCTGGTAATTCAACAAAAGTCACAGTTTTACCAATTTGAACAGTATTATTGTCGCCAGTATCTTCGATGATTAAAGCATTTCTAATCATATGTTCAATACGTTGAATATCTTGTTCAATAAAACCTTGTTCATCTTTTGCTGCATCATATTCGGAGTTCTCAGATAAGTCACCAAATGAACGTGCAACTTTAATTTTTTCTACTACTTCTGGTCTTTTAACCGTTTTTAATTCTTCTAATTCTTGTTCTAGCTTTTCAAATCCTTCTTGTGTCATTGGATACTGTTTTTGATTTTCCATTATGTCATCTTCCTTTACTTTTAATACTATTGTTTACTAACTAAAGATTGAATCTTAGTAGTCATGATATCAATGGCTACCTTGTTACTGCCACCTTCTGGAATAATGATGTCAGCATGTTTCTTAGTTGGTTCAATAAATTGTTCGTGCATAGGGCGCACCACATTTAAGTATTGATTGATAACTGAATCCATAGATCGTCCACGCTCATGAGTGTCTCTTTTTAGGCGACGTAATATTCTTAAATCTGCATCCGTATCGACATATATTTTAACATCCATCATATCACGTAACGTCTTGTTTTCTAAAGCGAAGATACCTTCTACGATGATAACATCTTTAGGTTCAAATGCAATTATTTGTTCGCTTCTAGTATGACTTGCATAATCATAAGTTGGTACTTCAACAGCTTTACCATTTCTTAAATCTTTAAGATTTTGAATTAACAAATCGTTATCAAATGCAAATGGATGATCATAGTTTGTCTCCAAACGCTCTTCAAAAGTTAAATGTGATTGGTCTTTATAATAATAGTCTTGCGCTAATAATGCAATACTATGACCTTCTAGATTTTTCATAATTTCATTTGTGACAGTTGTTTTACCAGAACCAGAGCCTCCAGCAATCCCTATAATCGTCGTTTGTGTCATTACCCGATTTCCTTTCTCATCATGTTGTTCGCAAAGATTGGACGATCGACTTTAATTTGTACAATTTGCAATGGATGACGTGCAGCATCAAGTTGATTGCCTTCTTCATCATAAATTGTATCTACAATTTGTTTAAAGCTTTCTATTTCAGGCCCAAAGAATTCAATTTCTTGTCCTGGTTTAAAGTTATTTCTTTGTTGGATAGTAGCGATTTGCGTTGCTTCATCGTAGTCTAATACTAAGCCACAAAAATCATATGGTGATTTTTTAGATTGTTGTTCTCCAAACATTTGCTCTTCATAACCTGGTGTACCTTCAAAAAAGGCAGGTGCTGTATCTCTATTAGCACATTTATCTAATTCGATTAACCATTCTGGATTAATTGTGAAATGTTCTGGGTCTTCAGCATAAGCATCAATGACTTTACGATAAACAGAGACAACAGTTGCTATATAATGAATTGATTTCATTCGTCCTTCTATTTTTAATGAATCGACACCTAAATCCATCATTTGTGGAATAGATTCGATTAATTTTAAATCTTTAGGACTCATTGCAAATGGAACTACTTCACCATCTTCATAAAATAGATCTAATTCTCCATCATCGTCTACTTGTAATAAATCATAGTCCCAACGGCAACTTTGACAACAACCACCTCTGTTAGAATCACGTGCAGTCATATGATTACTTAATGTACATCTTCCTGAATACGCAATACACATCGCTCCATGAATAAAGGCTTCAATTTCAATATCAACTTTCTCTTTCATCTCTTTCATTTCCATCGCACCAGTCTCACGTGCTAAAACAACTCGGTCAAGACCTTCTTCTTTCCAAAATTCAACTGCTTTGTAATTAGATAATGATTGTTGAGTAGATAAGTGTATTTCTAACTTTGGCGCTACTTTTTTGCATGTTTCAATAATTAGTGGATCAGCAACAATTATCCCTGTAGCTCCTGTAGCTTCAAGGTTCATTAAATAGTCATCTAAGCCTTCCATATTATCATCATGTGCAATAATATTCGTTGTAACATATATTTTTGCGCCATATCGATTTGCAAATTCTACGCCTTCAGCGATTTCATCCATAGTAAAATTATCAGCATTTGATCTTAAGCCATATTCTTGTCCGCCTAAAAATACTGCATCTGCACCGTAATGTACTGCAATTTTTAATTTTTCTAAGTTACCAGCTGGAGCAAGTAATTCTGGCATCTTCATTTTAGTTTTTGAATCACCTTTAATGTCTTCTAATGTTTTCATGATTCAGCCTCCTAATATACTGTATGCTTAAATAAGAAACCTTCATCAAATGGACGATGTTCTGGTTGAATCTCTTCGATTGGGTCTACAAGCATAAATTTTTCATCTTCATATGTCTCAGGGTCTTCATTATAAAGATCAATTGCTTCACGATATTGTTGTGTGACAACGTTTATATATTCTTCAGTTTGTAAAATACCATCTATTTTAAATGCATCAATGCCTGCTTCAAAAAATGGTTCTAATTCCTCTATAAGGCATATATCATTTGGAGACATAATATGCGTGCCATTGTAATCTTCAAATACCGGGTATTTATTTTCACGTTCTTCATCATATAGTAATAAATCATTTTGATTATCACTACGTTGAATTTTCATTTGTCTGTCTTGGAATGTGTAATAATTACCTAATAACATTCTTTTTGATTGGAACATGCAAGTCATACCGTGCACTTGGACTTCGATTTCAACGTCGGCATGCGCTTTTATATTGAGAATTTCTTCAAGACTTAATTCTCTTGCTAAGACGGCTCTAGTTGCTCCCTTTTTCCCCCAATAATTACATTGGAAATAATTAGTGACTAATGTCTCAGCATCCCAATGTAATGGAATTGGATTGGACTGTTGTTTTACATACATCACAACTGCTGGATCACCAAAAATAATTCTATCCACCCGTATTTCATGTAAAAATTGAATATAATCTTCTAATGCAGCTAAATGATAATTATGGAATAAACCATTAACTGCGGCGTACACTTTTTTATTATTGTTGTGTGCTATTGTTACAGCTTTTGTCATATCTTCACGATTAAATTCTCCTGGAAGTCGTAAACCAAATTTTTGTTCACCAATAACAAATGCATCCGCACCTATGTCTATTAGTGTTTCCATATGTGTTAGTGACTTAGGAGTAACTAGTAATTCTGGCATAGTCATTCTCCTTTTATTGAAATTGCTAATCCATCATCCATATTTAAAAAGTTTGTTGTATAGCCATCTTGTTGCATTAACCACTCATTAAATTGTTGAACTTTTTTTACCATTTGTCGTACGTTTCTTGATCTTACAATATCTATGTCTGAAACAAAGCCATGGTAAAGTACATTATCAGTAATGACAATGCCACCTTCTCTAAGTAAGGGAGTGTATAACTCAAAAAATTTCTTTGATTGTGCTTTTGCTGCATCGATAAATAACATATCGAATGTTTGATCTTTAATTTTATCGAATTGCTCTAAAGCATCTCCCTCAATAAGACGTATTCGATGAGAATAATGATTATTTGAAATATTTGATTTAGCTTGATGTATCATTTCTGAATTTCTTTCGATTGTAGTTACTTGAATATCGTCCGATACTGAAGCGAATTGCATGGCGCTATATCCAATTGCTGTACCAATTTCAAGAATACGAGTTGTATGATTTATACGAATGATTTGTTTAATCATTTCTAATGTATTTCGATCGACGATAGGTACTTGATGATTAACTGCATATTCTCTTAAGGCTTCTATATGATTGTCATTAATTTTATGCAGATTAAGAATATATGAATGATTTGTATTCATTATAAAACGACTTCCTTTGTGTAAAATAACTACAAATTTATAAGGCAATAAAAATAAATCAGCCTATGTATTGATTTAAAGTATAAATCAATGAATTTGACTGATTACAACAACGCACAAATATATAACCGTTGTATATTAAAACGATGCATATAATATTTAACTCTAAATATTTTACCATAATTTCAGCGTGATTATAAGTATAAATCTTAATGGTACGACTCAAAGTTAAAATTTTAGAATAAGTTTATTAATGATAAAAACGCCTTATGCTTTGACATGTTGATGTCTTCACATAAGGCGTATTTTAACTTTATTATTCTAGTACTTATTCATCAATTTCAGTATTAACTACTTCTTCAATCATGTCCCATTCTTCGTCTGTTTCGATTGGAACTAATTTACCACCATCACCTGATTCATCAGGTTCATTAATCATTGGTACTAGTTCAATCATATCATCTTCATCTGTTTGTGCACCTTCTTCGGCTAACACAACATATTCTTTTTTAAATTCAGGGTGATAGAATTCTAACATTTTACGATAAAGTACTTCATTTCCTTCTTCATCATATAATGTTAAAAGTTCCTCTTCATTATTAATATTTAATTCTGTATCGTGATTATGTTCAGTCATTTTATTTCTCCTTTATGAAATAGAATCTAAATAGCCTTGTAATATAAATACTGCGGCCATTTTATCTATTACTTTTTTTCTTTTTTGCCTTGAAACATCTGCTTCAAGTAATGACTTTTCAGCAGCCATTGTACTTAATCGCTCGTCCCACATAATAATTTCTATAGATGGTAACGCTTCTTGTAGTTTCTCTTTGTATTGTAACGAAGCTTCTCCACGAAATCCAATAGAATTGTTCATGTTTTTAGGTAATCCGATAACTACTGTACCAACGCCATGTTTCTTAATGATGTCTACGAGTTGATCGATACCTAATTCATTATTATTTTCATCGATACGGAGTGTGTCTAAACCTTGAGCAGTCCAACCCATTAAATCACTAATCGCTATACCTACAGTTTTGCTACCTACGTCTAATCCGAGTATTTTATGTTTTAACATATATAGTTATTCTTTAGACTCAGATAAATAATTTGAAACAAGTTCTTCCATAATCACATCTCTGTCAATGTGACGTATTTGATTTCTAGCTTCATTTTGACGTGGAATATAGGCCGGATCGCCTGATAGTAGATATCCTACGATTTGATTGACGGCATTATAGCCTCTTTCTTCTAAAGTTCGGTGGACATTTTCTAATACTGATTTGACATCTTCTTCTGGAATATCTTCATATTTGAATTTCATTGTTTTATCAAAGTTTTCCATATCGTCACTCCTTCAATTCATAAATTGATTCTATTTTATTCTACACGAAGTTATGATTAAATTATATATTTTTAATGTAATCTTTAATAAAGCGTAATGATTCTGTGATGTTCTCTGGTTGTGTTCCGCCACCTTGTGCCATATCTGGACGGCCACCACCTTTACCACCTACAATTGGTGCCATATTTTTAATAATGTCACCAGCTTTAATTTTGTCAGTTTGGTCTTTCGGCACAGTAGCAATGATAGATACTTTACCATCTACGTTACTTGCAAGAATAATCACAGTATCTTGTAATTTAGACTTAAAGTCATCCATTGTTGAGCGAATTGCCTTAGCATTTGGCACATCTACTTCTGTTGCTAATACTTTTAACCCATTAATTGTTTCAACTTGTTCTTCAATATTGCCCATTTTAAGTGATGTAATTTCTTTATCTCTTTGCTCTAATTGTTTAATTAATGATTTTTCTTCATCTTGAATTTGTGTGATCTTATCTACAACTTGATCATCAGTTTTGACTTTAACTAAATCTTTAACTAAGTTAAATTGTTCTTGAATATGTTCTAGGTATAAGAATGCTGCTTTACCAGTTAAGGCTTCTATACGTCTTACTCCAGCACCAGTACCAGATTCACTTACTATTTTGAATAATCCTATTTCCGCTGTATTCTCTACGTGAATACCACCACATAATTCAATAGAAAATGGAGCCATATTTACTACTCTTACAACATCGCCGTATTTTTCACCGAATAAAGCCATCGCACCCATTGCTTTTGCTTCATCAATATTCATTTCTTGAATTCGAACGTCAATACCTCTCCAAATCTCTTCATTAACACGTCTTTCAACTTGGTTGATTTCATCTTGAGTCATTTGACCAAAATGTGAGAAGTCAAATCTCAAACGATTAGGTTCGACTAATGAGCCTGCTTGATTAACATGATCGCCTAAAACTTCTTTTAATGCTGCATGTAATAAATGTGTCGCGCTATGATTTTTTTGAATAGAACGACGCTCGTCTTTATTGACACTAGCATCTACTTCAGCTCCTTTAGTAACTTGTCCAAATTGTATTGTACCTTTGTGCAAGTTTTGACCATTTGGTGCTTTAGTTACCTCAGTTACAGCAATTTCAAAATGATCATTGCTTACGGTACCTTTATCAGCAACTTGTCCACCACTTACTGCATAAAATGGTGTATCTTTTAGCATAAAGTAAATCGTTTCTCCAGTATCCGCTTTATCAACTTCTTCACCATTTTGAATTAAATGAATCAATTCTGTTTGATAATCTGTTGTATTATAACCAACAAAATGACTTTCAGTAGTAATGTTCTTTAATACTTCACTTTGAACTTGCATTGATTGTGAATTTTGACGTGCTTGACGTGCTCTATCTCGTTGTTGTTGCATCTCCGCTTCAAAAGTTGTCATATCAACTGTTAAACCTTCTTGAGTTGCTAATTCTTCAGTAAGTTCGATTGGGAAACCATAAGTATCATAAAGTTTAAACGCATCTTTACCATTGATTTCTTGATTTCCTTCTTTAGCTTGACTAATGAAGCCATTTAAAATTGCTAAACCTTCTTCAAGTGTTTCATGGAATCTTTCCTCTTCAGATTTGATTACACGTTTAATGAATTCACTTTTCTCTTTCACATTTGGATAATATGGTTCCATAATTTCAGCAACAATATCAACTAATTTATACATAAATGGTTCATTAATTCCCAATGTTTGACTGAAACGAACAGCTCTTCTTAATAATCGACGTAATACATATCCGCGTCCTTCATTTGCAGGTAATGCGCCATCCGCTATCGCAAATGAAATTGTTCTAATGTGATCAGCAATAACTTTAAACGCTACATCTTGATCAATATTTTGCAGATATGTTTTACCAGAAACTTGTTCAACCTCATTAATAATTGGCATAAATAAATCTGTTTCATAGTTAGTACGTACATTTTGTGAGATAGACGTCATACGTTCTAATCCCATGCCAGTATCAATATTTTTATTAGGTAATGGTGTATATGAGTGGTCTTTATTATGATTAAATTCACTGAATACTAAATTCCAAACTTCTAAGTAACGTTCATTCTCACCGCCAGGATACATTTCTTCCTCTGGATCATCTTTACCGAAGTCTGCACCACGATCATAGAATATTTCAGTATTGGGTCCTGAAGGTCCTTCACCGATATCCCAGAAGTTACCTTCTATTCTTATAATACGACTTTCTTCTAAGCCAATTTTCTCATTCCAAATTTTATATGCTTCTACATCTTCTGGATGAATCGTTACATATAACTTTTCTGGTTCCATACCCATCCATTTTTCACTAGTTAAGAATTCCCATGCAAATTCTATCGCTTCGTTTTTAAAATAGTCACCAATTGAGAAATTACCTAACATTTCAAAGAAAGTATGGTGTCTTGCTGTAAAACCAACATTTTCGATATCATTTGTACGAATCGCTTTTTGTGAGTTAACAATTCTTGGTTTTTTTGGTGTTTCTCTACCATCAAAATATTTTTTTAACGTAGCAACACCTGAGTTTATCCATAGTAAACTATCATCATCGATAGGTACTAATGGTGCTGATGGTTCAACCATATGCCCTTTTTCAACGAAGAAATCTAAATACTTTTGTCTAATTTCACTTGCTTTTAAATTTTTCATCCACTTACACTCCCTGAATTTAATTTATGAGCTAATAGCAAATAATGTATAACTGTTTCTATTGTTTAAATGTAAACAAAAAACGCTCATCCTCAAAAAGGGACGAACGTTGTCGCGGTACCACCCTAGTTATAAGATGTTGGGTTAGTATCAATACTGCATTTATAGAAAATAGCAATTTGATAATCCAGAATAAAGGATTATATTATGCTAACCGTTTCTTATCACTTTAGTCTCATGATTAAATTGACACAAAGTAGCGTTCAACAATTTTAATTGTACTTTTCACCAACCAGTACA
This sequence comes from Staphylococcus sp. AC872, assembly GCF_979255425.1. Taxonomy (NCBI): domain Bacteria; kingdom Bacillati; phylum Bacillota; class Bacilli; order Caryophanales; family Staphylococcaceae; genus Staphylococcus; species Staphylococcus sp. AC872. The sequence goes on from NZ_CEEDKW010000005.1 coordinate 97,399, forward strand.
TCTCTTAATATTAAAAATTGTCTACTCATCTTTATGCGAACTTAAGTTTATTTTAATTTTATTGGTTTCAATTGTCAACGTTTAGCAAAGTCATATGGGGACATTTCTCCCATATTTATCATAGGATCAATTTGATAAATTGTGTCTTCAGATAATTCAATACTCATTGATGTATCGGATGTAGTTTGATCTTTTACATTACTTTGCTTATCCTCAAAGTTTACAACTTGAATATCTTGATGTTGGTCTTGAAGATTTGCATTCTCATGGTCTTCTATTTTACTTTCTTTAAAGTATTGGCTCAGTATATCGTATAATTGTGTTAATCTTTTCTGTCCATTTGTATTTAAACCAATATCAAATGCCTGTGGATCACCTAATAGAACTAAAGATTGTTTCGCACGTGTTAATCCTGTATATAATATTGGACGCTGCAACATTCTAAAATATTGTTTAACTATAGGCATAATCACAATCGGAAACTCTGAACCTTGTGATTTATGAATAGAAGTACAATATGCATGTGTTAATTCGAGTAAATCTTGGCGCGTAAATGTTATTTCATTTCCTTCAAAATCAACGACTAAGACATCTTTATTTAAAGCATTTTCCTTAGCCCAAAATATACCGACAATCACACCAATATCGCCGTTAAATATATTATCATTCGGACGGTTAACTAATTGTAATACTTTATCGCCTTTTCTAAATACGACATCACCAAACTCAATTTCTCTAGTATCTTTTTCTTTTGGATTTAAGATGGTTTGTAATATTTGGTTTAATCGTTTAATACCTGCATTCCCTTTATACATTGGGGCAAGCACTTGGATATCGCTCATATCATAGCCTTTATTAACAGCACTATTAACTACTTTCTCGACAACTGTTGGAATTTGATCTGTACCACAATTGATAAAACTTCGATCATGAAATCGTTGTGTAATATCAATAGGTTGTCCCAGTTTCATTCGATGAGCTAGTTCAATAATACTAGATCCATCTTGTTGGCGATAAACTTCTGTTAAATTGACTCTTGGTATGGTTTTAGAATCAATTAAATCTTTAAACACCTGACCAGGGCCTACAGAAGGTAATTGATCTTCATCACCCACTAGAATAATTTGAGCATCTAAAGGTACGGCACTCAGAAATTGGTGAAATAGCCAAGTATCTACCATAGACATCTCATCAATAATGATGAGACGTGCATTAATTTCATTATCCAGTATATCTTCTGGTTGTGTGTCTTGATTCCAACCAATCAATCGATGTATCGTCATAGCCTCTAATCCAGTTGACTCTTGTAATCTTTTCGATGCACGACCGGTTGGTGCTGCTAAAACTACAGGATAATCGTCTTCCTGATAATCATCATAATCTAAAGAAATTCCATGAACTTCTGCATACAATTCAACAATCCCTTTGATCACAGTAGTTTTACCTGTACCAGGACCACCTGTCAATAACATTACTTTAGAATTGATAGCTGTCTGTAAAGCTTCCTTTTGTGATTCTGCATAGCTTACTTCATTGCTCGTTTCTATTTCACCAATATGAATTTGTAAATCAGATTGTTCTATCTCTTTCAACTTGCTAGTATGCGTTTTGATTCGGTATAAATTTTGAACACTTTTCAATTCTGAATAATATAAACTTGGTATAGATACTTTTTCATTATCAACTATGATTCTTTTCTCTTCATTTAGCTCTAATAACATTCGATGAATGTGTTCTTGTTTTATTTGATTATCATCATGATTACTATTTTGCGTTAAGACGTTGTATGTTGCTTCAATGATTTGATCATGAGGCATATATGTATGACCTTGTTTAATACATTCTTCTTCTAATGTAAATAACAAACCTGCCTTTATTCGTTCAGGTGCATCAAATTGAATACCTATTTTTTGTGCTAGTTGGTCTGCTTTACTAAAGCCAATTCCCTTGATGTCATACACAAGTTGGTAAGGGTTTTTATCTAGAACATTTAATGTTTCTGCACCATAATATTGATAAATTGAACTTGCTAATTTAGGGCCGAAACCTAAATCATGTAATCGAATCATTACTTTCTCTGATTCTTGATTAGAAGCGATTTGTTCAGCAATTTGTTTTTGTTTCTTCTTAGGTAAACTTGGAACTTTTTCAAGCACACTTGCATCATTCAAAATATCGTTTATTGCATTTTCTCCTAAAGTATTCACTATATTTTGCGCAGTTTTTTTACCGATACCTTTGAATAAATCACTGGATAAATAACTGATGATCGCATCTTTAGTCTGTGGTAATTCTTTTTCAAATGTTTCTGCTTTTAGTTGTTTCCCATAACGAGGATGTTCTACTGTTTGACCCTTAAACGTATAAACGTCCCCTTCGACAACATTGGGAAGAAACCCTACTACTGTTGGCATCGTATCAAATGATTCATTAGTCTCAATTGTATCCACTTTTAAAACAGTATAAAAATTATCACTATTTTGAAATAAAATAGTTTCGACAGTACCTTTAATCATTGAATAATCAAATAGTGTAGGGTCAGTCATTGTATTACTCCTCTTCTTTAATTGCTGTAAACGTTTTTAATGCGTGTTGACTCAATAAGTGACCAGAATCAATCTTAATCGCTTGGTTGAAATATTCGATTGCTTCATCTACGTCCTCATTTTTCATATATGTAGCAAGTCCTAAGTTATATATTGCGTCAACATGATTTGAATCGATTGATAGTACTTTTTTTAATTGTTTAATAGCTTGATCAAACATTTCTAATTGACATAATACCAACCCATATTGAAACTGTACTTCTGTATCTTGTTGGTGATCTTTTTCTGCTGCAGTCATTAAAAATGGTAATGCTTCTTTATGCGCATTTAATTGGTTAAAAGACATTCCTATCATGTAATTGCAATCAACTGGTTCTATATTGTACTTCATGGCTTGTTGATATAATTTAATCGCTTCTTTAAATCGATCTTGATTATAATAGACATTTCCTAAATTATAATAAATGGCGCCATTTTCAGGGTCAATTGTTATCGCTTTTTGGAAAAAGCGTTCAGATTTTTCAATTTCGCCTGCATCTGCTAATACTATTCCAGCATTAATATAATTTTCTGTGACTGTTGGGTCTTCTTCAATATTATCAAATAAAGCCTTTAACGCTTCTTCTAACTGACCCTCTTTGATAAATTGATATATCGTTTTTTGATCAATCATATTTAATGAGACAACTCCTTATATCATCGTTAAATAACTATTGGTTCTTTCTTAGTTAAAACTGATAATTACCGTTCAAAATTAGTTTAAATATATTTTATCATGATATGTATGAATTTTTAAAAGTATACTAAGTAACGTACATACTATTTGTATATATAATTAAAAAAATTGCCGTTAATCCTAAAACCACGTCCATGAATTAACGGCAAAACTTTATACTACATAGCTTAATTGACCAGAATTTTTATAAACGTCATCAATAGTTGCGCCTCCAAGACATACCTCATCATTATAAAACACAACTGCTTGACCAGGTGTAATCGCTCTAACTGGTTCATCAAATGTGACTCTGATTGCTTCATTATTCTCTCTTTGAACAAAAACTTTAGTATCTTTTTGGCGATATCTAAATTTAGCAGTACAATAAAAGCCTTTCTCTAAATCAACATCTTGTTCATTTACAAATGATACATCTGAGGCAATTAAATAGTCACTATATAATGCGTCATGATGGAATCCTTGTTCAACATATAACACATTATCTTCTAAATTTTTACCTACTACAAACCATGGATCTCCATCTCCACCAATACCTAAACCATGTCTTTGGCCGATTGTGTAATACATTAAGCCACTATGCACACCCATTTTTTTACCATCAAGTGTGACCATATCACCTGATTGTGCTGGGAGATATTGTGATAAAAACGTCTTAAAGTTTCTTTCTCCAATAAAGCAAATACCTGTTGAATCTTTTTTCTTAGCTGTAGCTAGATCCTGTTCTTCAGCAATTTGACGAACACGTTTTTTGTCAATATCACCAATTGGGAACATGACTTTAGAAAGTTGCTGTTGTGAAAGTTGATTTAAAAAATACGTTTGGTCTTTATTGTTATCAATGCCTCTCAACATTTCAACATGACCGTCTTCATGTCTTCTGATACGTGCATAATGTCCTGTTGCTACGTAATCAGCACCTAATTTTAAAGCATGTTCTAAAAATGCTTTAAATTTAATTTCTTTATTACACATGACGTCTGGATTTGGTGTACGACCTTTTTTATATTCGTCTAGAAAGTAAGTAAATACCTTATCCCAATATTCTTGTTCGAAGTTAACTGCGTAATATGGAATACCAATTTGGTTACAAACAGCTATAACATCATTATAATCTTCTGTAGCTGTACAAACGCCGTTTTCATCAGTATCATCCCAATTTTTCATAAAAATGCCAATCACATCATAGCCTTGCTCTTTTAATAGATGGGCTGTTACTGAACTATCGACACCACCTGACATACCTACGACTACACGCGTATCTTGATTTGTCACGACTATTCCTCCTTAAATTTATGATATATTTTATGAATTTCTGCAACTATATATTTAACTTCTTGTTCTGTAGTCATTTCATTAAAACTAAATCTCACTGAATGTTTAGCTCTTTCTTCATCTTCATACATAGCTGCTAACACATGTGAAGGTGTCGTTGATCCCGCTGTACAAGCAGAACCAGAAGATACATAGATTTGACTTAAATCGAGCAGTGTTAACATTGTTTCCACATCAATAAATGGAAAATATAAATTAATGATATGACCTGTTGTATCGACCATTGAACCATTAAGCTCAAATGGAATAGCACGTTCTTGCAAACTCACTAAAAATAATTCTTTTAAATTCATTAAATGTATATTATTTTCATCCCTATGTTGTTGAGCTAATTCAATCGCCTTAGCAAAGCCAACAATCTGGGCTAAGTTTTCTGTTCCTGCACGACGTTTTGTTTCTTGTTCACCACCAAGTTGAGTAAATTGGATTGGTGTATTTTCTCTTACCAGTAAGGCACCAACGCCCTTAGGACCGCCAAATTTATGACCAGTGACGCTCATTGTGTCAAATTTAAAATCATCAAAATCTATATCTAAATGACCAATGGCTTGCACTGCATCAACATGGAATAATGCATTCGTTGAGGTAACAATATCTTCAATATCATACATTTGTTGAACCGTTCCGACCTCATTGTTCACAAACATGATAGAAACAAGAATCGTTTTATCTGTAATAACTTCTTCTAATTGATCTAAATCAATAGCACCCGTATCATCTACATCTAGGTATGTTACATCATAACCTTCACGTTCTAATTGCTCAAACACATGCAATACAGAATGATGTTCTATTTTAGTAGTGATTAAATGATTTCCAATATGTTCATTAGCTTTAACTAAACCTTTTATCGCTGTATTGTTAGATTCAGTAGCACCACTAGTAAAGATGACTTCTGATGGTTTAGCTCCTAAACATTTAGCCACAGTTCTACGAGATTCATCTAAATATTTACGTGCGTCTCTTCCAATTGAATGTATTGAAGATGGGTTACCATAATGTGATTGGTATATATCCATCATCACCTCTACAACTTCAGATTTAACTGGTGTTGTTGCAGCATAATCTGCATAAACTTCCATGTTTGACACTCCTCACAAAATTATCAATGTTCCTATAATAGCACCTAGAAACGTATTTTTCTACCTATCTGTTTGACAAATATAGTTAGTATAATTTTAACATTTTATTGCTATAGTTGATAATATGTATTAGTCTAAATCTTGAATTATATACTTAACTAGCATTTTGTCATAAATTGAATAGTAGTTTTGTTATGTGTAATGAGCAATTTAATATTTTATTGTAGTAATCATTGTTATACTTCATATACTATTTTTACTATGGAGGAAATTTTGCTATGAATAAACTTAAAGTATCAGCATTAAATTTAGTACCTATTAGAGAAGGACAAGATGATAGCGACGCTTTAAATGACATGATTGATTTAGCACAACATTTAGAACAAGTAGGTTATGAAAGATATTGGATTGCCGAGCACCATAATGCACCTAATTTAGTAAGTTCTGCGACTGCATTATTAGTTCAACATACTCTAGAACATACAAAAACGATTAAAGTTGGTTCTGGTGGAATAATGTTGCCAAATCACGCACCTCTTATAGTAGCAGAACAATTTGGTACAATGGCTACTTTATTTCCTAATCGAGTAGATTTAGGTTTAGGAAGAGCACCAGGTACAGATATGATGACTGCAAGTGCATTGCGTAGAGACCAACATAATGGTGTTTATCAATTTCCAGATGAAGTAGATCAATTACAACAATATTTTGGACCTGCAAATCAACAAAGTTATGTACGTGCCTATCCAGCTGTGAATAAACAAGTTCCGTTATATATATTAGGTTCTTCAACTGATTCGGCACATGTGGCTGCTAGAAGAGGTTTACCATATGTTTTTGCTGGACATTTTGCACCACAACAAATGAAAGAAGCCATACAAATATATAAAGAGTTATTTGAACCTTCAGAGGTATTAAGTGAACCTTATGTTATTATAGGCTTAAATGTTATCGTTGCAGACACTGATGAAGAAGCAGAATATTTAGCTAGTTCAATGGCTCAAGTAATGGTAAGTATTACAAGAGGCAAAATGCAACCAGTACAACCACCAACAGATAAATTAGATCAAGTGTTAACGCCTAGGGAATTGGAGATGGCGAAGCAACGAATCAACTCATCAATGATTGGTTCTGAAAGTACAGTTAAACAAAAAATTAAAGATTTTATTGATTATTATGGAGATATCGATGAAATCATGGGTGTAAGCTATATTTTTGATCAACAAAAGCAACATGAGTCATATCAAAAATTCAAACATATTATCGATACACTATAATTTATTTAATTCAATTATACTGAAACGTGATATTGGCGTTTCAGTATTTTTAATATATAAAAAAAAGAGGTAGCGCTATTGCACTACCCCTTTACTTATAAGAAAACGATTATTTATCGTCTTTATCTTCTTTTTTATCTTTGTCGCCTTTACCAGTATCAGTATACTCGTTAATTGTATCTTTAGCTTTGTTTACTTGCTCATTATCACTGTTTTTGAATTTTTCTGCTGCGTCTTTTGCTTTATCCATGAATCCCATAAATATAAGCTCCTTTCAGATTTAAAACTAATTTGTATTTGTTAAAACTTTAATTTTAACTTTATTACATCAATCACTTTATGAATAAGATTAATTCAACAATTGTTATGATGTATATTCTATTCATACCACTTGGTCAAGGAACTAAACATATGTATCAAATAAAATTTAGAAACTTTGTACTAAAAGCAATTTAGAATTTACGTATCGCACGTATCAAACGCTTGATTGTAGGATTTGAGTAGGTAAACTAATCAATCTATTAAATTAAAAAAATATGGAAATTAATCCATACTTTTTCATAAATTTATAATCCTTTTGTATAAAACCTCTATAAAGGGGCCGCCCAACTTGCATGGTCCGTAAAAGTTGGGGAACCAATTTTTCAATGTTGGGGCCCTTGCCCAACTTGCATTGCTTGTTGAAATTGGATTCCCAATTTCTCTTTGCTGGGTCCCTTGCCCTTCCTACATTGTTTGTAGGTTTTCTTTTCGAAAACCTCTATGAAGGGGCCGCCCAACTTGCATGGTCCGTAAAAATTGGGGAACCAATTTTTCAATGTTGGGGCCCTTGCCCAACTTGCATTGCTTGTTGAAATTGGATTCCCAATTTCTCT
>NZ_CEEDKW010000005.1:105346-198872 GCF_979255425.1 Staphylococcus sp. AC872
TTGCTGGGTCCCTATATATAAAACATGTATCCGTCTAGGTTTTGGTCTGTTTCTTTGTATTCTGCTAGGTATTGTAGTGTTGTGTTGTCGAGTACGTCTCTGACTGCATCTCTCATTCTTAACCATAATTGTTTTTGAGCAGGTGGTTCTGACTCGATACTTTCTACGAAGGTAATGGGTCCTTCTAATAATCTGATAATATCACCAGCTGTAATTTCTTCAGCAGGTAATCTTAATTGGTACCCACCTTTTGCGCCTCGAACGCTTCGAATTAATCCAGCATTTCTTAAGGGTCCAACAAGTTGTTCTAAATATAAATCACTTAAATTATTTTCTTCAGCTATTGTTTTTAATGATACGCAACCCTGGCCTTCTCTTTTAGCAAGAGAAATCATTAAAGTTAAGCCATATCTCCCTTTTGTTGATATTTTCATTGTATAACCTCACTTAATTCGAATTATATATTCCCATTCTATCATTTTTTACGTTAAGATAATATAAGAAAGGTGTGACAAATGTGAATACTGAACCTTTAGCGTCTAGGATGAGACCAATAAATATAGATGAAATCATTTCACAACAACATTTGGTTGGTCCAAAAGGTATTATTAGAAGAATGGTAGAAACTAAAAGACTTTCTTCTATGATATTTTATGGGCCACCTGGTATAGGTAAAACAAGTATTGCTAAAGCCATTGCAGGTAGTACTCAATATAAATTTAGACAACTCAATGCTGTAACGAATACAAAAAAAGATATGCAAATGGTAGTCGATGAAGCAAAAATGTCTGGACAAGTGATTTTGTTATTAGATGAAATTCACCGATTAGATAAAGCGAAACAAGACTTTTTATTGCCCCATTTAGAAAATGGAAAAATTGTCTTAATTGGTGCAACAACTTCTAATCCTTATCATGCAATTAACCCAGCTATTCGGTCAAGAGCTCAAATTTTTGAATTGTTTCCTTTGGATAATGACGATATTAGATTAGCACTTAATCGTGCTTTAGAAGACGAAGATCGAGGTCTTAATGCATATTCACCTAAAGTTGATGATGATGCTATGACTTATTTCTCAACTCAGAGTCAAGGTGATGTTAGAAGTGCTTTAAATGCTTTAGAACTTGCAGTTTTAAGTGCATCTGAAGAAGATGGGCAACGTCACATTACATTGCAAGATGCTAAAGATTGCTTGCAAAAAGGGGCATTCGTTAGTGATAAAGATGGAGATATGCATTATGATGTCATGAGTGCTTTTCAAAAGTCTATTCGAGGCAGTGATGTCAATGCAGCACTGCATTATCTAGCCAGATTGATAGAAGCTGGTGATTTACCAACAATAGTCAGACGATTACTCGTAATTAGTTATGAGGATGTAGGTTTAGCTTCACCAAATGCAGGACAACGTACTTTAGCTGCAATTCAATCTGCTGAAAGATTAGGTTTTCCTGAAGCACGAATTCCATTAAGCCAAGCAGTTATTGAATTATGCTTATCACCTAAATCGAATTCAGGCATTTCAGCTATTGATAAAGCATTAAGTGACATAAGACAAGGCAAAGTAGGACAAATACCGGACTATTTAAAAGATGGCCACTATGCTGGTGCTAAAGAATTAGGCCGTGCTATTGGTTATAAATATCCACACAATTATGACAATGGTCATGTAGTTCAACAATATTTACCTGATATACTTAAAAATCGAATATATTATGAACCTAAAACGACATCTAAAAGTGAACAACAATTTAAAACCATTTATGAGAATCTATTGAATAAGTCTAAATAAATTAAAAGATAGCTTGCCTATATGTAGCAATTACATTATAGACAAGCTATCTTTTTTTTAAAACTTAATTATTGGCCTTTATCTTTAATACGACGAATCGGAATGTCTTTTAGAATATCATTGATGACATAACTTGAACAAATTAATCCAACTACACTTGGTACATATGCATTGGAAGATGGTGGCATTTGTCCTTTTCTATTAATAGCATTTTTGTCGCCTACTGTTTCTTTTACATCTTCTCTAATTACAATTGGACTTTCATCTGAAAATACAACTTTAACCCCTTTTCGAATACCTACACGTTTTAATCTATTACGAATGACCTTAGTCATTGGATCAGTATGCGTTTTTGAGATATCAGCAATTTGGAATCGAGTAGGATCTATTTTATTAGCTGCCCCCATACTGGAAATCATATCGATACCACGTTCTAAGCATTCTTTCATTAAATGTACTTTATAAATAATGGTATCACTCGCATCGATAAAATAATCAATATCATAGTTATTAAATATCTCTTCGTATGTCTCTTCAGTATAAAACATATGTAATGGCGTTACTTTACAGTCTGGATTAATTTGTTTTATTCTTTCTTCCATTAACGTCACTTTACTTTGTCCGATAGTAGAAGTTAAGGCATGGATTTGACGGTTAACATTTGTAATATCAACATCGTCTTTATCTATTAAAATGATATGACCTATATTCGTTCTAGCTAATGCTTCAGCAGCAAAAGATCCAACGCCACCGACACCTAACACAGCTACAGTTTTATTTTTTAATAAATCAAGTCCCTCTTGTCCGATTGCTAACTCATTTCTAGAAAATTGATGTTTCATTTTAATCTCCTTTAACTAAACAATCCAAATCAATATGTATTTTAAGTATTATTTTAATTTAAAAATAAAAATACGCAAGACCTAAGTCTTGCGTACCGATAGAGTCCGTAGATGCCGTAGTTATAAATAGCTTGATCATTCGGCCTGCTATATACAGGTGGGTGCCCTGTTTCATGTTTTGCAAGTCCTCCTATTGAGGCGTGTGCGCTGCATGAAAACCTATTGGGCTCCCTGATCAAAGAGTGTTAGGCCCAAATAAAAAGCAAACATACGAACATCACAGATGACTATCTTATGTCATTATAATACCATAAACTTCGAAAGAAAGGAATTAAACAACTTTGTATATTTTAATTCCTTTTTATTCAGACAACATTTAGACATAATCGCAAGAAATTAAAGTTACGAGTTAATTAATGTCTAATTCTTAACGATAATTCTTCTAATTGTTTTTCAGAAACTTCACCTGGCGCATCAGTTAACAAACAAGTAGCTGATGCAGTTTTAGGGAATGCAATTGTATCTCTTAAGTTTGTACGATTAGTTAATAACATAACTAATCTATCTAATCCTAATGCGATACCGCCATGTGGTGGTGCACCATATTTGAACGCATCTAATAAGAAACCAAATTGTTCTTGTGCTTGTTCTTTAGTAAATCCTAGTACTTCAAACATTTTTTCTTGTAATTCACCATTATGCATTCTGATTGAGCCCCCACCTAATTCATAACCATTTAATACGATATCATAGGCATTCGCTTGTGCATTTTCAGGCTCTGAATCTAATTTATCAATATCTTCTTTTTTAGGTGATGTGAATGGATGATGTGCAGCTACATAGCGTTTACTTTCATCATCATATTCTAATAATGGCCAATCTGTTACCCATAAGAAGTTTAATTTAGATTCATCAATTAAGCCTAATTCTTTAGCTAGTTTAATACGTAATGCGCCTAAACTTTGTGCTACGACTTCTGGTTTATCAGCAACAAACATTACTAAATCCCCAGCTGATGCCTCTGTTAATGATTTTAATTGTTCTGCATCTTTATCTTCAAAGAAGCGAGCAATTGGACCAGTTAAACCTTCATCAGTAACCTTAACCCATGCTAAACCTTTAGCTCCATATATATTTACAAATTCAGTTAACGCATCCATGTCTTTACGTGTATATTGATCTGCAGCACCTTTAGCTACGATTGCTTTAATTTCTCCATTATTTTCAACTGTATCTTTGAATACTTTAAAGTCCATTTCATGACCTAATTGAGATACGTTAATCAATTCCATGTCAAAACGTGTATCAGGTTTGTCAGAACCATAACGACTCATTGCTTCAGCATAAGTCATTCGTGGGAATGGACCAGGTACATCGATACCTTTTACATCTTTAACGACTTTGCGTAACATTTCTTCACCCATTGCCATAACATCTTCTTGGTCTACAAAGCTCATTTCAATATCGACTTGAGTAAATTCTGGTTGACGATCAGCACGTAAGTCTTCATCACGGAAACATTTAACGATTTGATAGTATTTATCAAATCCACTAATCATTAGCAATTGTTTAAATAATTGTGGTGATTGTGGCAATGCATAAAATTCACCATCATGAACACGTGAAGGTACTAAATAGTCTCTTGCACCTTCTGGCGTTGATTTAGTTAATACTGGCGTTTCAATATCATAAAATCCATTGTCATCTAAATATTGTCGAATTGAACGTGTTGTTTGATGTCTCATTTTGAATGTTTGTGCTAGTTCTTGGCGACGTAAATCTAAATATCTATATTTTAATCTTATATTTTCATCTACATTTGTATTTTCTTCATTTATTGAAAATGGTGGTGTTTCTGATTTATTGATAATTTCAATATTTGAAACTTGCACTTCTACTTGCCCTGTTTTAATTTTAGGATTAACTGTTTCAGCATCACGTTTAGTTACTACACCTTGAACTTCAACAATATATTCAGATCTTACAGTTTCAGCAATATTTAATGCTTCTTGTGAAAAATCAGGATTAAAAACAATTTGTACAATACCTTCTCTATCTCTTAAATCGATGAAAATTAATCCGCCTAAGTCACGTCTGTTGTGTACCCAACCTTTTAACGTTACTTTTTCATTTAATAAATCTTCTGTGACTAAACCACAGTATGTCGTTCTTTTACTCATTTCAAAACTTCCTCTCTATTTGTGAAAATAATCAACTATTTGATCTAATTGAATTGATTCAGATTCACCAGTTTCCATATTTTTAATATCAATTTGATTGTTTTCTAATTCTTGATCACCAATTACGATTGTATAGTTTGCATTTAGACGATCTGCTTGTTTCATTTGACCTTTAATTTTTCTATTAAGATAATCTTTATCAGCTTTTACGCCATTTTTACGTAATTCGTTAAGTAATTTAACTGCATAACGATCCGCTTTTTCTCCCATAGTAACGATAAATAGGTCAAAGTCATTTTTAATATCTAATTCAATACCTTCTTCTTCTAAAGCTAACAATAATCTTTCGATACTTAATGCAAAACCGATACCTGTTTGGCTAGGTCCATCTAACAGTTCAAGTAGACCATTATAACGACCACCACCACACAAGGTTGTTATTGCACCATCGTAATTTGGATTATCCATCATTAATTCAAATGCAGTATGTGTGTAATAATCTAATCCACGAACAAGATTAGGATCTTCTACATATGGAATTTCTAAATCATCTAAATGTTGTTTTACTTGTTCGTAGTATGCTTTAGAATCTTCGTTTAAGAAGTCCGTAATACGTGGTGCATTTTTGACAGCTTCTTTGTCTCTATCGACTTTACAATCTAAAATTCTCATCGGATTAGTGTGTAGTCTAGACTGACAATCTTGGCAGAAATTATCAATCACTGGTTCAAAGTGTTTAACCAATGCTTTATTGTATTCTTTACGAGAATCACTATCTCCAATACTATTAATCACTAATTTTAAGTGTTTTAGCCCAAATGATTGATAGATATGCATTACCATCGCTAATATTTCAGCATCAATGCTTGGGTTTTCAGAACCAATAGCTTCAACACCAAATTGATTAAATTGACGATATCTACCTTTTTGTTTACGTTCATATCTAAACATTGGCCCATTATAATATAACTTTACTGGTTGATTTGGATTTCCCTGCATTTTATGTTCGATATAAGATCGAACTACACTAGCAGTACCCTCTGGTCTTAATGTCAGACTACGATCGCCTTTATCCTTAAATGTATACATTTCCTTTTGAACTACATCTGTAGAATCACCAACACCTCTAGCAAAAAGTTCAGTACTCTCAAAGATAGGTGTTCGTATTTCTTGATAATTGTAAATTTCCATTAATTGATCTAATTTATTTTCAATGTAACGCCACTTGATTGAATCTTCTGGTAATATATCTTGCGTTCCTCTTGGAATTTTTATCATATTTTATCTCCTTTACTAATACTCAAGGCTTTTCATCTCTTTTTCATTTTAAAAATGTGAATAAAAAAGCCCTTGCATAGCATTAAATACTATACAAGGGACGAAAATCCGTGTTGCCACCCTAATTGATTTGGACATAATTAACGTCACAAATCCACTCAAAACGTTTAACGTACGTTAGCCGGCTTTACTTTTGAATAAAGCACCTCTTCTTGTGTTCAAAGTAATAAACTACTCAGCGTAATCTTTCAGCCTCATGGATTACATTTCTACGTATATTAAAATATACTACCTCTTTCATTTATTCTTTCAAGAATACAATCGGTTTACTATTTATAATTCAATTATAATGATAACGAGTTTTCATTTGATTTGCAAGTTCTATGATGAGAAATATTGTTTTAAGCCATCAACGATAGCTTCCTCCACAACTTGTCTATGTAGTTGGTCTCGTACCATTCCTTCATCTGTTGGATTACTAATATAACCAAGTTCTAATAATACTGCTGGTATATTCGTTTGTCTCAAGACTTGATAATTTTGTTGTCTGGCTTCTTTATTTGTTAGGAGGGATTTCTTTTGGATGCTACTGCTAAGCGTTTGTGCTAATGCTTCTTGATTATCTTGTAACCAATACACAGTTACACCATTCGCATTTGGGGAATCTAGTGAGTCATTATGTATGCTTATAAAAGCGTCTCCTTTGATATTCCTATCATCCAAAGACACATATGTATCATTAGAACGCGTCATTTTAACATGAGCACCTTCTTTTTCAAGTAAAGTCTTTAACTCTTTAGCAGTTTTTAATGTATATACTTTTTCTAAACTCTTTGAGGACGTATTACTTGAAGCACCCTGATCACGTCCACCGTGACCAGGATCAAGTACAATTGTTTTACCTTTTAAAGGAGCGGATTTCTTAGAATTCTCAGCATGGATATTTAAGTTTGTGTGCCAACCAGCAACCCAACCTTTTTCATCTCCAGCTTTATTCTTTACTTCGATCCACTTACCAGATTTATCAATCTTCTCGAAAGTATCTCCCTTTTCAATCTTATAAATAACAGGATAAGCTGCATTAGGTCCAGTTCTCAACTCTGCGTTTTCTGTTATCGTGATTGTACCATTATCTTCATCATTATAATTTAAAAACATAAATAATAATATGAGAAATAGTACGAAACAAATAACTACGATCAATGTAAGTCGATTCATAAGACCATGTTTGGTTAACCATGTATTTACTTTATTCATATCATTTTGCCATCCTGACTCTCATAAATGATTGTTACAGGACCATCATTATGAATGTCTACATTCATATGTGTACCAAATTCACCTGTTTTAACATTCAAACCATATGATCGAAGTGCTTCGTTAAACGATTCATATAATTCATCTGCTGCCTCAGGTGGCATTGAATCAGAAAAACCAGGGCGATTACCTTTTTTTACATCGGCGTACAATGTAAATTGAGAAATTGATAATATTTCTCCTTCAATTTGTTGAATATTATAGTTCAATTTGTCATTTTCGTCTTCAAATAATCTTGCATTCGCGATTTTTTTAGCTACTGCTTGTACATCAGCTTCTGTAGAATTTTTACCGACACCTACTAGTAAACAATAGCCTTTTTGAATAGCATTGTGAATGTTGTTATTTGAAACAGAAGCTTCTGAAACTCTTTGTACAACTACTCTCATTTTTCTTTGCACCTCTTAAGTTCTAGTTCCAAACTCTTGTAACAGTATATACATCACCTAACTGTTTGATTTTTTCAACTACACGGTATACATCGTTTACATTTTTTACCATGACACTAATATTAATGACAGCATTTTTATCGATATCGGATCGACCTGATACTTTAATTAGACTTCCTGCTGTTGAATTTACAGCTTGTAGGACTTCATTTAATAGTCCATTACGATCATATGCAGTGACTTCTAAATCGACTTGATAACGTTGTGTTGAGTCTTTAGATTTCACCCATTCAACCGATATTAAGCGTTCTGTCTCATTTTTTATATTAGGACAATCGGTTCTATGTACTTTTATACCATGACCTTTGGTGATATAACCTACAATATCATCACCAGGTATAGGATTACAACATTTTGATAGTTTAATCAGTACATTTTCTAAACCTTCTACGTATACACCACTATCAGTAATAATATCTTCTTTGATTGGAACTGATTTTGTCACTTCCTGTGCTTCATTTAAAGCCTTTTGCTTATCCAAAATTCTTTGACGCTCTGTTAACTTATTAACGATTTGAATAGCCGTAACACCACCGAAACCAACAGCAGCATATAAATCATCTTCATTAGCAAAATGATATTTTTCATTCACTACATCGATATTTTTTTCGGTAAGAATATCGTCAACTCTAAAACCTTGCTCTTTAATTTCAGCTTCAACCATAAATTTACCTTTTTCAATATTTGAAGATCGATCTTGCTTTTTAAAGAAACTTTTAATTTTACTTTTCGCACTAGATGATTTAACGATTTTTAACCAATCTCTACTTGGTCCGTATGAATGTTTACTTGTTCTTATTTCAATGATATCACCGGTTTGTAATATATAGTCAATAGGCACTATTTTCCCGTTGACTTTAGCCCCTATCATTTTATTACCTACTTCACTATGGATAGCATATGCAAAATCAATAGGTACAGCACCATACGGTAACTCTATGACATCACTCGCTGGTGTAAATGCATATACTTTATCACTTTGTAAATCGTATTTGAGTGATTCCATAAATTCTTGTGCATCTGAGGACGTATGATCTGTTTCAGCTAAGTCTTTTAACCAATTTAATTTATTTTGGAAATCTTGTGTTTTTTCGTTTACAGTTTTGCCTTCTTTATAAGCCCAGTGCGCAGCTACACCATGTTCTGCAATTTCATGCATTTCATACGTACGTATTTGAATTTCAAGTGGATCCCCATTTGGACCTACAACTGTTGTATGGAGAGATTGATACATATTTTGTTTCGGCATTGCAATATAGTCTTTAAAACGACCTGGCATCGGTTTCCATAATGTATGTACCAAACCTAATATCGCATAACAATCATTGATTGTATTAACGATGATTCGGATAGCAAGTAAATCAAATATTTGATCAAACTGCTTTTTTTGTTTCATCATTTTTCTATAAATACTATAGATGTGTTTAGGTCGACCATTTATTTCGCCAACAATATTCATTTTATCCATTTCAGTTTCTATCTGGCCAATAGCATTGTCAATATAAGCTTCACGTTCACTTCTCTTTTTCTTCATCAAATTAACAATACGGAAATATTGCACACTATCAATATATCTTAAAGCCGTGTCTTCTAATTCCCATTTTATAGTATTGATACCAAGTCTATGTGCTAAAGGTGCATATATTTCTAACGTTTCTTTAGAAATACGTATTTGTTTCTCTCTTGGCATAGCTTTTAATGTTCTCATATTATGTAATCGGTCAGCTAATTTAACTAAAATAACACGGACATCTTTAGCAATAGCTATAAATAATTTACGATGATTTTCAGCTTGTTGTTCTTCTTTCGAACGATATTTTACTTTTTTAAGTTTAGTAACACCGTCTACGATTCTTGCTACTTCCTCGTTAAACATATTTTTAACATCATCAAATGTATATGCTGTATCTTCTATGACATCATGTAAAAAGCCTGCAACGATTGTGGGTCCGTCTAAACGCATCTCAGTTAGAATTCCAGCTACTTGAATTGGATGCATGATATATGGCAAACCATTCTTCCTAAATTGTCCTTGGTGAGCTTCATATGCAATATGATAACTCTTTAAAACATATTGATATTCACTTTCACTTAAATAGGACTTTGCTTTGTAAAGTACCTCGTCAGCACTATAAGGATACTCGTTGTTCAATATATGACACCCCACTCATTGATTATAATTACACGTTTTAATTTATTTACTTCCGTTATGTATTACACCCATTATTTTAGAAGGTTTATAGACACTTATTAGCATTTTATTAGCTTATACACCCTGTATTATTACAAAATTGATAGATGTTTCAATGTGAAATCAATTTTAATTGTATATAGTTTATCAAATTTTAATGTCTCTGATAAGCTAACATTGATGAATTAAAATTAAATATTAGTTACATGATACTACAATTTTTGGAATAAATAAATGAATCACAATTAGATTGTAACTCTATCAATACTATTTTTTTGTAAATAAAAACTAGTTCTCTATTTAAACTGTATTAACAACATTATTGTTAATTAGTTTTGAGAACTAGCTCATCATGACTTATTTTTATTAGTTAATTTGGTTTTGAAAATTATTCATCATAAGAAATTAAACTCATCACATCATAGTCTTTTATCTTTTCAATTCCATTTAAATATTTCAATTCAATAATAAAAGCAATGCCTACAACGATACCGCCTAACTTTTCAACGAGTTTAATTGCCGCTTCAATTGTCCCACCTGTCGCTAATAAATCGTCCGTAATTAAAACACGTTGACCAGGTTTAATAGCATTTTTATGCATTGTTAAAACATTAGTGCCATATTCTAAATTATATTCGTATCTAATAACTTCACGAGGTAATTTACCTTCTTTACGTACAGGTGCGAACCCTATGCCCATAGAATAAGCTACTGGGCAACCAATAATAAATCCTCGTGCTTCTGGTCCTACAACTACGTCAACATCTTTTTCTCTTGCATATTCAACAATTTGGTCTGTAGCATAGCCGTATGCTTCACCATTGTCCATAATTGTAGTGATATCTTTAAAGCTAACCCCTGGTTTTGGCCAGTCTTGTACCTCAGAAACATATTGTTTTAAATCCATCTTATTATTTCCTCCTAATTACTATATCCCAATTGAGTTTTAATCCATAATTTTAAATGATTGAAATCATCATATAATAAAAGCTTTTCGACCTCTATTCTAGACAATCTAGCCTGATACAATTGACTTGTTTCAATATCTTGTTTACTTGGTTGACTCGCAATCGTTATTATACCATCATCTTCGTTAATAAATCCTAATTCTAAAAATACTTTTAGCATAAATTTTAATGAATTCGCTTTAATATTGAGAAAGTCACACAACATCATACCTTCAGTTGCTAAATTCGTTTCCTTTTTATTAATTAATGCTTTATAACATTGTTTAAATAAACTGATACTTGGCATACCTTCAAAATAAATAGACATTTTATGTTGAAATACAAGATAAATTTGAGATATTTGTGTTTGTTGTAATGTACTTTTTAATTCATCAAGTGTATTCGGTAAATCTCTAAATACTATTTTATCATATTCAACAGGTATAACTTCTCCATAGTAGAACTCATTGTCATTTGATTTATGAACTTTTGAATGAATGACAAAAGCTGTTGATTGATCATTATTTAAGAAATTTGTGTTCTTACTTTTACTTCGATAATCTAATATTTGCATTGTATCCATAGCTATATCTTGAACAATGAACTGCGGCGTTTGATTACCATTCCATTCATTGATTTGCAAGTTACCTATTAAGTTTACCGTTTGACCGTTATCTAATTGTGTTGCATATGCACCATTTTGCCAAAATAAAGCTGGTAAAGTAGAATCACCTAACGTCATCTTCAAATGATTTTGTTCTTTACCTATGGCCTTTAATGAATTAATAGTCATATTTTGAATTTCAAATAATGGTGAATTAAAATCTGTGCCAAATGGTCTTAATTTCTGAATGTCTTTAATATTTTTGATCGTAATATCGGATTCATCCAATAACACATCTATTTTTTTACTAGGTTCAAGTGAGGTCGTTTCACTTAGTCTTGCCATCCATTCATTTAATCCATCTCGTAATGCCTCTACATTATCAATATCCATAGTCATTCCAGCTGCCATATGGTGTCCACCGAATTTACTAATTAAATCTTGATGTGCATTTAAAATTTCAAACATAGAAACTTGTTCAATTGATCTAGCAGAACCTTTGGCATGATTCTGTTCATAATCAATATTTAAAATTAATGTTGGTAAACTATATGTCTCTACTATTTTCGAAGCTACAATCCCTAATACGCCTTCATGCCAATCTTCTTTGGCTAATAGTAGAAATTGATGTCCTTGAGAAACATAATTCTCAGCCATTGCCAATGCTTCTTCAGTAATTTGAGCTACGATATCTTTACGCTCTTGGTTGAAATGCTCAACCTGTTCTGCTAAAAATTCAGCTTCATCTTCGCTATCAGACATTAATAATTCAGCAGCTAAAGAGGCATCTTCCAAGCGTCCAACTGCATTTAATCTAGGGCCTATAATAAAACCTATTGTTTCTTCGGTAATTTCATCGTTATAACTAGCTTGATTTAGTAAAGCTTTAACGGGTACTGGACAACTATCATTCATAACTTTTAAACCATGTTGTACAATCGAACGATTTTCATCAGTTAAAGATACTAAATCTGCAATCGTTCCTATAGCTGCATATGCTTTAAAATAATTAGGCACATTTTCTAATAATGCTTGTGCTAATTTATAGGCTACACCAGCACCACACAAATATTTAAAAGGATAATCAAATTCTGGATGCATTGGGTGTACGATTGCATACGCTTCAGGTAATGTTCTGCCTATTTCGTGGTGATCAGTGACGATGACATCTACACCTAAATCTTGAGCCATTTTAATTTCAGCATGCCCTTGTATGCCATTATCCACAGTAATGATTAATGAAACCCCTTCATCATATGCATTTTGAAAGGCCAATTCGTTTGGTCCATAACCTTCTGTAAAACGGTTCGGGATATACCATCCAACTTGGGCTCCTAATTTTTGTAATGTATGTACTAATATTGTCGTTGATGTCACACCATCAGCATCATAATCGCCATAAACTAATATACGCTCGTTTTTATCAATTGCCTGATTTATACGTTCTATTGCTTTATCAATGTCGCTAAGTAAAGAACTATCATGATTAATATCTACGCCATTTAAAGTACGTTGTATATCTTCTTCTTCAATAATATTTTTACTTTCTAATATCTTTTTGATAATAGGAGATAATTTTAAACGTTGTGCAATACTATCAGATATATATTCAGTTGGGTTATTCAAATTCCAATTATATTTAGATTTAATCATAAGTAACCTTCCTCATTTCCAAATGCCATTATATCGAAAATCGAAAAAAATAAAAAGGTTGAGCACTTTGCTGCAAAATCTTTTAAAGACATTACAACATCAATGCTCAACCTTTAGGTTATTAAACTACGATTTTTTCGTCATTTGATTTTTTCTCTTTAAATACAACTAATTTGTGATTAGATGATTTTTTCAATTGACGTTTCTTCATAATTCCCCATAATGGGACGGCTATAAAGATTGAAGAGAACACGCCTGAAATTAAACCGATTAATAAAGCTAATGAGAAGTTGAAGATTGTTGGTGCCCCAAATAATAGAATTGCAACAACAACGACAACAACTGTTAAAACTGTATTAATAGAACGTGTCATTGTTTGTCTAATTGATCTGTTAACGATGTCATCAATTTGTTCAGTTGATGTAATCACTTTTATCTTATGCAAGTTTTCCCGAACTCGGTCAAATGTAACGATGGTATCGTTAATAGAATAACCAACAATAGTTAAGATAGCAGCGATAAACGTTAAATCAACTTCTAATCGAAGTAAACTGAACACAGCGACTATAATGAATACGTCGTGTAATAAAGCTAAGACAGAGGATAATCCCATTCTCCATTCGAAACGTAATGATACATAGATAATAATACCCAGCGCTGCATATACTAACGCAAGCATTGCGTTTTTAGCTAATTCTTGTCCAATTAATGGTGAAACTGTATTAATTTGTGGTGAGTTACCAAATTCAGATTTCATTTTATCACTTAATTGATTATCTTTAGCTTGTGATAAATCTTGTTTAAACTGAACAGTAGCATTTTTATTACCTGAACCATTTATTTGAATTTGATCTGGTTCTAATCCAACATCTTTCACTACTTTTTCAACTTTAGATTGAGAAAGTGATTCTTTAGATTGTAAGTCTACTCGCGTACCAGCAGAGAAATCTATACCTAAATTCAATTTGAAAATGTAAAGAATAACTAGTCCTACTACTACAATCAAAATACTTAATGAAATTAACGGCTTAGCTAGTTTAACGAAATTCCATTTTTCAAATGATGTTTTTAAGTCATGGACATCTTTACCTTCACTAATATCATGTCTATCTGATTTTTTAACACCAAATAACCAATATTTTTTCTTAAATAAATTGGAATAAACTAATAATGATAATAGTAATCTAGATAAGAACACTGCAGTTACAAATATCATTAAAATACCTAATAACAACATTGTTGCGAAACCTTTTACTGAACTTTCACCAAAGAAGAACAGTACTGCAGCAGCAATCACGGTTGTTAAGTTAGAGTCAAAGATAGTTAAGAAAGAACTTTTATTGGCTTTAGAATATGCCTGTTTAAGTGTCCTACCAATTCTCAACTCATCTTTAATCCGTTCATACATAATAATATTGGCATCTACTGCCATACCTACACCTAACACTAAGGCAGCTAAACCAGGTAGTGTAAGTACACCTGAAATAAAGTTAAAGGCTACAAGTGTTAGATATATATATGTTGTTAATGCAATGATGGCTACAAGTCCTGGTAATCTGTAGAAACCTAACATAAATAGATAGATTACTGCTACACCTAAAACTGATGCAAAGATTGTTTTATCAAGTGCATCTTGACCAAATTCAGCACCAACTGAGTTTGAATAAATTTCTTTAAGATCTACTGGTAAAGAACCTGCGTTTAATAATTCAGCAATTTGTTTTGCTTTTTTAACGCCTTCTTGACCATGGAATCCACCAGAAATTTCTACGCTATCTGAATTGATTGGTTGATCAACATTTGCCGCAGATACAAACTTAGGATCTTTCTTGTCGGCTTCTTTCTTATAGCTGTCGCCTTTTTTGAAATCTAACCAAACGACCATAACATTATTTTGCTTTTTAGATATTTCTTCAGTTACTTTTTTAAATTTATTTTTATCTTTTACTTTAAATGTAACTGTAGGATCATTCGTATTCTGTTTAAATTCTTGTTTCGCTGATCCTTGTTTAATATCAGCACCACTTAATTTAACTTTGTCATCCGCATCACGAATGGTTAAATTAGCTTGTGATGATAAAATCTTTCTTGCCTCTTTCTGATCTTTCACACCAGCAAGTTGAACCCTAATTCTATTTGGATCTTCAACTTGGATTTTAGGTTCAGAAACACCTAAAACGTTAACACGATTTTCTAGTGTTTGCGCTGTAGATTGCAACGCATTTTTATCAATTTTGTCACCTTTATGTAACGGATCAACTTGATAAAGCACTTCGAATCCACCCTGTAAATCAAGGCCTAAGTTAACATTCTTAATCACATTCTTATATGTAAGACCCATACCTGCGAACAGAAGGATCACCAGTAGTAAGAATGCAATCAATCTACTACTTTTCTTCACATGAACACCTCATTATTTACTTATGATACTAGAATACTCGATTAATCCTTATATTTGCAAGTCGGAGTCAAATGAATAACTCCTATGACCTATCTATATTAACATACTACACTTTATAGTGAAATTATTGATAACTTTTTCAATTAAATTAATACAAAACTATAACAAAAATACTGATACTAAGTCATCACTAGCATTATTTAATTACTGGAAACAATTCTCAATTTGATAAAGAAGAATATATTTTAACTTAAAGTTATCTAGTCACGTTTATTTAGCTACAGGTAAATATAATTGAAGCCTGAGACAATAATGCCTCAGGCTTCAATAACATACTACTATGAAGGGTCTACTTGTTTAATAGCTGGTTTTTCAAAAGTCATTTCTGTGCCGTGACCATTAACAGTAACAACTACTGTTGTTTCATCAACTGCTTTAACTGTACCTTTAATACCACCAATTGTAGTGATTTTTTGACCAGCTTCTACACGACTAATCATTTCACGATGCTCTTTGGCACGTTTTTGTTGTGGTCTAATTAAGAAGAAATACATTAGAA
Organism: Staphylococcus sp. AC872; assembly: GCF_979255425.1. Lineage (NCBI taxonomy): Bacteria > Bacillati > Bacillota > Bacilli > Caryophanales > Staphylococcaceae > Staphylococcus > Staphylococcus sp. AC872. Next base: position 121,557 of record NZ_CEEDKW010000005.1, read on the forward strand.
CCAACAATAAGATCGGTAATATCAATGATGTAAATTGCATGTTACATTCTCCTCTTTAAAAGTTTTTAGGGTTATCTACATTTAATCCATACTGTTCGAAGAATTCAGCTTTAAAGTCTAAAAGTCTATCTTCTCGAATGGCTTGTCTAATATCTTCCATTAATTTTAGCAGAAAATGTAAATTATGAATAGTAGTAAGACGGATACCAAAGGTTTCTTCTGCTTTGATCAAGTGTCTAATGTATGCTCTAGAATAATTTTTACATGTATAGCAATCACAATTTTCATCTAATGGTCTTAAATCATCCGCAAACTTGGCATTTTTGATTACTAAACGTCCATTAGAAGTCATACATGTACCATTTCTAGCAATACGAGTAGGTAATACACAATCAAACATATCCATGCCTCGGATACTACATTCGATTAATGCATCGGGAGATCCGACACCCATTAAATATCTAGGTTTATCTTTCGGCATAAATTGTTCAGTATGTTCAACCATTTCGTACATTACAGGTTTAGGCTCTCCTACTGAAAGTCCACCAATTGCATATCCAGGAAAATCTAACTCAACAAGCTCTTTCGCACTTTGTTCACGTAAATCTTTATATTCGCCACCTTGAATAATGCCAAACAACGCTTGATCTTCAGGACGGGCATGCGCTTTTAAACATCTTTCTGCCCAACGAGTTGTTCTCTCAATTGAATCTTTGACATACTTATATTCAGATGGCATAGGTGGACATTCATCAAATGCCATCATAATGTCTGAACCTAAATCATTTTGTATTTCCATTGATTTCTCTGGACTTAAAAATAATTTTGAACCATTCGTATGATGTCTAAATTCGACACCTTCTTCTGAGATTTTACGTAGATTACTTAAACTAAATACTTGAAATCCTCCAGAATCGGTTAGAATGGGTCCGTTCCAATTCATGAATTTATGCAGTCCCCCAGCGTGTTTGATAATATCATTTCCAGGTTGCAACCACAAATGATATGTATTTCCCAAAATGATCTTAGCCTCAATCTGACGCAATTCTTCAGGACTCATTGTTTTAACAGTTGCTTTAGTTCCAACCGGCATAAACATTGGTGTTTCAAACGAACCATGTGGTGTATGTACAATTCCTAAACGTGCACCTGATTGTTTACAAGTTTTAATATGTTCATATGTTACTGCAGGCATATTTATAATCCTCACATTCTTTTATATAATTAACATTGCATCTCCAAAACTAAAGAATCTATACTCCATTTCAACAGCTTTTTGATATGCATTTAAAATATATTCTCTGCTACTAAACGCTGACACTAACATTACTAACGTTGACTTAGGAAGATGGAAGTTAGTAATCAAGCCATCGATAGCTTTATATTCAAAACCTGGATAGATAAAGATATCTGTCCAACCACTTTTTTCAACAAATTCCGAATGATCTCTGCGTATTGTCTCTAGTGTTCTGGTTGATGTCGTACCTACTGAAATAATTCGATGACCATTTTTTCTTGTCTTATTTAATAAATCTGCAGTTTCTTGCGTCATTTGATAATATTCACTATGCATCTCATGATCATCAATATTATCTACACTTACTGGTCTAAATGTACCAAGACCAACATGTAATGTAATAAAAGCGATATTCACGCCTTTAGCTTTAATTGACTCTAGAAGTTCATCTGTAAAATGTAGTCCTGCAGTTGGTGCTGCAGCAGATCCACTTTCTTTAGCATAAACAGTTTGATAACGATCAGGATCGTCTAATCTTTCTTTAATATATGGTGGTAATGGCATCTCACCTAGTTCATCAAGTCGTTCTTGGAGTATACCCTCATAGTGCAAGCGCATAATTCTACCGCCTTGATCTAACTCCTCAATACATTCAGCGATTATTTTTCCATCACCGAAGTTCAATTGATTTCCAACTTTAATACGTTTAGCCGGCTTTAACAATACTTCCCAGTCATTACCTTCAATTTGAGTTAACATAAGCATCTCAACTTTAGCGCCAGTTTCTTCTTTTAATCCAAAAAGTCTTGCTGGCATTACTCTAGTATCGTTTAAAACTAACGTATCACCAGGATTAAAATAATTAATAACATCTTTAAAATGTAGATGTTCCATATTTCCATTTTTTCTATTTAATACTAACAATCTACTTTGGTCTCTATTTTTTAAAGGTGTTTGCGCGATTAGAGATTCAGGTAAATCATAGTCAAAATCTTCAATATTCAACTTACTCCCTCATTTCATTAGAATTGCCAAAATGTTCATGCGCTAACGGTGTCGCTTTTCTTCCTCGAGGTGTACGTTCTAAGAAACCTTTTTGAATCAAGAAAGGTTCATAAACGTCTTCAATAGTTACACGTTCTTCACCAATTGACACGGCAATGGTATCAAGTCCAACAGGACCACCTTTATATTGATTCAATATACAATTCATCATCTTATGATCAATATAATCTAAACCATAATCGTCTACTTGTAATAGTTTTAATGCGCGCTTCGTAGTTTCAATATAAATTTGATCATCTTCATTAACTTGTTGAAAGTCTCTCACTCTTTTTAATAAACGATTCGCTACACGTGGCGTTCCTCTAGAACGTTTTGCTAATTCTATAGCACTTTCTTCATCTATACCAGTTCCTAGTACTTCCGCAGTTCTTATAATAATTTCTTTTAAATCTGCTTCATTATAATATTCCAATCGTAAGTGGACGCCAAATCGATCTCTTAAAGGGCCAGTTAAACTGCCTGCTCGTGTTGTAGCACCAACAAGTGTAAAAGGTGGTAAATCAATACGAATACTTCGTGCTTCATCACCTTTACCTATAATAATATCTAAGAAAAAATCTTCCATCGCAGGATATAATACTTCTTCAACAACACTACTTAAACGATGTATTTCATCAATGAACAATACATCTCCTGGTTGTAATCCAGATAAAATTGCTGCTAAATCTCCAGGACGTTCTAATGAAGGTCCAGATACTGTTCTAATATTAACGTCCATTTCATTGGCTATAATATTAGATAATGTTGTTTTACCTAACCCTGGGGGACCATATAAGAGAACGTGATCTAAAGGTTCTTCTCTCAGTTTAGCTGCTTTAATGAATACTTCTAAATTACTTTTAATAGAAGATTGACCGATATACTGCTTTAATTTAGTAGGTCGTAAAGATAATTCGAAGTCAGATTCTTCATTATGTGCAGATTGATCGACCATTCTTTCATCCATAATATCTCCCCCTTTCATTTTGATGTTAGGTTATTATGACACTAATGTTTGTAATCCGATTTTAACAGCTTCATCCACTGATTCCATATTGGATTGTTTTAGAACCTTTTCAACTTTAGATAACTCACGTTTTGAATAACCTAATGCTTCTAAAGCTAACATCGCTTCCTTAATCATAGATTCATTGGCATTTGATTCATTCATAACATTTAAAAGTGTGTCAGTATTTTCTTCCGTAATTTGAACTTTGCCTTTTAAATCTAGTACTATTTGTCGTGCAGTTTTCTTACCGATACCTGGGAATTTAGTTAGATATGCATCGTTTTCATTCTCAATGGCTTGTTTTACTTCATTTGGTGTACTTGTTGCAAGTATAGCCAATGCTGACTTTGGTCCTATTCCCGTAACTTTAATTAAACTTAAAAACATATCTTTTTCTTCTTCATTAATAAAACCATAAAGTAGTTGTGCATCTTCTCTAACAATTAATGATGTAAATATTTGAACTTCTTTATCCAAATATTTTTGAAAACGATATGAATTAGGTGTCTGAATTTCGTATCCAACACCATTAACGTCTACCACGACGTGTGTAGGAAACAATTGTGTTAGCTTACCTTTAATATACGCGTACATTTTAGCACATCCTCATTTACATACTCATGCTTATTAACTCTACTTTAGACACATGTTCAATTTCTCTTAAGGCAATTACTACATCATCTATCATTAAATCAGAAGATGAAGCATTTAACGATAAGGTAATCGTTGCTTTATCATTCATCGGTACACTTTGATGTATTGTAAGTACAGATAAATGTAATTGAGAAATTGTATTTAATACTTGAGCCAACATACCTACAATATCATTGACATATAGAATTAAAGTGAATTCACGATGGTCTAATAATTTTTCATCTACAGGAAATATAGTTTCTCTATATTTATAAAAAGCGCTTCTTGACAAGCCGTATTGTTTTACGGCCTCATAGATGGACAACTCAGAATTATTTTTTAATGCATCTTTTATTTTTAATGTTTTAATTACAGATTCAGGTAAAACATCTTCACGTATAAGATAAAACTTCTTATATTCTTTATTGTCCATCTTTCACACTCCTATTCTATAAATTCGAATTCTCCACCAAGAATTCTTACGATATCTCCGTTGCTACAGCCTCTAGCTCTTAAGGCATCATCAATACCCATTGAACGCATTTGTCTTGCGAAACGACGTACCGCTGGATCACTATTAAAGTCTGTCATCTTGAATGTTCTTTCGATTGCATTACCACTCACAACATATGCACCATCATCATCTCTTGTAATTGTGAATGTATCTTGAGATGGTGTGTGTTTGTATACAACACGGTTAACACCAACATTTTCATCTTCTTCAACAGAGAAATCAATGTCTTTTACTTTTTCAAGTTGATCAGCAATTGTATATAATAATTGATCAATATTATCTCTTGACACTGCAGATAACGGAATAATAATATGGTCGTCACCGATTTCTTCCTTGAATAATTCTAAATTCTCTTCTGCATCTGGCATATCCATTTTATTTGCTACTATAATTTGTGGTCGATCTTCTAAACGTTGCTTATATGCCACTAATTCTTTATTAATGACGTGATAATCATCGATAGGATCACGCCCTTCTGAACCACTCATATCAATCATATGTACAATTACTTTTGTACGTTCAACATGTCGTAAAAATTGATGGCCTAAACCTACGCCGTCTGATGCACCTTCAATTAAACCTGGTAAGTCAGCCATAACAAAACTTCTATTATCGGGTGTAGAAACTACTCCTAAATTTGGTTTGATTGTTGTAAAATGATACGCTCCAATTTTAGGTTTAGCTTTAGAAACGATTGATAATAAAGTTGATTTACCTACACTAGGAAAACCTACTAAACCTACATCCGCTAATAATTTTAATTCAAGTGTGACATCGATTTCTTCACCTGGCTCACCATTTTCACTGAAGTCTGGTGCAGGGTTTCTAGGTGTCGCAAAACGTGAGTTACCACGACCTCCACGACCACCTTTTGCTACTATAGCGCGTTGACCATCTTCAACTAAGTCTGCAAGGACTTCTTCAGTTTCAACACTTTTAACAATTGTGCCGGGTGGTACTTTTAATACTAAGTCTTCTGCATTTCTTCCATGCATGTTACTACTTTGCCCATTTTCTCCTTTTTTAGCTTTAAAGTGCGTTTGATATCTAAAATCTAATAATGTACGTAGACCTTCATCTACTTCAAATATTACTGATGCACCTTTACCACCATCGCCACCAGCTGGTCCACCGAATGGTACATATTTTTCTCTTCTGTATGCGGTAATACCATTACCACCATCTCCTGCTTTAAGAGATATTTTCACTTGATCGACAAACATATATCTCACCTCTTTTACTCATTTTTGTATTCATGATCTGTTTAATTATATCATTAAGTCCATTTGTAGAAAAATTTTAATTCTTAAATTGAATCTTAAGGTATCTACTTGATTCAATCTGATAATTTGTTTCCTTTAGAATAAGATTTTAAACAAAAGAAAACACCAGAAGCCTTCACTTCTGGTGTTAACTAGACAAAATTATTCAGCTACTGCATATACAGAAACTTGTTTTTTGTCTCGACCTTTGCGTTCAAATTTAACAACGCCGTCGATTTTAGCGAATAATGTATCATCGCCACCACGACCTACATTTTCACCAGGGTAAATTTTAGTACCACGTTGGCGATAAAGAATTGAACCACCTGTTACGTATTGACCGTCAGCACGTTTAGCACCTAAACGTTTAGATTCAGAGTCACGTCCGTTTTTTGTAGAACTTACCCCTTTTTTAGATGCGAAGAACTGTAAGTTTAATTTTAACATCGGGATACACCTCACTTATAATTTAATCTGATATTTTCATTATATTCTTCTTCAATAGTTTGTAAAGATACAAGCATTGCTTTAAGAATTAATTGAGCTTCATCGTTATTTGTATCAACACTTCTTATATGAAAATGACCGCCGTCATCACTATAATCGATATCCGGTTTTTCTGACGTCAATCCCATAATTGCATTAACACTACCAAATAATACGGCTGAGGCACCAGCACAGACTATGTCATGACCATATTCACCGTGATTAGCATGACCATCCATAACGACATCTGTTACTTTGCCTTCATCATTAACTGTAATATCAACAGTAATCATTATTACACGTTAATTTTATCGATAGTTAATTTTGTATATGGTTGACGATGGCCTTTTTTACGTTTAGAGTCCTTACGACGTTTGTATGTGAATACAGTGATTTTTTTACCACGACCGTTTTTATTAACAGTTGCAGTAACAGTAGCACCTTCAACTGTTGGCGCACCAACTTTAACTGAATCTCCACCTACAAATAATACTTTATCAAATGTGAAAGAATCACCTTCGTTTACGTCTAATTTTTCAACGTAAATTTCTTGTCCTTCTTCTACTTTGATTTGTTTTCCACCTGTTTCAATAATAGCAAACATACTTTGCACCTCCTATATTATAAGTCACGCCATATATAGGTGACATATCGGCATTTTAATTAAAATTATCATTAATTAAAATACAATTTGTACTTTGACCTATATTTGAGCGGTTGTATGTAGCCTGAAACTACTCAACTACTGCATCTTACCATTACTTATATCCTACTGTCAATCTTGATTTGTATTTTCCTCAAAAATTTTAACATGATAGGATATAGAATTGTTAATAGGATTATATTGAGGATAAACGTTGGTAATAATCTAAGTAATAAGAACTCTAACAGATTAAATTGTATAAATCCAATTAATCCATAAATTAATGCCACGTATATTTCTATTAAGAGAGTACTTACCAAAATAATAATAAATATCATGACTTTATCCTTATAGAATATTTTAAAAAATCTATCCATAACCACTACAGCTAATATATAACCAAACATGTACAGACCATAAATACTTCCAAAATATAAATCAGTTATTAAACCAAAAAATATTGCTAATATTAAAGCCACACCAAAACTGCGATAAATGGTTAAAATTAATAAATACATTAAAGTTAAGTGTGGTACAAAAATGACATCAATTTTACCGAAGTGCATAGGAATGACTAAACCAATAATAGTATCAATATAAAAAAGTAGAATACCAATCAAGAAATAATATATTCCTCGCATTAGTTATCCCCGCTTTCATCTTTAGGAAGTGAAGCAGCGTCTCGCTTAGCAACATATACATGATTTAAATCTGATAAATCTGCACCTGTTTTCACTCTTACTTCCTTAGCTAAACCATATTGATCATTCTCTACACTTGTCACTTCACCTATGTATAAACTGCTTGGAAGTTGATCTGCTAAACCACTCGTTACAACTTTATCGCCTTTGGAAATACTATCTTTATTATTGATATCGCTAATAACTAATTCTTCATTTTTCGCATCATAATGATCTATTAATCCAAATACATTTTTAGATTTATGCTGTATATTAACTGATAATTTACCTGCTCTTGTATTCGTAGAAATTAAATCCACTTGTGAAGAAAATTGATTTACTTTAGTAGTTCTTCCAATTAATCCTTCAGATGTCATGACAGCCATATTATTTTTGATACCAGCTTTAGAACCTTTATCAATGACTATAGTATTCATCCATTGGTCTGGATTTCTTGCTATAACAGTAGTAGAAATCGGATCATATTTAGATATATCTTTCATATCTAATTCCTTTTTATACTTCTTGTTTTCAGCCTCTAATCGTTGATTTTTAGCTTCTAATTGTTTGACTTTGTTTTTAGTTTCTTTCGATTCACCCATATTAAAAATATTACCAATTGCTCCAGTAACAAAATTTACAGGATAACTCATCACTCGTTGACCAAATGAAACAGAATCTCCTACATATTGCTCGGGAGGTGATTGAGATTGAGAGCGAATAGACAAACCAATTAATGCAATAAAAACAATAATTGCACATAAAACAACAATGAGTTTGTTATTTTTGAAAAATTTAAGCACCCAGAACACCTCTTATAAAACTTTAAAATTTATTCTTCCTCACTATTCTATATTACTGCTGAAATGAAATAAAGCACTAACGCTTAATAAAATCATTTTATATTATAATCACTCACTATTGAAGAAAACTACCTGCATTTTAACAATTTTAATGTGTGAATCATCCACTAATATTTTGAAGAATAATTAAAAAACTACCAACTTGTCATAAGTTAGTAGTCTTAAATGTATCACGTTATTTATTCTCTTTTTGTTGTTTTTCTTGTTTTTTTCTTTCTTTTTTCTCATCTTCGCTATAAAGCGTCTCTTCTTTTCTCCAACGTGCAAATAGGTTTTGAGCTTTAGCTTGTTCGTTGGCACGCTTTTCTTTTGATTTTTCAACCATTGTCCACACCAACCTTTATCTTTTTACTCTCTATATAAAGGCTAACTTATTTGAAAAAGGATTTCAAACATGAGAAACTAATTATTTTCAAATGCCTGTTCATTTTTTAATTCAATATTTTGTCCCAACTCATGTAAATCTTGTTGCATTTCAAACTCATTATTATATACTCGAATTGAATCAGAACCGAATTTATAAATAATAAATTCATCGCCTCTTTGACCAGCTAAATATTCATCATTATATCCCATTCTTCCGATTCCTGATACTGACATAAATTCTTTTTTATTGATCATATTAAATACATTTTTGATTTGACTTGTAGGTACGTTCTTGATTATATCATTGTCTTCTATTGAATATCTTTTACCATGTTGCGGTTGTTTTGTATTATTATTTGGGTTATCCATATTTTGCTCAGTCTGATTTGGAGGATTACTAATTGGATTCCACTCTTGGTCCCTTAAAAAAGGCGCATACTTTAACGCGATATAGATAATGATTAAAATAGCTATAACTGCTATAATATTTTTTATTATACTGAATATGAACCTCATAATATATCCTCCTTTACCATTTAAGTCATTATATTAAATTATTAGTAAAAAATATATAGGTCTAAGGAAGTATCCTAGATGTACCTATAGACGGATGTATTTAACTATCAATTTGAGTATAATATTAATATGAGTTTCGTGTCGTTAGGAGGTTTTCCATAATGAGTTTATTATCGATTATATTAATTGTATTACTTGTTATTTTATTGTTTAGAGTAGGTATATCAATCATCCGCTTTTTAATATCTGCAGGTATAATACTATTATGTATTTATCTTGCTTATCAAGGCATTATTTGGTTAATGGATAACTATGATAAATTAATCGCATATATTCAATAATTTAAAAGCTATGAGAATCAATGCACAACATTGCATTAATTCCTCATAGCTTTTTTAAGTAAAATCACTTTTTAAATGTAGTAGATAAAAATCTAAAGCAAATGTAACTTAAACCTAATAAAATACCCCAAATAGCACCTACAATAATTGAACCTATTACAACTAAACCAATTGATGAATGTGAATGAGCTACTATCGTTCCGATGACAGTTGTCACTACAATACCTAATATAGACAATCCTATTGTGTATAAAAATAGTTTTATTGTCATTTTTTGATTTTTAGCATTTAATCGCATGATAAAAACAATTGGAATAAGTACCCCAATAATAAGAAATATAGTCAATTTAATGACCTCCTGGTGTCTCTTTTTATCTATTATACTATTCCATTTCTATTTATTCTAGATTTAAACTATTCATTATCAAAGTAACCACATTCTACTAAACTCGTAAACTGATTATCTCCAATAATAATATGGTCCAATACATTAATACCTAAAATCATTCCACAATCTCTTAATCTAATAGTTGTATTAATATCTTCTTCAGAAGGTGTAACATCACCAGACGGGTGATTATGAACCACTATCATTGAATTACATGATTCTTTAATTGCAACATTAAAAATTTCTCTAGGGTGAATAATAGAACTATTTAGTGTTCCTACAAAAATACATTTTTGTTTAATAACAATATTTTTGGAATTCAATAAAAGAACATAAAAATGTTCTTGTTGTAAATCTTTAAGCTTCGACATCATTAAATCTGCAACATCTGCAGGACAAGTAATTTTAATTACTTCGTGTTGAGATACACTATTTATTCGCTCCCCTATCTCAAATGCAGCTTTTAAGGTTATAGCTTTATGATAACCAATACCTTTGACTTTGATTAAATCGTTGATTGAGAACTTTTTCAATTCTTTCAACGATTTTATACCACTTAATAATTCATTTGCAATTTCAATACTAGAGCAGCCCTTTCTACCTGTATTAATAAGTATTGCTAACAATTCTGAGTTGGATAATGATGCAGCACCATTATTTACTAATCGCTCACGCGGTTTCTCTGAATTAGCCATTTCTTTGATTCTCAAAAAGGAACACCTCCAAATAGTTCGATTAAATAAGGATAAAAACTAGAAACAAAAATAAACGATAAAAAGATAAATGGAATAAGAGGGATATATTTAATGTTGTGATTAAAAAAGGTTTTAATGATTATGGTTATCAAACCACCTATCATAAAAGTGAAAAGAATAAGGTAAAACATGAAGTTCATTGATAAGAATAAAGATAGAATATTAAATAGAAGAATATCTCCATAGGCAATATAATGATTCATAAATATATAGAATAAGTGACTAATTATAAATGTAAGGATAAAAGTATTTAGGAAAATCTGAGTCGTAAATAATAAAACAGTTGTGAAGATAATTAAAAAATATAAATTAATAGAATAATCTTCTATATCATTGATTGACATAACTAATAAAAACAGAAAGGAAATTAAATAAAGTTGAGGATTAATATTGATTAGTTGGTAATAGACAAGCAAGATTGGTAGTAATGCAAGTAACTCACCTATCAAGTAACTATAGTTTAATGATTGCTTACAACATCTCGACTTACCTTTTAAAATAAGGAAGCTTATAATTGGAATTAAATCATAATATTTTAATTTACTTTGACAAAAATCACATTGGGACCTTAATATTAGGTATCTTTTATTAAAATTATCATTAGTTGAAAGCTGATATAAGAAGCTAAATAGTACTGAGGATACATATGTGTAAATCAACATGACTACTCCTTTCAAAAAGATTATATCACAATAATAAAACAAAAACATATTATCAATTTTATATAAAAATGGTTGTACCTCGATCCAAAATTAATAAAGAAGCCAAGATTTCTATAAAATTTAGAAACCTTGGCTTTATTTATATAAAAATTATATTCTAATCAAATTTTGTTTTAGATTTAACTTCGCTTATAAAATATAAGCTACCTGTAATAATTAAACCTTTTCCATCATAATTCTCTAAAAATTCTACATAATCATCTATTAGCTCAACATTATTTCTATTGATATTTTCAGCAATTTCTTCTTTTGATAAAGCTTTGGGAAAATCAAAATCGGTGATATAAAAGTGAGATGCAATGTCTTCTAATTTGTTTAACATATCACAAATTGGTTTTCCTTTAATCGCTGAGAATAAAATATCAATTTGATCACGACCATAATATTGTTTAATAGTATCAATCAAAGCATCTACACTTTCATTATTATGCGCACCATCAATAATCATTAATGGATGTTCTTTAACTTGTTCAATTCTACCGATCCAATTGACTGATTCAATACCATCAATCATTTTATTAAAATCAAGTTCTATGATTCCTGATTCATTTAATTCAATTAATGCCGTTATAGCTAATGATGCATTTTCTTTTTGATGTTCACCCAACATATTTAAAATAATTGTTTCAAGTTCGTAATCTTTATATCTATAAGTAAATTCATCATCTTGAGAAACTACAATAATTTCTCTATCAAGCTCAATAGGTGTTGCATTTTGTTCAACTGCATAGTCTCTAATATATTTTAATGCATCTTCATTTTTCACAGAATAAATTACTGGTGTATTAGGTTTAATGATATCTCCCTTGTCTTTGGCTATATCTAAATAAGTGTTGCCTAAGATGTCAGTATGATCTAAACCTATGCTCGTTAAAATAGACATAATTGGATTAAATACATTGGTTGAATCGTTTTTAATACCTAAACCCGCTTCAACAATAACAAAATCAACTGGGTGTACTTCACCAAAGTATAAAAACATCATTGTAGTAATAATTTCAAATTCAGTTGCATTGCCTAACTCTGTTTCAACTTCTAACGCTTCACTTATTGGTTTAACACGAGTAACTAACTCAACAATTTCATCATTTGAAATAGGATATCCATTTAAACTAATACGTTCATTAAAAGTTTCAATAAATGGAGATGTAAAAGTACCAACTTCATAGTTATTTTCAACCAAAGCTGCTCTTAAATATGCCACTGTCGATCCTTTTCCATTTGTACCGCCTACGTGTATGCCTTTAATACGTTGTTGTGGGTTATTTAGTTTTTCAAGCATCCATTCCACACGTTTAACGCCTGGTTTGATGCCAAACTTAGTTCTTTCATGTATCCAATACAAGCTATCTAGGTAATTCATGATACATACTCCTATGCTTTTAATTGTTCAATTCTTGCTTTTACACCATCATATTTTTCTTGGTAATGCTTTTGCTTTTCTTTTTCTTCATTAATAATTTTTTCAGGTGCTTTATTGACAAAGTTTTCATTGGCCAATTTTTTATCGACGCGATATAATTCACTTTGTAGTTTATCTAATTCTTTTTCTAAACGTGCAATCTCTTTATCCATATCAATTAAACCTTCTAAAGGTAAGATGACTTTACCCGCTAATACAACAGACGTCATTGCTTTCTCTGGGATGTCGATATCAACATTGATTGTCAATTCACTTGGATGACAGAATCTTTCTATATAGTCAGCATTTTCTGTTAGTGTAGATTGAATATTATTATCTTTAGCCTGAATCATAATTGGAATAGCTTTAGATAGTGGTGTATTTACTTCTAATCGAGATTGTCTTATTGATTTTATAATTTCAACTAATTGTTGCATCGTTTGCTTACTATCATCAAACATGAGTTCCTCATTTACAGTTGGCCAAGATGCTTGAACAATTGTTTCTCCATCATGAGGTAAGCTTTGCCAAATTTTTTCTGTAACAAATGGCATAAATGGATGTAGCATTCTCATAATGCGATCTAACACATAACTTAATACAGAACGTGTCGTTTGTTTTTGATCTTCATCTTCGCCATTCATAGGTATCTTACTCATTTCAATATACCAATCGCAGAATTCATCCCAAATGAAATTATATAACGCTCGACCTACTTCACCAAACTCATATTTATCACTTAAATCTGTAACTGTAGCGATTGTTTCATTTAGACGCGTTAATATCCATTTATCTGCTAAAGATAAATTTCCTGATAAATCAATATCTTCAACTTTAAAGTCTTCACCAATATTCATTAAACTAAATCTTGCGGCATTCCATATTTTATTAATGAAATTCCATACTGATTCAACCTTTTCAGTTGAATAACGTAAATCTTGACCTGGTGCAGAACCTGTGGCAAGGAAGTATCTTAAACTATCTGCACCATATTCATCAATAACATCCATAGGATCTACACCATTGCCTAATGATTTACTCATTTTTCTACCGTCTTCTGCTCTAACTAAGCCATGTAACAATACATCATTAAATGGTCTACGGTCTGTGAACTCTAACCCTTGGAAAATCATACGTGCAACCCAGAAGAAAATAATGTCATAACCTGTCACTAATGCATTAGTTGGGAAATAACGTTTAAAATCTTCTGCTTCAACGTCTGGCCAACCTAAAGTTGAGAATGGCCATAATGCACTAGAAAACCAAGTATCTAAAACATCTTCATCTTGAGTCCAATTTTCAATATCTTCTGGTGCATTTTCTCCTACATAAACTTCTCCAGTTTCATTGTGATACCATGCAGGAATTTGATGGCCCCACCAAAGCTGTCTTGAAATAGTCCAATCTCTAATTTCTTCCATCCAACGATTAAATGTATTTTCAAATCGAGGTGGATAAAAATCAATACGATCATCTGTTTTTTGATTATCTAAAGCACGTTTGGCTAAAGGTTTCATTTTAACAAACCATTGTGTAGATAAATATGGTTCTACTACTGCACCAGAACGTTCAGAGTGACCAACAGAATGCATATGTTCCTCAATCTTAATGACTAAATCTTGTTCTTTTAAGTCTTCAACTAACTGTTTACGACATTCAAAACGCTCAAGGCCTTCATATTTACCAGCATGATGATTCATGTGTCCTTTTTCATCCATTACTATAATATTTTCTAATTGATGACGTTGACCAATTTCAAAGTCATTAGGGTCATGAGCTGGCGTTACTTTCATAGCACCAGAACCAAATTCGATATCTACGTATTCATCAGCTAATATTGGTAATTCTCTACCAACTATTGGTAATATAACCTTTTTGCCAATTACGTCTTTATATCTCTCGTCATTCGGGTTAACAACAATAGCTGTATCACCTAACATCGTTTCTGGACGTGTTGTAGCGATTTCAATATATCCATCCCCATCAGCATATGGGTATTTAAAGTGATAAAATGCACCTTGTACATCTTCATGAATCACTTCTATATCAGATAAAGCGGTACGAGCTTGAGGATCCCAGTTGATGATACGTTCGCCTCTATAAATAATGCCTTTGTTATAAAGGTCAACAAACACTTTTTTAACAGCTTTACTTAAACCGTCATCCAAAGTAAAACGTTCTCTACTATAATCTAATCCTAATCCTAATTTAGCCCATTGTTTACGGATGAAGCTTGCATATTCTTCTTTCCAATCCCAAGCTTGTTCTAAGAATTTTTCACGACCAATATCATGACGTGAAATACCTTGTTCATTTAGTTTAGCTTCTACTTTAGCTTGTGTAGCAATACCAGCATGATCCATACCAGGTAGATATAAAGTATCATAACCTTGCATACGCTTCATACGAGTAATAATATCTTGTAATGTTGTATCCCAAGCATGGCCTAAATGTAATTTACCTGTTACATTTGGTGGTGGAATAACGATTGTATATGTTTCTTTATTACTATCTTCTGATGGTTTGAAATAACCATTTTTTACCCATTCATCATATCTTCCCGCTTCTACTTCGCGTGGATTATATTTCGGTTTCATTTCCATAAAGTAAATCCTCCTCAAAAAAATAAAAAACACCCATCCTATATACATAGGACGGATGTTCCGTGGTACCACCTATATTCAAGAAAGTAGTTAGATTGTAAATAAATCAACCTTCTACTTTCGAGCACTCTAGAATTTGATTAACGCTCAAACACGCTTCTGCCTACTCTTTACTTCGTTCATTCAGCAAAAGGACTAAGTGGGCTACCTTCAGTAGTAATTACTATGTATTTTCACCAACCATACACTCTCTAAAAAGTAATTAAAACATACTCTTCCCAAATATTATATTCATTTACTTAATTATAGTATAATGGAAATTCACATAAGTCAATCTATTAGGAGGAATTTTATGAACCCTTGTGCCTTCGGTACCAAAGATCCAATTTATATAGAATATCATGATCAAGTTTGGGGTCAACCTATGTATGATAGTAAAGATTTATTTAAACTATTGGCATTAGAATCTCAACATGCTGGTCTATCTTGGCTTACGATACTAAAGAAGAAATCCGCTTATGAAGAGGCATTTTATCAATTCGATCCTAAAAAGGTAGCGGCAATGACCGATCAAGATGTCGACAACTTAATGACATTTCCCAATATTGTTCATCATAGAAAGAAATTAGAAGCTATTATTGCACAAGCGAAAGGTTATTTAGAAATTGAGAAGGATTACGGTAGCTTTAGTACGTTTTTATGGTCTTATGTGAATGGTAAACCCATCGACATGGGATATGTAAAGCCTGAAGATCGTATTACGGTTGATGATCGTGCTAAAGCATTGTCCAAAGATTTAAAAAAGTATGGTTTTAAATTCCTAGGTCCAGTAACAGTATTTTCATTTTTAGAGGCAGCTGGATTATATGATTCACATTTGCAAGATTGTCCTCAAAAACCTAAACATGATTAAACTTTAAAGACGTATATCTTAGCTTACAAAATAAGCTTTTGATATACGCCTTTTTTATTAATTCTATTAAACTTTTTTACGATCGCTTTGATCTATATTTCAAGAAATAATTAATTAATGGAGCGATTAAAAATAATATAAAGAAGATTCTAAATATATGATAACTAGATATCATAGCCACATCTGCTCCTGTTTCAATTGCAACTAATACAATTTGGCTCATGCCTCCTGGCGCTGCACCTAAAAACAACTCATTGATTGAATCATGTGTAAAGAAATGTAAGATACAAACCATTATGAAAGCACTTAATATAAGCATAATATTTTGAAACGCAATCGCTACGGCTATTCTACCTTTCAAGTCTGAAAGCAAACGAGCTATTTGTAGGCCTATTCGAATCATATACACCACTTGTGCTGTTGCTAGTAACCAATTATCTAATGCAAATGTCACATCAGTCGTAATATTCCAGATGATTAGAACCACAATTGGTGCCAATAATTGTTTGGTTGGAAAATTTATCTTAGCCATTATCCAATAAACTACAACGATTGCCAATACAATAAATATAAATTGCCAAATATTTAAAACATCAGTTAAAGGTTTTGCTTTAACTATAGTTTCTCCACTACTTTGATTATTTTGGAAAAAATATGAAATTAATGGCACTAAAATCACAACGAATATAATTCTAGATGTTTGTGTTAAACTCACAACTAAAATATTAGCATTTTTATCTTCCTCTGCCATAACTAACATTTGGCTTAAAGCACCAGGTATTACACTTAGAATGGCTGTTTCGGTATTTACGTCTGCTATTTTCTTAAATAATAATGCGATTAAAAGTGCTAACACGAGCAAAAGAACTGAAACGAGAATAATTGTTAACCAACTTGCTTGAATATCTTTTATAACAGTTCTAGTAAATGTAGTTCCTATTTGAACACCTAAACAAATCAGACCAATTTGGCTAATCCAAAACGGCCATTTAATATCTAATTTAAGTACTTTTATACATAAAATAGCTGCTATAATGGGGCCAAACATAAAAGGTAATAATATATGTGATATCTTTAATAGCAAACTTATGATAATGGATAATGCTAATATAATTAGGTTATTTCTATTTATTATCTTCATACGCACACTACCTTTTATAAATGTGTGAAATGGTAAAAACTCAGTTATTTCAAACATACTCATTCAAATAATTTCATTATATATTAATAGCCTGGGTATAATATCCCAGGCTAAAAATGTAATTAATTTTCCTTTTATTTTACAATACGACTTAATGAATTATCAAATGCTTGTATTGTTTTTTCAATATCTTCTTTAGTATGTGCTGTTGATAAGAAAGTCCCTTCAAATTGAGATGGTGGCAGGAATACACCTTCTTTTGCCATTTCTCTATACATCTCACTAAATAATTTCAAATCACTTTTATTGGCTTGTTCAAAATTAGTCACAGGACCTTCATTTAAGAAATAACCTATCATTGATCCAGCTCTATTTACTGTTATAGGTACCTGATGCTTAGCAAAGACTTCTTTAAGCCCTTTTTCAAGTAAATCTCCTAGTTCATTAAAATAGTCATATGATTCAGGTGTTAATTGACTTAGTGTTTCATAACCACTTGTCATTGCTAATGGATTACCTGATAAAGTACCTGCTTGATAAATATTTCCTACTGGTGCGATGTGATCCATGATCTCTTTTTTACCACCAAACGCTCCGACAGGTAAACCTCCACCTATAACTTTACCTAAACAAGTTAAATCTGGTGTCACTCCAAAATAGCCCTGCGCACAGTTATAACCAACTCTAAAACCAGTCATAACTTCATCAAATATTAGCAATGAACCATATTCATTAGTAATATCTCTTAATCCTTGTAAAAAGCCTTCTACGGGAGGAACTACACCCATATTACCAGCAACTGGTTCAACTATAACTCCAGCAATATCATCCCCATATTTTTCAAATGCTAGACGTAATGAATCTAAATCATTATATGGTACAGTAATGGTATTTTTTGCAATACCTTCTGGTACACCTGGTGAATCGGGTAAACCTAATGTTGCTACTCCAGATCCAGCCTTAATTAATAATGAGTCACTATGACCGTGATAACAACCTTCAAATTTAACAATTTTATTGCGTCCAGTATAACCGCGCGCTAATCTTAATGTATCTAATGTAGCTTCCGTACCTGAAGATACCATCCTAACTTTCTCAATAGAAGGTACTCTATCAATAACCAATTGAGCTAGTTTATTTTCTTGTAGTGTAGAAGCACCAAAACTAGTGCCGTTATCTACTGCTTTGTGAAGATTTTCGATAACTTGTTTATTTTTATGACCTAAAATAAGCGGTCCCCAACTTAAAACATAATCAATGTATTCATTACCGTCAATATCATATATTTTCGAACCTTCTGCATGATCCATAAAAATTGCAGGTGTATCCACAGATTTAAAAGCACGCACTGGACTATTTACACCGCCAGGCATTAAATCTTCAGCAATTTCCATTGCTTTTATTGATTTTTCATATCCCATAAATGTTGCCTCCTCATAATTAATCTCTTTGTTATTTATCTAGATATTGACAAATATCTTTAGCAAAATAAGTAATAATCATATCTGCTCCAGCACGTTTCATTGAAACCATTTGTTCCATAACAATCTTTTCTTCATCGATCCATCCATTTAAGGCAGCGGCTTTAGTCATACTATATTCGCCACTTACATTGTATGCAACAACAGGCACATTAGTATGATTTTTAACATCTCTAACTATATCTAAATAACTTAAAGCAGGTTTAACAATCATCATGTCACATCCCTCTTTTAAGTCACTTTCAAGTTCTCTCAATGCCTCTAAACGATTAGCAGGATCCATTTGATATGTTTTACGGTCGCCAAATGAAGGGGCTGAATCAGCAGCGTCTCTGAATGGTCCAAAGAAACTTGATGCATATTTAATACCATAACTCATAATTGGTACATTTTGATAACCAGCATCATCTAGTCCTTGTCTAATTTCAGCAACAAATCCATCCATCATATTACTTGGTGCAATAATATCTGCACCCGCCTCAACTTGAGAAATTGCAGTTTTAACAAGTAATGGTAATGATTTATCATTGTCTACATCATGTGTGTGATCGTCAATGACACCGCAATGCCCGTGATCTGTATATTCACATAGACATGTATCAGCAACAATTAATAAGTCACTATACATTTTTTTAGCAATACGTGTTGCTTCTTGTACAACGCCATTATGATCATATGCACCAGAACCAACATCATCTTTATCGTTTGGCACACCAAAGAACATAATTGCTCTAATACCTAGGTCATACGCTTCTTTTATTTCTTCGTGTAATAAATTTAAACTGATTTGATATACACCTGGTAATGACTTAATTTCAGTTTTAATATCATCTTTTTCAACTACAAAAATTGGGTAAATTAAATCTTCTTTTCTTACATGTGTTTCGCGAACCATATCTCTCATTGTTTGAGAAGAACGTAGTCTTCTATGTCTATCAAATTTCATTTTAGTCCCTACTTTCTACTACTTTATCTATCAATGCCTCTAAAGTTTGTTTATCTGCAACAATGACTGGTTGATTATATGAATGTATCGTATTTGCCGTTTGCTTGCCAATTGCAAAATAGTGATCAAACTTAGGTATTGGGTCTTCATTAAAATAATAACGTACTGAAGATGAACTTGAAAATGTTAAAGCATCAATTTCTTGATTAAAAATTAATGATTTAACTTCATTTATATGTTGATAATGTGGTACTGGCTCGTACAAATCAATTTTAACAACATCATTATTTCGAGCTAATGTTTCTTTTAATAATGGACGTGCTTGTTTACTAGAAGGTATGAGGATATTTTGATTATATTTTTGAAATTCACTAATTAATCCTTCTTGTGAGTAATCCTGTGGAATTAAATCTACAGGGATTTTTAATTCACGACAATATTGAGCAGTTTTTACACCAACAACTGCGATTTTTTTGTAATTTACCAAATATAGATAAGGCAAAAAATATTTAACTGCATTTTTAGACGAAAAAATAAGCCAGTCATAGTTATCTTTTAACAAACGCAAATCAAATTCAAGTGGTTTTATATCTATAAATGGTTTGTGAATAATTGTAACCAAATCACTTTGAATTTCACTTGTTTGTGTCATAACTACAACTGGTTTCATTTTAAAAAGTCACCTCGAAGATTATTGTTCTTCATTTAATTTTCTAATAATTTCATAAGCGCCTTGTTCTT
The DNA here is from genome assembly GCF_979255425.1 of Staphylococcus sp. AC872. Classification (NCBI taxonomy): domain Bacteria; kingdom Bacillati; phylum Bacillota; class Bacilli; order Caryophanales; family Staphylococcaceae; genus Staphylococcus; species Staphylococcus sp. AC872. Next base: position 142,243 of record NZ_CEEDKW010000005.1, read on the forward strand.
TTAGAACACGACTCACTTCTTTACCTAATTCTGTTGGAGATTCGCCAATAGCTGTATGTTCATATCGTTCTGTACCGTCAGGTGTCATAATTAGCCCAGTAAATTCAATTTGTTGTTGGCTATTAATAGTTGCATATCCACCAATTGGTACTTGGCAACTTCCATCCATTTCGGCTAAAAATGTTCTTTCTGCAGTAACGCATTTTTCAACATCTTTATTATGAACTTCTTGCAATAGGTCTAATAATTCTTTATCATCACTTCTGCACTCAATGCCAAGTGCACCTTGACCAATAGCTGGAAGTAAAACATCTTTATCTAAATAGGTTGTTACAATATCGTCAGACCAACCCATTCGTCTTAAACCAGCTGCTGCTAAAATAATGGCATCATAGTCTTCTGTTTCAAGCTTTTGTAATCTCGTATCAATATTACCTCGTATCCATTTGATTTCTAAATGAGGATACTTAGATAAAATTTGAGCCCCTCTTCTTAAAGAGCTTGTTCCAATAATACTGCCTTCAGGTAATTCTCTTAAAGGTGTATGATTTTTGGAAATATAAGCATCAAAAGGAACCTCTCTATCAGGAATACAACCCAATGTTAGTCCTTCAGGTATCACACTAGGTACATCTTTTAAAGAATGAATAGCCATATCAATTTGTTTTTCAAACAATTCGTTTTGAATTTCTTTAACAAATAAACCTTTTCCGCCGACTTTAGATAATTGCTTATCTACTATTCGATCGCCTTTCGTAACTATTTCTTTAATCTCAATATCCAATTCTGGACGTACCTGTTTCAATTTATCAATAAATTGTTGGCTCTGAGTTAAAGCTAGTTTACTTCTTCTTGATCCAACTACTAACTTGCGCATGTTCTGCTGCCTCCTAGAAAAACACTCGTTCTCTTATCCAACCTATAAATAATTTTACAAGCCATTTTACGAAAAATGGGTAGTGAAAAATAGGTTGAACATACATAAACAGAATAAAATAATATTAAAATATATTAGGTTCTTTTGATTGATAATCTTTTTCACTCTAAATATTAAATAAATACCATACAATAACGTAATGACGGTAGAAAAAATAACCTTAGGATCAATAAATATGCGCTGACCTACTGAAAATACACCCCATTGTGCACCTAGAATAATACTAAAAATTAGTATAATCCATCCTGCCAAAGTGGTAAAAAAAACAATAGCTTCTAAAGTAGCTACGCTACCTATTCTAAAATATTTCTGATCAAAATTCTTCTCTTTTAAATTACGATATTGAATGATATAAAGTAAACAATTTACGAATGCTAAAGCAAAGAATGCATAGCTCAAAATTGCTAAACCAATATGGACAAGTAACAATTCATTAATAACTGCCACTTGTTGTACTTGGCTATGATAACGGTCAGGTTGAAATGTGTTCATTGCCATTAATACAAAACCAATTAAATTTAAAAAGAACACAGAAAAATTCAAAGTTTTTATCACATTCAAAATGAGTGATAAAGATATAATAATCCATGTCAGTGAGAAAAATACATCAAATAGCGATCCTAATGGTGCGTGTTTCGTTTGTATAATAAAAACAGATAAAGAGATTGTTTGTAAAACCCAAACAATCCCCAATGTATATATACCCAAAACTCTAATTTGATGACTTTTACGCACAAAATCTAGAAAATAGCAAACAATGCTAATTAGATAAATGATTAATATTATTTCATGAAATCGAATAAACAGGTTTTCTTGCATATCATCACCATATTAATATGCTTATTCAAAACTAAAAATTCGACGTGCTGAAATTTCCTTAGCTTTATTTTCTTTGTGTTGTCTCGCTTGTTCATAAGGGTTATCAGCTTCTATGTCAAAAATGCTTTGAAAGAGCTCTAATTTTTCGTTACTTTTCTTATCACTACTTAATTCTTTAGCCTGCTTAATAGGGTCTTTTAACATTTGATTGATTATACTTTTAGTATGTTTAGAAATAATCTTTCTTTCTCTCTCTGATAAATCTGGTAATTTTCTATCAATACTATCCATTGTTTCAGATTGAATATTCATTGCTTTTTCACGTAAAGCTCTAATGACTGGTACAACACCTAACATATTTACCCAATCATTATGAGTATCTATTTCACTAGGTATTTGATCAGCAATTGTTTGTGCTGCTAATTGACGCTCTCTTAAATTCGCATCAACCAAACCTTTCAAGTCATCAACATCGTAATTAAATATATTGTTGATTGCATCAATACCAGGCTCAATATCTCTTGGAACTGCAATATCAACTAATAATAAAGCGTCTAATTTTCGTTGATTAGCTATAGATTCAACTAAATCATTAGTAATAATATACGACTCTGAACTTGTAGAACTAATTACAATATCAGCTTGTTGTAATAAAACTGGTAATGCATCTAGTGAATCAAATTTAACTTGATGTTTTTCAGCTAATACTTTAGCTTTACCTACTGTTCTATTAACAATTGTTATATTTGTAATACCTGACCCTAACAGATTTAAGAGTGATAATTCACTCATTTCCCCTGCACCAATAATGACAGCTTGTTTATATTTTAGTTTTCCGAATACCTTTTTAGCTAATTCAACTGCAGCATATGAAACACTAACTGCATTATCTGCAATATCTGTTTCACTATGTGCTCTTTTAGCAAAAGTAATTGCCTGTTTAAATAAATGATTAAAGATAGTACCAGTTGTACCCGTTTCTTGAGCTAAGAAAAATGCGTCGCGCATTTGCCCAAGTATTTGTGTTTCTCCAAGTACAATGGAATCTAAACCAGAAGTGACGCGCAATAGATGTTCTACAGCTTCGTCCCCCACTTTGACTTCTGACATGTCTTTAATGTCATCTACTTCAAATCCAAATTTACGTGCTAAAAATCTTTGAACGTAATAACGTCCGGTATGAATTTGATCAACAACGGCGTATACTTCGGTACGATTACATGTAGATAAGATGACGTTTTCTAAGATGGCTTTAGTTTCATATAAATCTTCATGGGCTAATCGTAAGGCATCATCTCTAAAAGCAACTTGCTCTCTTAGTGCTACATTAGCAGTTCGATGATTTATGCTTATTGCAATAAAATGCATTTATAACGCCCTCCATATACTTACAATAACCTTAGTATAACACATTTGCATTGATTATTAAGTTCATTGCTCAAATAAATTAGAAAGATTCTAATCTAACTTCAATTTTTTGTCAAATTTGTTAAATTTGAATTTATATATGAAGATTTAGTCTAGAATATCAGAAAAATTATTATGAATAATTAAAATGATTATAAATAAGACTCTATCAAATCCCATATTTGTTGTTGTTTATTATTTTTTATAGAAGAATAGCTAACTATAGTATCTCCTTCTTCTAAATCTAATTTGTTTTTGATATTATTTAAATGCTTTTGTACTTTCCCTTTTGGTATTTTATCTTCTTTGGTACAAATGATTAAAGTTGGAATATCAAAATGTTTTAAATAATTATACATAAGTACATCATCTTCAGTTGGATTATGTCTCAAATCAACGAGTTGAATGACCAATTGTAATTTTTGACGTGTTGTTAAATACTCTTCGATCATTTTTCCAAACTTTTCTCGTTGAACTTTACTTACTTTAGCATAACCATAACCTGGTACATCTACAAATACTAATTGGTCATCAATATTAAAGAAATTCAACGTCTGTGTTTTACCCGGTTGTTGTGAAGTACGAGCCATGTTTTTTCGCCCAATCATACTATTGATAAATGATGATTTACCAACATTTGAACGACCACTTAATGCTACTTCAGGTACATCTGTTTCTGGATATTGTGCTTCTTGTACAGCACTTATAATTAAATCTATATTATTAGGATTAATTTTCATTGGTGATCCTCACTTTTCTTATTTCTCACATTAACACTTTACCATTACTTTTATCTCTATGTCATCCTAGTTTTAAGAAATACAAATGTTGAATGATAAATACATAAAAAAAGAGCCACAATAACATGTGGCTCTGTACCATAAATATTAAATTATGCAGATGTTTTACTATCATTGATTAAATTACCTTCTGAATCATATAATTCAGGTTCGACTTCATCATTGATCGTTTGTTCTGTAATCACTACCTTAGTTACATCTTCTGATGAAGGTACATCATACATTATATCAATTAGCGCTTCTTCAATAATAGAACGAAGTCCTCTAGCACCTGTCTTACGTGCAATAGCTTTTTCACTAATAGCAGACAATGCTTCCTCACTAAATACTAACTCGACGTTATCGAGTTCTAACATTTTAGTATATTGTTTAACTAGCGCATTTTTAGGTTGCGTTAAAATATTTTTAAGCGCATCTACATCTAAAGTTTCTAAATTAGCAACAATTGGTACACGTCCAATAAACTCAGGAATCAATCCGTAAGATTGTAAATCTTCTGGTCTAATTTGCTCTAATAACGCTTCTTCATCATATTTATCAGCTTCATTACTAGCGAAACCAATGACTTTCTCACCTAAACGACGTTTGATAACTTCATCAATTCCATCAAAGGCACCACCAAGGATGAATAAAATATTTGTTGTATCAATTTGTATCAATTCTTGGTTTGGATGTTTACGTCCACCTTGAGGAGGCACACTTGCAGTAGTACCTTCTAATATTTTAAGTAATGCTTGTTGCACACCTTCACCTGAAACATCACGTGTTATAGATGTATTTTCAGATTTTCTTGCAATCTTATCAATTTCATCTACATAAATAATACCTTTTTCAGCTTTATCAATATCAAAATCTGCCGCTTGAATTAAACGTAATAAGATATTTTCTACGTCATCACCAACATAGCCAGCTTCTGTTAAACTTGTAGCATCTGCGATTGCAAATGGTACATTTAATGTTTTAGCTAATGTTTGTGCTAATAATGTCTTACCACTACCTGTTGGTCCGATTAATGCAATGTTACTTTTTTGTAATTCTACATCATCTTCATTAGGACCTAATTGTTGAATACGTTTATAGTGATTATAAACAGCTACAGATAAAGCTTTTTTAGCTTTTTCTTGACCGATAACATATTCATTCAAATGATCCATAATTTCTTTAGGAGTTGGTAATTCAGTTAATTCCTCTGAAGAATTTTGTGCTAACTCTTCTTCAACGATTTCTGAGCATAATTCAATACACTCATTACAAATATATACGCCACTTCCTGCAACTAATTTCTTAACTTGATCTTGATCTTTACCACAGAAAGAGCATTTTAAATTTTCTTCATCTTCATTGAATTTGAACATTCTTTTTTACACCCCTATTCCATAAAGACTATACTAGATAGCATTCTATAATGCAACATAATAACATTTCAATTGATTTGCTTGAAAATAGGAAGGAGTGGGACTGAATTCAAACTATAACAGATTGAACTCATGGCCCCACCCCACAAGATAATATATCTTATTCATCCTACCTATCAATGTTATTAAAACAATACAATATCAAATTGAATATCGCTTAATAGAATAGTATTAGTCTTCTTTGCTACCTTCTACTAATTTAGCATTGTCTTTTAATAAATCGATAACTTTTTGGATGCGAACATCATTTTTAACGATATCAGTATTACCTAATGTGTTTTTGATATCTTCAACTGAAATGTTGAATTGTTCACTCATTTTTTCAAGTTCTTTATCAATATCTTCGTCTGAAACTTCGATATTTTCAGCATCAGCAATAGCAGTTAATGTTAAGTTTGTTTTAACACGTTGTTCTGCATCGTCTTTCATTTGTTCTCTTAATTGAGACTCATCTTGTCCAGAAATTTGGAAATATGTTTGTAAATCTAACCCTTGTTGTTGGATTCTTTGACCAAATTCTTGAACCATACGATCTAATTCAGTATCGATCATTGCTTGAGGAATGTCGATTGTAGCATTGTCTGTTGCTTTTTTAATTGCTTCTTCTTTTTCAGTGTTTTCAGCTTCAGTCGCTTTTTGTTCAGCAAGACGTTTACGTAAGTTTTCTTTATATTCATCAACTGAATTAGCTTCTGCATCTAACTCATTAGCAATTTCATCATTTAATTCTGGAACATCTTTATATTTGATTTCATTTACTTTTGTTTTGAAAGTAGCTTCTTTTCCAGCTAATTCTTCAGCATGATACTCTTCTGGGAATGTAACAACAACGTCTTTTTCTTCTCCAGTTTTCATGCCTTCTAATTGTTCTTCAAAACCTGGGATGAATGAACCTGAACCAACTTCTAAGTCGTAACCTTCAGCTTGTCCACCTTCGAATTCTTCACCATCAACTGAACCACTGAAATCAATATTAACTGTGTCGCCATTTTCAACAGCGCCGTCTTCTTTTTTGACTACCATTTCAGCCATGTGGCCTAAACTATGGTTAATTGATTCTTCTAATTCTTCATCTGTTAGTTCAGAATCTTGTTTTTCAATTTCTAAACCTTTGTAGTCACCTAATTTAACTTCTGGTTCAACAGTTACAGTAGCTTCAAAAATGAAATCTTTACCTTTTTCAATTTGAGTTACGTTAACTTCTGGTTGAGCAACTGGATTAATACCAGTTTCATCAATAGCTTCACCGTAAGCTTCTGGTAATAAAATGTCTACTGCATCTTGATATAATGCTTCAACGCCAAAGCGTTGTTCAAAAATTGGACGAGGCACTTTACCTTTACGGAATCCAGGTACATTAATTTGTTTAACTACTTTTTTAAATGCTTGATCTAATGCTTTATCTACTTTTTCTGATGGAACAGTAACAGTTAATAATCCTTCGTTACCTTCCTTTTTTTCCCAAGTTGCTGTCATGTATAAATACCTCCATGAATAACTATTTTATTTTTTCAACTTCCCTATTATAGCATAGGTCATTTGTGTACACAAACATTGAAATTGCAACGTTTGCGAAATTATTTATTACTAATTTCAATTAAAATTTACGTTAAACGATTTATGCATTATTTGCAAGAAATTGGGGTTATCATTGCTTATCTAATTGATAGATATATGATAAAATTTCTTGTTTCGCAATACTATCATCTATACCTAACATTGATTTAAAATAAACATCATACGCGACAATCCAATCTTCTATTGGAAATAGCGTTTCAATATTAAGGGGATATAGCAATATAGAATGATTATTCATGATATGGCTTGCTTCATCAACAATATGTATGGCGCCATTTTCAAGATTCTCAATCACTTTTGGCAATACAATCGATTTTAAAGTCGTGTGTTCTAGCCCACTTAAATCTTTAGGAATAATGTCAACTGTTGTACCATATTTGGTAATTGTGACGCTAGTTTCAGACTGTGCAAATCTTAAGTATTCTAACATCAAACTTATAATGTTATTTTCTACATTAGCATGACTTAATAAATAATGAATTGTTTCTTTGAAATCATAATGCCCATTATCGATGAGTTGAAGTAGAACATGCGTTTGTTCTCTTGTATTTAATTGATTGAATTGAGCTAATGAATGAGTCAATTGTTCTCGATTTGAATCTAGTTTAGATTGTGCGTATTCTTTTAACGGGAATAATTCCATTCTGGTTTTATGATCTCGTACTTCATCAATAATTTGATTAATCACTTCTACTGATTCATAGTACTGTTCTAAGCCATTTAAACTTTTAACATAAAATATCATTAACTCATCGTACTTGTTTAAACCTTGTTTAAGCAAAATGATAGCTTCTTCTCTCAATTCCAAAAATGCTCCCATTTGATATAGCATATCGCACTTTTTAATTGAGAGTGCTTCATCTAACTCAAACTGGCTTTCATATTGTTCAAATAATTCATACATTTTGTCAAAGTCTTGTTTTAATTCAGCTTTTCTAATATCTTCTTTTAGCTTTTTCTCAGATAATAGGAATGGGATGATATCTGACATTTAATTTGCACCTCAATTATTATAAATCTTGAAGAATTAATGCACTCCATGTCTCAAAGTCATCGTATGATTCTATTTTCCCCTTTTCAATCCATTTGATTCTTAGCGTATCCGTTTCTTTAGCTTCTACATCATTTGAATTGACTGTTATTTTAAATACTACACCCATATGAACTTTACCTACTTCATTATTGTCATCATTGATAAAACCTAGGTATTCCATATTTTGAGAATCTTCAGTAGGCAAACCTACTTCTTCTTCTAATTCTCTTTGGGCATTTACTCTCAGTACTTCATTAATTGAATCTGCCCCTACTACATCATTCATGTGTCCACCGACGCCAATCGAAGATTGTCCGTGCAATCTTTCTTCACCGCCGCCAGAAAGACGTTCATAAACAAGAATTTCACCATTTTGATTTTCTAATAAACAATATGAAATAAGTTGTTTAAAACCTGGATCCTCTTCCATGTCTCCTCTACGTTTCACATCATACTGTCTTAATGAATTAAAAATATTATTACCTTTTTCATCATTTTTTGATAAAAATCCATTGAATGCATTCTTTTCATTATCGAAAAGCGTTGTTCTTGGCACTACTATAATTTGCTCATCAAATTTAGACATATTAAACTCCTTTATATTTTCTTTATGATATTATTCTATCAAACTTATTTTTGATTCGCGATGATTAACGTATCTTCTTAATTTATATCAATGCTTAAACAATTTTATATTTAAATAGAAAGATATATAAATAAAAGCTGAGACATCATATAAATGTCTCAGCTTTTATGAGTTAAGCTTATTTTAAAGCGTCTTTAGCTTTTGATACTAATTCACCGAATGCTTTATCGTCTGAAATAGCTATTTCAGATAACATTTTACGGTTGATATCGATGTCAGCTTTTTTCAATCCATTCATTAAACGTGAATAGCTGATATCATGTTTACGTGCTGCTGCATTAATACGTGTAATCCATAATTTACGGAAATCACGTTTACGTTGACGACGGTCACGGAATGCGTATTGACCTGATTTCATTACTTGTTGTTTTGCTACTTTATATAATGTATGTTTTGAACCGAAGTAACCTTTAGCTAATTTAATCGTTTTTTTACGACGTGCTCTTGTTACTGTTCCACCTTTTACTCGTGGCATATTAAATTCCTCCTTAGATACTATCTACGTAATTATTCTTTATTCGTTAGTCGTATTATTTTTTATAAGATAATAATTGTTTTACACGTTTCATATCGCTTTTAGAAACTAATCTACTTTTACGTAATTGACGTTTTTGTTTAGTGTTTTTGTTTGCAAATAAGTGAGATGTGAAAGCTCTTGAACGTTTTAATTGACCTGAACCAGTTCTTTTAACACGTTTCGCTGCTCCACGGTGAGTTTTCATTTTAGGCATGATTCATTTCCTCCTAGAAATTATTATTAATTATTTTTCATTAATTGGTGATAACATAAGGAACATTTGACGGCCTTCCATTTTAGGCTTTTGTTCGATTGTTGCAAGGTCTTTACATTCTTCAGCAAATTTTTCTAACTGGCGTTGACCAATTTCTTTGTGAGTAATGGCACGACCTCTGAAACGAATTGAAACTTTACATTTATCGCCTTTAGAAAGGAATTTACGTCCGTTTTTCAATTTTGTTTGGAAATCATGTTCCTCAATTGTTGGACTTAAACGAATTTCTTTAACGTTAATTGTTTTTTGTTTCTTCTTCATTTCTTTTTCTTTTTTCTGTTGTTCGAATTTGAATTTACCGTAATCCATAATTCTTGCAACAGGTGGTTTAGCATTTGGTGCTACGATTACTAAATCTAAATCAACACGTTCAGCCATTTCTAACGCTTCTTGTTTTGATTTAACACCTATTTGTTCACCATCTTGACCTACTAAACGAAGTTCTTTTGCACGAATTTTCTCATTAATTTGAGTCTGATCTTTTGCTATGGTTGACACCTCCCAGAATTTTACGAAATTGTCCCAAGCAAAAAAGAAGAGCGAGTATCACTACCCGCTCTTCTTCACACATTAATTGTGTAACATGATTAACCTGCCAACTGCTTGTTGCGTCGCTACAGGTGAGAAGCGGGAGCTTCTACTTGGTTCGTTTCGTATTCAACGTTATTAATCATATCAACAATAAATGTATTCGTCAACTACTTTTTTTATTAATCGTGATGTCTTACTTCTTCCATTGACACATCTTGACGTAAATCTACCTGTTCTAATGGGATTTTCTTTGTTTTATATCTTACTTTATGATAAATAAAGAATGCTAAGAATACTGGAATACCCATATAAGTAATAATAAATCTATTTAAATCAAAGTCTCCTGTTTTAATAAAATCGACATCTTGACCTAATATTACGATAATACATAAAAATCCAGCAAATATCGGGCCAAATGGGAATAATTTAGCCGTATATTTTAGTTTAGATTTATCATAATTTTGTTTATCAAATGCACGTCTAAATCTATAATGACTTACAGCTATACCGACCCAAGCAATGAATCCTGTCATACCACTAGCAGCTACGATATATTCATATGCATCACCACTAAAATGTTGTACTGCAAAAATCACTACAACAATAATTCCAGTTACAATTAATGATATGTGCGGCACACCATTTTTATTCGTTTTTGAAAATGAATTAAACGCTAGTTTATCTTTACTCATTGAATATAGCATTCTAGTAGATGCATACATTCCTGAATTACCTGCAGATAATACTGATGTTAAAATAACTGCATTCATAAATGATGCTGCAAATGCAAGTCCAGCATTCTTGAATACTAATGTAAATGGTGATGTAGAGATACTATTTTCTCCACCCATAAGTGCACTACTATCATAAGGTATTAACATACCAATGATGAATATAGCTAATATATAAAATAATAATATTCTCCAGAATACTTGTTTAATAGCTTTTGGAACGGCTCTTTCAGGATTTTCAGATTCCCCTGCTGTTATCCCTATCAATTCAGTACCTTGGAATGAGAAACCAGCAACTAGGAATACCCCTAATATTGAAAGTAAGCTCCCTCCTAAGTTGCCACCAAGGATTGGGCCGCTTCCTTTAGTAAACGTTTCAAAACCAACGAATTTACCGCCCATAATACCTACAATAGTTAATAAACCTATCACAATAAATATGATGACAGTAACAACTTTTATTAGTGCAAACCAATATTCACTCTCACCATATACTCGAACTGACAATGAGTTAAGTGCAAAGATAATTACTAAAAATATACAACTCCAGACCCAAGCAGGCACACTTTGCATTGGGGACCAATATTGTATGACTTGCGCGGCAATTGTTACATCTGCAGCTACAGTAATAACCCAGTTAAACCAATAATTCCATCCTAATGCAAATCCAAGTGATGGATCTACAAATCGTGTGGCGTAAGTACTAAATGATCCTGAAACTGGTAAATATGTGGCCATCTCGCCAAGTGATGTCATTAAGAAGAATACCATTGCTCCAATAATCGCATATGCAATCAAAGCACCTAATGCTCCAGCACTGTGAATGGCTCCACCCGAAGTCATAAATAGACCTGTACCAATACAACCACCAATGGCTATCATAGATATATGACGGTCTTTTAAACCTCTTTGTATACCTTCGTTTTGACTTTTGTTTTTACTCATAGAAGATTCCTTTCTTTGTATTTAGAGGCAGTTATGATTTTGTTTTATTATTTATTAAAGAAACAACACGTTAAGTTCTATATCTTCATTTATATGACTACACGATACCTCACTTAATCATGTTACTTTTATTTATAAATTTAAAACAAAAAAGTGGCTACATACCTTTAAGATATGCAACCACTTTGCTTTTATCTATATAAGGTAGCACATCACATTCTGTGACAGTACAGTTTCTTTCGAGAACTGTCCCAACAAATCATAATTATGGTTATCACTTGTTTCGGCAATATTACCTTTAACTTGTTCAACATACGTCCCATAAGACTTCTGACAAGCGACTCTTTAATATTGCAACCTCTAACTCAACTTTTTATTTAACTAACTTGTAATATACATGAACTGCGCTTAAATTTCAAGTTTATCTATGCTTTTTCAAACGGATTTCGTCTACTAAATTCCAGATGAATTCATCTTTTTCTAATGTCTCTTGGTCTTGTGAACCATACTTACGAACATTTACTTCATTGTTTTCTACTTCTTTATCTCCTACCACGATTTGGTATGGAATTTTTTGCATTTGAGCTTCACGGATTTTATAACCCATTTTTTCATTACGGTCATCGATTTCAACACGTACGCCTTGAGATTTCAATTCATCTTGTATTGATTTTGCATAGTCGTAATGTAAATCTAAATTAACTGGAATAATTTCTACTTGTTTCGGTGCTAACCAAGTTGGGAATGCACCTTTAGTTTCTTCAGTTAAGAATGCAACAAATCGTTCCATTGTAGATACAACTCCACGGTGTATCACTACTGGTCTATGGTGTTCTCCATCCTGACCAATATATGTCAGTTCAAAACGTTCTGGTAATAAGAAATCTAGTTGTGCTGTAGATAATGTTTCTTCTTTACCCATAGCTGTTTTAACTTGAACATCCAATTTAGGCCCATAAAATGCCGCTTCACCAATAGCTTCTTCGTATGATAATCCTAATTCATCAGCCGCTTCTTTAATCATGTTCTCAGCCTTATTCCACATTTCATCATCATCAAAATACTTTTCTTTATCTTCTGGGTCTCTATAACTTAATCTGAAACGGTAGTCTTCGAATCCAAAGTCTTTATATACATCTTGAATCATGTTAACTACACGTTTGAATTCTTCTTTAATTTGATCTGGTCTAACAAAGATATGTGAGTCATTTAAAGTCATACCTCTTACACGTTGTAGTCCTGATACAGCCCCACTAGCTTCGTATCTGTGCATAGTACCTAATTCGGCAATACGAATAGGTAATTCTCTATAAGAATGTGGTTTATTATTATAAACCATCATATGGTGTGGACAGTTCATTGGACGTAATACCATTTCCTCTGTCTCATCTAATTTCATTGGGGGGAACATATCCTCTTGATAGTGATCCCAATGTCCTGAAGTTTTATATAAATCAACATTTGCTAAAACTGGTGTATATACGTGGTCATATCCCATACTTACTTCTTTATCCACAATATAACGTTCAATTTCACGACGAATTGTAGCACCATTAGGTAACCATAGTGGTAAACCTGCACCAACAAGTTGACTATTAGCAAATAATTCTAAATCTTTACCGATTTTACGATGATCACGTTCCTTACGTTCTTCCAACATTTCTAAATGTGCTTTTAAATCTTTTTTATCAAAGAACGCAGTACCGTAAATACGTTGTAGCATTTTATTATTACTATCTCCACGCCAGTACGCGCCAGCTGTTGATAATAATTTAAATTCTTTTATTTTAGACGTAGATGGTACATGAACCCCTCTACATAAATCAGTAAATTCCCCTTGAGAATATAATGTCACATTTTCATCTTCAGGTATTGCATCAATTAATTCTAATTTGTATGGATCATCTTTGAAGAATGCTTTAGCTTCATCCCTAGTAACTACTTTTCTTTCGATTTTATGATTCTCATCAACAATTTTTTTCATTGTTTTTTCAATTTTTTCAAAGTCATCTGATGAAATTTTTTCTTCAGTATCAAAATCATAGTAGAAACCGCCTTCGATGACAGGACCTACACCAAATTTAACATCCCCGTATAAACGTTTTAATGCTTGAGCCATCAAATGTGCAGTTGAATGACGCAATACTTCTAATGCTTCATCACTACCTGGTGTAACGATTTCAATTTCACCATCTTCTTCTAACGGTCGTGTTAAATCTACCATTTGTCCATTAAATTTACCTGCAACTGCCTTTTTACGTAGCCCTGGACTAATTGATTGCGCTATATCTTCAGTAGTAGTGCCTTTATCAAATGCCTTTGAATTACCATCTGGAAATTGAATATTAATTTGATCCATACTATTACCTCCTAAATTATAAAAATCATATCGTTGACTTATTGAATAAAAATCAATGTAAAAGTGTAGAGAAAATAAAAAAATCCCGCCCCTGAATCAGGGACGAGATTGTCGTGGTACCACCCTAGTTAAGCGTTAAAACCTTACTCATTTAAAAATAAGTTATTTAACGACTTCTCTACATAAGATAACGGTCTTGAGCCGAGTATTCATTACAAATACCATGCATTAAAGTAGTAATAATTTAATATATTAACCGTATTCTCATCAATCAACGGCTTTCTGTGTAACAGTGATTAAATTATCATGTCTTCAACAGTTTCAACGATTTAGATTTGATTCTATTATACAACATTTTATGAAAATATCAATTGTTTCTAAAGTTTTCACCTTTCAAGAAATAAGGTGTGGATAATGTTTTAATGCGTTCAATAATTCTAGCCGCTTTTGTTTTTTCTGCGCCTTCACGTGTCATTGATAAATGATGTTCTAATTCATCATAACTTAAATTTGAAGTAAAGAAAGTGGGTAATTCATGAACCATTCTGTAATGCAATAAAGGCCCAATAACTTCATCTCTAACCCACGGCGTTACTTCTTCTGCACCGATATCATCTAACATTAATATGTTGGCTTCTCTAATTCTTTGTAGTTTTCTTTCGTAACTACCATCTTTAAACCCACCTTTTAGTGTACGAATGTATTCGGGAAGATAAACTATTGTAGATGGCACTTTTTTAGCTTTAAGTTGATTTGCTATAGCACCTAAAATAAATGACTTTCCAGTACCAAAAGGTCCATACAGATAAAGCCCTTTGACATTTTCACCATTAATTAACTTTTTGCATATATCATTAACTTGCATTGCAATATCCAAACGATTTCGTCCAGTAGTATAAATATCTTTAATTTTTGCATTTAAGGTATCTCTCTGCATATGATGTGATGTAATCAATTGAGAATTAAGTCTTTCTTCATCATATTTTACTTTACATGGACATGGCAAATAGCGAATTTTAATGCGTTCGTTTTCAATATATAATTCTGGCACATGACCTTTAACAAAGTTAGGACACTCATTATAATTATGCCCATCATAGTGCTTTTGTTGGTCTTTATATTCTTGTAGGACGTTTAAGTCTTCATCAATCATAGCATTGGTTAGTTCTGATTGGTGTTCATTTAAAAATTGCTTCACATCAGGATCATTTACAACCTGTTGACGTATTTTAGCAATTCTCTTTTCGAAATCTTTATTTGAACCTACAATATTCTTAAAGCTTTCCATCTAATCCTCCTCCCAATCTTTATTTAATTGTTCTAAGAATGCTTGTCTATCCTTTTCAAATTGATCGTCTTTTTCATCTTTTGAAAGTGCTGTAGCGTTTGGATTATCTCTTTCTTCTAACCATTTAGGCGTTTTCTCCCTAGAAACCAATTTACTTTTACGATTATAGCCTTGATATGATTGTGATTTATTCTCGTTTGATGGTTTAGGTTGATTAACTTTCAAGGCATATTCATAAGCTTGCTTAGCCGTTGTTATACCTTTCTTTTTCCAATTTGAAGCAATTTCAAAAATATAAGATTTGGGTAATTTCATATCTTCTTTAAGCATAACAAATTGTAATAAGATGTTAATAACACCGAAGTTCATTTTTTCTCTATGAATTAATTCTTCAATCATATTTTTTTGAGATAATGTTGGTTCTGATTCAGACCAAGATGCTAACATATCAATCGGACTCGTCTGTTCTAACAGTTGAAGCCATTGTTCCGTGTCATTTTCAGGATCAGGAATTTCATTATTTTGGGTCGAAATGTCACTGTGTTTAATGTTTTTATTCAATTCTAACTTAGGTAATTGATTTTCATGTTCTATTAAATAATAAGAACGTGCCTGTTTACGCATCTCTTCAAAAGATAATTGCTGCGCACTTGTAATTGAATTCAATATAATATGTTTCATCGCATCAGCCGTTAAACCATATAAAGTTGCGAGTTGAACAATTAGACTTTTAGCATCCTTTGTCACTATTTCATTTGAGATGAAATGGTTATGTAACATCTGTTTCAACATATCAAAATCAAAAGATTCATTAGATAAATCCAATCCTTGATATTCACTCGCTTTAGGTATATTTTGTGTATCGATATCTAATATTCTATTGGGTACTTTAAAGACATCTGTAAACTTTCTGGTTGTTTGCTGATACTGTGATAAATCTCTAAAAGTTTGTTCAAAATGTTTCTTTAGAACCTGATATCTTTTTTTATCAACTTCACTATATAAAAATACAGATAACATAGGATCATTGAAAAATTGAGATGGTGACGGAGGTTGAATCAATTGATATATAAAATGTGTTTGTTGTTCATCATGTTTTACAAATGATTTCATCAAACCAATGGCTTCTAATAAATCCATTTGATTTCTAAAGTCGATTAAATTTTCTTTAAGTTCATTCATAATGACATAATGGGTGAGTGGTTGCTCAACATCATTTGAAAATTGATGCATAAAGTGATATAAACCAATTGCTTGAGGCCCAATTAAAGGTGTAAACAGTCGATTTAATATTTCAAGATGCTGTGAATTTAAATAAAAATCTTGAATCACTTCAAAACTATCTTGTGGTCTTAAACCTAATTCAAAGGAATTTAACCCCATTTATAAATCACTCCGTTTATTATCATTCAGAATACCTTGCATTGAAGCTAACAGTTGGTCAATATCTTTAAACTCTTTATAAACAGAGGCAAAGCGAACATAAGAAACTTGATCTACATGCATTAATAAGTTCATTACATGTTCTCCAATTTCTCTAGATGAAATCTCAGTATGCCCCTCATCTCTTAATTGCCACTCCACTTTATTAGTTATATCCTCTAGTTGTTGATATCTCACTGGACGTTTTTCACATGATCTAACTAATCCATTCAAGATTTTTTCTCTTAAAAATTGTTCTCTAGTTCCATCCTTTTTCACTACTATTAATGGACTCACTTCTATATGTTCGAATGTTGTAAACCTTGTACCACAATTTTCACATTCTCTTCTTCGACGAATCGCGTTCGCATCTTCTGCATGACGTGAATCTACTACTCTTGAATGTGTTGAATTACATTTTGGGCATTTCATGATTGTCACCCTTTTCTATTTAGATTATGCTCAATTATACTATAAATTCACACGTTACAAAAGAAAGCACCTTTTAAATTATATGTCTAAAAGTGTAAACTAATTTATATCATTAAATATAACAACCTAAATAAAAAATGTGACATTTTCAAAAATGATGTTAAAGTCAACTTTTTTCTATTTAATTTCTAGATAACTTTGGCATCTACATTTTATTTTGAACAAAAAACTGCCAATCTAACCTTCATATTAAAGATTAGACTGACAGTCTCTTAAAAATTAATTTTACACAGCTTCTACTGTTTTATGAGATTCTATCAACTTACCAATTTGCTCTGCTACTTCAACAACTCTATTTGAATATCCCCATTCATTATCATACCAAGCGATTACTTTAACTTTATTATCGCCCATAACCATTGTTGATTGTGCATCAATTACTGCAGAATTAGGATTTGTATTAAAATCTACTGAAACAAGTGGTTCACTTTCTACATCCAATACACCATCTAAATTTGCATTTTTGAAAGCGTCATTAATTTGATCAGCTGTTACATTTTGTTCTAAATCTACTACTAAGTCTACAAGAGAAACGTTTTTAGTTGGTACTCTTAATGCCATTCCATGTAATTTACCTTCTACTTCAGGTAGCACTTCTTTTAATGCTTTAGCTGCGCCTGTAGATGTCGGAATAATACTTTCATTACATGAACGTGCTCTACGCAAATCTTTATGCGGATTATCAATATTCTTTTGGTCATTAGTAATTGCGTGTACTGTAGTCATCAGACCGTTCACGATACCAAATTCATCATTTAATACTTTTGCAACTGGGCCAATACAGTTAGTTGTACATGATGCATTACTGAAAATATCGAATTTATTAACATCTAATTTATCATCATTGACACCTTTCACAATCATTTGAACATGGCCACCTTTAGATGGACCTGTTAATAATACTTTTTTTGCACCTGCGTTGATATGTGCAATAGCTTTATCACCATGATTGAATTTACCAGTTGCTTCGATGACAACATCTATATCAAGTTCTTTCCAAGGTAAGTTTTCAGGATTTCTATCAGAAACTAATTTGATATCTTGGTTTTTATAACGAATGCCATTTTCAATGGCTTCTACCTTCTCATCGTACTTACCATGAGTTGTATCATAATTGATAAGATGTGCAATTGTTTCTGGAGGGTAACTTGCATTAATTGCCTTTACGCTTAAGTTTTCATTTTTCAATGCAATTCTTAATACCATTCTACCTATTCTACCCATACCGTTAATTGCTATATTCGTTGTCATTTAAAGCACCCCTTGACCATTAATTTATATGTTATACTTTATGGCATTAGTATAACATAATAAATTACATTTGAAAGCGTTTACCAAAACTTTACAAATACAAATTTTAATCAAACTTAATAAGAATTAGTTATTAAATAACAATGAATTTAAGATTATCAAAACTAAAAAAACAGAAAATTTCTAAAGTAAGTATTCACATAATAAAACCCTAAGGCATTTATTAATGTCTCAGGGTTAATAAAAATCTCTTTTTGAATTATTTCTCGATAAAACCTTTTTCACTAAGCAACCGTTCTAAATTTTGCTTTAGTTCTAGTTTATCTCCAAGATTATCAATCACATGATCTGCCATTCTACTTTTCTTATCAATAGATATTTGGCTATATACTCTTGCTTTTGCTTCCTCTTGAGTTAAATCATTTCTTTCCATTAAACGATCGATTTGAATACTTTCTGATGTGTAAACAAGCCATACTTCATCAACAGTATCTTGCAATTCATTTTCATATAAAAGAGGAATATCCATAATAACATTATGGCCTTCTTTTAAAAATTGTTGCTTCTTTTCTTCCATTATTTCTCTAACTATAGGATGGACTATTTCATTTAACTTAATACGTTCACCTGGATAATTAAATACTAAATCACCCATATATTTTCTGTCCATCTCACCATTTTCATCAATAGCTTCATCGCCAAAAACTTCTCTTACTTTCTCTATACCTGGTGTTCCTTTAGCAACTGCTTCTCTTGCAGCTGTATCAGCATCTACTACTTTAAAACCAAATGCAGTTAACAATTCAGATACAGTTGATTTACCTGATGCGATACCACCAGTAAGTCCTATTACTTTTGACATATTTTCACGCTTCCTTTATTTCTGACAAGTCGGGCAATAGTGACTATTTCTAGATGCGATGACTTGAGTTTCAATTGAGTGCCCACATACCTTGCAATATTTTTGTTTATATACATTCAGATGTAACTGCATTTCCCCTGTTTTACCATCAGCATGACGATAATCGGAAATGCTAGTTCCTCCGTATTTAATACCCTCATTTAATACAGATCGAACATGATAAAACACCATTTCTTTTTCTTGATTTGATAATTCTTGTGTTAGTCTATTAGGTAAAATACCTGCTCTAAATAGCGCTTCACATGCATAAATGTTTCCACAGCCAGATATAACTTTATGATCTAAAATCACTTGTTTAATCGGTTTTTTAGAATAATTCTTTTTATTCGTACAATCTAAAAAATGTTGCAGTGCTTCTTCGTCAAAGGGTTCCGGAGCTATGCTCAAAAATGAAGGATATGAATCAAAACTACTCACATTTCTAATTTCCCCAAAGCGACGAATATCTGAATAGATTAATTTTTTTCCATTATCTAATTCAAAAATAACTTGCCAATGTTTACGATAATTAGGCACATTAATCTCTTCTAAATGATTAACAACGAAGAAACCACCTGCCATACCTAAATGACTAATTAAAATACGTTGCTCTGCATCACGATTAATATAAAATACAATATATTTACTTCTTCGCTCTATTTGGTTAATTGTATAGCCTTCTGTTAAGCGTCGAAAACTTTCGAGTGTCATTCCTTTGATAATCGTCTCTCGTCCATCTTCTTTACCTTTTTTTACATTTTCAGAAAAAGTTATTTTATTAATAGTAGTATTTACGGCAAATGGTTCAATTCCTCTTTTAACATGTTCTACTTCTGGTAATTCCGGCATATTCAAACCTTCCTTTATTTTGCATCATACCACGTCGCACCGTAACTTGAGTCAACTTTTAGTGGCACATCTAATTTTAATGCAGACTCCATAATTTCTTCTACAAACTTACTAAACGATGCTACTTCATCTTTTGGAACTTCAAAGATTAATTCATCGTGAACTTGTAATAATAGTTTCGCGTGATAATCAGTATGTTGTACTTCCTTATTGAATTGCACCATAGCTAATTTGATAATATCTGCCGCACTACCTTGAATTGGCGTATTCATTGCCGTTCTTTCTGCAAAACTTCTTAAATTAAAATTACGACTAGTAATATCTGGAATATATCTACGACGATGTAATAATGTTTCTACAAAACCTTGTGCTTTAGCATCTTTCACAATATCTGACATATACTGTTTGACTCCTGGAAAACTATCTAAATAATCATCAATAAATGCTTTCGCCTTTTTACGTGTAATTCCTAAACTTTGGCTTAACCCATAATCACTAATGCCATACACAATTCCAAAGTTAACTGCTTTCGCTTGTCTACGCATTAAACTATCAACTTCATCCGCTTCCACATCGAAAACCTTCATTGCAGTCGCAGTATGAATGTCATGCCCATTAATAAATGCTTCTTTCATACTTTCATCTTGAGTAATATGAGCTAAAACCCGTAATTCAATTTGAGAATAATCGGCACTTAATATAACACTATCAAATGATGTAGGCTTAAATGCTTTTCTAATTTTCCTACCTTCTTCTAGACGAATAGGTATATTTTGTAAATTTGGATCAACACTTGATAAGCGACCAGTTTGCGCTAATGTTTGGTTAAAACGTGTGTGAATACGATGATCATCACTAATCACTTTTTGTAATCCTTCTACATAAGTAGATTGTAATTTTGATAATTGGCGATATTCTAGAATATAATCAATAATTGGGTGTTGGCCTTGTAACTGTTCCAATACATCGACAGCAGTAGAATAGCCCGTTTTTGTTTTTTTAATCACAGGTAATTCTAGTGTTTCAAACAACACTACGCCAAGTTGTTTTGGAGAATTGATGTTAAATTCTTCACCGGCAGCTTCGTGAATATTTTTAATTAAAACATCTAGCTTTTCTTGTATCTCTTTCTCCATTTGTTGTAAATCTTTAACATCAGTAAAGATTCCAATCTCTTCCATCTCACTTAATATTTCAGCTAACGGTAGTTCTAAATCTGCTAATAATGATTCTTGGTTATATTCTTTCAACTGTTTTTGCATTTCAGCTTTTGATTCACTTACCGCTTCAATTATTGATGCAACATGCTTATTTAAGATCTCATCTTCTGGTACATGATGCTTTTTACCCTTACCATAAATAGTCACGTTATCTTGCACATAATGTTGTCCATATAAAGAAACAACTGAATTCACATCGTCAATCGTTCTTGATGGATCGATGATATAACTAGACAACATCACATCAAACTGGATGTTTTGAATATCGATATCTAGTCTATGTGAAACAACATAAGTTTTCTTAGCATCATAAACAGTTTTGGCTGTATTGGGGTTTTCTAACCAATTGACTAAATCTGAAAATTGCTTAATCTCATCTGCATTAATTACAACATGATGTTCCCCAGTATAAAGTCCAAATTTTAATATATTGTCTTTTAAATAATTACTATCTTCTAGTTCAAAATGAATGGTTGCCTCATCTAAATCTGAAAAATTAATGTGATCAAAATTCGACTCAACTTCAAAAGTTTTATCTTTTTGTTCTTGTGTTGCCTCTACTGAATCTATTTCTGCTAATAGCTGATTAAACTCTAATTTTTTAAAGAGCTCAATTTTTTCAGTTTCATCTAAGTGCTCATCCATTTTAGTATCTTCTAATTTAACTTCGATTGGACTTTCAACATTAATAGTAGCTAAATCTTTACTCATTAAAGCATCATCTTTACTATTTTCAAGCTTTTCTTTAAGCTTTTTACCTGAAACACTTTCTATATTGTCATAGACACCTTCTACAGTATTGAATTGATTTAGTAATTTAATCGCTGTTTTTTCACCTACGCCAGCTACACCTGGTATATTATCAGAAGTATCACCCATTAACCCTTTCATATCAATAATTTGATTTGGTGTTAATCCATTATATTTTTCTGCGATAAATTCAGGTGTATAATGATCAACATCTGTTACACCTTTTTTAGTATAGTAAATTGTGACATGATCCGTAGCGAGTTGCGTTAAATCTCTATCACCTGTAATAATGATAGTTTCAAACCCAGCTTTGTCCGCTTCTCTACTCAAAGTACCAATTATATCATCTGCTTCATAATTCTCTAATTCATATCTTTTTATGTGATATGCATCTAATAATTGACGAATATATGGAAATTGTTCACTTAATTCAGGTGGTGTCTTTTGTCTGCCACCTTTATATTCACTATATTTAGAATGTCTGAAAGTTGTTTTACCTGCATCAAACGCCACTAAAAAGTGATTAGGTTGTTCTTCTTTAAGAATTTTTTCTAGTAACATCGCAAAGCCATATACTGCATTTGTATGTATGCCTGCCTTATTTGAAAGTAATGGCAAAGCATAGAATGCTCTAAAACTTAAACTATTACCATCAATTAATACTAATTTATTCACGTTATAAACCTCCAGCACATATTTAAATATATTTTAGCATAAACAATGTATGGTCATTAAACATAAAGTACCATTGCCTCACAATTCATATAACTAAAATAAGAACCACATACCTATATGAATTCAATCAATAGGGTGTGGTTCTTAATATTTTTAATCTTCATCAATAAACGTCACTTTAAAGGTCGAACCTTCATTTAAGCGACTAACTACACTAATTCTTCCATTATGTGCTTCAACAATGTGCTTAGTGATTGATAATCCTAACCCAGTACCTCCAGAATCTCTACTTCGTGCTTTATCAACTCGATAAAATCTTTCGAAAATATGTTTCTGTTCCTCAGCACTAATCCCTATACCGAAGTCTTGAATTTCTAAGTTTACTTTTTTACCTTCACGATACACACTTACTATGACTTTATTATCATTGGTTGAATAATTGATAGCATTTGACAATAAATTCGTAATAACTTGAGCAATTTTATTTTCATTTGCTTTGAAAATAACGTCCTGTTCAATATTAGATTCAATTGTTATATTTTTATTCTGAGCTTGATTTTGTAAATTATCTATCGTTGTATAAGCTAATTCTGATAAATTCATATAACTCGTTGTAATTTCATTTTGTTGTTCAATATGGGATAAATCTAGTAAATCCATCACAAGTGATTCAATTCTGTTTGATTCTTTCAAGATGATATTCAAGAACATATTAAGCGAATCTTCATCATTTTTCGCACCTTCAATTAACGTTTCAGCGAATCCTTTAATTGAAGTAATTGGTGTTTTAAGTTCATGAGATACATTTGCTACAAATTCTCGACGTAGATTTTCTAACTTTTGCAAATTAGTAATATCATGTAATACAACAACCATACCTTGTAGCTTTTTCTTTGATTTAGAAAGAATTGGTACACATGATACATCAAAATATTTTGTGTGAACATTATTAATATCTACTTCAATCTGTTCATAAATCACTTTCTCAGTTCTAAAACTTTCCATGATTAATTTTTCGATTTTATCATTTATAAAACCAATATAACTTTTATTTTCCACACTTTGATCCGGACTAAATACTTCATAGTATGCCGAGTTTGCCACGACAATTTCACCATGCTTATCAATCATTAGCACTGAACTAGGTATATTTTCCAATGTCGTTTTCAATCTATTAGATTGAATTTTTTGTCTGTTATTTAATTTTTGTAGACGTCTAGCAAGCTCATTGGTTGTTACAAACAAAGCCTTAGTCTCTTTGACATTACTTTCAGGTACACGAACATGATAATAACCATCTGCTAGTAATGACGTAGCATATGTCACTTCATTTATAGGTCGAATATATGTACGGTTGATACTTCTACTAGCTAGATAAACTGTGATTAATACAATCACACCTACAATTGATAGATACTTCCACATTTCTTTTTGCAGGTCTAATATTTCATCATTAATACCACTTATGTAAACAGTTTTATCATCAATTTGACTTTTGAAAGTATACTTCAAACCAAGTTTTGTATTTTTATGAATTAACTGTGAAGGATTAGCTTCGTTATCTATGCGTTTATCTATTTTTTCTTTTTTATTTGTCGTAAATATCACTTTATCATTTTTTTTGATAACGATGATATTTTCTTGATTATTTGCAATATTTTTAATTTCACTTTTTTTATTATCATTATATAAACTAACATAGTTACGTGCTTCTTTTTCGAGTTCTTTAGTTTGATTTTGAGTTAATGTTTGATAAATCATGTTGTGGACAATAGCACCTAAACCTATAAAACTAATAATCGTAATGGTACTAATTAATATTAAAAGACGATGGTGAAATTTCAACATTAACTTTTAGGACGCTCCAATTTATAGCCTAATCCTCTTACAGTTTTAATCAATTTAGGTTGTTTAGGGTTTTCTTCTAATTTGTCTCTCAAATGACTAATATGGACATCAACGATACGAGAATCACCAGCGAACTCATAATTCCATACAGAATTCAACATATGTTCTCTTGTAATGACACGACCTTGTCGTTCAATAAGATAAAGTAATAATTCAAATTCCTTTGGTGTGAGTTCTAATAACTCATCATCTTTATATACTTCGAAAAATTCAGGACGAATGCGAATTGAATCAATAATAATATCCTCATCATCCGTCTCATTATGCTCGACTTCATTTACAAATTGTGAACGTCTTAATATTGCTTTAACTCTTGCCACGACTTCTCTAGGTGAGAAAGGTTTAGTCATATAGTCATCAGCACCCAGTTCCAAACCTAATACTCTATCAAATTCATCATCTTTAGCAGTTAGCATAAGAATAGGTACTAAATTTTTATCAGATCTAATTGTTTTACAAACTTCAATACCATCTTTTTTCGGTAACATGACGTCTAATACAATTAAATCTGGTTGAGACGATTCAACCTTTTGTAGTGCTTCTTCACCGTCATAGGCTACTTCTACTATGTATCCAGCTGTTTCTAAATTATATTTAAGTAACGTAACGATCGATTGTTCATCGTCAACGACTAATACTTTTTGTGACATGATGTGCCTCCCCCATTTAAATTACATGTTTATTATAACTGATGTTTAAATACAAATAACATACCTACACATCAAATTTACATAAACTTAACAATCCATTTAATATGCTACTTATATTAAGGTAACATTGGATTAATATTGTCATTTCATTAATTAAACTATCATTTTTTTATAAAAAATGATATTAAAACACTAGGAATTTACAAAAACTTAATAAAAAAACGGATTGGTTTCCCAATCCGTTTACTTTAATAACATCTATTATTTTAAGTTTTTGATTAATTCGTCAGCAAACTCAGAAGTTGATACTTCAGTCGCACCATCCATTAGACGAGCGAAGTCATAAGTAACAATTTTAGAAGCAATTGTTGCTTCAATAGAGTCTGTAATTTTATCAGCAGCTTCTTGCCATCCTAAATGTTCTAACATTAATACTGAACTTAATAGTTCAGAAGATGGATTTACTTTGTTTAAACCAGCATATTTAGGCGCTGTTCCGTGAGTAGCTTCAAAGATAGCATGACCTGTTTCGTAGTTGATATTTGCACCTGGTGCAATACCAATTCCTCCAACTTGGGCAGCTAACGCATCTGAAATATAGTCACCATTTAAATTCATTGTAGCAACAACTTCATGTTCAGATGGACGAGTTAAGATTTGTTGTAAGAAGATATCAGCGATTGAGTCTTTAACAATAATTTTACCTTCTTGTTCAGCTTTTGATTGAGCTTCATTCGCAGCATCTTTACCTTCTTTTTCTACAATTTCATCATATTGTTGCCAAGTGAATACTTGATCAGCAAATTCATTATGAGCTAAATCGTAACCCCATTGTTTAAATGAACCTTCAGTAAATTTCATAATGTTACCTTTGTGAACTAAAGTTACTGCTTTACGATTGTTATCGATTGCGTATTGGATAGCAGCTCTAACCAATCTTTCAGTACCTTCTTTAGAAACTGGTTTAATACCAATACCTGAAGTTTCAGGGAATCGAATATTAGTTGCTCCCATTTCATCTTGTAAGAAATCTATCACTTTTTTAACTTCAGGCGTACCTTCTTTGAATTCAATACCTGCATAGATATCTTCAGTATTTTCACGGAAAATAACCATATCTACGTCTTGAGGACGTTTAACTGGTGACGGTACACCTTGGAACCAACGTACAGGACGTAAGCAAGTGAATAAATCTAATTCTTGTCTTAATGCTACATTTAATGAACGAATACCGCCACCAATTGGTGTAGTTAATGGCCCTTTAACAGCAATTAGATATTCTTTAATTGTGTCTAAAGTTTCTTGTGGTAACCATTCACCAGTATTGTCATATGCTTTTTGTCCAGCTAAAACTTCTTTCCATTCGATACGTTTTTCACCATTATAAGCTTTTTCAACTGCAGCATCGATAACACGACTTGCTGCTTTCCAAATATCTGGTCCAATTCCGTCACCGATAATGAAAGGAATGATTGGTTCGTTTGGTACATTTAATCCATCTTTAGTTTGAGTAATTTTTTCTGCTGTCATAAAATTTGACCTCCAAGTAATTTGTTTAAATTCACCTAATACTATAGATGATTTGATTATCTTTCTTCAATAGGAACATATTTACGATTCGTTTCACCAATGTAGTTTGCTCTTGGACGCATGATTCTATTATCTCTGTATTGTTCAAGAATGTGTGCAATCCAACCAGATGTACGACTTACTGCGAAGATTGGTGTAAATAAATCATGTGGAATATCCATACTGTGATAAACAGTCGCACTAAAGAAATCAACGTTAGGAATTAATCCTTTTTCTTCTTTCATACGTTTTTCAATAGCTAATGACATCTCATATAATTCACTTTGTCCAGTTTCTTCAGTAATTTTTCTACTCATCTCTCGTAAATATTTAGCACGAGGGTCGCCTTCTTTATATACACGGTGACCGAAGCCCATAATTTTCTCTTTATTTGCTATTTTTTCGTCTAAATAGTTATCTACATTATCTAATGAACCTACTTCAGATAACATAGCCATAACGCGTTCATTAGCACCACCATGTAAAGGCCCTTTTAATGAACCAACAGCAGCTACAATACCTGAATACATATCAGATAAAGAAGATACTGCACAACGAGCTGTGAATGCTGATGCATTTAATTCGTGATCAGCATGTAAGATTAATGCTTTGTTAAATGCTTCTTCTTCAATATCAGTAGGTAATTCACCTTTTAACATGTATAAGAAGTTTCCAGCATAGCTTAAATCTGAATTTGGTTTTAATGGTTCTTTACCTTCACGTACACGTGAAAATGCTGTTACTAATGATGCGATTTTTGCTTGAATACGAATTGCTCTTTCATATTTCTTTTCATCTGCTTCATCTTCAGCGTCTGGATCAAAATGAGCAATGTATGATACTGAAGTACGTAATGCAGTCATTGGATGTACTTTGTCAGTTACATACTCTTCAAAATGTTTATACACTCTAGGATTAAGTGTCATATACTCATATAATTTTGATTTAAGTTCTTGTAATTCGTCTTTAGTTGGCAATCTATAGTTCCATAATAAAAAGATGATTTCTTCAAATTGGGCATTTTCTGCAAGATCGTCAATATCATATCCTGCGTATGTTAATTGACTATCGATGATTGAGCTGATTTTAGTTTCAGCTGCAATTACCCCTTCCAAACCTCTTTGTAATTCTGCCATGATAAATTTCCCCTTTACTATTTCTTTATGAAATGGCTTTCAACTAGTATTATAGCTAATTATTAAGTTTTTGTGAAACAAAATAAATTACTATATATATGTAAGTTTGGTATTGATTCATATATAACTTAAATGTTAAAAATGTTCTAAGTACCATGAAACCAACATTTTGGCCTTTTAAATTATTTTGAAAATTAAATTGAATACAAAGTTTTTATTTGGTTATCATGCTTGATTATAAATTGCTAATTATCTCGAAGTGTATTTTAACACTTTTTTAATAAATAAATTGTATAAAAAGCGATTTAAGTGCATAATATAATTATCTAAAAGTAAGGGAGAGGTCTTATGGCTGATAATCTACAAAGAGAATTGAGCAATCGCCATGTGCAATTAATTGCCATTGGAGGCGCTATTGGGACAGGATTATTCCTGGGCGCTGGACAAACGATTGCCATGACGGGTCCCTCAATACTACTCACGTACATTTTTATTGGATTCATGCTATTCATGTTTATGCGTGGATTAGGCGAAATTATTATTCAAAACACAAATTTCAAATCTTTTGCGGACGTAACTAATACATATATAGGTCCATTTGCAGGATTTGTTACTGGGTGGACATATTGGTTATGTTGGATAATAACTGGTATGGCAGAGGTTACCGCAGTAGCTAAATATGTTAGTTTCTGGTTCCCACATATACCTAACTGGATTAGCGCATTATTCTGTGTACTTATTTTAATGTCATTTAACTTGTTAAGTGCTAAGTTATTTGGAGAATTAGAGTTTTGGTTCTCGATTGTTAAAATTGTAACCATTATAGGGTTAATAATCGTTGGTGCTATTATGATTTTATTTGCATACAAAACACAATTTGGACATGCAAGTTTAACTAATCTATATAACCACGGTATATTCCCTAAAGGTGCATCAGGTTTCTTCATGTCATTCCAAATGGCAGTGTTCTCGTTCGTTGGTATCGAAATGATTGGTGTAACTGCCGGTGAAACAAAGGATCCTGAGTCAACTATTCCTAAGGCAATTAACAGCGTACCAATTCGAATTTTAATTTTTTACGTCGGTGCCCTAGCAGTGATCATGTCAATCATTCCTTGGGATAAAGTCGACCCAGATAATAGTCCATTTGTTAAATTATTTACACTTATTGGTATTCCATTTGCAGCTGGTTTAATCAACTTTGTTGTATTAACTGCTGCAGCATCATCATGTAATAGTGGTATTTTCTCAAACAGTAGAATGTTGTTCGGATTATCTGATAATAAACAGGCACCACCTGCATTTAGCAAGACAAACAAAAACGGTGTGCCACATGTAGCAATTATTGGATCTTCTGCATTACTATTAATTGCAGCATTATTGAATTACATTTTCCCAGATGCAACATTGGTGTTCACATATGTAACAACATTATCTACAGTATTGTTCCTAATCGTATGGGCGTTAATTATCATTGCTTATATTAATTACAGTAGTAAAAATCCAGAATTACACAAGGCGTCTACATATAAATTACCTGGTGGTAAATATATGGGCTACGTCATCTTATTATTCTTTATCTTAGTATTCGGTTTACTATTTGTTAATGAAACAACTAGACGCGCAATTTATTTAACACCTTTATGGTTTGTATTATTAGGATTAATGTATTGGAGATATAAAAAAGCAAGTACAGAATCTAAATAACGTTAAACTTTAAACAAGTAAATAATTAGCCAGTAAATGATTTATCATCAAATCATTTACTGGCTTTTTTTATTTAATATCACACACTTACATACAATCTAAATTTTTCTTCCATAGCCCCACCATACATATTTATCTCATTTAGATATTAGAAAAGTGAACTGATTTTATGACAAACTGGTTAAATAGCAAAATCACCACTTCCAAACAATTATATTTGGAAGTGGTGATTCTAATTTCATCATCAATCTATTTAATTAATGTGTTAATGATTAAAGTACGTTAGCATATCCTTCGAATACTTTACCATTTGCTGCATCTACAGTAACTAACATATCGTCTTTAATTTCTTTAGTAGCATTTTCAACACCCACTACTGTTGGTATACCTTTTTCTAAACCAACAATAGCACTTGGAGATGTAATACCATTTTCTTCAGTAATTAAACCAATAGCTTGATCTACGTATGGTACTAATGTTTCATCTACTGAGTTAGTAACGATAATTTTATCACTTAGATCAACGCCTTTTAAATCACTTGCAGAATCAGCGACAACAGCAGTACCTACTACTGAACCACGACCTACACCTTGACCTTTAGCAATTTCGTCTCCAACTAAGTGGATTTTCATCATATTTGTTGTACCTTTTTCACCTGTTGGTACACCTGCAGTAATGATGATTAAATCACCATTTTGAACTCTTTCAGTTTCAACAGCAGTTGCTACTGCATTATTTAATAATGCATCAGTATTTTTACGTCCTTCTTTAACTACTGGATAAACACCCCATACAATAGCACATTGACGTGCAGTTTTTTCACTTGGTGTTACAGCAATAATATCTGAATGTGGACGGTATTTAGAAATTGTACGCGCTGTTGAACCACTTTCTGTTGCTGCTACAATCGCTTTAACATTTAAGTTTAAAGCTGTATGTGCCACTGAGATACCAATTGCATTCACTAATGATGTTTCAACTAATTTAGTTCTGTCAGATAGTAATTTTTTATAATCTTGAGCAGCTTCAGCAGATACTGCAATGTTTCTCATTGTTTTAACTGCTTCTTCTGGATATAAACCAGCAGCTGTTTCACCAGATAACATTACTGCATCTGTACCATCATAGATTGCGTTAGCCACGTCACTCGCTTCTGCACGAGTTGCACGTGGATTACGTTGCATGGAATCAAGCATTTGTGTAGCTGTGATAACTGGTTTACCTAATTTATTACATTTTCTAATTAAGTCTTTTTGAACCATTGGTACTTTTTCAGGTGGAATTTCAACACCCATATCACCACGAGCTACCATTAAACCATCAGAAACTTCAAGAATTTCTTCGATATTATCGATACCTTCTTGGTTTTCAATTTTAGGGAAAATAGTAATATTTGCTTTTTCTTGTTCTAAGATTTCACGAATATCTAAAACGTCACTTGGACGACGAACGAAGCTTGCTGCGATGAAATCTACATCTTCTTTGATACCAAATCTAATGTCGTCTGCATCTTTGTCAGTAATACCTGGTAAGTTTACTTTTACACCTGGTAAGTTAACACCTTTTTTATTTTTTAATTCACCACTATTTAAGATGTCACATTTAACTTCACCTTTATCATGGTCAATGTCTTTAACTTGTAATTCAACTAAACCATCATCTAATAAAATATATGAACCTACTTGAACATCGTTAATTAAGTTGTCGTAAGTTACAGAGAATTTCTCTGGAATACCTTCAACTTCTGTCATGCTTACAATAACTTCTTTACCTTTTTCTAATTCGATGATGCCATCTTTCATGTTATGTGTACGAATTTCTGGTCCTTTTGTATCTAAAAGGATAGCTACTGTTTTATTTAAACGTTTAGCAACTTTACGAATTGTATCAATTCTACCTTTATGTTCTTCATGGCTTCCGTGTGAAAAGTTCAAACGTGCCACGTTCATACCAGCATTCATTAATTTTTCAAGCATTTCTTCTGATTCTGAAGCTGGCCCAATAGTACATACAATTTTAGTCTTTCTCATTTTAAAATCCTCCTGAAATTTATATAGATAACTCTTTAGCTAGTTGATAAATTTGTTGATCAAACTTATGAGTTGAATGACCAAATATTTCATCGAATGGTGTCGCTGTTAATTGGTTATGTTTAATACCAACACCTTTGGCAGTTTCACCTTTCTTTAATAATTCAACGGCATGACCACCTAATCTAGATGCTAAAACACGGTCAGCTCCTGAAGGGCTACCTCCACGTTGAATGTGTCCTAATACTGATACTCTTGTATCAATATTAATATATTTACTTAATTCATCAGCACATTC
Source organism: Staphylococcus sp. AC872 (assembly GCF_979255425.1). Lineage (NCBI taxonomy): Bacteria > Bacillati > Bacillota > Bacilli > Caryophanales > Staphylococcaceae > Staphylococcus > Staphylococcus sp. AC872. The sequence goes on from NZ_CEEDKW010000005.1 coordinate 174,381, forward strand.
TTGACCGCTCATACATCCTTCAGCAACCATAACGATTGAATGTTTTTTACCACGTTTGATACCTTGCTCAATTTTTTCAGCTACTTCTTTAATATCTGTATCAACTTCTGGTACGACAATCGTTTCAGCTCCTACAGATAAGCCTGCCCATAGTGCTAAGTCACCACAATCACGACCCATTACTTCAACGATAAATGTTCTAGCATGACTTGATGCTGTATCACGAATTTTATCGACTGAATCAATGATCGTATTAAGTGCTGTATCGAATCCAATCGTAAAATCAGTACCGTTAATATCATTATCAATTGTACCAGGAATACCAATGGTTTGTATTTCTTTACACTCTTCACTTATACGTTGAGCGCCACGGTAACTGCCATCCCCGCCAATGACTACTAAGCCTTCAATTTCTCTTTTACGTAGATTGTTAATAGCAACTTTACGTACTTCTTCTTCTTTAAATTCAGGACATCTTGCTGAGAATAAGAATGTCCCACCACGTTGGATAGTATCTCCAACTGATCCTAATTCAAGTTTATGAATATCATCTTCTACTAATCCTTGATAACCGTGATATACACCATAAACTTCAATATTATTGTAAATTGCTGTACGTACAACTGCTCTAACGGCAGCATTCATCCCCGGTGAATCTCCACCGCTAGTCAAAACTGCAATTTTCTTCATGACGACATACCTTTCTATAACTAGATTTATCTTCAACTCTAAATTACCACAAATTTTTTACTACTTCCATCAAAAGAAAGGACTTATATTGATGTAAACGTTTTTAATTATGACTTTTATTTTAACGATAATAAAAATAGAGCAATAGTCTATAAAATGACTACTACTCTATTCCTCTTATTCTATAAAAGAACCAATATTTCTAAATTTATTAAAGCGATCTTCAGCTAATTGTTCTTTATCAAGTTGTTCTAATTCATTTAAATGAGCAACAAACGCATCTTTAATAGATTGTGCTTGAACTTCTATTTCTTTATGTGCACCGCCAAGTGGCTCATTAATCACATCATCTATTACATTTAATTCATGTAAGTCATGTGCTGTGATTTTCATTGTTTCTGCAGCAATTTTAGCTAAATTACTATCTTTCCATAGTAATGCTGCTGCACCTTCTGGAGAAATTACAGAGTATGTACTGTTTTCAAGCATTAATACTCTGTTAGCAATACCAATACCAAGGGCACCACCACTTCCACCTTCACCAATAACGACTGCAATGACAGGTACTTTTAAAGAAGCCATTTCTATTAAATTAGTGGCAATCGATTCACTTTGACCTCTTTCTTCAGCTGCTTTACCAGGGTATGCACCTTTCGTGTCAATAAATGTGAATATTGGTCGATTAAACTTTTCAGCCTGTTTCATAAGTCTTAATGCTTTTCGGTATCCCTCTGGATGAGCCATACCAAAATTGCGATATATATTGTCTTTAGTATCTTTACCACGTTGTTGGCCAACAACAGTAACTGCTTTACCGTTTAAATAACCAATACCGCCAATCATAGCTGGATCATCTCTAAAGTTACGATCTCCATGTAATTCTATAAAAGAATCAAATATCATAGGAATATAGTCTAAGGATGTTGGTCTTTCTTGTAATCTAGCTATTTGTACCCTATCCCATGGTTTTAAATTTGTATAAACCTTTTTTGTTTCACGTTCTAAAGAAGCTTCAAGCATATCGATTTCTTCTTGTAAATCAACATCATTCTTTTCTTGAGATTCTTTCAACGAATCAATTTTCTTTCTAATTTCAAAAAGTGGCTTTTCAAAATCAAGCATTAGCTTTTCACCTCTTGATGTAGATTTAATATATTTGCAAGTGTTGTTCTCATATCTTTACGATGTATCACTTTATCGAGTTGACCATGTTCTAATAAAAATTCTGAAGTTTGGAAATCCTCAGGTAATTTTTCATTAATGGTTTGTTCAATAACACGTCGTCCAGCAAAACCAATTAATGCTTTGGGTTCACTTAAATTAATATCGCCAACTGATGCAAAACTTGCAGACACGCCACCAGTTGTAGGATTCGTGATATATGAAATATATAATAATCCTGCGTCAGAATGTTTTTTTAATGACACACTCGTTTTACCCATTTGCATTAATGAAATAATACCTTCTTGCATACGAGCGCCACCACTAGCAGAGAATAAAATAAACGGCAAACGATGTTCAGTACAATAATCAATAATTCGACAAATTTTTTCACCTACAACTGATCCCATACTACCCATTCTAAATCGTGCATCCATTACTGCTACACCGTATTCAATTCCTTCTAATTTAGCAGTTCCAGTAACAACTGCTTCATTTAGATCTGTCTTTTTCTGATCCTTTTCAATCTTTTCAATGTATCCAGGAAAATCTAAAGGATTAGCAGATGTCATGCCTTTATCAAATTCATTAAATGTACCTTCATCCGAAATCGCTTCGATTCTTTTGTACGCAGATAATGAAATATGATGGTCACAATTAAAGCATACATTTAGGTTCTCATCTAATTCTTTGGTATACATGATCTTTTTGCATTTAGGACATTTAGTCATGATTCCTGCTGGCACATCATTTTGTTTAGAATCTTGAACTGTTAGATATTTCTTTTTCTTTGTTCGATTAAAAAAATCTTTAAACATAGGAAAACCTCCAAAAACCTCTGACCTTTATAAGGATTAAATTTATACTCATGAAGCATTTATAATTATGTATAGTGATAAAGTACTATAACGACATTTGTAACCTACACGTTATAAATGTCGTTATATTTAAACTTCATCCAAATATAATATTCTATATGAATATATTTATCAATATTATTTTAAGTCTGTTAATTTCATTGTTTTATCATACACATCTTGTGGATTAACTTCAATTCGAGCTACTCCTGATTCCATCGCCGCTTTGGCAACTTCGCGAGCTACAGATGGTGCAACACGTTTGTCAAATGGTCCAGGAATGCAATAATTCAGTTCTAATTCTTTACTGTCGATTAAGTCTGCAATTGCTTCTACTGCAGCTTTTTTCATTTCTTCATTAATATGGGTTGCTTCAGTATCCAATGCACCTCTAAATATACCTGGGAAAGCTAATACATTATTAATTTGGTTTGGATAATCTGAACGTCCAGTTCCAACAACTTTGGCACCAGCGTCTTTAGCATCGTTCGGATTGATTTCAGGATTAGGATTTGCCATTGCAAATATAATTGGATCTTTGGCCATACTCTCTACCATTTCTTTAGAAAGTAAATCTGCTATAGATACACCTATAAATACGTCAGCATCTTTAATGACTTCGCTAAGCTCGCCTTCAGTTTTATCTTTGTTTGTCCATTTAGCGACATATTCTTTCGTATCATTCATGCCATAGCTTCTGCCTTCAAATATAGCACCTCTTGAATCACACATAACCATATTTCTAACACCATAAGAATATAATAGCTTCACAATAGCTATTCCTGCTGCACCTGCTCCATTTAGAACTACTTTGATATCTGATAAATCTTTATCAACTATTCTAAGAGCATTGATTAATCCTGCCATTGTGACTATTGCTGTTCCATGTTGATCGTCATGGAAAACCGGAATATTTGTTTCTTTTTTCAATCGTTCTTCAATTTCAAAGCAACGTGGTGCTGAGATATCCTCTAAGTTTATACCACCGTAATTGGGTTGGATTAATTTAACTGTATTAATAATTTCCTCAGTATCTGTTGTATCAAGTGCATTAGGCACACCATTCACACCAGCAAAACTTTTAAATAATACAGCTTTACCTTCCATAACAGGAATACTAGCTTCCGGGCCAATGTTCCCTAAACCTAATACTGCTGTTCCATCAGTAACTACCGCTACTGTATTACCTTTAATTGTATAGTCATATACTTTTCTTTCATCTTCATGAATTTCTTTACATGGTTCAGCAACACCTGGTGAATAGGCTAAACTTAATTCTTCTTTATTAGTAACTTTAACATTAGGTGTTACTTCTAATTTACCTTGGTTTTCTTTATGCATTTCTAGTGCTTCGTCTCTTAAAGACATCAAAAATCAACCCCTATTTATTTAGTTATAAGAATTAGATGATGCTAGTTATCATTCGTTTATTATTATAATACGTTTTCACATTCTAATAATAATGAATTGCTTACCTACAGGTTCTAGAGTGAATTAAAACTAGCAATGATTTAATTATCAGTCACTACTTTTATAATTATTTTTTCTGCTGATCATTCATATTTTATCATTAATCAATGAATAAGATAATGACATTTACAAACAAATAGAACAAAAAACAATTATAAAAATAAACTGATGATTAAAATATAAATCATCAGTTTACTATATCACAATTCAATTCTAGATAAAAGTTATACAAAACGGATATCACTTGGTTTAAATAACTTAACTAAATCAGTTAAAAAAGCTGAATTTTTCTTAATATAACCTAATCTTGACATTTCATTTGTTTGATCATTGAATGATAAAACCTCAATGGATTGATCTATATTTTCCTGATCTAAATATTGATAGAACCCTTCAACTTGATCAACTTTTCTAACAATAATTTGTTTGGTTTGGTTCAATTTCAATGATTCAAATGCTTCCTCTGTATAAATATCATTGATAATCAACTGCGTTTTTCCATTTCGTTTATCGAATTTTCCTTGAACGACATAAATTTGTTCCTCAGATATATCAAGTTCATATTTTTTAAATTGATTTGGAAATATGACGCCATCCAGTAAATGAATACCATCATTCAAGGTTACGAATGCCATATTTTGACCATTCTTTGTTCTAATTCGTTTAATTTGATCAAACTGCACTAAAATAGGCTGATGGTTTTTGGCATTACTTAATTTGTATATCGTTAAATATTGTTTCTTGTTAAATTCTTTCTCTACAGGGTGCTTAGAGATATAAAATCCTAAGTATTCTTTTTCATATTCACTTATTAATTGATCTGGTAATTCTTCTTTTTCTTCATAAGATTGTTTTGGTGTGAAGAAATCGAATAACATATCATCTTGTTCTATATCGGTTACTTGATCAATGACTTGGTCAATTGAATGTAATAAAGTAGCTCGATTTTTACCGAATATATCAAAGGCACCCACTAAAATTAAAGATTCTAATAATTTTCGGGTTTTTACTCTTTTAGGTAATCGTCTTGCAAAATCAAAGAAATCTTTAAAGTCACCATTTTGATATCTTTCGTCTACGATCAGTTTCACACTTTGATATCCCGCACCTTTAATAGCACCTAGTGATAAATAGATACCATCGCTTGTTGCTTTATAGAACCAATGACTTTCGTTTATATTGGGTGGTAGTATCGTAATACTCTGATGTTTAGCCTCATCAATCATAGCAGCTGTTTTTTTCTCACTGCCAATTACATTACTTAATATATTGGCATAGAAATAATTAGGATAATGCACTTTTAAATAACTCATTATATAAGCGATTTTCGAATAACTAACTGCATGTGCTCTAGGAAAACCATAATCAGCAAATTTTAATATTAAATCAAAAATTTGTTTACTCATATATTCGTCGTAGCCATTTTGTTTAGCACCATCAACAAAGTGCTGTCTTTCACTTTCAAGTACGGCTCTATTCTTTTTACTCATTGCACGTCTTAAAATATCTGCTTCACCATAACTAAAGTTGGCAAATTGACTAGCGATTTGCATAATTTGCTCTTGATAAATAATAACGCCATAGGTATTTTTCAAAATAGGTGCTAAGTCTTTGTGTAAATATTCAACTTTTGATGGGTCATGTCTTCGTGTAATATAAGTTGGAATTTCTTCCATAGGTCCAGGTCTATATAACGAAGTAACAGCAACGATATCTTCGAAATGTTCAGGTTTTAACTTTTTCAATACTCGGCGTACGCCATCTGACTCTAATTGGAAAATACCAGTCGTATCTCCTTGAGACAATAATTCAAAAACTTTTGGATCGTCAAAAGGTATACGTTCTATTTCAATGTTGATATTCAAATCCTTTTTAACTTGATTGATAATTTGATGAATGATGGATAGATTTCTTAAACCTAAAAAGTCAATTTTTAATAAACCAATGCGTTCAGCTTCAGTCATTGTCCATTGTGTTAGTAATCCTGTATCTCCTAAGGTCAAAGGTGCATACTCATACAAAGCATGATCATTAATAATAATCCCTGCTGCGTGAGTTGACGTATGTCTTGGTAGACCTTCTAACTTTTTACATATTTCAAACCATCGTTCATGACGATAATTACGATGAACAAATTGTTTGAATTCATCATTTTGATAAGCTTCTTCTAAAGTGATTCCTAATTTATGTGGGATTAATTTAGAAATTTCATTTAGCGTTATTTCATCAAACCCCATAATACGTCCCACGTCTCGTGCAACAGCTCTTGCAAGTAAATGACCAAATGTTACAATTCCGGAAACATGTAATTGACCATATTTTTCTTGAACATATTGAATGACTTTTTCACGTCGTGTATCTTCAAAATCAATATCAATATCAGGCATCGTTACTCGTTCGGGATTTAAAAAACGTTCAAAAAGTAAATTAAATCTTATAGGATCTATTGTTGTAATACCAAGTAGATAACTTACCAATGAGCCTGCTGAAGATCCACGCCCTGGTCCAACCATCACATCATGTGTTTTAGCATAATGAATTAAATCACTTACGATTAAGAAATAATCTTCAAAGCCCATATTTGTGATAATGTCATACTCATGTTTTAATCTTTTCCAATATTCTGGTTGTTTCAAATTTAAATGATTTAACTGATCTTCAAGTTTCTGCCATAAGTATATTTTAGAAGTTTCACCATTAGGCGTTTGGAACTGAGGTAATAAAGATTGATGATAATTTAACTCTGCGGTACACATTTGTGCAATTTTGTCAGTATTAACAATTAATTCGTCACTACATTCCAAATTTCGAAGTTCATTTTTATTAAATACATGTTCATGGTAATCTTCTTGTTCAGCTACTAAATCTAATTTACTATTTTCTTTAATGGCTTGAAGTGCTGAAATCGTATCGGCATCTTCATTATTTAAATAACGCATGGTATTCAACCAAACAAACGATCTATGATTAATCGCAATACAATCTTGGTTAAGATAGACATGTTCTTTATCATTAAAAGCATCAATAAATTGTAAATGATGTTCTTCGGCACTTTTAAATATGATGACGAGATGATTTGCATAACGTTTCAACCACTCAATAGGAATATCTTCTTTTTCTTTCATTTTAATCGCTGATGATAATTGATATAAATCTTTTAAGCCATCATTATTTTGTGCCAATAGTACAGTCTCCAATTGATACAACCCATCAGTTAAATAGACGGTCATACCAAAAACGGGGTGTATCCCCGCTTCTAAACACGCATCATAAAATTTAGGATAGCCATACAAAACATTAGTATCTGTGATTGCAAGGTGTTCAATGCCTTCGTTCTTAGCTTTTTTAACGACATCCGATATTCTTAAGCTAGAATTTAATAAATCGTATGACGTATGAATATTTAAATATGCAACCATGTTTGTATGACTCCTTTCTTTTTTTATTTAATTAAGCTTTTGACGTAAAGCGTGTGCTAATGCATCAAATTCTTCCCAACTATATACTGAGACACCTGAGGCATTAGGATGACCGCCACCACCAAAATCATTTGCTATATCATTAATGACATATTGCCCTTTAGAGCGTAAACGACATCGAATTTGATCTCCTTCGTCTACACCAAACATCCAGATTTTAAGTCCTTGAATATCTGCTACTGTATTTACAAATTGAGATGCTTCATTTGCTTTAATTTTATATTGCTCTAATACATCTTTAGTAATTTTGACTTGGCAGTAGCCATCACTATGCAATTCGAAATTTTGTAGTACATAACCTTGAAATGGCATTAAGCGAGGGTCCTTTTCAGACATTTTATTGAGCTCAGCATTATGATCAAATGGGAAACCAAGTAGTTTTCCTGCAACTTCCATTGTATGTTGTGTTGTATTACCGAATAAGAAGCGGCCAGTATCTCCTACAATACCTAGATATAGTACACGTGCGACATCTTCATTAATGATACTTTCATCATTGAAATGAGAAATCATATCGTAAATGATCTCACTTGTAGAAGAAGCATCTGTATTAACTAAATTAATATCACCGTATTGATCTACTGCTGGGTGATGGTCAATCTTCAATACTTTCTTTCCTAATTTAAACCTTTGGTCATCCACACGTGGCGCATTCGCAGTATCACATACGATTACAAGCGCTTCTTTATAAGTGTTGTCCTCTACGTGATCAAATGTCCCTATAAAATTAAGTGACGCTTCTTCCTCACCCACTGCAAATATATGTTTATCAGGAAATTTAAGTTGTAAATAATATTTCAAACCTAATTGTGAACCATATGCATCTGGGTCGGGTCTTACATGTCGATGAATAATTATTGTTTCATTTGATTCAATTTCTTTCATTATATCGTTCATTAGTGTTTCCATTTTATTAACTCCTCTAGTTTATCTTTGATTAGTATCCCTCAAACATTTGACATATAACTGATGCAATCGCTACTTTTTCATTCTGACAGTACATCGTCACTTCTAATTTAGCAAAGTATCTCCCTACATCAAGCATTTCATATTTAACATCAATACCCGTTTCAATCGGCACTGTTTTCAAGTAAATGATATTTAAGCTTTCTATCATCACATTACCCTTTTTATATTTTCTCATCTCATGACGTAAAGTTTCTTCAATGATTCCTACAAATACTGCTTTACTTAAAGTACCATAATGATTAGTTAATAATGGGGATACATCAGTTTGAATACCATCATGATTAATAGTTATATGTTTGGCAATTTGATCATTAATCGTTTCACCAATTTGTGGTTGTCTCCCTAATAATTGCATAGATTTCAATACATCTTGTCTATTGATAACGCCGACTGCTTTTTTATTATTATCAGTAACTGGTAGTAATTCAATACCTTCCCAGATTAATAAATGTGCACAACTCGCGACTGTGTTTGACAATTTAACACTAATTGGATGTTTCGTCATAACATCTTCAATCATATCATTGTCGCTCATATTAATAATTTCTCTACTGGTTACTATACCTACTAACTTGTAATCTTTATTCACAACAGGAAAACGTGTATGACCTGTTTCATTCGCGATTTGTTTATAATCATCCAAAGTCATCGTGTTTAATAATACAGAAAGTTCGTTTATTGGTTTCACAATATCTTCTACCACTAAAATTTCTTTCCGGATTTTTTGATTGAACATAGCGCGGTTAATAATATTTGCAACTAAGAACGTATCATAGCTAGATGATAATACTGGTAAGTCATGCTCATCAGCATACTGAATGACTTCTTTTGTTGGCTGAAATCCACCTGTAATTAAAATGGCTGTACCACGTTTCAATACTTCGAGTTGTACATTTCTTCTATTTCCTATAATTAATAAAGTTTGTGGTCCAATATATCTTAAGATATCACTTAATTCCATAGCACCAATGGCAAAGTTTGAGACTGTTTTATTGACGCCATTCTTACCGGCAATAATTTGGCCTTCAACAATATTGGCAATTTCATTAAATGTTAAATTATCTATTTCATCTCGATTTCGTTTTTCAATCCTAACGGTCCCCACTCTATCAATAGTTGTAACTAATCCTATCTGCCCCGCATCCTTAATTGCTCTATAGGCTGTACCTTCAGAAACAGCTAAATCTTTGGCGATTTTTCTAACTGAAATTTTTGAACCAATTGCTAATGATTCAATATGTTTTAAAATTTGTTCATGTTTAGTCATTACGTTACCTCTTCTTAGAACAATGTTATGCCTATTATAACTTTTTAATCAAAAAAAGTCATTGACGCACACTCCTAAATATTCAAAACCCTAATATTAAATTTACAACTTTTGTAAAATGGTAATTTTATTAAAAAACCTTTTAATTTAAATGGAAATATCCATCTTTTTTTATTAGAATGGAATTGAGGAGGGGTGGACTTATGTATAAAAAGATTTTACTAGGTGTAGACACTCAATTAAAAAATGAAAAAGCTTTAGAAGAAGTATCTAAACTTGCTGCAGATGACGCGGTAGTCACTATTTTAAATGCTATTAATGAACAAGATGCTCAAGCATCTATCAAAGCTGGTGTTCATTTAGACAAAATTACCGAAGAACGTAGTAAACGTTTAGAAAAAACACGTAACATATTAGAAAGCTATGGTATTGATTACGATCAAATTATTGTTCGTGGTAATGCTAAAGAAGAACTGCTCAAACATGCAAATAGCGGTAAATATGAAATCGTGGTTTTAAGTAACCGCAAAGCTGAAGAAAAGAAAAAATTCGTTCTTGGTAGCGTAAGTCACAAAGTTGCTAAACGAGCAACTATCCCTGTGCTTATCGTAAAATAATATCTTACTTAACTCATTTACACTAGTTATCTATAAAGACTTACTCGTCTTTACTAGATAATTAGTGTTTTTTATTTACTGAAAAATAAGAGCGGGACGGAAATAACATTTTAATAAAATTTATTTCCGTCCTGCTCCGACAAAATTGACTAGAATTGAACCTCTTGTCCTGGCTCTAATATTTGAACTTCCCCTACTTTAACTGCATCTTTAAATTGCTCTGGATCTTGTTCAATTAATGGGAAAGTATTGTAATGAACTGGTACTGAAATGCTAGGCTTAATGAATTCATTTATAGCATAAGCTGCATCATCTATGCCCATTGTGAAATTATCACCAATTGGGATAAAGCATACATCTACAGGATGTCGTTTAGCTATTAATTCCATATCACTAAATAGACCTGTATCTCCTGTATGGTAAATAGTTTTACCTTCTGCTTCAATTACAACACCCATTGGCATACCTAAATATACAGGAATACCATTTTCATGTGTATAACTTGAACTATGGAAAGCTTGTACGTATTTAACGCTACCGAAATCTAATTCAGCTTTACCACCAATGTTCATACCTCTTACATTTTCTACACCATGATAAGTGCTTAAATATCCAGCAATTTCTGCGCAACCGATAACTGTAGCGTGATTTCTATTAGCTAATTCTACTACATCGCCAAAGTGGTCTTCATGACCATGAGTTAAAATAATATAATCTACATCTAATCTTTGTTCATCTAAATCACATTTATCATTTCCTGAAATAAAAGGATCTACAATGACTTTTTTACCGTTTCCTTCAAAATAAATTGTTGATTGACCATGAAATGAAAGTTTCATTATCTTAGCCCTCCTAATCGTTTATATGCTTATTATACCCTAGCAACTATGTTTTATAACACGAAAGTAAAGGAATGATTCAAACTTTGAAATATGTTGTTTTTTAGCATAAAATTAAGTTAATCATTTTAAGGAGGAAAAACTTCATGACAAAAATCAATGAAATTATTAATTATCTACAAAAAGAAAATGCTGATGCTGCTTGGATTACTACACCACTAAACATCTATTACTTTACTGGCTATCGTAGCGAACCACACGAAAGATTATTTGCATTATTAATTCAAGCTAGTGGTGAAACAGTGTTATTCTGTCCTAAAATGGAAGTTGAAGAAGTTAAAGCATCTCCTTTTGACGGTCAAATTATAGGTTATTTAGACACTGAAAATCCTTTCGATTTATACCAACAATCATTTCAACATATGCTTATCGAAAGTGAGCATTTAACAGTTAAACGCCAACGTGAAATAACACAAGCATTTCATGTTGAACAATATGGTGATATCGACCAAACAATTAAAAATTTAAGAAATATCAAGTCAATTGATGAAATTGAAAAAATTAAGCATGCTGCTCATTTAGCAGATAAATGTATTGAAATCGGTGTGAACTATTTAAAAGAAGGAATCAGTGAACGTGAAGTTGTAAATCATATTGAAAATGAAATTAAGAAATATGGTGTGAATGAAATGAGCTTTGACACTATGGTATTATTTGGCGATCACGCTGCTTCACCACATGGTGTTCCAGGTAATCGTCAATTACAAAATAATGAGCTAGTTCTCTTCGATTTAGGTGTCATCTATAATCACTATTGTAGTGACATGACTAGAACAGTACAATATGGTACACCTAGCAAAGAAGCATTAGATATATATAATATTGTTCTTGATGCTGAAAAATCAGCAATTGATGCTATTCGTCCAGGTGTTAAATTAAAAGAAATAGATAAAATCGCGAGAGATATTATTGATCAATCGGGCTATGGCGACTACTTCCCTCATCGTCTTGGTCATGGTTTAGGCTTAGAAGAACATGAATACCAAGATGTTTCTAGCACTAACGATAATGTTTTAGAAGCGGGAATGGTCATTACCATTGAACCTGGTATTTACGTTCCTGGTGTTGCTGGTGTTCGTATTGAAGATGATATCTTAGTTACAGATAGCGGTTGTGAAATCTTAACGCATTACGAAAAATAATTCTGTCTTAAATATTATTAACGCCCTCAAATGAGTTGGATACATTTGAGGGCGTTATTTATATTTTGAAGATTTTGGATTATTTTAATGCATCTTCAACAGTTGTGTATTTCATATTGAATGCTTCTGCAACACCTTGATGTGTTACATGACCTTTATACGTATTTAAACCTAAAGATAAAGCATGGTTAGATTTAAATGCCTCTCTATAGCCTTTGTTTGCTAATATCTGAGCAAAAGGTAATGTAGCATTATTCAATGCTAATGTAGATGTACGTGGTACTGCACCAGGCATATTAGCAACTGCATAATGAACAACGCCATGTTTGATATATGTTGGATCATCATGTGTTGAAATTTTATCTGTTGTTTCAAAAATACCACCTTGGTCAATTGCGATATCTACAATTACAGAACCATTTTTCATTTGTTTAATCATATCTTCTGTTACAAGATTTGGTGCTTTAGCGCCAGGAATTAATACTGCCCCTATTACTAAATCACTATCTTTAACATACATTTCAATATTTAATGGGTTAGACATAATGGTATGCACTCTACCATTAAATAGATCATCTAACTCTTGTAAACGTTTAGGATTGACGTCTAATACAGTTACATCAGCACCTAAACCTAATGCAATTTTAGCTGCATTTGTACCTGCTTGGCCTCCACCAATAATTGTTACTTTACCTTTAGGTACACCTGGTACACCACCAAGTAAGATACCCATTCCACCATTAAATTTTTGTAAAAATTCAGCACCGATTTGTGTTGCCATTCTACCTGCAACCTCGCTCATCGGACTTAACAATGGTAATGATCGATCTGGCAATTGTACTGTTTCATAAGCAATACCAATCACTTTATTATCTACAAGTGCTTGTGTAAGTTTTTCTTCATTTGCTAAATGTAAATAAGTGAATAAAATTAGCCCCTCTTTGAAATATTGATATTCTTCTTCTAATGGTTCTTTAACTTTAACGACCATATCAACATCCCAGACTTGTGACGCTTCTGAAACAATGTCAGCTCCTGCTTCTTTATAATCTATATCTTCAAAGTATGAGCCCATTCCAGCATTAGTTTCAACTAAAACAGTGTGTCCTTGTTCAACCAAGGCATGTACACCGCTTGGTGATAGACTTACTCTGTTTTCATTGTTTTTTATCTCTTTAGGAATACCTATTTTCATTCCACACACCTCCTCCATTATAGTAACGCGAAAGCCTACTAAAACACAAATGAAAGCGCCTACAAAAATACACAAAAATGTTAATTTTTAGAGTAATATTTTCTGAAAAATGTGGTAATATATAAGTAAGAAAAGACGAAAGGGGTACTGACGATGATTACTTACAAAAATATTTTAATCGCAGTCGACGGTTCACACGAAGCAGAATGGGCATTTAATAAAGCAGTTGGCGTAGCAAAACGTAACGATGCTAAACTAACAATTGTGAATGTCATTGATTCAAGAACTTATTCTTCTTATGAGGTATATGATGCTCAATTTACTGAAAAATCAAAACACTTCTCTGAAGAGTTATTAAATGGTTATAAAGAAGTTGCTACAAATGCTGGTGTTACAAACGTTGAAACGCGTTTAGAATTTGGTTCACCAAAAGCAATTATCCCTAAAAAAATCGCACCTGAAGTTGGTGCAGACTTAATTATGAGTGGTACGTCAGGTCTTAATGCCGTTGAGCGTTTTATCGTAGGCTCTGTTTCTGAAGCCATCGTTAGACACGCACCATGTGACGTACTAGTAGTAAGAACTGAAGAAATGCCAAATGATTTCCAACCTCAAGTTGCTACACCACAATTACGTGAAAGATATTCAAATTAATTAATAATAAAAATAGTGATTGAAATAATCATTTTTGTGCCAGTAAATGAGATCATTTACTGGCCTTTTAATATGTTGTTTAAGTTTGCTTCTATTTTTCGTAATATTTAATTTAAATTATCTGTTCTTTCACTATACGAAATCTGATTATCTCTTCAAACTAAAAAAAGGAACGACAATGTCGCTCCTTTTTATGCAATTTCTATTTTGATTCAACGTTTTCATCTGAAGATGTTTCTTCAGTTTCTAAACCACCATATTTAATAACATCTCTAGATATCATTACTTCTTCATCTGTAGGTACTACAAGTACTTTAACAGGTGAATGTGGATAGTTAATATCTCCTTCTTCACCATGGAGGTTTTCATTTTTCTTAGGATCCCAATAAACGCCCATAAATTCTAAGCCTTCTAATACTTTACCACGAATAATATGAGAGTTTTCACCTATTCCTGCTGTAAATACAATGACATCTACACCGTGCATTCTTGCGGCATATGAACCGATGTATTTATGAATTTTAGAAGCAAATAAATCAAGTGCTACACGCGCTCTATGACGACCATGTTTAGCTTCTTCCGTTAAATCACGTAAGTCACTTGAAGTACCAGTAATACCTAATAAACCAGATTCTTTATTTAAGATATTAAGTACTTCATCAGCATTTTTACCAGTTTTTTCCATAATATATGGAATTAAAGCTGGATCTAAGTTACCTGAACGTGTACCCATAGTAACACCTGCTAATGGTGTGAATCCCATTGACGTATCAATTGACTCTCCGCCATCAATAGCAGCGATTGAAGCACCGTTACCAATATGACATGAAATAATACGTAAATCTTCAATTGGTTTACCTAATATTTCTGCAGCACGTCGTGATACATATTTATGACTAGTGCCATGGAAACCATATTTACGGATACCATAATCTTCATAATAACGATATGGCAAGCTATATAAATATGCTTGTTCAGGCATAGTTTGGTGGAAAGATGTATCAAAAACAGCAACGTGTGGGATATCAGGTAATAACTTTCTAAATGCTCTAATACCCATTAAATTGGCAGGGTTATGCAATGGTGCTAGTTCACTTAATGCCTCAATTTGCTGTTCAACTTCATCAGTCACAACTACTGATTTAGGGAATGTTTCACCACCGTGCACTACTCGGTGACCTGTACCTTGAATCTCATTGATATCTTCGATAATGTGATGTTCTTTAAATTTCTCTAACATCAAGTTAACTGCTTCTTCATGATCTTTAATATCTCTGACTTCAGTTAATTTTTCCCCTTCAACAAGAATTGTAAAAATAGAATCGTCCATACCAATTCTTTCTACTACGCCTTTTGTTACTGTTTTTTCTTCAGGCATTCTAATAAGCTGGAATTTCAAAGATGAACTACCAGCATTAATCGCCAAAATTAATTTTGACATAAGATTTTGTCCTCCATCATTTGTTTAGTTATATTTTTCACATTTTATTTTATCATTAATACAGTTTGAATTCTATACTGTTACAGATTATTTTTTTGTATGATTTGTGTCCATCCATTGATTTAATTCAGTAATAAAACCTTGGAATTGTTGTGGATTTTTAAAATCAGGTATATTCGCTAAGAACACTTCAACTGGTTTTGTTACTTCTGCTTTTTTCTTCTGTAATATAAGTATAGATTTTCGTGCTTTTTCATTTTTAAATAACGTAGGTGGTAGATTTAAAAATGCTTGCATTTCTGTTTCTGTAGTAATGAATTTTTCTAACTGTTTCACATGTTCTCCTGAGAACAACTCACTAGGAACAACTAAAAATGCATATCCTGCCCCTTTTAATGCATTAACAGCTTGTTCAATTAGTAAGTAATGGGAGTAACTATGCCCCTCTTCGAAACCTAATTTCATTTCTTTACTACGTTCGTCTACTGGATAATAGCCAATCGGTAAATCACCAATGACAATATCAGATTCTTCTAATGGTAATGGCATAATTGCATCTTGTGGATATACATCAAAAGGTATTTCCAAATAATTTGCAAGATGGACGCTCACTCTAGAAAGCACTGGATCTACTTCAATAAGATGATGCATAATAGTCGTCTCAGTTAATACTTCCTTAACAGCAGCACTTAAATGGCCTGCACCACTTGCAATATCAACAACATGCAACTCTTCTTTATCTTGTGTAAATCGTTGTACTAAAAATCCTAAAATCAAACCGATTGAATCTGGTGTAATTTGATGATTAGCCTGTATATTTTCCTCTTGCATTAAACTTAAATATGCAAATTGGAATGCCTTTCTTCTATCTTGAAGTGTAGCTTGTTCTAACATTTCTCGTTGATTAGTATAGATATCTTCCATCGCTAGTCCTAGATTTTCTATAAAACTTTGCCCATTTTCTTGGTTTAAAGTCTTCGCTTTTTCATCTAAATGATGGAATAATCTTTCCATAATCGTATTTTCTTCTGCCATTTAAATCCCTCTCTATAAAAAGCATCCATCGCTTTCATAGTGAAATCAGTTGCTGTCATATTATCACTTGTTAAAACAATGGATGCTTATTTCTCACACTATATTCTAAAAGTTTCCACCTTTAGACAAATAGTTGTAAATCTCAATTTATAAATTTTGATATGCTTCTAAAGCTTTTTCGAAATCTGGGAAGTTTGTACCTTCACTTACAATTTCTTTATATACCACTTTGTTGTCTTGATCTAGTACGAAAACGGAGCGCGCTAATAATCGCATTCCTTCCATAACTACACCAAAGTTTTCACCAAATGATAAATCTCTATGGTCGCTTAATGTCACTACATTATCTAAGCCATTAGATGCACACCATCTTTTTTGTGCAAATGGTAGGTCAACTGAAATTGTTAATACAACACCATCTTCTTGTGATGCTTCTTCATTAAATTTACGTGTTTGTTGATCACATACACCAGTATCGATTGATGGAACAACACTAATCAATTTTTTCTTATTAGCATAGTCATCTAAAGATTTTTGATTTAAATCGTTATCTAGTACTGTGAAATTTGGGGCAACATCTCCTTCATTCACTTGTTGTCCTGATAATGTTACCGGGTTATTTTTAAATGTAATTTCAGTCATAAATATGACCTCCTATTTATATTTTTCATCCATTAATATCATACGACATCAATATGACCAAATTCAATTTTAAACTTTTATATCTTAAAAATTCATTATATATATTGATAAATGATTTTTGACTTAATAACTTACAATTTGTTAATAAAAAAGCAAACCTTTGTATGAATTGATTGTTCTAGTGTCTAAGTACATCAACTTCATTAAAGATTTGCTTTTATTTTAATTATATTAATTTATGAAAATAGGTAATAAGTAGTCATATGCATTTTTCAATATCAATACTGCAGTGACTGTTATAAATAGCAATTTAACATACCCTACACCTTTGCTTATAGCAAATTGTGCACCAACGTATGAACCAATAATCATGCTGACTGCCATAATTAGTCCATAAAAATAATCAACTTGTCCTAATATCATAAATAGTATTAAAGCCCCTACATTGGATGCAAAATTAAGCACTTTAGCATTGCCTGCTGCACTTAAAAAATCAAAACCAAACATGAGTAATACAAATAACATAAATGATCCTGTACCACCGCCTATAAACCCATCATAGAAACCGATAATAAGATATGCTGTGAAAAACATCACGGCTTTCATTGGTGTGAAGGTGGTGAATGTTCTTATTGAACCCCAATCTTTTTTAACTAACGTATAAATAAATACTAATGACAACGCAACTATAATTAATGGTTTTAAAAGGTGTGCAGGTAGGATTGTTGCTAAATAAGCACCACCTGAAGATGCTATTAGGACAAATGGAAACAATTTTGACACTATTTTTAAATCAACATTACCTGATCTAATAAACTTGATAGTACTTGTCAGCGTCCCAAATGAACTTGCTAATTTATTTGTTCCCAATGCAACAGCAGGTGGGAGACCTATTGCTAGTAGTGCTGGAGTAGAAATTAATCCTCCACCACCAACGACTGAATCTATAAATGATGCTAAAAATCCAAACAAAACAATAATCAATATGACATATATATCCCAATCCATGTCATGACCCCTTTGCGATTATTTATTAGAATAAATCTTCCATTAAAGCATCTGTTGATTTATCTTTTTCAGATTTATAATTTTTATCTACTACAATTGTTTCTATATTTTCAACTGCATCATCTACCATACTATCAAAGTTAAACACACTTTCGTATTCCATCACTTTATTAAAGTCTGGTTCAGTTACTGGGTTTTTAGGTGTAAAAATAGTACAACAATCTTCATAAGGTTGAATAGAAACTTCAAATGTACCAATTTCTTTAGCTTTCTTTACAATATCTTCCTTATCAAGTGTTAATAAAGGTCGTAACACTGGTGTTGATGTAACATGATTAATCGCATACATACTATTTAGTGTTTGACTTGCTACTTGCCCAAGGTTTTCACCGTTAACGATACCTAAAGCGCCAATTTTATGGACTAATTGATCTGCTACTCTCATCATTAATCGACGAGTTGATGTCATCGTATATCTTGGATGAACTGACTTATTGATTTGTTTTTGTAAATCTGTAAAAGGTACAATGTGCAATTTAATTGGACCAACACGTTCAGACATAATACGTGTTAATTCTATTACCTTCTCTTTAGCTTTTTCACTCGTAAATGGAGGACTATGGAAATGTATCGCTTCAATTGTCACGCCGCGTTTCATTACTTCCATACCTGCAACTGGTGAATCTATACCGCCAGATAACATTAATAAGGTCTTACCGCCTGTACCTACTGGTAGACCTCCAGATCCTTGAATGACTTCCACATATATATAGATTGCATCTAGACGTACTTCTACACGAATTTCATGTTGTGGTTGTCTCACATCTACAGTTAATCCTTCCACATTTTTTAATACCGCTCCACCGATTTCTCGTTGTAGCTCATAAGTATCTTTAGGATAGGACTTATCTGATCGCTTAACATCAATCTTAAATGTTGAACCCTTATCAAATGATTGTGCTAATTGTACAGCGACATCAGCCATGGCTTGATCATTCTTTTCTGTTTTCAATACTGGACTTATTGATTTGATACCATAGACTTTGGATAATCGATGAATGATTTCATCAATGTCCGCTTCTTCGAATAACTCAATGTACATACGATCTCTTTTACCTTTAATATGGAATCCATCTAAGGGCTTTAAAGCTCGTGTCACATTGGTTTTTAATTGGTTCACAAATTTTTTACGGTTAGAACCTTTAAGTGTTAACTCACCATATATAACTATTAAATGGTCATATTTCATTACTTCAACAACTCCTTCACTTCTTCATATATCATTTCAAATTTTTCTTTAAAGCTATCGATATCTTTTTGTGTAGTCATTTGCCCCATTGATATCCTAATACTTCCTTCAATTTGTTTTTCTGAAATACCCATTGCAAGTAATACTTCATTGAGCTTACCTCTTTTTGAAGAGCACGCGCTCGTAGTTGATACCATAATATCTTGTTTAGAGAATGCATTGACTAACACTTCACCTTTGACGCCAGGAAATCCTATATTGATGATTTGTGGAGCAGCATCTTTAGGTGAGTTTATTTTAACACCAGGATAAGATTGAACCATCTCTCTAATTTGTTGTTGGTAAGACGTCAACTTCTGATGCAATTCATCCGTCTGTTTCACTGCATTATTAATAGCTTTTACCATAGATACTGCCATAGGTAAATTAACTGTACCACTGCGCACACCAAATTCTTGTCCTCCACCATGTATAATGGGTTCGATATTATGTGCTGTTCTTGTGATTAAAAGTCCTTGTCCTTTTAAACCGTTAAATTTATGACCACTTAAACTTAAACTATCAATACCTTCTAAATCTAATGGTATTTTACCTAAAGCTTGAACTGCATCTACGTGAAAATGCACTTTAGGGTAATCTTTTAGCACATTGACAATTTGTTGTATTGGTTGAATTTGCCCCATAATATTATTGACATACATACATGTCACAAGTCCTACCCGTTCATTCATGATGGATTTCAAATGTTCAATATCTATCTGACCATTTGATTTAACATTGACGTATTTTAATACGAAACCTTCTTTTTCAGCTAAATATCTTACTACTTCTAATACCGAAGGATGTTCTAATACTGATGTAATGATTTCATTGGCTGTATCTTTTTTGCGATAAGCTATTCCTTTTAGCGCTATATTATTAGATTCTGTAGCACCACTTGTAAAAATAATATCATAAGCGTTTTTTAATCTAAGTGCTTGATTAATTTGTTCTTTCGCTTGTTGCAATAATCTTTCTGCTTGTAAGCCTGCTTGATGAGGACTATTAGGATTATAATAAAGTGTTTCATTTACCTTTACAAATGAATTCAAGACACTTGGATCTACTTTGGTTGTCGCTGCATTATCTAAATAAATCACTGATAACACTTCACTTTCTACATTTTTTACTTTGCTAATTCTATATACTACTTTCCAAATATTCTTAATATCGTTTATTTACATTTTGAGAATGCAATGCGGAATTATTTGTTCAGTTCAACTATAATTATATCGTTATTTAACTAATAAAAAGCTTTTCTAAATAAGCATACTCATGCATTATACTATTTTTTTGTAAAAATAAAAGACATGACTTCCAATAAAATGGAAACCATGTCTTGATATCAATTCAAATCGTTATGATTTAATTACTTGCTCTTCAATATGTTTCGTAATTCCGGGTTCTACACTTTCAAGTGCTTGTTCTGAAATTTCAATAGAACGCTTATAACGATTGTTTTTAAATAAACGTTCTGCTTCATTTAAGCTTTTATCAACACTTTGGTGATCTTTACGATATCTGTTACCATATTGAATTAATTTTTCAGCATAAACTGCATTAATTAATACATCGTTCGCCTCATCTTCAAATGTATTCATTTGAATGACGATTTTAGCAACTTTATCTTTTAATTGTTTGACGTGAATTGGTCTTTGACTAAATTGTTCATCAACTTCACGCACCTCATAATCGATTTCATTCTTCATAATAATGAAGCGTTCTGGCACACTTGTTAAGTTTGAAGCCAATAAGCGTCGATAAACCTCTTCTTTTTTAGATTGTACGCGTAGTAAGTTATCTTCAGCTTCCGCTTCATCTTCACGTAATTGGATTAAATGGTTTTGTAATTTATCTTGCTTTTCATTAATCACACTTACATGATCTTCTAAATATTGTAAATTATCTTGTACTTCACTGTATCTAACAGCGGATTTAGACATTTCTTTAAGAATTTCATCGTATACTGAGATTAGATTTTGAATTTCATTTTCAAATTGTCTGACGCTTTGAACATCTGATTCATTAATATAGTAATTCTCACGAACATATTCAATTTCTGTTTTTAATGTATAATTCATATCTTTGGCTTTGAATAAGTCATCGGTGATAACATCTTTAGTTTCTTCAACTTCATTCTTTGCCTTAACTTCATGCTCGATTAAGTCATACATTTCATCTAACTTATCATTGATATATTCAAGTTTGTCGTTCGCTTCATTTAATTCCAATCTACTAATCATTGGTTCTACGAAACTCAATTCTGTTTTAAGGCTTTGAACAGTGCCATCCACTTTAACATGATCTAAATCATAGCCTTCAACTTTTAAATCTCTACAACCATATTTTAAATCTTGGAATTGACCAGGAAGTTCTTTTTGAGCTTCACGAATTAATTCTGGAATTTCTTCCATATATTCTTTTAATTGTTGCATTTCTTCATGTAACGCTGAAATATGGTTATGCGCCTGAACATAATTGCCGTCTGCTTTTAAAACTTCATATTGAGATAACTTTGGTTCAAAGTTTTCAATTTCTGATTCTAATGGACCAGCAGCTTCACCGTATTGGTGACGATTAGCTAAAATATCTCGCTTCATTTCGCGGTGATCTACTTTGCATTTTTCATATAATGATTCGTTATCTTTATGTAATGCAACTATTTCATCAACTTGTGAAACTTGATTATTATAACTTGCTTCATATTGATCCATTAATTCATGTGCATCATCAATTTCCGCTTGAGCACCTGAAAAGTTAAACTTATCTAAAAGTTCTTCGGCATTGTGAATTTTTTCCTCAACAGGAGCTAAGTATTGATTAGTATTTTCTAAGTTGTCTTTCTTCATTGCATCGTACTTCGTTTTAGTTTCACCTTTTAGGTTTAAACTAGATAATTTTTTAATATTTTGATCAAAAGGTAATTTTTCAATATCTAATTTACGTTCTTCAGCTTTTTCAACGAGCTGTCGTTTATTCGATCGCAAATAGAACATGATACCCACAGCAATCAATATTATAACTATTATTGCTAAAATGATATATAACACCATATATACTTCTCCTCCTATGTTATCACTCTATATTATAACGTAATTTGTCTTCTCATTAAATCAGAAAATGTATTTATTGATAGAATATTTTAAACACCTTATACTTATATAAAATAACGGTTAAGGGGAGACATTATGTCAGACATCAAAAACACAAATTATGACTTACTACAAAAACAACTCATTAGCTTAATAGAGGATGAATCAAATTTAATAGCGATATTGAGTAATACATCTGCACTTCTCAATGATCACTTAGACCAAGTTAATTGGGTTGGTTTTTACTTAATTGAAAATAACGAACTGATTTTAGGTCCTTTCCAAGGTCATCCTGCTTGTGTACATATCCAAATTGGTAAGGGAGTTTGTGGTACAGCAGTCTCTAATAATGAAACACAAGTTGTTAAAGATGTCCACCAATTTCCTGGACACATTGCCTGCGATGCAAATAGTAATTCTGAAATTGTCATTCCAATACATAAGGACAATAAAATTATTGGTGTTTTAGATATTGATGCGCCAATAAAAAGCAGATTTAATGATGAAGACCGCAAAGAATTAGAAAAAGTGGTTTCAATCATAGAAAACCAAATTAAATAGTTTAATTAAAAGTATTGACTCTTACGCATAAACTGTTACAATGAAGTTTGTGTGAATTAACGAAAATAGCAGTTGTATATTATTGAGCTCTATGTTGTTCCCAATGCGGACGTGCCGTGTAACTGTCGCTATAAGGTGAAGACACATAAAACAACATATCTTAATAAGCATATAACACTCTTTTTTGTTTATTCATAACAACAAAAAAGAAAAAGGAGGAGTCTTATTATGGCTCGATTCAGAGGTTCAAACTGGAAAAAATCTCGTCGCTTAGGTATTTCTTTAAGCGGTACAGGTAAAGAATTAGAAAAACGTCCTTACGCACCAGGACAACATGGTCCAAACCAACGTAAAAAATTATCAGAATATGGTTTACAATTACGTGAAAAACAAAAATTACGTTACTTATATGGAATGACAGAACGTCAATTCCGTAACACATTTGACATCGCTGCTAAACAATACGGTGTACATGGTGAAAACTTCATGATTTTACTTGCTAGTCGTTTAGACGCAGTAGTTTACTCATTAGGTTTAGCACGTACTCGTCGTCAAGCACGTCAATTAGTTAACCATGGTCATATCGAAGTTGATGGCCGTCGTGTAGACATTCCATCATATTCATTAAAACCTGGTCAAGAAATCGCTGTTCGTGAAAAATCTCAAAAATTAAATATCATTACTGAGTCTGTTGAAATCAACAACTTTGTTCCTGAATATTTAAACTTTGATGCAGACAGCTTAAAAGGAACTTTCGTTCGTTTCCCTGAACGTAGCGAGTTACCAGCTGAAATCAATGAACAATTAATCGTTGAGTACTACTCAAGATAATATGTTTATATTCTTCACCCTTTCTCTTTGGAGATTGGGTGTTTTTTTATTTCCATAAATAATTACAGGCTGGGACATAGATATATACGTCAAGTTACATTCATATATAGGCGTAGATGACTTACACATGCGTATTGACTCATGTGTTCAAATTAAGCTTTAGCGGTATACATGAACTAAAGTTCATGCATAAA